>NZ_JAJEKE010000002.1 GCF_024363565.1 Lutispora saccharofermentans | reverse complement strand
TATTTATAAATCTTTTATGCCCCTGGGCTTATGCCTGAATTTATATCCCTGTGCTTTTGCACAAAATCGCTTATGGCGTAAGGCAGGTACAATATGACGAACATCGCAAATACCACTGCTTCCATAGGGATTATATACCACGGCCAGGGGCCTAAATAATCGAGCAAGGTCATAGCCTCCGGCTTTCTGCACAAAAAAAGGTAATTGCCCCCCGTCAGAATATCTACAGGTATCACAATTACAGCAAATAGATTCGTGACGGCAAAAGCATTTAAAACAGATCTGAAAGCAAGCCTATATGAATGTACAAAGGCCATATAAAGAACTGAGATCACTATCAGCCCATGAAGAATGAAGTATTTAAAAAAGACATAATGGGGATAGTTATATCCGCTCAAATCAGGGGTCAGAAGCGCCTGCAAAGCTCCTCCCAGGCCCCAGAAATATGCTATCTGATATATTCTGTAGCTCTTCATGAATAGCATGATCGCACAGATTATTGTGGCAGCGGAGCAAAGATGAAAAGGCAGGTTGTATTCAGCCGTCCACACACCTATAACGGCACACCAAATTTGAAAGGAAAGCTCTGTGGTTATGAGAGCCAGAGCAATAATATTCCTGCAAAGCTTATCTGTCTTGACCTCTCTTAGCCTGTCGGAAAAAAAGTAAATCATCATATTCAAAATAAATATTATCAAAAGAGCTGCTATATGTACCCTTGAAAGAAGCCTGAAGGGCTCACCATTAAACCATTTCCCCATGCAAAACATCTCCTTGATAATTTTGAAATGACTATTTCGCTTCCGCCCTGAAAACGCCCTGAAGCTCATCCTTTGACAAAAGGGAAACCTTATAAATATGGTCTGCTATCCTTTCAAAGTGGTTTATTATATCCAGGAAAACTACTCCCGATTCTACATTGCACTTGCCGGCTTCCAACCTTGCTATATGATGGTTTGCCAAATCCTTGCACAATTCATCCACCTTATCCTCCAGCTCTGCTGTGGATTTAGCCAGCTCAGGATTTTTATCCTTCAATAAGATTATAGTATTATCATACATCCAGGTGACCAATTCAAGCAGATGCTTTAATTCATCCGTTGCCGCATCCGAGAAAATAAGATTCTTGTCAATCTTGCTTTTAATCAGCCTTGCAATATCTTCGGTATGATCTCCCATTCTTTCTATATTGTTTATGCTATTGATCATGGCAGTTACGGTGATAGACTCTGTATCGGAAAGAAGGCGTTTTGATAATTCTACCATATAAACAGTTACATCCTTCTGGAGTTGATTGACGACTTCTTCATCCTTGTGAACAAGTTCAAGCTTTTTCTCATCATTTTCAAATAGGGCTTCTGCCGCATTATTCAGCATTATCTTGGCGATTTCAGCACCTCTTATCAGTTCGGAAACAGATGCTTTTATTGCAGCGGCAGGTGTGTCCAAAAGCAATTTATCCAGATATATGGACCTGTTTTCATGATCCACGCCCTTGCCTTTAATGACAGTCTCAAGAAATTTGACATAATACTTTGTAATAGGCAAAAATACCAATGCACTGAATAGATTAAAAAAGGTATGGGAATTGGCTATCTGGGAACCTATATCGCCGTTGGGCTGCAAATAGATAGTCGTAGCTTCAACTATACGTACAAAGTATGGCAAGATCAATGCTACGACTATGACACCAATGATATTATATAGAGTATGGGCCCATGCAGTCCTTCTTGCATGTATATTTCCGGAGAGGCTTGCGAGCTGAGCAGTTACACATGTTCCTATATTATCTCCGAGCATTATGCAAATCGCCGCTTGAAGATCAATAAGTCCTGCTTGTCCTAAAACCATTACCAGTCCGACTGTAGCAGCGCTGCTATGTACAAGAGCAGTTGCAACCATGCCCAGCAATATGCCTATGATGGGCATAGAAGCATACTTTTCAAAAAAGTATCTGAGAGTTTCATTTTCCCTCATGAAAGGTATTCCCTGATTAAGTATTTTTAACCCAAGGAACATCATGCCAAATCCCATAAGAGCATTTCCTATATTCTTTACGGTTTTATTTTTTGCGAAATAGCTTATCCCGAATCCGATTCCCAGAACGGGCAGAGCAATTTCTGTGAGTTTGAAGCTGAAGCTGAAAGCCATCAATTGGGCGGTAATCGTAGTGCCGATATTGGCCCCATAGATTATCCCGATAGCCTGAGGCAGCTTCATAAGACCCGCATTAACAAATCCCACTGTAAGAACTGTGATCGCGGTACTGCTTTGTACCAGCGCTGTTAAAAAAGCACCTACAAGAAAAGCACTCCATACTCTTCCTGTCAGTATAGACAGCATCTTTTTCATCATTTCTCCGGATGCTTTCTCTAAACCTTCACCCATAGTATCAACGCCATACATGAGCAAAGCAGTTCCGCCGATAAGCCCAAAAATTAAATCTCTCATACGCGCCCCCAAAGTGAAAATTTTTTATTGCCTTCGCTGGCAGCAAAATAAAAAGTATTCTTCATCCTCTATCGTAATATTGTTAAAGCCATGCCTTTCACAAAGCTCTGAAAGCATAGCATCTGTAGGAATCGGCTCCTCCTTATCTGGGGGATATCCTATTTTTTTGCGATGCTCCTTAAGCCCGTCCCTTGTTCTGGCATGGCAGATAATAAATTTACCTCCCTCATTAAGATTATTATAGGAGTTTGCAAATACAGCATCGTAGTCATTAAAATGAGGTATGCTGTTGAAAATAATGATATAGTCAAAATTTTGCTCAAGCTCCAGCGCTTTCTCATAATCCTGGCATCTCACATCTATCCCCGGATAAATCCTCAAAAATTCTTCTACCATCTTGTCAGTAATATCTACTGCCACATAATTTGAAAGCCCTTTATCCTTAAGTATGGAAAATAGAATGCCCGTACCTGCTGCTACATCCAGTACCGAATCGCCTTCTTTGATATTTGATTTTCTTATGAGATCGCGTGCTATTTCAAAATTCTTCTGTGGTATGTTCTTCGCCCATTCTTTAGCAAGTTCGCTGAAATTTTCTTTCACCGTCAGTCCTCCTCAATGGTCAGATAAATTATTACATATTTTATCACTGAACTAACATTCAGTGGGGGTTGAATCCCCCTCTGAATGAAGTCTCGTTCAATCATTCGTCAATAAAGCAATAAAAATATTTGCAATACAGATTTTAGGAAAAGCAATAGCTAAAAGTCGGCGGTATAATATTGCTTTATCGGATATATCGTTTATATCGGCCTTATATAAAGCCGCATGCCTGCTTTCAAAAGTTATTTTTTTCACCTTTTCGCTAAGGCTGCCCTTATCGCCGCCCCAGCTTTCATCATCCATAAGCTTTGAAAAATTTTCATAAGATATATCTTTCTTTTCACAATTATACTTGTCTATGATAGCATCTATAAGGCTCTGCAAGGAATAAGGCTTGGGCCTCTCAATTTCCAGAGCTTCTGCGGTAATCTCAGCTGCTGCTGAAATTACACCTTCAGTATTTTTAAACTTTTTATCTCTGCAATAATTTTTCAGATCTCTTATGAGTTTATATATAATGAATCTGTTTTGGGGGCTGAAACGTTTATCCCAATCTATCCCCAAGCACCGGTAAACCAGTTTGATGTCATCTTCATCCAGTTCCATATTGCTGCTTGTATCGGTGAGATAATAGTATTTCCCCTTATACCTGCCGAACGCCTTCATAGCGTCATAATAACCTATTTCTATATTTCTTTTTGCCCTTTCTATGCTGAATTCCAGTACAGGACCAAGATTCTCTGAATTTTTTATCTCAATGAGCTTCAAATTTTTATCCTTGATCTTTCTCACAATTCCTATTCCTGATATATCAACGGATATTACATTGTATATCTTCTTTTGCAGCATAAGAGATACAGGTACATTGTCATAAAGGGCTCCGTCAATATATTTCTTCCCTCCTATCTCCATAGGCTTAAAGGCCGGGAAAGAAGCACTGGCGAGCAAATAGTCCACCAGCTGCCCTTCAGGTATTTCCTCTATAAATATGCTCACGGGCTTCAGATCCGTCAGCGAAAAAGTCACAACGCCAAAGTCCATACCTGATTTTCTGATTTTATCTTCATCTATCGTTGATGCCAGCAGCTTTTTTAAAGGAGTTACATCCAATCCTCCTGAATTGACAGCAGCTATTATGAGCTTCTTTATTTCCTCTGCCTTTTTCCTGCTGTCAAGCTCTGATATAGCTTTGTTCATGCTTATGACAGTTTCTACGGAGATAGTCGTCCACAAGTCAAAGGCTTTGTCGTAATCCCCTTGTACTACCATAGCCCCGTTCAATGCGCCTACAGAAGTTCCGGCCACACCGATGATAGGTATATCAAGCTCGTGAAGGGCTTTCCATACCCCTATTTCATATGAGCCCTTTGCTCCCCCGCCTCCTAAAACTAAACCGTAGCCATTCATAAATCTAAATCACCTGCTATTAACTGGATTTTTCTTGATTCACAATTTCTATTGCGGCTTCATTCTTGCCTTTGGTAAAGTTCTCATATTGAGATAACAGCATTCCGGTCAACATAAGAGCACAACCCATATATCCTCTCAGCGCCATCCTTTCATTGAGCAATAATAATCCGCCTATGCTTGCAAATACCGCTTCCATGCTCAATGCCACGGCCGCATGGGAAGGTCTTGCATGTTTTTGTGCTATGGCTTGAATAGTATAGGCAACCCCAGCCGACAAGATACCACCATAAAGAAGGGGTATTATGATTTGAGACAATGCATCCAGACTGATTTTCTCAAAAATGAGCGCAGCAGTCAAGCTCAGAACAGAACAGGTGATGAATTGTCCAAGGGATAATTTCACAACAGAAACCTTTTTTGCAAAATGGTCTATGATAAGTATATGGATAGCCCAGAAAACCGCCCCTATTATTTCAAGCAAATCTCCTAATTCAATATAGAAGCCCTCATTAACGCTTAAAAAGTACAAGCCTATGATTGCAACAAAGACACCGAGCCAGGTGCTCGCATGAGTCTTTTGCTTAAGGAAAATACCGAATACAGGTACAAAAACAATATAAAGACCTGTTATGAAGCCGGCTTTGCCTGCTGTTGTATAAATCAAGCCTATTTGCTGAAACGATGCACCTATAAAAAGAGCACATCCTGCCATTATGCCGGCACGAATGACATCTTTTCTGTCTTCTGTCCTTTCATTCCCCTCATCCGTCTTCTTAGCTGAAATAAACAGCATGGGTAAGATGGACAGGCTTCCCAATGCAAATCTCAGTCCCGTAAATGTAAAAGCTCCCACATGCATTGTGCCTACCCTCTGGGCAACAAAAGCAAAGCCCCAAATAGCCGCTGTCAGCAGCAGCAATGTGCTGGACTTGACTTCCTCCTTGTTCATCTGAATTCCCCCATCCCATTATATCGGATTAAAAATATCAGGCCTACACACTAAATTATATCATATTTAATCAGCAGCATCACAACTTTAATACATTCCACAAATGCTTCTTCATATCTATGCATCCATTAGCTTTAAAGGTGATCCCTTCTGAAATCAACATCGTTTTTTGAATTTCTGAGGAGCCGAATACATAATCGGGCGACATCTCACCCAGCTTGTTCACTACTCTGTGACAAGGCAGATTGAGATGTTCTGGTGCTGCCCTCATGGCCCAGCCCACTATTCTTGCACTTCTCGGCTCACCCAGCAATAAAGCTATCTGGCCGTATGTAGCCACTTTTCCCTCTGGGATCCGGGCAACTATTTCATAAACCCTTGAAAAAAAGCCATTCATATGATGCCACCTTATCTTATAAGCTTGGATAAAGCCTTAAATTGCGGTGTCCCTGCTTCCTTCAGCAGATCAAACAATATGGTCTCGGTATTGCTTACCACTGCTCCCATCTCTCTCATAAGGGACAATCCGTTGTTATAATTCTCTTCGGTCCTGGAACATACCGCATCAGCGGCTGCAAATACGTGATAGCCTTGCTTGAGCAGCTCTCTCACTGTTTGAAACACGCACACATGGGTTTCCATACCCGTTATTATCACTTTTTTTCTCCCTGACTCATGCAAAGAAGCCATTACCCCTTCTGTGCAGCCTGAGAAGGTGTTCTTTTCAAATCTCCCGGCACCCTCCAGGTTTTCCTCAATCTGAGGCACGGTGCTGCCCAATCCTTTTGGATACTGTTCAGTTACTATGATCGGTATATCCATATCTTTAGCCATGGAAATCAATACGTTGGTATTCCTTATGGCCCTCTCCCCCCGGTCCATCGCCGGGACCAGCCTTTCCTGAATATCAATGATGACCAGAACAGCTTCTTCCCTATTCAAATAATATTTATCCATTTTTATGCTCCTCTCAAAATAATAATGCTATCTTAATCTCAAACAAATTCAGAAAAATTATTATATGCTTATGACAGCTTCCGTGCAATGATTGAGTACCATTGCATATCCTCGAATTTGTGTATTTTGGCATTGCCGAAGTTGTGTATCTCAAAATTACCGAAGCCCAGCTTGTGTAAAGAATCTACTATCAATTCTATGCTAAGGGGATGGTAAGTCTCCGCAAACTCCTCATGCCTCAAAATTTTGTTGTCTTTTTCAAAGGAGTATAAGAAATTGAACGTTATAGTTCCATCAATATTGTGATCCCATACCTGGACTAAATTAATGCGTTCGCCGTCTCTAAAAAACGGCGGGTAATAATAGAATCTTTGCTTCGTATCCCTTATTTTATCCCAATTTCTTGAGTCTATATAGATATACCCGTTTTCATTGACCAGCTTGCTCATCTCGTATATGGCCTTTACTACATCGGCATTATTCACATGTGCCAGTGAATTTCCTGTGCTCATCACACAATCATAGGCATTTTTTACATTAGCCGTTAATTCTCTGAAATCACTCTGAACCAAATCGATGGCCAATCCTTCTTCTTTTATCTTCTTTCCTGCCTTTTCAAGCATATCCCCGCTTATATCGGAGCCGGAAAGCTTATACCCCATTCTGGCCAAAACGATTGAGAGGTTTCCCGTTCCAAAGCTGCAGTCATGGATCGTCTCTATATCCTTACCAGTAAACACATTCTTATAATGCTCCGCAATCATTTCATCCACTTTTTCTGTATAAGCTATGTCATATATATCCGGATTTTCATAAAGAGCTTCTGACATTTCAAATCCTCCTTTTTTTATCAATTTGTCGCTACAAGAACACAGGCTTGAAGCGCTTCCATGCCAAGCTCTTTTACAAGAGCCAATATTTCTTTGTCAAAGGTGCCCGGCTGAAACCAAAGGTATTTCACACCCAGCTTTGCTGCTTCTTCTATATACGGCTTTCCCCTTTCAGGGGCTACCACCATATTGATGACCTCAGGAACCTTAGGCATGGAAGAAAGGCTTTTATAGCAAATATCGCCGTCAATCGTTTCATAAGCAGGATTTAGAGGGTATACTTCATACCCCTTATCCTTTAATCTTTTGTATATCTTCCAGCCGAATTTTTCGGGGTTTTGATTAGCTCCTATCACTGCCCAGACTTTCTTTTCAAGCATTGTGTCTTTAATCATGCATCTTCCTCCTTATAATTTATGCTTAGCTTGATCAACTCCTCTTTTTCCTTGCGGGACAGCTTTTTTATTGCCGCTTCACGCTTCATAGCATCGCTGTCCGATTCAAAATACTCATAATATGCGATAGAAACAGGCAGCCTCACTCTTGTATATTTTGATGCCTGACCGCTGTTGTGAGCCTTCAGGCGGTTATCCAAATCCTTTGTCCAGCCTGTGTATAATGTTCCGTCGGAACACTTTAGCATATATGTATAAGCCATCTTATCACTCTTTCTAAAGAATTAAATATAATAAATAACTATATGCCGAGCTTATTATCACAAATGCTATCACTATGGGCATAGTTTTTTTAACCAGATCGATAAATGGGGTGCCATAGTGCTCTGTGATAATCGACAGGCATATATGCATGGGCGAAATCTGCATGGATATATATATCATGGACATAATAAGCACCAGCAATACTACCCCTCCATCGGGTATGGCAGCATAGGCCAGGGGTATTGCCAAGGCAATGCTTCCCTGGGACCCTGCGACCAAAGCGCCTAGAAAAGCTACCAATGCGAAAATAACTATCGATGGGACAGGCAGCATGGAAAGATGATCAGGTAATCTTTCTATAAGTCCTGTAAAGGCCAATACCTCTTTAAATATCATTATTATGATGGTATTGATGATCAACTTTGCTTCAAAAGCCGATTTGAACATTGGTTTTATTTCTTCAAAGCTGAACTTATTCAACAGGAAGGATAAAACAATGACCGGTATGACTGCTAAATGTACAGTGATTTTAAACACCAGGATAATTGTTATTGATAATGCTATCGCCCAAAGGCTGACAATTATATTCTTGATTTCTTTCATTTTGTCATCAGATGGTGGCATTCCGGTGTCCCTGGGAATCTTTCTGATATAAAACAAATAACCCAATAAAAATAGCACAACAACCATGGGCAGCATTGCCAATACAAAGGATGTCATGTCAACGCCGGATAGGTTCAATGCCAGTAAAACTGAAGAATATGTGGGGAGAAAGGCCTCTGAAACATGTCTGTAGTAACTTGTTGCAAATGTCCTCTCTTCCTTGTTCAAATAATCGCCTACAGAATTATCAACAATGGGGGCTGCGATTAAAACCGCGCCTGCAGACGGGAGCAAGCCTATTATGAAAGGCGCAATCATCACATTTATCCTTCTGTTGTTAAATAGATTGTTCAAGGATTTCTCCGCCAGCACTATATGCCCCCTTTTTTCCATCATTCTTTGCAAAAATGTGATGGAGTAAAACGCCAGAACAAGATACAAAGTAGCTTTGCTGAATGTGCCTATTGCCATGAGCCTTAACACTTCTGCGGCATTTATGCCATATAATGCTATTGCCGCTGCGATGCCTGCAGCTATTGACATGTATAGAGGTTTGTTGAATTTCATTACCAGAGCTATGCTAGCAAAGATTAAGAGCAATTTTATTATGTCCATTAAGTGACCCCTTTCTATATCTGCATATGATGTCATCTCCTTTAAAAGTATTATACCACAGCTTCAGTCACCGCTGAATACAATTAGGAAACCGCTCCTTGGACTGATGATAAGCTCCATAAGTCAATAGCATCCATGTATAGTCACGTATAGTATATAAGCATACTTAGTCTATACATGGATGCTATTTTACTGTAGCGGAATAAGTAAAAGTTACGAGTTGCGTATTGCGAGAGCTAGGGTAGCCTGCTAAGGTCATAGGGGAACAGAGAACACGGATTGACTCCCATTCCTGTGTGATATGGGCATTAGAAAAACCTTTCCGTGTCTTTCAGTGGTTTACGTAACCCTCTGACCCCAGAGTCTAACCCTAATCCCCTGAGTTCTGAGCTCTGAATCCTGAGTTCTAAAACCCGTACTCAGATATACATGGATGCTATTGCCTATTCCAATGATAATAGGTCAAAATTATTCGCCTGTGCCCACTGCTGATAATCTTCCTTATCCTTGAGATTATCAGCGATCACAGCCCAGATGTTCTCAGTCTCAAAGCCTCTCCTCCATGCTGCGGCTCCGGCCAAGCCATATTTGTGCACAAGGGAGGATTTCAGGTTTATAGATCTGGCATCCTCTATCCAAACCTTATATGTTATCTCATTTTCTTTATATTGAGCATAATACTGGCCGCTCTCTGCATCCCATTTGACCTCGGGGGTTTTCTCCTTCAGTATTTTTTGTATACCGCTCATTGATAAAGCCTTTGAGCTCACCTTTATGCTTCCATCCACTTTTTGCTCCTGCCAGAGCCTTGTATAAAACGGCATTCCCAGTATTATCTTTTCTGCAGGGACTTCTTCCAGTATCCTCTTCAGCCCATATTCCACCCATTTGTATTGAGCTACGGAGCCGGCCTTGGGGCTTGATGCCCAGTGCTGATCATAGGCCATGACCGCCATATAATCCACGGCTTCGGACAGGGCTTTTCTATTGAAGGATTGGGACCAATTTGCACTTCCCGATATCATGGTCACGTCTACGGATAATGTGAGACCCTGCTCTCTGCACAAAGGATACAGTTCTCTCATGAATTGGGTGAACATGTCCTTATCTTTTACATATATGTTTTCAAAGTCTATATTGATTCCATCCAGTTTATACAGATTTGCATAAATAAGAAGCTGGTTTATGATCTTTTCTCTGGTATCCGTATTGTTTAGAAATATATGGGTATTATCGGGATTGAAATCATTTGTGGCCAGCCCCCAAACCTGATAACCGTTCAGATGAGCCCACTCCACATATTCCATATCGCCTTTGTTAGCTATATTGCCTTCTCCGTCCGTCACGGCAAACCATGTGGGAGACACTATATCCAGGCCTTCCATCTTCTTTAGCTTGCTTATGTCCGGATTCCTATTCACCACATGCTCCCATACCATGTTTATCTTCCCTTTTTCCGGCTTAAAGGGTTCTATGGCAGGCTCCTGAGGCAGAGGCTCAGGTCTGGCTTCTTCGCCGGTTTCAAGATATTTGTCTTCTATATATCCCATCACACCGTCTTTGGTTCTGACCTTGCACCACTTCCCGGCCCGGTCAAACACTCTCACTTTTTCTCCGGCATCAAGCTTTTTTACCACAAAGGGTGAAAATATGCTGCTGTCTCTTTTTATACCCCTTGGCTCCAGCAATTTTCCCGTTATTACAGGCTCCCTGTTGTAATCTATTACCGCAATTCTTCCCGAAGCTAAGGTGGCAGTAATATCCAGCATTTCCTGCAAAAATTGTATGGGTATATAGGGGGTTTCATCAACCACTCTGGCCGGGATATTCAAATCTACCGGTTTTTGATTTACCATGGCACTCAGCTTGTCCGTCTTCATGGTGATGAGCTTGTCCTTGGTAGTAAAAACCACCTTGCCCAGCTTTTCATCCCAATATGCGTTAGGGTCCAGATATTTTTTTATTGCATTGAAGGAAAGAAGTATATTGCCATCCTCCAGCAAAGGTTCCTCAATATCTGTGATAATGTCTCCCCCTATTATGAGATGGTTCTTGTCCGGCTCATATGGGTTCTGGGTCCATATGTATGTGATATAGAATATTGCTGCGCCTGTTATTATTATCATAGATAAAAAAACAGCTACAAATTTTTTCAACCTGTTTCCCCCTTATATGGATGACATCCTTTCCGCTATCTTCTGAACTTCATATAAAATTCGCTCTTCATCCATAGTTATTATCTCGCCTTTCTCCATGATAAGGCGTCCATCTATTATGACGTATTCAACATCGGAAGAGTTTCCCGAATAAACTATGGCAGATTTTGTATTGTATCTGGGATAATACCAGGGTTTTTGCGTATTTATTACTATCAGATCTGCGGCCATGCCTTCTCTTATGACCCCTGTATTCTCAAAGCCCAAAGCTTTGGCACCGTTTACGGTGGCCATTTTAAGGACCTGATCCACAGGAAGAGCTGTGGGATCCTTTGAAATAACTTTCTGGAGATATGATGCGGTTCTGATTTCCTCAAGCATATCCAGATTATTGTTGCTGGAAGCCCCGTCAGTGCCCAATGCTATATTGATCCCCATATCCGCCATTGTTTTTACGGGGGATATCCCGCTGGCAAGCTTCATATTGCTGCCGGGATTATGCACTACATTCACTTCTCTTTCCCTGAGGATTTCCATATCTTCATCGTCCACTGCAACACAGTGGGCAGCTATCGTTCTTTCATTCAGCAATCCTGCTTTGTCAGCCAGCTTCACCGGAGACATTCCGTACTTCTCCACACAATTTGTCACTTCATCTCCCGTCTCAGAAAGATGTATCTGTACGGAAGCCTGAATTTCCCTGGCGACCCTTGCAACCTTCTCCAGGTAAGCGGGTGAGCAGGTATAAACCGAATGAGGAGCCAGGTTCACCCTTATCCGCCCGTCACTGCCTTTATGAAAGCTTCTGTATAACTCAAGGGCTTCTGATATCCTGTAGTCCATATCGTCACCCGATTCGCCTTGCAGACCCCTGCCCAAGCTGGCCTTAATACCGCATTGGGCAGCTGCTTCTGCAGTCTTATCCATGAACATATACATGTCGCAGTAGGATGTGGTTCCTCCCTTTATCATTTCCAGCATGGCAAGGGATGAGCCCCAATACGCTCCTTCCTCCGTAAGCCTATCCTCCAGGGGAAATATTTTATTGAAAAGCCAATCCATCAGCTTCATATCGTCCGCATAATTTCTTAACAGAGTCATTGCAGCATGGTTATGAGCGTTTACAAAACCCGGCATTATAGTCTTCTGCTTAAGCTCTATGACCCTGTCATATTTTTTATGCAATTCATTTTCGTATTTCCCTAAATAGTCTATTAACCCATCCCTGATACCAAGGGCTCCGTCCTCTATGACTGTGCCTGTCTCATCACAGGTGATTATGGAAGCATTCTTCAAAAGCAGACTCATCTATTCACCCCACCCTTTAAGGTATTCCTCTTGTTCTTGTGTGAGCTTATCAATCATAAGGCCCATTCCCTCAAGCTTCATAAAGGCTACTTTCTTATCTATTTCTTCAGGAACCTCATATACCTTCTTACCCAGAGCCTTATGATTATCATTTATATATTTGGCGCAAAAAGCCTGAAGGGCAAAGCTCATATCCATTATTTCCGCAGGGTGACCATCCCCGGCAGCCAGGTTTACCAATCTTCCCTCGGCCAAAACATTTATGACCCTTCCATCCTTCATCACATATCCCATTATGTTGTTTCTCATGAGTTTTTTCTCTGCCGCCATGGCTTCAAGGTCCGGCTTCCATATCTCAACATCAAAATGGCCTGCATTAGCAAGTATGGCTCCATCTTTCATCTTCTCATAATGCTCTTTTGTGAGTACCTTGGAGCATCCCGTAACGGTAACAAAGAAATCTCCAATTGAAGCCGCATCATTGATGGGCATCACTCTGAAGCCATCCATATAGGCTTCTATGGCTTTGATAGGGTTCACCTCGCAAACGACCACATTTGCGCCCAGGCCCTTTGCTTTGTTGGCTACACCCTTGCCGCACCAACCATAGCCTATGACCACTACCGTTTTTCCGGCTACGATAAGGTTTGTGGTCCTCATTATACCGTCCCATACAGATTGCCCGGTACCGTATCTATTGTCAAAAAGATATTTGCAGTAAGCATCGTTTACAGAAATCATAGGGAATAAAAGCTGGCCTGCCTTATCTCTCGCCCTTAGCCTCAGCACCCCTGTCGTGGTTTCCTCGCAGCCTCCCAGTACTTCAGAAACAAGCTCCGTCCTCGTGCTGTGGAGCAAATGCACCAGATCTCCTCCGTCATCTATCACTATATGCGGCTTTATATCCAATGCCGCATTGAGGTGTTCGTTGTACTCTTCATTTGTTGAATTGTACCAGGCATATACATGCAATCCGTCCTCTGCCAATGCGGCAGCTACGTCATCCTGTGTGGACAGGGGGTTGCTGCCGGTAATGGAGACCTCAGCCCCTCCTTCTTTCAATACCTTTGCAAGATAAGCCGTCTTAGCCTCAAGATGTATTGACATGACTATTCTTTTGCCCGTGAAAGGCTTTTCCCTTTTAAATTCCTCTTCAATCTTTGAAAGCACGGGCATATTCCTCTTTACCCACTCAATCTTTCTATGACCAGAAGGAGCCAGATTTATATCCCTTATTATATTATTCTTCATATGTAAAAACCTCCTGCATTTTAAATATTCTTTTGTGCTCGGATAATTATATTATACTGTACATCCTCTTATATTACATACCTTTTTTCAGTGCGTTTGACAGCTCATTTCAAATAACGTAATATAAAATTAATCTGTTGTGGTAGCTGATAACAAGTATAGAGCTTCAAGGCTAAGACTTTGTAAGCTTGTATAGGGCTGCGTCAAAACTCGCATGGCTAACAAACTCTAAGCCTCTTCACAAAATACTCTTTTATCAGCTATCACAACAAGTTAAATTATATTTTAATGACAGTAGGTGAGATTATGCTTTATCAACTTTTCAGTACCTTCTTCAAGATCGGATGTTTTACCATAGGCGGCGGTTATGCAATGGTCCCTGTGATACAAAGGGAAATTGTTGAGAATAAAAAGTGGATAACTCAGGATGAGTTTTTAGATGCCATAGCATTGACTAACAGCCTGCCGGGGCCTCTTGCCACAAACGCTGCTACATATGTGGGCTACAAGATGGCAGGAATACCGGGTGCTCTCGCTGCAGTCTTTGCTACGGCTTTGCCTTCCTTCCTGATCATACTGGTCATCGCGGTTTTCTTTACCAGCATAAAGGATAATATAATGGTTCAGCATATTTTCAGTGGTGTAAGGCCAGCAGTGGTATCATTGATCGTTTACGCCGTCATAAAGCTGGCAAAAGCCATAGGCTTTAAAGCAAAAAATATAATCATATCCGTTGGGACCTTATTGGGCATGATATTTCTAAATATACATCCCTTTATAGCAGTCACAGCGTCCGGAATTATTGGCTTCTTCTTTTTCAGAGAGGAGGAGAAAGAACAATGAATTTGATATTGCAAATACTCTTTTCTTTCTTAAAAATCGGTGCCTTCAGCTTTGGCGGAGGCTATGCAGTCGTATCCTTTATACAGAAGGAAATAATTCAGGGAAAAGGCTGGCTCGATACCAAAGAGTTCATAGATATTGTGGCAGTAGCTGAGATGACCCCCGGGCCTATTGCTGTAAATTCTTCTACATACGTAGGCTACAAAGTGGCAGGATTCTGGGGCTCTTTGATAGGGACCGTAGGGGTGCTTTTAGTTCCTACGATTTTGGCCCTTATCGTTTCTATATACTTTAATAAATTCAAGCACCTAAGCTGGGTGAAATGGATACTCAAAGGCATCAGGCCTGCTGTGCTGGGTATCATTGCCGCAGCCTGCTATACCATCGGCAAGGTATCCTTTACGGATTACAAAAGCATAATTATAGGAGTGCTGGTCTTCTTAGGGGTATATAAGCTTAAAATCAATCCTATTTTGGCAATCGTCATATCCGGCGGGCTGGGGCTGATTTTATACGGAATTATATAAGCTACTGGCTTCTAGCCGCTGGCCTCTGGCTTTGGGTATGAGTCTAGAGCTCAGGCTTCAGAGCTCAGAACTCAGGGGATTAGGGCGAGGCTCTGGAGTCATAGGGGAACGGAGAACACGGATTAACACGGAAAGGCATTTATTTTTTAGATACTGTAGCGTGCATATATGATATGTGCTTCAGATATAGATGTTCGCTTTGGCAGTTCTATTTTATAGGAGAAAGCTGAAGTAACTAAAGAATAAGCATATATGCAAGTAAACATATATATTGATTTTGCTAAGAGTTGTCAAAATAAATACCTTTGTGAACTGCACATATGCTTATTCTTAGCTATAGTACCGATAAAATCAATACTCTTCCGTGTTAATCCGTGTTCTCTGTCTCTCCTTCCGTGGTTTAAACAAAAAAGCGTTTAAAAAACCTCTTCACGGCTAATAATACTAGCTATGGAGAGGTGATTTTTTTGAGTATGAAAATTGGTGTTCCAAGAGGCATGTACTTCTACAAATACTATCCCTTTACCAAAGCATTTCTCACAGAGCTGGGTGCAGAGGTAGTGCCGTCTCCCCAGACCAACAAAGAGATACTGGATATGGGCTCAAGATATTGCATAGATGATGCCTGCCTGCCGGTAAAGGTATATCACGGACACGCCCATTATCTCAAGGATAAGGTTGACCATATGCTCCTTCCCAGGCTGACCAGTGTAGTTCCCAAAGAGTACATATGCCCTAAGTTCGGCGGCCTCCCGGAAATGGTGAAATACTCTATTGCTGAGCTTCCTCACATAATCGATGTGGAAATCGATCTGTACAAGAGCAAAAGCAATCTTATCAAATCGCTTTATGAAGCTGGAAAAATGTTCACCAATAATCCATACCGTATAAAGAGGGCCGCCGACAAAGCGGTTAGAGAGCATAACCTATACCAGACCAGCCTGCTAAAAGGCAATCTTCCCGAGAAATATATGGGTGAAGCGGATATTCCTATAAGCCATAATGGCCCTTTAATTGGTATTGCTACTCATCCCTATCTTCTCTATGATGGCTTCATAAACATGAAGCTTTTAGAAAAGCTATCTAATAAAGGCATCAAGTTCTTGCTGCCGGAAATGTTGGAGAAAAAAGTTATCGAAGAAAAATGCGGCATGCTTGAGAAAAGAATGTTCTGGAGCAGCGGCAAGGATTTTATAGGCAGCGCCTTATATATGATGGATAATAACAAAATTGACGGAATCCTCATACTGACCTCCTTTGGCTGTGGTATTGATTCCTTATCCATCGATTATATTGAGCGTTTAAGAAAAAAAACCTATAAGAAACCTTTTATGGTAATAACACTGGATGAACATACCGGTGATGCCAATTTTAATACTCGTTTGGAAGCATTTTTAGACCTAATAGACAGGAGGAAAAGACTGTGAAGCTTACATACCCCCATATGGGTGAAGCATATATTGCTGTTAAAGCTATGTTTGATGACTTGGGTATTGAAAGCATAATACCTCCCTTTACTACAGAGGGAACCTTAAGATTAGGCGCTAAAGAATCGCCTGAAAGTGTGTGCCTGCCCTTTAAAATTATGCTTGGCAACTACGTAAGAAGCATAGAAGCCGGAGCAGATACAATAGTAATAACAGGAAGCTGCGGCCCTTGCCGTTTCGGCTATTACGGCCCTCTTCAAAAGCTCATTCTGAAAGATATGGGTTATGATGTGGACATGATAATAATCGACCCGCCAAGAGAAGGATTATCAAATCTTTTCGACAACATTAAGCGGTTAAGCGGCGGCAAAGGAATCAAAGGTTTTAAGTCTGTTTATGATGCTTACAAGGTTTGTGTAGATATAGACGAATTAAACAATATTCAATATTATATAAGACCTAGAGTCAAGGATAAATCAAAGGTAAATAATATAATGCATAATTTCAAATCTGAAGTTCTAAGCACCCACGGTACTATTGAGATCCGCAATCTAATCAGAGAAACCATTGATAAAATGCTGGCTCTTGATATTGATAGAGATATGAATCCCCTGAAAATAGGAATAATCGGAGAAATATACACCATTATTGATCCTTTTTCCAACCTCCATGTAGAAGAAAAATTGGGCAACATGGGGGTTGAAGTTCATAGATCCATGACCATAAGGGAATGGACGGAAAATAATATAATTAAACCATTTACAGTAAGAAGGCCATATAAGATGGAAAAAGAATTATCTAAACCCTATCTCCCTGTGCTCATAGGAGGCCATACTCAGCAGTGCATAGGGCATGCTGTAAACTACGCCAGATCAGGCTATGACGGCCTTGTGCAGATATATCCTTTGAGCTGCATGCCGGAAATAGTCTCCCGCTCCATACTCCCTCAAGTGGAAAAGGATTACGGCATACCGATACTATATCTCATAGTCGATGAACAAACAGGGGAGGCAGGCTACCAGACGCGGCTGGAAGCGTTTTATGATTATGTGGAGAATAGAAGAAGACGAAGCTAATGCGCTTCGTCTTACTTGCCCGATATTGTGACCCCGGATGCCGCAATCCATGGCAGGATTGCTCTTCCATAGTCTATTCGTTCCTTTGATATGTCTGTAATATTGTTAAACATTTCGTATAGATTTCCCGAGATCATAGTTTCACTCACCGGATATTTGATTTCTCCATCCTCAATATAGTAGCTGTTCTTTGCCACACCGGAGAAGTCTCCGCTCCTGCTGGGGTTTCCTCCGGAAAATCTGACCACCAATATGCCTTTTTTAATTGATTTCAGGATTTCATCAAGGGACTTATCTCCCTGATCTACGACATATGCACCGCCAGGATTCAATGCTCTATCCCCGGAGGTTTTGTTCGCTCCGTATAGGCTGAGCATAAAGGTTTCTAATATGCCCTTATCGATTATAGTCATATTCTTTGCTTCAAATCCATCAGGCGTTATAAAATAGCCGCTTGAAATTTCATCGGACACAGGATTTGAATGCAGTGTAAGCTTTTCACTGGTTACCTTCCGGCCGATTTTGTCCTTTAAGGCACTTGTACCGGAGATCAGCGCCATATCTCTAAGGTACACTCCAAGATACATCTCTATCATGGCCTCAAGACAATCCGGGGCAATCACCACATCTCCGATGAATTTACCCTCCAGCGGTTTTGTACAAAGCTGTTCAACGGATTGTTGGATCAAAAGCTTTATAGAAGCGCAGTCCAACAATTCTCTATCTATATCATCAGCAGAAAAGCTTGTGTAGTTAAATGAAGAGGATCTTTCTCCATCCTTTGATGAAAACATCGTTTGGAAGCTATAATTACCCTTAGCTGAGCTCAATTCCACTCCGTTGGAGTTGGCATAATAGTCGCATCTATGTGTAAAGTCTAAATAGCTCTCCATTAAACTTATTTTAGGATATGAAGTCTTGATTTCAGTGAGATAATTCTTCAGTCTTATATACATCTTATCAAGATCCGGCTCACATTCTCCCCGGCTGAAGCTTTTTACAGGCTGCATAGGAGAAATATCATTTGCAGCATCCTCCTCCGAATCATTGGAAATTTCTATTACGTTGTCTATAGCATCCTTTAATGATTCCTCATCAGTTTTATTTAAGCTTATTACGCCTTTTTTGCCGTTTTTAATAGCCGTAATATTTACGTTTGTATCAAAAGTAGTGCGCATAAGGGATAATTCATCGCCAGCTGTATTCAATTCATACTTCTTGCTGGTTGTCAAATAAAATTCAGCCTTATCTATTCCGGCTTCCCGAAGGGAGTTAATACAATAATCTGCTAATTTCTTATTTTCCATTTTATCTACCCCCTATATTTACTTTACATTTTATTGCCGGCCCGCCCATGCCAACGGTGATCAATTGCTTCTTGCCGCAGTATCCTCCTGAGATCCATTTCATATCGTCAGAAACCATTGTGACCGTCTTCAATACATCAAAGGCAACGCCTGAAATAGTTATATCCTTAATCGCCCTTCCAAGCCTTCCGTTCTTTATCTCATAGCCTAAAGTCACTCCAAACATAAACTCACTCGTGGTATCGGCCTGCCCGTTGCTCGGCTGAATCAAATAATACCCGTCATCTATGGATGCTATCATGTCATCGAGCTTGCTGGAGCCCGGAAGTATTGCAGTATTTCTCATCCTGATCAGCGGTTCGTCAAAGAATTGGAAGGCTCTTGCGTTCCCGGTAGGCTTTGCGCCAAAGAGCGCTGCGCTTTCCTTGTCGTGCATATAGCTCCTCAGGATGCCTTTATCTATTATGACAGCGTCCTTTGCAAGGGTCCCTTCATCATCTATGTATATGGGAACAGGGCAATTGCTGCCCAATGCGGTGTGGGCAAAATCCACAAGGGTTATAAGAGGGCTTGCCACTTCCTTATTCATATAATTTGCCGCTACAGAGCCGCCCAAAACCAGATCAGCCTCTGTAGTATGACCTATGGCTTCATGAGCCAAAATACCTGCCAGCTTTGCATCAAGAATACAGGTTTTGGTGCCGGCTTCGGCATAAATGCCTTCGCATTTGTTTAGAAGATGCCGGTATAAATCATCAATCCTTCCATACAGATCCGATGGAGAGCCGAATATGTCTTCAAATTGTCCCAATCCTCCCATGGAATCATTCACCTCAATGGGGCCTCTGCCTTTGTCCATGGTAAGCGCTATGCGCACTATGCTCCTGGGAAGCATGGAATAAAGAGACGCCCCTTCGGAGGTTATAAGCGATTTTTCCATATCAAGGCACTCCAGTGACACTGCTCTGTTGCTAAGTCCCGGGTATTTCTTTTCTATATGGCTGTCTATTTCTCTGATGAAATCCATGATTTGCTTCTGGCTCAGCCTTGTTTTTTTTGTTGAGAAGTCTTTTTCAAAGGATACCCCATCTTGCTCCGGCATGCTTTTGCCTTTGTTCTCTCGCAAATCCAGAAAAGCTGCGTTTTCATTTGCTGCTTTAATGACAGACTTGATATTTTCAGAATCCAATTCAGGGCTGGATGCGAAACCCCAGGAGCCATTTTTGCAAACTCTCGCACTGACGCCGCTCCCCACATCCTTAATGTTGCGAATAAGATTTCCTTTGACAAATGCTATCTCCAGGCTTCTGTTTTCCTGCATACGCAGCTCTGTATAACGTGAAACAAGCCCTGAATAGGAACTAAGATTTTTTTGTATCATTGATTTAACCCCCCTTTTAGGATAATTGTACTCTTGAAGGAATATATTTTCAATATTGTGATAACATGTGTGATGGAAATATATATAAGCCCATATTATGTAATAACCGCTACATAATATGGGCTTAAAAAGGCCAAAGTCCTCTCCCAATAGTCCCTTATCCGCCTGCTCGTAAAACCATGCCGCTTCTCATTTATAAAATCAGATAAACTATAGGCGCTGCCAGTATCAGCGAGAGTATAATTCTCTCAATCCATATTATAATAAGATCCTTTACTGTCAAAGGAATATCTGTTGCCAGCATGCAAGGTATCGAAGCCGAGAAAAACAATATTTCCGACACACAAACTATGGCGATTATAAACTTTGTTATCATTGGAGCTTCCGCTACAACAAGAGCAGGCAAAAACATCTCAGCTATGCTGATAGCGCTTGCCTTTGCGGCTAAAAGAGGCTCCGGAACTCTGAGCAGAAGTGTAAACGGATAGAATATGTACCCTACAATATCAAAGAAGTTAGTAAAATTAGCTATTATCAAGCCAAGGAATCCAATGGCCATAAGATTCGGGCCTATAGCTATAGCCAATTTCATACCGTCTTTAAGATTTATAATTATATTCTGAAAAACAGTGGGGGCTTTATCAAAGGCTTCCATACCCTCTTCCCAGGCCATCTTCAATCTGTTGCCCTTCGGTTCAGGTTCAATAACACCCTGTTGATCGTTATAATATTTGTCAGACTTCCTGTTTAGGGGATACATCCTTGCTGTTATTGCGGTAACTATGAATGTGATTGCAAGGGTAGCCCAGAAATACTGATTCCAATATTCCATTATCCCAAGGGTTCCTGCAACTATGATCATAAAAGTCGCAGACACTGTGGAAAAGCCTGTAGCTATTATGCAAGCTTCCTTAGCAGTATACTTGCCTTCCTTATAAACTCTATTAGTGATTAAGAGTGCTAATGAATAACTGCCTACAAAGGATGCAACCGCATCTATAGCCGAACGTCCCGGTGTTTTCCATACGGGTCTCATTATGGGCTTCATCAGAACACCGACAAACTCCATCAATCCATAGCTTACAAGGAATGCCAGAAATACAGATCCTATCGGTACTATAGTAGTTACGGGCACTACGATTTTATCATATATAAATGGCATCATATCAGGTTCGAAGAAAGCAGCAGGACCAAGCTTAAAAATTGCCATAAAAACAAAAACTATACCTAATAGCTTAAGAATAGAAAATACCGTTGTCACTTTGTCTTTATTCCATGTCTTTGTAATAAAAGGATAAATACCGCCAATTACTACGATTATTCCTCCATATATAGTGCCATAATGAGGTATTGCTTTGATTGCATTTACGATGTGGTCAAGAGGAATTGAACTTTTACCGCCTACTTCAATAGGTACGAAAAACATAAAAATACCTATTAAGCTGTAAAGTATAAACTTAAAAGCCTTAACCCCGTTGTATGGTTTTTTCAGGTTGCTTTCGATATTTACGTTGCTCATAATATCCCCCTTCTTTTTTAATTTGATGTCCATTAATTAACAATATAGAACATTATTAACATTATATATGAGTAACGTCTAAATTACGTCAAATACTCATATTATTATGAATATTTTGGATTTAGACTCGGTTTGTCAGAGCATATATGATAAAAAACATTCCCGATGGGCACAAGGCACAAGGGGGCGGCAAGGAGGACTATCTCCTTTATTTGGCTAATAACCAGTTATTTTTTCTGAATGATGAGGAAAATGCTGGATTCGTCCACTTCTTTGATCTGGTAGGGCAAACCAATTGCGTCTCCGATTTTTTTAAAATCTTCGGGCGAATGTGTCATAGCTTTGAAACCATCTTTACAAATAATAACGCCGTTCTTTGTCTGGTCATAGTCAATCTCGCCGAGCAGCCCTTTGGCAGCCTGCTCCTCAAACCATTTCACACGCCAGTCCCAGAACCTAGCGCTGTAGCTGCTGAAATAGACTGCGCCTCCCGGTGCGAGGAGATTAATGATGTTATCGATGACGGCAGGATTTGCCCGCACGGCGGAAAGCCCATTCTGCAAGCAAAGAATGACGTCGAAGGTGTCGTCAAAGGTCATCTTATGAGCGTCCATGGTCACCATGGATGCGTTAGGAAAGTCCTTTAAATACTCCTTGCCCAATTCCACGTTCTCGGCAGAGATATCCATTCCTACGATGGAACCACAATAAGAGGCAAGTTCCTTCACAATGCGGCCGTAACCAGCAGCCATTTCTAAGACACGTTCCGATCCGGAAAGGTTCTTCCGGACGAAATCGATCTCAGCGTCCAAATACTGTTTGACGCGAGGAATATCCGTCTCATATACCTGAAACAGACTTTGGGAGTTTAGTTTATCGGCATAATAATTACTCATCGTATCATCCCTTCTTAATCCACATTGATTTTTCTACGAAATTTCTACCTTAAACTGGTTTGCATACAAATAGCTTAATCTCCTCCTCTCATATTTGATACTGTCTATTAAATAACAAATGAAATTGGCAATCCTTTTTTTAGAGCAACAATATTTTTGGCACATATTAAACTGACCATTGCAATTGCCTCCTTGGAATAGACACCGATATGCGGTGTTATGACAACATTTTCTAAAGAAAGCAATGGGTTGGAGGGGGCGATAGGTTCAATCGTACATACATCCATGGCTGCACCTGCAAGATGCTTTGACTTTAGCACTTTAAAAAGCGCATCCTCATCAATTAGTTCGCCTTTTGCGGTGTTAATAATATAGCTGCCTCGTTTCATTTGCAGAAGTCTGTCCTCAGTTAGAAGCTTAAATGTTTCTTCAGTTAGTGGTAAATGTAGAGACAAAAAATCGCTGTTTTGGAGGACGTACTCCAAATCTTTAAGGGAGACAAAAGACAGATTTGCTGGAATTGTATCTACATATGGATCGTAAGCCAAAACGCGCATGCTAAATCCTTCTGCACGTAGAGCGACGTTTTTCCCAATTGCACCTAAACCAAGGATCCCCAGTGTTTTCCCAAATACATCTGTACCAACTGCTGTCTGCCATATTCCATTATGAACCAGCATATTGGTATATGCAATTTGCCGTGCTATAGTCAGTAATAAGCCAAATGACAAGTCTGCAACACGCTGCGAATTCACACCCGGAACATTTGTTACTATAATTCCGAGCTCTTTTGCTTTTGCCAGAGGAATATTATCTATTTCAGCACCATGCTTACAAATTATTTTTAACTTGCGACACTTCTCCATAAGCTCGCTTGGAAATGGATGAGCACCGATAATAAGAGCATCGTAATTTTCTATTAATGAATCAAATTCTGAGGCTGTGGCGTGATCAACTTGTATATTTTCGCTTTCTAACAGGGCTTTTGACTCACTCTCAACGGTGCCAAATGATCTTGAAGTAATCAATAGTTTAAATGTCATGTGGATACCCCCTTAAGCAGATCACTGTAGTAATAGTTCATAATAAAATTGTCTTTTCTTTTTTAATCAGACCGGTCTGCCATTCTTACCTGCTGAACAAATGCGTGCATAAGATTAACGTCTTTGATCCCTTTAGCCTTCTCTATCCCGCTGCTAACATCAACTGCATAGGGCCGCAATACCCTAATAGCCTCACTTACATTGGCCGGAGTAAGCCCACCGGCTAAAATTAAAGGCTTCGGAAAGATAGTGCCTTTTATAATATTCCAGTCAAATGTGATTCCTGTACCCCCAGGGGCATCATGACTTTTACTGTCAAAAAGGCAAGCACATATTCTTGTGTCAATATTTAATTGTTTAAGATCGTGAGGGGCATTGATCTTGTATGCCTTGATCACTGGTATCTTGAAAGAAAATTCATCAAGATTCTCTGCCCCTTGCAGCTGAATTGCGTTGAACTTACAGAGCTCAGAAACCTGCTCTACATATGCCGCATTTTCATTCACAAAGACGCCTATTGAGGTTACCATTGGAGGTAGTTTCATAACTATATCCCGTACACTCTTTGGATGAATTTGACGAGGACTTTTAGAGATAACAAAGCCAAGTGAGTCTGCACCAGCAGCAACTGCCTCCATAGCATCTGCTTCCGATGTGATCCCACAGAATTTAACTCGTGTACGCATTTAATCCCCCCTAGTATAATAAATTCGTAACATAGTTACGTTGATTTTATATAAAAAACTATTGACTCTAACTAGCAGGCCTGCAGTTGAGAAAGCAATTTTGCGGCTTTACCGCACTTAATTGTTTCCTGGGCAAGCTGTACCCCCTCCGGCAAGCTTGAAACAGCATTACATATATATAATGATGCAGCAGCAGTCGGAAGGACTACCCTTAGACGATCGGGTAATTCATTATTTAATATACCAGAAACGATTTTTGCGTTTACTTCTGGTGGCCCACCATATAATAATTCTTGATTAAGAGGGGAGAAGCCGAAGTCCTCTGGGGTTAGTGTATAGGACTGCAGTACACCTTCTCTGTATTCGATAATTTTTGTTGGAGCACAAGGACTGATCTCATCAATTCCATCAAGGCCGTGCGCAAGTATAAAACCCTTGCGTCCCTGATTGATCAAAATTTCAGCCATGAATGGCATCTCTGCCGCTACTGATACGCCAACAACTTGAAATTGAACGCAAGCAGGGTTTAAAAGAGGACCAATGATATTGAATCCTGTCCTGATTCCCAATTGATTTCTGACGGTGATAAGAAATTCAGGATGATCGTGATAGGCCCTGGTTGATAGAAAAGTAATTCCATAGTTCTCGAATATTTGTTTTGCAAATTCTGGTGACGTATACTTTTCAATCTTTAATTGGAGGGCACTTAACACATCAAAACTACCTGATTGGCTGGAAACTCTATAGTTTCCATGTTTACATACCGGGACCCCTGCAGCAGCAACAATGAGTGCTGCCGCAGTGGAGATATTGAAGGTAGAGCGACCACCACCTGTGCCCCCTATATCAATGGCATTATCAACTGAAAGTGAAATTCTCTTCATACGACGAGACATAACCTGACAGAGTCCTAATATTTCGCCTTCGCTCTCGCCGCGATATTGCATCACGGCGAGAGCGGCAGAGCACAGACATGAGGCTTCCGGTGTGCTGATAAGGTACTCAAATAAGTCTGCTGTCTCATCTTGCGTAAGAACAGAATGGTCCACTACCATTTTTTTGAATGTATCAAGATGACGGGAAGCATCAGATGTCGAAATGTTTGAGAACATAATCGACCTCTTCTCCGCCGTGAACAATGGCTCTCAACGCACGAATCATTTCGGCAGGGTCTTTGGCTTGGACAACATTGCGGCCTAACAAGATTCCGGAGGCTCCAGCATCGATGGCTCCCTTGACCATATCCAGACTTTCTTTCACGGAACTAGTCTTGGGTCCGCCGGCAATTAAAATGGGTACAGGACATCCATCAATGACTTTGGCATAGCTCACAGCGTCGCCAGTATAGTCAGTTTTGATGGCATCAGCTCCAATTTCGGCTGCCATGCGTGTATGTAAGGCAATCAGTTTCGGGTCCATTTCTCTCCCGGCGGTGCGCTTAGCATTACCTCGGGCCATAGGCTCCATAATGTGAGGGATACCAAGGCGTGCTGCAGCACGACAAATTTCTGCATTCTTGGCGATTTCTCTTGCTTCGACTTCCGAATGTTCGTATCCGATAAACATGAAGGTTAGAACTGCGTCCGCACCCAAGGCTAACGCGGACTCAACATCGCTAATCAGGATATTGCGCCCTTCCTCATAGTTGAGTTCATCAGGGGCCCGGAATGTATTGGTCCAGTCAAGACGCAGGATAACGGAAGGGGCGTTGTCATCACAGAGCAAATCATTGCAAATTCTCGCACAACCCGGAGAGATCAGTACACCATCTGCGCCACCCTCAATAATTTTTTCCATGGTTTCGCGGGGATGAATATTTCCCAGCATCGGACCATCATCCAGCCCATGGTCGAATGCGACAGAGACACTTTTGCCTGTAGACTTTTTAATAATTCTGGACAAACGAACATTTTTTCCACACTGTGCACTCATTGATTATACCTCCGTACAAATATATTTGATCCTTATCTGCTTAAGGATGGATCACAATCTTCATGCTTTCTCCGCGTTTCATTTCTAAAATTGCGGATTCAAGCAGGTCAAGTGGCAAACTTTTGGAAATAAGTGGTTTCACATTGACAGCGCCGGATGCAATCAAGCTCAGCGCTTGTTGATTCTGTCTGGGATTTGATGAGAAGCTGCCAAAAATGCTTAACTCTTTATAGTGAATCAAGTTAGCATTAATAGTGCTCATAGGATCAGTCTTTGGGAGTCCGCCAAAATTACAAATTCGTCCTCTCGGAGAGGCTAACTCTAAGGCCAGCATTTGTGCTTTTGCTACCCCACATGCCACAATAACAACATTTACTCCGCCTAAATCCTTTGTCCACCGGTCAACAAATTCTTTGGGGTCTTCTTTTGCAGGATTTGCAATATGATCAGCAAATTCCTTTGCAACAGCTAACCGCCGATCATCTAATTCGAGTGCGAGCACCATCGCCGCTCCACGCGCATGTGCAACTTGGATATGCATGCAGCCAATTGCACCAGTACCTATGACCAGAACCCGATCACCGAGCCCTACGTTTAAAATTTCCTGCCCGTTGAGAACACAGGCGAGCGGCTCGGTAAGACAGGCTTCGTCAGAATTGACATGTTCGGGGATGCAATTAAGTACACCTTGTTGAATAGCATATGGTTCTATGGCCATGTATTCCGCATACCCTCCAGGAAATTCAAAACCGTGTGCGGTCATATTCTCACACATAGTATAGTGCCCCAAATAACATTGCCGGCAGTGGCCACAAGGTATTGCCGTCCCAACAGTAATTCTCTGACCGACCTGCATACCATTTCCAGAGTTGTTTTCAATAATTTCGCCAGCCGTTTCGTGTCCAATAATCCACGGAGGCGTAATCATTGAATTGCCAAAAAAGTAGGTTCTTACATCCGAGCCGCACACGGCACAGCCATGAACTTTTACAAGCATCCCGCCGGCAGGGGCTTCAGGCATAGGTACATCTTGAATAACAATATCTTCTGTCCCACGATAAATAGCTGCTTTCATACACATCCTCCTCTCCTCTAGGAGCATATATAAATAAATATATAGCTCATATTTCAAAAATCTTTTCAAATAATTCAATTCTCAGTGAAATTTTTCATATTCTCCAGTTATTTATTTAGTAGACCACGTTTAATTTCTTTGTAGCCCGACTACAATAAAGGAGGCTGGTGGCAGGGGTAGACGATAAAATCATGGCGCATATGAGCTCGTAGAAGAGTGTTTTTCACATTGCCCTTATTTAGGCATTGTAGAATTGTTGCGTAATGCAGAGTATTTAGGCTGAGATTAAAAGTAGCTCCAATATATTTAATTACCCCATTTTTAGAGCTATTAGCAAGGTCAAATACGTTTGATTTGCTTATGTTCCTAGTATGTTCTTGTCCCTTTAGCATATTTTTTAGGATGATGATATTATGCCGGGTTTTGAATTGATTAATTGATAATATCGATAACCGCCCCCTTCTTTTTTAAATTCGACGCCCATTAATTAACAATATAGAACATTATTAACATTATATATGAGCAGCGTCTAAATTACGTCAAATATTCGTATTATTGTGAATATTTTGGATTTTAGCTCAACCTATGATAAAAAACATTTTTTAACTGCACATCCGCCAGCATCATATCCTGAATACGAGATTTTATATCATTCAGCAATTTGTATATATCATCGTTTTTATAACGCCCGGCATATTCATTGGCCTTTACAAAGCTGTCCAGGGCAGCATCATATTTTCCTTCATTGATATATACCATGCACATTATTCCATTGGCAATGGATTGGCTTCCTAAGAAATTGCAATTCTTGCAATAATCAAGAGCTTTGACAAGATAAGCTTTAGCTTTGGAGTAATCCTCCATATCGAAGGCAGCGCGTCCGGCATTTGTATAAAAAACCTGCAAGCCTATAAATATATTTTTTTGCTCGCAAAGCTTTATTGATTTTTCAAAGCATTCTATAGCTTTAGTATAATTTTTCTCCCGCCGGTTTATCTCACCAATGTAGTTAAAGCAAGCAGCTATACTTAAAGTATAATGCTTACCTCTTAATTCTAATTTTTTAAATAATGATATCGATCGTCTAAAAAAACTCTTAGCTTCTTCAAAGTCCAATATCATTGAATTATATACCCCAAGAAATCTATAAGCAATGCCTATGAGCTCTTCTATATTATGTTCTTTGGCCGCGTCAAGGATTTTATTGGAGTAAAAGGCTACGGTTTTAGCATTGTTTATCTGTATACCGTAGTAAACCATTTGCTGATAGCCTTTTACAGCATATTCAACATTATGGATCTTATCCGATAATTGTATCATTTTATTGATATAGCCGGTTCCATTCCTGTAATCCCCTTGCCATATACAATATTGCCCTTTTATGTGCATAACCATCATATCTGTTCCGTACTGATTTTCTAGGTTTCCTCCTTCAATCCTGATTTCTTCTATGAGAGCATTGATTTCTTTTATATGATTATCCATATCTCTCTGCGTCATATAGCAATAGTTGATGCCCAGATAAATATCATTCAGCGTGGGAAACAACTCATTTTTCAGCGGGAAATATGTATATATAAGCTTCACTCTATAATATAGAGCTTTTGCCTTGTTGCCCCCATTGGTAAAGTGATATATCAGCAAAGGATAAATAGAGCTGTCTGTAAATTCATTTTTCAATCCGGTCTCTATAATGAGTCCTGCCTTATTATGCATGATGCTCTTCTTTGAAGAGGAAAGCTTTGAATACACAAATTCTCGAATTTTTGCATGGGTGAACCTATAGCAGGGATAGCCCGAATGATCGGAAGAAATTTCTTCAATGATAAACTTGTTTTGAAGCTCTTCCATAATATCTGAAAGCTCCAGCTCATTTTTATCGCTTAAAGATAAGACAAGATCAAAATTAATATGAGAAAAGAATACCGATAATATATTTAGTATCTTTTGTGCTTCATCGGATAAATAAGATATTCTGGTGCTTAAAATAGCTTCCATGCCTCGGGACAAAGCTGTCAAGCCTTCACCGCTCTTCAGCAAATTAAGGCATTCGGTTATGAAAAATGCATTGCCTTCGGTTTCGGCATATATTTTATCCGTCAATTCCTTATCTGCCATGCCTTGAGGCAATGTGGCAGCAGAAAGCTCCGCCACCTCATTCCTGGTAAACCTTTGAATTTCAAACTTGGTTATCAGATGATGCCGGGACAGCTCCGATACAAAGTATGAAGTGCGTTTTAAATATTCATTGCGGCTGGTCATTATGAACAATATTTTTTTATTTTTATCAACAGAAATAATCTTTGAGATAATACTAAGGCTTAGGCTGTCGATCCATTGAATATCCTCAATTATAACCAGCAGCTTATTCTCCCGGCTCAAAGCGGAAAGAATGCCGGACATTATTTCCTCCACTATTCCATAAGCGATAGCGCTTGGATTCAACAAGGCTTCATTGCGATAATTTTCTACATTTTCCAACACTCCGGGAAAGAGACTTGCAATTATATTTACCCAAGCCTCGGGTATCTTCATATTTTTCTTCCCATATACCTTAATTATTTTTGCTAAAATAGGTGTCCATGCCCTAAGAGAATATTTTTCTTCGTTAGCATTGCAATCGGTCCTGAGCAAAATCATATCCTTTGTATCTATTTTATTTAAGAAATGCTGAAGAAGGGCGGTTTTGCCCACCCCTGCCTCACCTATGAGTATAAAGGATTGAGCATTTATATTATTTAAAAATGAAGCAAAGAGATCCTGCATCAAAGATAGTTCTCTCAGCCTCCCATAAAAGAAATTTCCCCCATTGGTTCTAAGATATGCCGGTCGGTGATTTTTGGCCTCCAGGAGTCTTTTATACAGCATAGCGGTCTCTGCATCCGGCTTAACCGAAAGCTCCGTTTCCAGCCTGTATTTCAATTTACCATACAAATCCAAGGCTTCATTTATCAAGCCTTCCTTCGCATAAACCTTCATCAAGGTCCTGTAAGCCTCTTCGTTAAATTCATCTGTTGATATGTACTGCTTAAGATATTGCCTTGCATCCTTGTAATCCTTTTTATTGATCGAGCCTTTTATGATATTGTCCAATTTTGACTTGTATAATTCATTATAGTAATCTCTCTGCTCAAATACCCATGAGTCAAAACGATCTGAATCCTTGATAAAAAAGCCCTCTAAAAATTCACCCTTGTATAAGAACAAGGCTTCTTTGCTGTTTGTTGAAGCAAATATTTCTATATCTGTTTGTATTTCTATTTCGGGATTCAGCGCTGCAAAATCTTTTTGAGGTGAAAGCAGAACATCCTTCCCCAATATATTTCTGATATTATATATTGAATTTCGTAAATTCTTCCTTGCTTTTTCAGATTCAATATCAGGCCAAAAAAGCGCAGACAGTTCATCCTTCAAAGCCCTCTTCTTAATAACCAAATAATAAAAAAGTGCTTCTGCTTTTTTGAAGGGAAAGCTTGTCCTGTTTTCATCAAGATAAATCATTGGAGTCCCGAAAAAATGTACATAAATCCTGTTCATTCGGCATGCCCCTTTTAAAATCTTTATTTGATTTTACTGCAATAATTCATTGATGATCTGTTGTGCTGACTGATATAAGAGTGCAGCACAACACAGTTTATGAAGTGGAATCTTATTAAATATCATCGCCTTTGGTCATCTTCGTAATCCTTATCCGGCAAATCCTTGTAAGGCGAACATTCCACCAGTTCCCTCACATTGCTCATGCCTCGCTTCCAAAGATATATAACATAAAATATAAACACAGCCATGATATAGTATCTTTGAGAAAGCAAGATAAAATCATAAATTCCATGCAAAGCAACAGGAACTATCAAGCCTAGCCTGAAATATTTTTCCCTATAAGGCGTTCTGGCAAACTTCGCTATTCCCAGGTAATATCCCATTGCTACGCCAAACATGGCATGGGCAGGGACAGCGGTGAGAGAGCGCAAAAGCGCCACACTAAATCCGGTAGATAATACATATCCTATATTTTCTATAGTGGCAAATCCTAAAGAAACAAAGACGCTGTAAACTATGCCGTCATACATCTCGTTGAACTCATGATTGCGCCATATAAGAAGGTAAAACATAAGAAATTTGAAGCCCTCTTCCACCAGACCCGCTACAATAAAAGCTGTATAGCCTGCAGCTATCAGGTTTCTATTTGCTGCCGCATCAAATACATTCAAGCGCATCTCCACCAATAATACAGGAATAACAGCAAGAGCTCCAAGGAAAAATGCCTTGATCAATAGCTGCCTGGGTTCCTTTTCATATTTATCCTTCACATAGAAAAAATACATTAACGCTATCGATGGAGCTATGGATGCCAATAATAGAACCATGCTTTACCTCCTTTTTCTATTTAACCACTGAAGGTCACTGAATCTTTCACTAAATTTCACTATTCACTACTGTATAATTCACATTTAGCCCGTTGAAATATTTGATGAATTCGTCTCTTTCGATGCCTTCCATAGGAGTGGGCTTTCCATTAACAATATTCCCGGGAATAATTTCAATGTTGGATATATTGCCTTTATCATCAGCTGTGACAGTGGCCATTATAGTTTTGTTGCTGATATCAAGCTTTGATTTTGTGAAAATGAAATTTCCTAAGCTGTAGAAGATGGGTTTATCCTTGTATATCTCAATCCCTTGAACTACATGGGGGTGATGTCCCATTATTATGTCAGCTCCAGCATCTATCATGCTGCGGCCTATGTACCTTTCCTCATCTCTTATTTCCGTCGATGCTTCCTTACCCCAATGAACGGATACGACCAGCACATCGCAATTTGTCTTCATTTCCTTTATAGTCCTTACAAATTCCTGCTCGTGAACCTTATATGCGCCCACTATGCCAGGCTTATTCTTTCTTGCATACCACTCAACCACAGGCACCACTTTTGTGAAGGCTAAAAAGCCTACCTTTATGCCATTTCTCTCTATTATCGTTCCTTTGTCCGCCTCTTCCCGATTCCTGCCTCCGCCTGCATAGGAAAGCTCATGCTTTTTCAGATGGCTCAAGGTATCCAAAAAAGCATCCATGCCAAAATCCAATACATGATTGTTCGCTATGCTGACAGCAGAGAAATTGCTGTCCTTCAATGCCTTCAAAACCTCCGGCCTGCCTCTGAAGGTATACTGCTTATCCTCTGCAGGCTTGCCGCGCCTGGATATGGAGGTCTCCAGATTGCCCAGCACTATATCGCTTTTTTTCATCATAGGACCATAGCCTTCAAATACATAGCCGTCTCCATATTTTTTCATGGAAGCCTCTACATTCCAATAAAAAATCATATCGCCTACCATGGAAATCGTAATTTCATTTTTTTCTTCAGGCGACACAGCTTCTGCATCATCGGGAGGAAGGATGCCGTCATCAGGCCCTGCAAATCCGGCGCATGATACCATAGCAAAAACAAATATCGAAAGCCATAATATGAGCAATGACTTCTTCACAAAAACACCCCTGTTAATCATCATCTTCCTTTTTAAAATCCACCTCGATGACCCTGGATGGATCCACACCAGTCTTGATAACTTTTTCTTCATATTCGCTGAGTTCAGATTTTATGGCATTCCAGACAAACAGCAGCACCGCAGCATCGTCCAATATGCCTAAACCTATTATGAAGTCAGGAACAATATCCATAGGGAATATGAGATAAAACAAGCCCCCAAAAATCAACAGCTTTTTAAAAATAGAAACTTCTTTGTCCTTTATATATCTGATCAAAAGCTTGATTTTTTTCATAAAAGAAAACTCCTTCTATTTAAGCTCCAAATTTTGAAAGCTTCATGGCATTAGCAAGCAAATAATTTATTAGGTATTTGCTTTGGAACATCCCTAAGCTTCCTTTATTGCAATCATTCTCAGTAAATCTTGAAGCATCGTCAAAGCCGCAGAAGTCCGAATGTATCATAACAGGCACCGGATGCCAGCTATGGCCTTTCATTGCCGCAGGTGTTGAATGATCGCCCGTAATGCACAGCACATTGGGTTTCTTCTCAAGAAGAATGGGCAATGCCTTGTCAACGGCTTCAATGGTCTTAACCTTTCCCTGGAAATTTCCGTCCTCTCCGAAGCTGTCCGTATATTTTATATGTATAAACAAGAAATCATATTTAGAGCAATTGTCTGTATATACATTGAATGCATCCTCAGGAGTATTGCCTGCATCCAAAACATTCATACCGACAAACTTTGAAAGCCCTCTATACATGGGATAATGAGCTATGCAAACAGTATTAAGTCCAAATCTGTCGCACATGCTTGGAATCCTCGGCTTTGCAGAAAATCCTCTCATCAGGAGGGAGTTGGCCGGTTTTAGATCCTTTATCACCTTGCGTGCTTCCCTGAAAAACTTATTTACTATCTCTGCGGTAAAGTTTGCATTCTCTGTCAGAGGCTCAACATCCAGAGGCTCTTTCCCCTCCATCAAAGGATCTGAGTCCGTAAGCTTATCGCAAAGGTTCTCGCCCCTGAACATGACCACAAACCTGTGCTGCATGCCCGGTCTGATTATTACCTCCACACCGTCTACGGTTTTTATATTATTGCTCAATATCTCACATATTTCAACGCATTTCTCCGTAGGAATCCTGCCTGCTCTTCTGTCAGTTATCACTCCGTTTTCATCTGCCGATGCAAAATTGCATCTTGCTGCTACGTCTCCATCCTTTATATCCATATCCATGCCCGCAGCTTCCAGCATCCCTCTTCCTATCTCATATTCCAAGGGATCGTAGCCAAACAAGCCTAAATGTCCGGGGCCGCTTCCCGGCGTGATACCCGGCAGCACAGGTATATGCCTGCCTAAAGCAGATTCCTTTGCCAGTTTATCCAGATTTGGAGTTATTGCATACTCTAAAGGAGTTTTTCGTCCGAAATCCTTATTGGGTATATCTCCAAGCCCATCCATAACAAGCAGCACTATGTTGGCATTATTGCGCTGAATCAACTTTTCCACCAATTTGTCATTGTTGTCCATGTAGTACCCCTTCTTTCATTCTTGTTGTCTACATTATAACAATATACTCTCTAATTTTGTACATTAGTCAGCAAATTTATTCTTTCTTTATTTAAACATGTTGAGCACCACAGTGGTGAAGCCGGAATGCTCGGCTAAAATCTTGAAGCCTATCAGTATGAGCACTACGCCGCCTGCGATCTCCGCTTTTTTCTTAAATACGCAGCCACATTTATTGCCCAGGTATACCCCACCGAAGCAGATCACACAGGTTATTGCGCCGATGATCAGAGAAGAGCTGAGTATGGAAGCTTTCAAAAAGGCAAAGCTTACTCCAACTGCCATAGCATCTATGCTTGTCGCTATTGCAAGCATAAAAAGCACCTTGTTCTGCAGCGGATCGGAAATATATTCGCAATCGTCATCCATAGCTTCCTTGAGCATTTTTGCCCCGATAAAGCCTAATAGCACAAAGGCTATCCAGTGGTCATACTTTTCGATATAATCCTTGAATCCTATTCCCAGCAGCCAGCCCAATATAGGCATCAAAGCCTGAAAACCTCCGAAAAATAAAGCAATTTTTACTCCATGTCTCGGCTTAAGATCCTTGATCGTTATACCGCTGCTCACAGATACGGCAAAGGCATCCATAGCCAGTCCCAAAGCGATAAGTACAATAGTTAAAATATCCATTTCTATCCCCTTCCATATTTTGTCCTACACGCATAAAAAAAGACTCAGGCGCAGCAATAGCTGCGCATAAGTCTCATTGTTTCAGGTATGCCAGATGTTTCCATCAGTATGTTGACATTACCCCGCAAATATTTGCGGCAATTACTCCCCTATGCTTATATCAGCAACGATAGGTTATGCATGCATATCCTTTTGTCTATAGATATATTAAACTATATGTATCATATAGTCAATACGTCAAGTGTTTCCTGCGGTATCAATTCTCACTTAGATTATCAATGCAGCTGCACCCACAACGCCGGCATCTGTTCCTAATTCTGCCTTTATCACCCTGCACACTTTTGCATTTTGCTTCAAGGCCCTATCCCTGACAGTTTCCATCATCTTATGATAAAACATATCCCACTGATTTGATACTCCGCCACCTATAGCTATCCTTTCCGGATTATACATAGCCATTATATTGCATATCCCTATGCCCAGATAAAATGCCTCTTCATCGATTATGTCCAGTGCAAGTCTGTCCCCCTGTCCGGCGGCTTCAAAAACATGCTCCGCCTTTATAGGTTCATCTCCTGACAATTCTTCTATTAATGAATGCCTGCCTCTATCAATAGCCCGTTTTGCAAATCTTGCTATGGCTGTACCGGAGGCCAGGGCTTCAAAGCAGCCATAATTCCCACAGTTGCATTTTTCCCCGTGTACATCAATCACGACATGGCCAATCTCTGCCGCGCCTGAGCTGGCTCCACGGTAAAGCTTACCCTCTATTATCACGCCTCCGCCTATCCCAGTGCTTACAGTCATATATACAAAGTTTCTTGCACCCCGCCCTGAGCCGAATAAATATTCCCCATAGGCCGCCGCATCGGCATCATTGCCAAGCTTAACAGGTATATGAAACTTTTCTTCCATAATTTCTGCAAGAGGTATATCTCTCCATCCCGGAAGGTTTGTAAGAAAGATTACCTTTCCCATATCGGCATCGATCAATCCGGGTACACCTATTCCAATGCCCCGCAAATCCCTTTGTTTGATATTCGATTTTTCAAGAGCGGTCATTATGCTGTCATTTATTTTGTCTATGACACTTTCCGGCCCTTCATGTGCATGCGTAGGCCTTTTCACTCTCGCTATGATATTGCCATTGTCATCTACAAGGCCTACTTCTAGCTTTGTTCCCCCTAAGTCTATGCCGCAAGCAATCTTACTCATCTTTACACCCCCCATCTAATGCCCGAAAATAACATTTCCGATATAATCCGCAAGCCCATTTCATTCGGCTCCCCAAATTCCAGCTTTTGCTTACAATATCATTTTATCTAAACATTAAGCATTTTCATATAGCATTTTATTTACAATAATTTTACCTAAAGGCTAAAAGCTCTTATATATTGACCTCAGTTGAAAAATAAATTACAATTTATGCAGCAGGTGTAAAAAAGGAGGCTTGTTTTATGAGAAGATATGTTATTTTTGCATAGCAGCGGCTATTGCATTTTTATAAATTAAATCTGTTATAGCCCTTGCTGTTCCTAATAGTATATATTTTAGGAGGGCAAAATGAGCTATAGAAAAGCAGAACAGATTCTGCCAATTGAAGTTATAGAATTAATACAAAATTATGTGGACGGGGAATGCATTTATATTCCAAGGAAAGAGAACACCAGAAAAAAATGGGGCGAAGGAACAAAGATCCGTCAGGAGCTACATGAAAGGAATATCAGCATCTATGAAGATTATCAAAATGGTTTAAAAACTGCAGAATTGGCGGAAAAATACTTCTTGTCTGAAAAAAGTATACAGCGCATCATAAGTAAAATGAAAAATGCGGCGTGAAAGATAATGGGTCAATATGGAATAGATATTGGCTCATTTTTTTTTAGAAAAATGTTTGAGATAGTGTGCACGTCAGATATATAGTATGATTAAGAAAAAATCAAGGAGACCATTATATGTGCACACCAGTTTATTTTGCATAGCAAAGGCTATTGCAATAAATGAATAATTAGATAGCCTTTGCAAATCCCAAAATAATATTTTAGGAGATGCAAAATGAGCTATTTTAAAGAAATTGAATATAAAATTTTACCTAATGATTCATATAAGATTATCAGGAATTGTTCAAAATGCGGATGCAAGACAAAGTATATTAATACAGATAAATTCAGAATAAATGCAAATGGTAATCGAATAGATGTATGGCTGATCTATCAGTGTGAAAAATGCAGAAACACATATAACCTGGCTATCTATAAAAGAGTAGCACCATCCGCCATAAGCAGAGATGAGTATGACAGGTTCATGGCTAATGATATCGTGCTGGCATCAGAATATGGCAATAAAAAGACTCTCTTTGCGAAGAACAAGGCTGAAATCGACTTGGAACATATTAGCTATAATATAATTCAACAAGGAGAGACACTTCCACAGGCTAATGATTACATAATCATCAAGAATCCTTTTGAGCTCAATATAAGAGTTGATAAGGTATTATCTGAAATACTGCATAAAACCAGAAATCAGATTAAGCAATTAATGAAGGATGAAATGATCTGTTGTGAAAAAAATTACGTAGGCCAGACGGCCAGAATATTATTGAGAGGAGATATCAAAGCCTGATCGCCAAGGTCGAATCTTCATCCGCGGCAGAAGCGGAAAAGATGATCAAGGTGGCCTTCAATATGAACAAAATGCATGTATTTGACAAGCAAACCGAGATCGCAATTATCTAAAATATAGAGAAACTAAAAAGCCAAAATGGCAAAGAAGTGATTTGCCATTTTGGCTTTTTAATACTGCAAAATTATCTTATAAAATTTTTCAAGGTTGGAAGCGATCATCACAAATAGTTAACCCCCACTATTTTATCAGGCGCGTTTCCAGTTTGTGAGATTTTGTGATAACCCTGTGTTAAGTTAAGGGCACAGATATGAAAGGAGGTTGATTTCTTGCGCGTGTTGGTGGTGGACGATGAAAAACCCTGCCTTGACGAGCTTGTCTATATTCTTTCAGGGCAGGAAAATATAGAAATCGTAGGCGCTTTTACAAGCCCCCGGGAAGCGCTTCAGGCATCGGCAACCTTAAATCCCGGAGTGGCTTTTATCGACCTTATCATGCCGAACCTAAACGGCGCAAAACTTGCAACGGAACTGCTTGAACGCAACCCCGCCTTGAAGATCGTGTTCGTCACGGCCTATAGAAAGGAACTGGCAAGAATTAGAAACAGTCCGGCGGTCTTTAGCCTCTTAAAGCCAATAAGCAGGCTAAAACTCCAAGAATTCCTCCGGCGTTTGCCAGACTGAAAAAGGAAAAGGAGGAAAACGGATGAAGATGAAATAATTTGCACATACCTGATATTTGTGATGAAGGGAGTTTGTTTTATGAAAAAATCTCTTTCTCTGTTACTCGCCTTTGCTTTATTCTGCACCTGTATTTTGGTTAACATTCAGCCGGCATACGCAGATGAAAATGACATAACAGCGCCGATCACTGATCCCGCAGAGCAGGCAAAGGCTCTTGGCTTTGACACAACTCAAGGACAAAGAACCGATGAAGCCGGCAATCCGGTGGATACCGCAAAGCACCCCCTTGGAGTTGATATATCCTATTTCAACAGAATCTCGCAAATTGGAATAATTTCCAACACATCCTTTAAGATCGGCAGCGGAGTTTCCAACCTGCCTCTGACTAACGACGGAATGAAGGCAAATCAGGATCTCATGAATCTGAACGGTGTTTTGGATAATGAATCCCTTAATGCGCCCAAGGTATCAGTTGCGGCGGACTTTAGCGGAATAGGGGCTTTCGGGCAGACGGATCAGGGAAGCATTCAGGTCTTTGTAACAGCCGCCATTCCTAAAAACAAAGCTAACAACAAAAATATAGATTTAAAGCTATTTGTAAGCGACTATAACGGGGGTAAACCAGTACATTCCTCTTTTCTCATCGCAACTATAAAAAAGCCTGAGCGCTATGACGACCGTACCACATCCAACCGGGAATACCCCATCGATATGGCTGCCGGCGATTTTGACCATGATGGCAAGGATGAGCTGGCAATTGCTGTAAGCAGCAGCTTGTTTATCATTAACATCAACAAGGAGATGAATCCCAATACCGGCTCGGTTTCCTATGCTTTGGAAAAGAATAGCGATGTTGCTTCAGCTGATTTGGGCAAAGATAAAATCATCAGAAATGATACTTTGATTCCGTATATAGCCGAAGGCATTGATACCAGCAATCCGCTGCAAATCAAGCCTAATGGCGCCAGAAATGTCATTGATATCGCCGCAGGCGATGCGGATTCAGACGGTTATGCAGATTTGCTGATATGCAGCGGAGATACAGTAACTCAAATACAGGAGGGCAAGAAAAGAATACCGGATTTGAATCCGGCGGTGCTCTATATTTACAGCGGTACTACGGATTTAAACAGCCCCACAACAAAAATCGACCTGCATCCCCAAAGCAGCAATAAAAAAGACCCGGACAAATACATCTTTACCAGTGCCAGCGTAAGCGTAGGTGATGCATTTAATACAGGAGAAAATGCTATTATCATAGGAGGCAGACTGAATGATCAAAGCCTTGCCATTACTTATCTCATATATGACGGCAAAGGCTTTGGCGATATATCAAGTGCTAGCTATCCGGTATATCCCATAAGCGATAATGCGGCGAAGGGTCTTAAAAGCTGGCTTCCGGGCATTGCCTGCGCTGCCCTTGACGGCCCTGGCATGCAAGAATATGTAGTGTTTGGAAATATCCTTTTGAAATATGACGGTGCAAGCTTTATAAAGCATGACGTTGCACATCCCAAAGCGGCGAATAAATATAAAAATACGAGTTTGAGATACCAGCACAAAAGCGGTCATTGGTTTAAAGATATCACCGATATTTATGGCGGAGGCAAGGGAGAGGATTCCACATACATCATAAGCACAATCGTCGGGAATTTTGATGGCAACTTGTCCGGAAGAGAGCAGGTTTTAATGCTCCATTATAACCGGTTTTACGATGGAGAGCATGTCTTCGTGACATGGTGCGGCCGTGAGGATAACAACTCCACTGATATTACCACTCATTTGACTAAAATATGGGGCGGTGATCAAGGAAAAACCAATTATCCTTCTATAGCGGCGGTAGATGTTTTAAATACCGGCATCACAGTGGTTGCAAGGCCTGAACTGACTACCTTTACTTTTTCAGACCCCTCTGTAATAGCGGTTTTGGGTGCGGCACCCTATTATAAGGAACTGAACGAGCAGAGCAGAGAATATTCAGGTGTCATCGGCAATATCGGAACTACCTACGGAACGGGAGCGGAGAAGTCCTCCTCTTTAGGCGGAGGCATTTCAGCCAGCGCAGGTGTCACCTTTGGCTTTGAGGACGGACTAAGTATTTTGGGCAAAAAAATATTCTCTCAAGAGTTTGAGGTTGAAGTAAAAAGCTCATTTACCCAAAGCTGGACGTCCACCACGTCGGTAAGCACAAGCCAAAGCTTTACTAACCTTACTGCTGATGACCAGGTGGTGGCCATGGTCATACCCTATGATGTATTCTATTATGAGATGTATGCCAAGGACAGCGAAAAACCTGAGCTGATGGAGATCCGGCTCCCATACGCACCTATTATGCAGAGCATGTCCCTTAATTACTACAATCGGGTGACACAGAATATGCCCAGTGCACCCAAGGTATCGCCTGAGGTTTTAAATAACCATGTTGTCGGAGACCCCAGAACCTATACATTAAAGAATGGGCAAAAGCCAAATGAGATTTCTAATGTCATGGGTATGCGCCTTGGTCAAGCTTTCCGCAAAAACACCCTATACCGCGGAGGCGCCTACGAGAAAAGCTTTATAGGAACGGGAATAGGTGAAGGCATAACCTCCCAGGAAATCACAGTGTCCGAAGAGGATGAGAAAGCCTTTGATTTCTCTCTGGAGACTAATGTAATGGTGAAAACTAACATATTGGGCGTAACAAAGGGTGTCAGCGGAGGAGTGGGTGCTTCAGTCACAACCTCCAGCGCAAAATCCAAATCCATCACAAGCTCGGGAACCGTGGCCAATGTTCCCGAGGACTACTCATATTATGCTTACCGGTGGTGCCTCGCGGTCTACAATTATAATTTGACCACAAACGACGGCAAAAATATCTCGGAGTGTCACGTGGTCAATTACCTGACGCAGCCCATAGGCTCCTTCCCACCTGCACAGCCCCAGAACTTAGCACTAAAGGATAAGTCCCTTACCTTAAACTCTGCTGTGATTACCTGGGATGCAGTGAAGGATGCGGCAGCCTACAATATTTACAAATCCCATTCGTGGGATGGCAGATATGAAAAAGTTGGCACGGCGCCGGGAACAGCAATGGGGTCTGCAAATACAAGCTATAGTATTACCGGCCTGGAAAGCGGTACTCAGACTTATTTCAAGGTTTCGGCCGTTTCCACCACCTTAAGGGAAGGCATAGCATCGAAGTCCGTGCCAATTATTCCTATTGAGGTCAAAAGCATCAGTATGCCGAGCCAACCGAAATTGAACTATACAGAGGGCGAAAAGCTGGATCTTTCAGGCCTTGCTGTTGCCTTAAAATACAGCGACGGACAAATAGACACCGTCGGGTACATTGATTTTTCAAAAAACAACCTTGCCGCCGACAGCTCGGATCAAAAGGTGTTGAATACTTATGATACGGGTAAAAAAATCACCGTTACTTATAAGGATGCCAACAAAACCCTATCTACTCAGACTCAGGAAATCAGCGTATCCTCTAAAGGCTCCGGCGACATAACCGCAAACATCGTATTCAGCTATTCACAATACAAAGAGGAGGATCTGCTGCCCAAGCAGGTTGTACAAAACGGAGCAACAGAAGTGATAGCACCTAAAATACCGTGGGATACCCTTTCCCGTGCAGCAGGAGTGACACCGGGTGTACCGCTTTATGCCTATGCCGGCATCAGAAACAACACCTCAATGACTCAGGACGTACTGGTAATACTGGTTCTCTATGACCAAAACGGCAGTATGGTAAGTATGAATTCCCTTGGCAGGAGAATTGGCGCGGGTGCTACTGAGGTTTATTCATTGTCAGTAATAACGCCTTTCGATGTAAATCAATATAGGGCAAAAGTCCTTGTGTGGGATGGAAATGATATCAATGCAACAAAACAAACTCCAAAAGCATATCCTGTCCAGCTCCCATGAAAAGGGGGAATAAGGCATGAAAAAACGATGTATACGCATCATAGCGGTAATTTTAGCGGTAATGCTGCTTTCATTTTGCCCGGTCGCTGTTGTTGCCGCTTCCGACGCTTATATCAGCAATGTGAAGGCTGAGGTTGACAAAAGAGGCGTTGTAACAATAGTCGGCTACAATAGCGGCGGCCCGGGGCATGAAATTACAGTCAAAGTAATAGCACCTGATGGAAGTTTAGCGTACGTTGACGAAGCAGCAAGCAGAATTGATGGAAATTTTTCCTTTATAAACTTACTGTCAGGAAACAAGGAGGGACGTTATCAAGTTACGATTGGAGCGTATGGCATTTTAAATGCTGTACGAACGTATTTTGACTATTATCCGGATAGAACAGGTGCCATAATAGCAAGCGTGGACGTAAATGCTTCCATTGATAAGAGCAATAAGGTTACAGTGTCCGGCACGATCAGCACAGGAAACGGACAGCAACTTACTGTTCTCATAAAAGATCCCGAAAAAAGAATTGAGCTTATCGAGCATTGTATTAGCAGGGATGGAGGCAAATATGAAATTTCATATATTATGAAAAATAAGCAAAAAGGAAGATATCTTGTCGCTGTAGGTTCGTCAGGCCTGGATTTGCCGGTATCCACATATTTTGATTATGGTGCGGATGTGAGCTTGAAGGCCAGTATAAATAAAAATAAGCAGGTTAACATAACGGGAAGCATTGACTCAGAGCCAGGGCAACAGGTAACAGTTAAGATTACCGATCCTTTAAATAGAATTGAATATGTCGGAAACACAATTAGCAGGGCCAGTGGCAATTTCAGTCTGGAATATACAATGAAAAACAGTACGGCAGGAAGGTATTATATCACTGTCGGTGCTGAAGGAATGAGCGCCGTGGCTGAAACCTTTTTTATCTATGACCCCTCTAATGCAGAGCTTAAAAGCCTTTTTCTTGAAAATATACAGTTAAATCCCAGCTTTTCTACGGATAAGACAAAATACTTTGATGTGGTTTTTGATAATATTAGGAATACCAAAGTGATAGCGGAGGCAAGTAATGAAGGCCAGACCATAACCGTAAATGGTGCTTTGGTAAATAGCGGGGAAGCATCGGGAAGAATTTCCCTGTATACGGGATTGAACACGGTTAGGGTTAAGGTAACATCAGCGGATGGCACAAGCAGCAGAACATATATTATCGACATCGAAAGGCTGCCTGCACCACCGTCCCGGCCTACGCCTCAACCACCGTCCCGGCCTACGCCTCAACCACCGTCCCAGCCTATATTGTCCGGCAATGCTGATTTGAGCGACCTTATTCTGGACGGTGCGACCTTTGAAGAGCCTTCACAATTTACATCATCGACTACCGAATATCTTGCCGTAATGAATCCGCAAAGCAATGGCGTAACTGTAACTCCGACGACAAAGGATGGCAATGCACGGATTACGGTAGATGGAGAGCCCGTGGCCGGCGGAAGCCCATCACAAATGATATATATTGCCGAAGATGAAACTCAAATAAATATTGTCGTCACCGCAGAGGATGGCACAACAAAGACATACATCCTCACGGTTATTCCCGGAGAGTATCTATCCAGCGATGCTAATTTGTCAGGCCTTGCTCTCAGCTATGGTGAGACCTTTGCAGATTTGCAGGAATTCACGCCATCGATTACTGAGTATGTTTATGCTATGGAAATGCTGCCGGAGCTAAACACAATAAGAGTGATTCCTACGGCAAGCGATGATGCTGCAACGATCACGGCCAATGGCACGCCTGTGGCTAGCGGAAGCCCATCAGCCCCTATAGAAGTTGGTGAAGGGAGCGTTCAAGTATATATCATTGTGACCGCAGAGGATGGCACAACAAAGACATACATCCTTACAATTATTCGCATATAGGCTATCTGTTCTACATTTATGCGGACAGCATAAGGTAATATGAGGAAGACAATAAACAGGGCGAGGAATACAAAATAGGATTACTTCAAAAATCGAGTGAGGTAGGTGATCAGCTCACCTACCTCACTCTCACAACACTTATCATACAGCTCGGTATCAGGCGGTTCCCCAGTTTACGCTATAATAGATTTATAATAGTTTATTTATCCCACTATGAACCCAAGAAAAGCTACCATGGATATTAAAAAGCCAGAAGTGATTTGCCATTTTTGCTTTTTAATACTGCAAAGTTATCTTATAGGGTTATATGCGTTCCCCAGCAAGTCCTTCAATTGTTCATCCGTCAAATCGATATGGTAGAACTCTTTGTAGAATTTCTTCGCTTCTTTTTTCATATCATAGTCGAATACATCAGGGTAAAATAGATTTCCCATCCATTTCAGGCCGATAAGCCTGTTGACTGAATCGGGCCTGTCATACCAATTAAAGGGGCCATGGGGGATTTCATAGACTTTCTTATTCTTTACCGCTTTTATTCCTGCCCATCTTTTGTCATTCATTATCTTGCTCTGAACTTTATGCTCGCCGCTTGGATCTGACCCTACAAGTATCACTTCAGGACCCCAGGCCAATACATTCTCAATGGATACAGGGCTCTTGCCATAATCCGTTGTGGTGCTTATTCCCGCTACGTTCAGGCCGCCTACCATATCGGAAACCAGCGTTCTTATGGAATTTCTTCCTTCAGTCTGCAAGCCTTCAGCCCCTTCGGCGTAGTATATCCTTACCTTTTTTTGTGGCAGCTTACCGGCCTTTTCTTTAACTTCATTGATTATCGCTTTTGAATAATCAGCTAAAACCTTTGCTCTTTCCTTCTCATTTACAATGTCGCCTACAAATTCATAGGCCTTATAGGACTTTTCAAGGTTGGAATCGACCATCACAATAGGTATGCTAAGTTGTTTTTGGATCTTCTCCACAGTAGAGATCGCGGTTTTATCGATAGTGCCATATGACAATATAAAATCAGGCTTGGCCTTCAGTATCTCCTCGATATTGCCGGTATTGTTTTTGCCGAACCAGCCTCCAAGGACAGGCAATTTTTTGTATTTGTACGGTACGAATTTCAGCTCCCTTGGGGTAAACTCATAATTAACTCCCACTATCTTATCGGGGCACAGAGTGTATAAAAGTATAGTGCCTGAAGGACCCATTGAATATACTTTGTTTACTGCTTCAGGAACAGCTACCTTTCTTCCCGCCATATCAACTATGGTTCGGGTTTGATTTTCAGCTTTAGATGCATTGACTGTAATAGCAGAGAATATAAGTGTAAATGCGATCAATAAGGATAATGCTTTGATTGATTTTTTATTCATTCTTCTTCTCCTTTCTAGTTATAAGAATTCATAAGAGGTATGCACAGCTTTGCTTTTCTCCTATCGGGCATGTCTGCATCCACCATCACCACGTCTATGCCGTAAAGGCTTTTCATGCTTTCTTCGGTGATCACATTCTCCGGCGATCCGTAATCTATTGCATCCCCTCCCTTCATCAGAACAACCTTAGATGCAGCAGCCAGAGCATGCTCCGGCCGGTGAGATGTCATCACCACAGTCAACCCCTCTTCTACCAGCTTTATAATATATTCAAGCACCCTTGCCTGATTACCGAAGTCAAGATTCGATGTGGGCTCATCCAATATAAGTATCTGAGGCTTCTGGGCCAGGGCCCTGGAGATCAATACCATCTGCCTTTCCCCTCCGCTGATCTCCGTATAGGATTTGTCTTTCAGATCATCTATTCCCATTTTCTTTAAAATATCACAAGCTATATCTCTGTCTTGCTTTTTAGGCATCCCGAAAGTGCTCATATGTACTGTTCTTCCCATCAACACTACATCCAAAACAGAGAAAGGAAAAGGCGGAATATGCTGCTGCGGCACATAGGCTATGGCTTTGCCGAATTCTGCAGGCGACCATCCCCTGGTGCTTATGCCATCGATCAGTACTTCTCCCTCCATAGGCTTCAATATGCCTAATATTGTTTTTAAAAGCGTTGTTTTGCCTACTCCATTTGATCCTAAAATACATAAAGACTGGCCTTCGCCGACATCGATGCTCAGGTCGTGCCCCACAGCCTTCTTGCCATAGCCGAAGGTCAAATCTCTTATTTCGAGCTTCAATTCCATCCCCTCCTTGAATACATCAAAAGGTAAATAAAAAACGGTGCACCCATGATTGAGGTCAATATACCGAGAGGAACCTCAAGAGAGCTTGCGCATCTTGCTATATCATCAATAATAAGCAGGAATGTTCCTCCGGTTACGACAGCATAAGGCAGAAGCTTCTTATAGTCAGGGCCTGCAACAGCTCTTGCAAGATGAGGTATCACAAGGCCTATCCAGCCTATTAATCCGCTTATCGCGATGCATGAGCTTGTCATTAAAGTTGCACAGATGATCACGATCATCCTCAATCTGTTTACATTCACGCCCATGGCTTGGGCCTCTTCTCCGAAGGAGAGTACATTAAGCTTCCATCTCAGCAGGTAAAGAGGCACTATCCCAATAATAAAGCAAGGCAAGAGCATATAGACATCTGTGTCTTTTACGGCAGCCAGGCTTCCCATAAGCCAAAAGGTTATCTCCGGGAGCTTTCCATAAGGATCTGCAACAAACTTGGTCAATGAAACTAATGATGAGAAAACGGTTCCTACCAAAATACCTGTCAATACAAGCATAAGGGTGGCATCCCTTCCTCTTATGCTTTTGCTTATGACATAAGTAATAAAAACCGATATTAAGCCAAATATAAATGCAGAAAGCTGTATAGCTGCAATTGACCAGGAAAACAAAATCCCTATGCATGCCCCAAAGCTTGCACCTGCAGAAGCTCCAAGTATATCAGGGGATATCAGCGGGTTTCTGAACATGCCTTGATATGCAGCACCTGAAGCTGCTAATGCGCCTCCGACTAAAAATGCTGCTGTAATCCTCGGCAGGCGGACTTGGAAAATAACAGTTTCCAATCCCTCGTCAACAGGCTTATTCAGGTCGAGTAGTTTGTTTCCAAGCACATCCCCTATGTCGCTCAAGCTCATAGGGTATCTTCCAAGGATTATAGACACTATAAAAATTATGATAGGTATGAGTATCAGAAAGTATTTTTTCCTTTTATAAGCTTCATCCAACATACTATACTCCTTTAGCCATTTTCACTGAAAAGCTTTATGATTGCCAGAGCATAAGCCGTTTTCGACTATTATTATATTGCTGCGTTTAATATTAGGAAGATAGTAGGCCTTTCCTTTTTTCTTCAGACAAGCTTCAGAATGCTTTTTCAACAAAGCATCATCTTTTATATCAAAGTAATGCTCCATAAAGCTTTTGTATTCTTCCATGCTGTCCATAGGCTGGCCAAATTCGCAGTTATGCTCAATATTGCCAAATATGATATTGTTTTGTTCAAAAAAGTTAGATACGCTGTTTAAGTTTTCTCTCCTCGTATAGGTCTTAACCGGCTCAAAAAACCGGTTTATGCCAAAATTATCTCCAAATGAGCTATTAGGGATAATACCTACTACATACTTACTGCTAAGCCCGGCCAATTTAAAAAATTCCTCTGTGCCAAAGCCGCCGCAATAGCATATAAAAACTGCATCATATATTTTTTCCGGCTTGTGTTTTTTCCAATCGCAGGCTATAGGCTTTATATTGCTCATCTTTTTTTCATCGCATTTTTTATTCAGGAATCCAATGGCTTCTTCACTGATATCCAAAGACGTAACAGAGTTTACATAAGGGGATAAGGCCATGGACAGATAGCCTAAGCCGCATCCCACATCCAATACATCCGAGTTCTTGTTTACAAGGCCTCTCTCATCGCACTTTTCCGCTATGCCTTCATAGAAATCCGTCAAATAGGCTGCCTTCTCAAACCATTTTATTTTATATTCATTCCACACAAACATATCCGTCATATCCTAACAATTTTAAAATTTTATTCGGTATTTCATCCCTGTTTTCTTTTGTCATTTCAAGTATTTGTATATCTTTTCTTTTCCTTAAATCATTTAAGAAGCCTGATGATACTGTTTTAATAACTCCCAATACAGGTATGTGCGAGTCCAAGCATTCAAAGACCGCTTTCTGAAAGGGATAGGCATGTTCCTCAAAAAAACCTAATTCATCCATTATGATAAGATCAACCTTATCCTCTAAAGCTTTTTTTAATATATGGACACCCATATCATTGAAGGTATCCGGCATAGGTATCCAGTTGCCTTTTTCATCCTGTCTTGCAATATATGCGGGCATGACAGTACCCCTGGCATTTAAAGGCTTCATTGAAAAACCGATAACCTTATCGTCATGGGTCATGCGAAATGTGCTGAATCCTCCAACAGTTCCCCTAAAGCTGCTTAAATAAGCATTCAATGCTGTAGTTTTGCCGATATGTATGCTGCCCGTTAAAAATATGTTCTTCAACATTTATCCTCCTGAGTCAAATAATGCTGCGTTATACTAACAAAAGTATAACGCAATGTCAAAACTTTGTAAACCTTTAAACGGCATCAATTATTTTTTTATGATCGCAGAAATTAAACCATCTGTCATTCGTAAAATATTTTTAAAAGCATTCCTTTTTGCATTTATGGATATCCCAGTTTCTCTTATCAGACAGCTTTTTTTTGTCAGTTCCGAAAGTGCACCTTCAACGATATCCTTCTTATATTCTTCCAGCTTATCAAGATGGTTGACTATCATGCTCTCAATATCATTCAATTCTATTGGAACAGGGGATACGGCTCCTGCTATTATCCTGACAATACAACTCTCTTCACGCTTAGAATATCTGGCTGCTATATTCATAGCAGGGAAGTCTATTGAAGCCCTTAAGCTGTATTTCCCAAATTTCGCCCAGGAGTCTTCAGGTAAATAAGGAATATAAAAGCCCTTTAAAATAAAATCATTGGTTTTTATCCTTCCGTTTCTTTCAATATGGCTTTTGATAAGATGGCTGACAGGCATTCTTATCAATTCTCCGTCATAAATTTCTGCTTCGGCATCCAGGCTCAACAGCACAGGAGCTATATCCGAATAATATAACGCCCTGCAAACCTCGGATTTAGGAGCTTGATGACATATGCTCCCGCCTATTTTAAAGCATGATGCCAGATTGCTCCTCCAATCTTCCGATTGATTGAAATACATGCATCTCCTATCTTGAAGTATATTGCCTCCTATAGTTCCCATGTTTCGTATCTGCGGAGAAGCAACACTTTGGGCAGCCCGTGCCAATGATTGAAAGGAATCTATGACAAATCTGTTTTCATGGATCTCTTCCAAGGTAACCATCGAACCTATAAACATCCCTTTTTCATCCGCTTCTATCTTTTTTAATTCCATTATTTTTCCCAGACTTATAATCGTCTCAGGTTTTTTCAGATCGTACTTCAATAAAGGTATATAATCTGTCCCTCCCCCAATGTAAGCAGCTTCTTCATGCTTTTTTTTGAAATCATAAGCATCGGAAAGGGATTCAGGAACAAGATATTCAAAACCGGATTTTATCATAATAGGATCACCTCTGTTGTTTTATGTTTTTTATGCTCTCAAGCCTTTGGCAATGTATGAGTGAGTTATAGGGATCTTCTTTATTTCTTCCCCGGCAGCATTGGATATCGCAATTGCTATTGCCGCAGCAACCGGAACAGTGGCCAATTCTCCCACGCTCTTGGCTCCAAAGGGTCCGGTAGGTTCATATCCGTCGGCAATATACACATGGATTTCCGGCATGTCAAGGGTTAGAGGAACTTCATAATTGATAAGGTCTGAGGATAGGACTTTTTTGGTCTTTTTATCAATTTCGATCTGTTCCATCATAGCATAGCCTATGCCCATGCTTACCCCGCCCTGTACCTGCCCTTCCACAAACTCGGGATTTATTGCTTTGCCCACGTCCACTGCTTCGATTATATGCTTTAGTTGAACACTGCCCGTAATCATATCAACAGCGACCTTAGCCCAACAAATCGCAAAAGGCGGCGGGGCCTCCTCAGCTTTATAGCTGGAGCTTCCGGTTATGATCACCCCTTTTTGCCCAAAGGTTACCTTTGATACAGCTTCTTTAAAAGTTAACTCACAATTTTTATCAGGGCTCTTGACAACAAATCTGCCATTCTCAAATACGATATCATCTCCAACAGTTTCATATATTCTCGCCAATGCCTTCATTATTCTTTCCCTTGCATCCTTAACAGCCAGAAATACAGCGTTGCCCCCCACGTATGTCTGGCTGCTGGCAAAGGTACCTGTATCATATGGAGTGAATTTAGTATCGGCAGCTGTTATGGTTATATCCTTAAGGTCAATCCCCAGCCCTTCTGCCGCGATTTGGCCAAGTATGGTCTCGCTTCCCTGCCCTATATCGGCAGAGCCCATAAGCAAATTGGCCGTACCGTCATCATTTATCAATACCACACTGGAGCTCATGCCTTCCTTTGAGGATGGTCCGGAGGTATGGCAGCAAAAAGCCGTGCCCCAAGCTTCTTTTATGTCAGTATCATTGTTTGAGCTATTCCTCGCCTCTTCTTCGTCTATTCTCCTTCTTATTTCTTCCCCTTTATTTAAGCATTCTTCAACAGCACAGCTGAGAAGAGGGGCTGATGCGGCCGGAAGCTTATCTCCGACCCTCACATGATTTTTCATTTTGAATTCTATAGGGTCCATATTCAGCTTTTTCGCTATTGTATTGAGCATCACTTCTCGTGCAAAGGTCATCTGAGGATTTCCATATCCCCTTACCGCTCCGCTCACGGGTGAATTAGTATAGACACAGTAGCCCTCGAAGAGATAGTTGGGTATCCTGTAGTTCACCTTTCTGCTCCCTGCCGCGACTACTGTCGGCCCATGGGTCGTATATGCTCCCGTATTATAATAGGCTTTGGCCTTTAATGCCTTGATATAGCCATCCTTTGATACACCTATCTTCAGGGTTATCCTTGCACTATGTCTTACCACCGAAGCATACATTTGTTCTTCTCTCGTATTTATAATCTTAACGGGCCTTCCGACAGACTTTGAGAGTATGGCACCTACATGCTGGTTGTGCAGCTGCTGCCTCTCGCCAAAGCCGCCTCCCATCATAGGCTTCGTTATCCTTACATCGTTTTCAGCCATGCCCATTAGCTTTGCCAATACTCGTCTTTCTTGAAAAGGGGTTTGGGAAGTGCTAATTATGTTCAGCTTCCCTTCAAAGGTATAATCGCAGATGCAGCTATTCGGCTCCATAGAAACATTTTGTATCATAGGTGTATAATATGTATCTTCAAAAACATAGTCCGATTCTTCAAAGCCTTTATCTACATCCCCTTGCTCAGCTTCTATCTTTTTCACGACATTGCTGCCGCTTATTTCCGGATGCAGCAGCGGCGCATCTTCTTTCAAAGCATCATCAACATCAAATAATGCAGGCAGCTCCTCATATTCTATAATCAATTCATCCAGGGCTTCTCTGCATGCTTCTTTTGTAACTGCAGCGACTGCAGCTATCCGATCTCCCATGTACAACGGGTGATCCGTTAATATCCTTTCATCCTCTATCAATAAGGGAGAGGGAGGATTGCCTGAACAGTTGAACAGCTTGTCCGGCATATCCTCAGGAAGAAGCACCTTCAGCACTCCAGGAACCTTTTCCGCCCTGGTTTTATCAATGCTTTTCACTCTGGCGTGGGCATAAGGGCTTCTCAAGATCATGCCATACACCATATGAGGCAGGACATAATCATCTACATATTTTGCTTGACCTGTAACCTTCGCTGCAGATTCAAGCCTCGGATGTGACTTGCCCACGACTTTAAAATCATCCATATTACTTTTCCTCCAATTTAGAATGCTTCTCTTCATTATTGAGTTTATCTGCTGCATTTTTTACTGCTTTTATTATCTTTGTATATCCGGTACATCTGCAGAGGTTTCCCGAAAGAGCTTCTTTTATCTGTAAATCAGTAGGATTAGAGTTCTTGTCCAGCAAGCCTTTTGCAGACATGATCATGCCGGGTGTACAAAATCCGCATTGAACTGCATTTTCTTCTATAAAGGCTTGCTGGATAGGGTGAAGCTTTCCCCCTCCATTCAGTCCTTCTATTGTGGTTACCCTCTTGTCATCGGCCTGCACGGCCAAAAGCATGCAGGAATTTACAGGCTTTCCATCGAGCAATACGGTACACGCACCGCAATGGCCGCTGTCGCAGCCTTTCTTTGTTCCCTTGAGTCCGATATTTTCCCTTAAAAAATCTAAAAGCGTCAAATTAGGCGATATATCCGACTCATACTCTTTTCCATTAATATATATATGGATATGGGATGTTTGATTGCCCACCAGACTCACTCCTTATTAATTTCCCTATTCCGATCCCCGTTATCTTTTAAATAAAATAACGACAGCAAAAATTAAAACCCATTTTCAAAATGCTTATTATACAGTTCATCCAAAATGTTATCGGCTTCTTTGCAAAAATTCCTATAGCTTTTGATCAAGGCTCTGGCTTCAGGTGTTAAGTCAGACCCACCGCCTTCTATGCCTCCGGTGTGTCGTTCAAGAAGCGAAAAGCCCAATTTAGCCTCCGCTCTTTTTATCATGGACCATGCCTTGCTGTAGGACATATCAAGCTTATTTGCAGCCTTATTGAGGGTACCCAGCTTATCTACTGCTTCAAGAAGTATCAGAGGCCCCTTCCCAAACACCTTCACGCCGTCCTCTTCCAGCCAGAAACGACTCTCAAGCTTCATTATGCCAAAATCGTATCCAGCTTCAGCAATGTGTTGGCAAGAACAGCAGCTCCTTTTATCAGATCTTCTTTTTCAGTAGATTCTTCTTTGTTATGGCTTATGCCATTTATGCTCGGAACGAATATCATGCCTGCAGGCATTACGCGGGCAAGAGGGCTTGCGTCATGGGAAGCCCCGCTCGGCATCCTCATGCACTCTATATCAAGCTCACGGCTTACTCCTTCTATAGCATCAATGACTTTTTCATCAAGCTTGACAGGAGGTTTATCAACCCAGAGTTCAACATTAGCTGTGCATATCTCGGCTTTTGAGAATATCTCCTTTAATTTATTTACAGCATTATGTGTATTTTCCTTTTCTGTTGAACGTATCTCTATTCCAAACCTGGTTTCGCCGGGAACTATTCCTATCTGACCGGGCTCTACATCAATATATCCAATATTGCAGACCATATTTTCCTGGGCCCTCATATATTCAAGCCACTCATGAAGGAGTACAACAGTTTGATATACCGCATCCTTGCGTTCCAGCATTGGAGTTGTGCCGGCATGATTGGCTTCCCCCGATACGCAGCCCTTATACCTGGTTATTCCCACAATGGCAGTGGGTATTCCTATAGGGATTTTTTTGCGCCAGAGAACAGGTCCCTGCTCTATATGAAGCTCCATAAATGCTGCATAGCTTTCAATATCTGCCCTTGCATCGGCAATATCCTTTTTTTTCATACCATAACTCTCCAGAACTTCGTCCGACGGGGGCGTTTCCATCTGACCTGTAAACGCTCTGCTTCCATATGTCCCGCCTAACGGTCCGCCTTCTTCTGCTATAAACCCGACTGCTTCTATAGAATGCCTGGGCTGCACTCCCGATTCTTTTAAGGTTCTAAGGGCTTCGAGACCGGCTATAACACCATATGCACCGTCAAGCATCCCTCCGGCCTTGACTGCATCAAGATGTGAACCGGTCAGGATAGTCTTCGCCTTTGAATCTCTTCCTTCCAATCTGCCGAAGATATTTCCTACAGTATCCACGCGGGTTTTTAGACCTGCTTCCTTCATCCTTCGCTCAACATAATCTCTGACTTTTATGTAGTCCTCCGAATATGCTTCTCTAAAAAGGCCCTCGCCTTTCTTCCAGCCTATTTTCCCTTGATTTTCGAGATCTTCTATAAGTCGGGCCCCATTGATCTTGATCATATCGTAAACCTCCCAATAGCATATATCCTAATGCTTTTATTTAACCGGCACCACCCATTGGCCATATCCGGGTTTTGCAAGTATCTTGCCTTCATCGAAAACAACCTTGCCTCTAAGTATGGTTTTCTTTATTTTTCCGTATACGCGCTTTCCTTCAAATACCTTTGCAACATCACGGGCTTTGGTAAACATTTCGCCTGCATGAATCGTATATCCTTCATCAGGATCGATCAGCACAAGGTCTGCATCCGCTCCAGGGCATATTGCACCCTTTTTAGGATACAATCCAAATATTTTACTTGGATTGGTAGATAAAAGCTTGACCGCTCTATCAATGGATATTTTGTTTTCTTTTGCTGCCGTAAACATAAGGGGCATGCTCGTTTCAATCCCGGGGAAACCGGAAGGTGCCACAAATATATCTTCCTTTTTCTTCTCCTTCTCTTCAACCGTATATGGAGCATGGTCGCTGCCTATTGTATCGATTGTTCCGTCTTTGATATAATCCCACATCTTGGCAACTCGATCCTTGTCTCTCAATGCAGGATTGCATTTTGCATAGGTGCCAAACTTATCGAGAGCGTCGTCAGCAAGATATAAATAATGAGGACATGTCTCAATATAAATTTCCTGGCCTTCCTGTCTTGCTCTCTTAGCTAACTCAACTGCTTCCGGAGTTGACATATGAACAAGGTATAATCTTGTCCCGTTTTCTTTTGCAAGCCTTATAAGTCTTTCAACAGCAAGCACCTCAACGATAGCAGGGCGGGATTCACAGTGTGCCTTTGGATATGTTTTTCCTTCTTTTCTAAGTTTAGCAATACCTCCGGAAACCAGATCATTATCTTCCGCATGAGCAGATGCTAAAAGTGATGTCTTTTTTATTTCCTTTAATACTTCATTGAGTTCAAAATTATTCTTGCTCGTAAGGCCCTCAAATTCGCTTGTCCTTCCTTCAGGTGCATCATGGAGGAAGGTTTTATAGCCGACTATACCGGCTTTGCCTATTTCACCGATCTTATCTAAATGGCCGCCTCCTGCCGCACCTAAAAAGGCTACATCCACAATAGCCTGCTCTTTAACAGCCTCAACTCTTCTATTCAGGATCTCAACCGAATACTGAGGGGGATTTGAGATGGGATGCTCTATTATGGTGGTTATACCACCTGCTGCCGCGGCTTCAGTGCCGGTTTTGAAATTCTCCCTGTGGGCTCCTCCAGGGAAACGTATATGAACATGAGGGTCCACGCCTCCCGGTATGAGGTAATTTCCTTTTCCGTCAATGACTTCTTTTGCCTCCGGCAAGGAACCGTCAGAAGCAACAGCTGCTATTTTACCATTCTCTATTGCTACTCCGCCCAAAAAAATATTGGCAGGCGTAACAACATGAGCATTCTTTATAACTAAATCTACCATATATAATCAGTCTCCTTATTTTCAACTCTGTATTTTAATTTAGTCACTAGTCGCCAGTCACTAATCTCTAGATTTAGGTATTCCTTTTGGGTCAAAGGGAACGGAGAACACGGATTTACACGGATTTTAGCACGGATTAGCACAGAGGAATTTTTATATAATATCATAAAACCCTTACACTGCGGTTATTGCTATGAAAGTCCAGCGACCTTGTCATCCTGAGGGCTATGCCCGAAGGATCTAATTTGAGATTCTTCAGTCGCAGGCTCCTTCAGAATGACCGCGACTGCTTTCGTTTATCGTTGTGCGGACACCGCATGAGAATTCTGAGCATAGGCGAAGAATCTTCAGGATGACAAGCTTGACTATAGCTTTTTTTACCCATTTCGTGTCATTTAGTGTGTCCTTTCGTGACTTTTAGTGGTTTCAAAAATAACCCCGCCGTGTTAATCCGTGAAAGATTCCGTGAAAATCCGTGTTCCCCGTTTTCCTCCCCCCGTATGTCGCATTTTTTATTTATTAAGCCTCATTCTTTTCTTTTAAGGCTTTTATTATTTTTTCAGGTGTGCAGGGAAGATCTCTGATACGAATTCCGCAGGCATTATATATCGCATTGCCGACAGCGGCGGCAACAGGATTCGTAACTCCTTCCCCTATGGCTTTGGCCCCGAGAGGCCCTGTAGGTTCATAAGTGCCTGCAAAAATCATTTCGACCTCCGGCATGTCCATGGATGTCAACAGATGATATTTCGAAAAATTAGGAGTCAGCAGCTTGCCTGTCCCTTTATCAAACAATGTATCTTCCATAAGGGCAAAACCCAAACCCATATGCATACCGCCGGTGACTTGCCCCTCTACATTATTTGCATTTATTATTGTGCCTGCATCTACTCCGCTCAATGCGCGCACGACCTTAACCATACCCGTCAAAGTATTGACCTCAATTTCTACAAATATTGTTACAAAGTGAGGCGGGCATGCATTCGGCCTTACACTCGCATTGGAGGCTGCAACCCCCCAGCCTTTGAAATGAGCCGCACGCACCACATCAGCAACAGGTCTGGAATCTTCAGGCTTATTATGGATATATATTTTGCTATCCTTGATCTCCAGGTCTTCCGGGCCGCACTGGAACAACCTGGCTCCCCATTCAAGAAGCTTAGCATGAAGTTCCTCCGCACATTTGACTATAGGCTGTCCCGATCCGTAAAGTCCCCGGCTTGCGTGGGTCGCACCGTCAAATGGTGTGGTATCGGTATCTCCCTGGTTAACCATCACATCTTCATATTTAAGTCCTATGATTTCAGCCGCCAAAGCCGCATGTGAGCTAAGGCATCCTGAACCGCAATCAGCAGCCGAGTTCATTATTTGCGCTGTACCGTCTTCATTCATTTTCATAAATGCCGCACTATGATCTATGATGAACGCATTTGGCTTCTCAGACCCGCAGCCGGAGGTATGGAAGCCTCTCGCCATACCGATGCCTCTTCGAATCCATGGCTTGTCCGGATAAGGAACATGGTTCATATTATTCCTGTCATACCAGTCCATGATCTCAGTGCTTTTGTTCAGCAATTCAGAAGTTCCGCAGCTCCTGATGGTGCTCTTTACAGCAGGACCCTGGCCATAGAAGAGATCACCGACATCGACATTGTTTTTGAATCTCAGCTCAACCGGATCAATGCCTAGCTCCATTGCCGCTTCATCCATCATAGTTTCAACGGCCCAGTTTCCCTGAGGATTGCCGGCTCCGCGCATTGCCGACAGCGGAGGGGTATTTGTATACACAGATACTCCCGTGATCCTCATGTTAGGACATCTATACATGGAGAGGCAGGTACCTGCAGCAAGGGACATCTTGGAACTTCCGCTGAAGGCATAAGCTCCCGTATCATCAGTAACGTCAGCATGGAGGGCAAGCATGGTGCCGTCCTTCTTAAACCCTGCCTTTACTTTTATGATCATAGGGTGGCGGCCGCAGGACAGAAACATTTCTTCTCTTGTCTTTTCACCTCTGACAGGCTTTCCCGTCCTCATAGCCAACAGGGCACAGATGTTCTCAATAAAGCCTGTATGGATATGTGCACCAAAAGCGCCTCCAAGGTACATGCGGTGGCAGTTTAGTTTGCTTGCAGAGATTCCGAGGGAATGCGACATATTCATGCGCATAGCATGAATGCCCTGGGATGTAGCATAGACATCCAATCTTCCATCATCTCTGGGAACGCAAATTACACAAGTTCTTTCCAAAGGTGCAGGGTTCGGCTTAGAAGTGCGATATTCTCTTTCTATTATATATTCCGATTCTGCAAAACCTTTTTCCGTATCCCCTATGCTTACATCCGTTGAATCTAAAATATTGCCTTTCAATTCAATATATTTATCGCCTTTTTTGGCTTCCTCATGTATTTGACAGGCATCCGGCTTCAGAGCGTCCTCCGCCGTTGCAGCAACGGGGAGCACTTCATATTCTACCTTTATCCTATTTAAGGCTTCTTCAGCAGCTTCAACGCTGGTTGCAGCCACGGCAGCTACCCTGTCTCCGACATGTCTCACATGCTTTTCCAATATATAGCTGTCATGAAACATTATCTCAGGAACATGCAGAAACTGGTGCATGCTCAATATTTTAGGAACATCATCATAAGTTATCACATCAACAACACCTTCAACCTCAAAGGCACCGGACACATCGATGCTCTTTACAACGGCATGTGCATAAGGGCTGCGCAGGATACGGCAGTGAAGCATGTCAGGGAACCTCAAATCCCCTGTAAATCTCATCTTTCCCGTAGCCTTCATTTTTGCTTCGATCTTTTCTTGCCTTTTACCTACTATATTAAAATTATTTACTCGCATTTAAACGCCTCCTTAACCATTACAGGTTAATTTTAAAACCAGCATCATTTATTCTCTTTTTCTTTTAATGCAGCAATCACTCTCTCTTTTGTGATAGGCAAAGCATTGAACCTTACTCCTATAGCATCATGAACAGCATTTGCAATAGCTCCAGGCACCGGTGCAACACCCATCTCTGCAACGCTTTTGGCACCGTATGGGCCTGAGGGCTCATAGGATTCAACTATTATAGATTTGAATTTGTCTATATCAGGTATATCCAGAGCTCTTGGAACCTTGTAATCAGTATAAGTCCGATTGATCAGCCTTCCATTCTTGTCATACTGCATGTCTTCGCTTAGTACATATCCTATGCCTTGCACGGTGGCCCCTTCGATCTGGCCTTCTACTATGGACGGATTTATCGCTCTGCCTACATCGTGAGCTGCCACATATTGCAATATCTTTATTTCTCCGGTTTCTTTATCCACTTCTACCTCCGCAAAATGAGCCGCCAACGCCGGAGGACAGTTCTGGGCGCTATAGCTTGCACTTTCTTCTATACGCATTGGATCAGGAGAATGATACAATGCATAGAAAGCAACTTCGGATATTTTAACTACCTTTTCGCCGTTTTCTCTTCGTACTACCCAGCCATCTACCGTATCCAGGTTCTCTTTATGGATTTTAGGATTCATCTCAAAGGCATATCTTAGAATATCTGCCTTTACTTTTTGAGCAGCCCTCTTGATACCATTTAATCCAACATAGGATTGTCTCGATGCATAACTTCCCATATCAAAGGAAGTGAAATCCGTATCAGAAGAAAATACGCTGACATCTTCTATCTTTACACCTACTGTTTCGGCAGCAACTTGAGCAGAAGATGTATCAGAACCCTGTCCTAAATCAGGAGAGCCTATAAGAACCATTAATGTTCCGTCTTCATTCAGCCTGATTTGTGCTGAGGAGAAGTCCGGTTCTGCAGATGTTCCGCTTACGTGCATTGCGACCGAAAGTCCTTTTCCTTTTACCTTATTCTTGTCAGCCGGCTTAACCTTTGGTTCATAGAATCCTATTTCTTTAGCACCTTTTCTTAAACATTCTTCAATGCCGTTAGCTTCAAGAATCCAAGATGATGAAAGGGCCAACGGATTTTTTTCTCCGACTCTTACAAAGTTCTTAATTCTGAATTCTATAGGATCTAAGCCTAATTCTTTTGCCACCCTATCAAAGTGACACTCCCTTGCGAAAGAAATCTGCGGATTGCCATAGCCTCTAAAAGCTCCGGAGTCAGGAAGGTTTGTATATACAATGTGAGCATTGAATAAAATATTTTCACATCTGTATGGTATCTTTGAGAACATCGCTCCTGTGACATAAGGGCTATGTCCTGTATAGGCCCCTGCATTCGTAGTGACATCCACCTGCATTGCAGTAAGCATTCCGTCCTTGGTAAATCCCGTTTTTATTTTCATCTTTGCAGGGTGACGCTGGGTCGAATATGAAAGGTTTTCTTCCCTTGATGTCACAATTTTTACGGGCTTTTTAGCCTTCATAGCAAGGGAAACACACATTACCTCATACTGGAGCATTTGCCTTTCTCCAAATCCTCCCCCCAATGGAGGCTTTACTACCCTTATTTTATTCATAGGGATACCAAGTATTTCATGTATATTTCTTCTGATATGGAATGGTACCTGAGTGGTGGACCAAAGTGTGATCTTCCCTGATGCATCAACCTGTGCCAAAGATGCAGAAGGTTCCATACAGGCATGCTGCTGTCCTACTGTTGTAAATGTATCTTCAAATGTATAATAAGCTTCGGCAAAGCCTTTTTCTACATCGCCTTTTTTTATAACTTTATCAGCAACGTTTTTGCGGGTGCCCGGATGTACATCCGGCGCATCGGGTTTTGTTGCCTCTTCAACATCAAATACGGCCTCTAAAACTTCATATTCTACTTCTATAAGCTTCAAGGCTTCTTCTGCGGTTTTCTCATCGGCGGCTGCGACTGCTGCTACAGGCTCGCCATAATACTTTACCTTGTTATCCAAAACGTATTTATCTTCCAGATAACTCATCGGCACAGGCAGTATACCGGATATGGTATGTTTAGGATATCCTGCCGTAGAATAAGGCACTCTGGGAACATCCTTCCATGTGATAACTGCTCCTACGCCCGGCAATGCCTCAGCTTTTTCAGTATTTATCGACTTGATATTGGCATGAGCATGCGGACTTCTTAATATCTTACCAAAAAGCATATTGGGCACTGACATATCCGTAGTATACTTAGCATCTCCTGTAGCTCTTATGACAGAATCAAGCTTTTTAACGTTTTTACCGACTACACAACACTTCTTCTCCATTACTTGCACCCCCCATTAAGCCTTTTTGCCGCATTCAGTATGGCCTTAACAGGCTTTACATAACCTGTACACCTGCAAATATTCCCTGCTATTGCTTCCTTGACCTCTGCCTCTGTAGGGTTGCTATTTTCGTCGAGCAATGCTTTGGCTGCCATTATCAGACCAGGTGTGCAATAACCGCATTGCACCGCAGCTATATCTACGAATTCCTCCTGAAGAGGATGGATTTTCCCCTTCCCTAAACCTTCAATTGTGGTGATTTCGGCACCATCTGCCCTTAGAGCGGGCACCATGCATGATTTTACGGCTTTCCCATTCATTATTACCGTACATGCACCGCAGTCACCCCTGTCACAAGCTACCTTGGTGCCTGTGATCCCGAGCTTGTCTCTTATCACTCCTGCCAGGGATTCGCCTGCCTCTATGTACTTTTCATGTTTTTCGCCGTTAACTGTAAATGAAACTTTATATTTATTATCCATGATTTCACCTCAACTCCTCAGTTTTTCAGTTTTTTTCTACAGCTCTTTTATAAGCTTCTAATATAGCCCTCTTTGCAAGAACCTTGCTTGCATGTTCTCTATAATCTTCAGAACATCTTACATCTGATATAGGTGAAATACTTTCTTTAACCAATTCTGTTAATTTTTCTAATTTTTCTTCCTCGGGTTTTATCCCCATCAATGCTTCTTCCAGTTTTTTTGCTCTCACTACAGTAGGCGCTACTGCTCCAAGAGCCACCCTCGCCTCTTTTATCTTATTATCGCCGTCTACTTTTATATATGCTGCAGCGTTTACAAGGGCCAGATCTTCAGAATTTCTCGTCATTTTTTCAAAGCCAGTACCAAATTTGCAATTGCAAATAGGTATTTGTATTTCCGTAAGTATTTCGTTTTTCTTAAGCACATTTTTTCTCGGCCCTGTAAAGAATTCTTCTATCTTGACCTTTTTCTCTCCGGAAGGTGCTTTAATGGACAATACCGCTCCTAATGCAACAAGAGCCGGAACAGAATCAGCGGAGGGAACGGATGAGCATATATTTCCTCCTATTGTGGCTGTGTTTCTTATGGTTTTGTCCCCCAGAACTTTTGAAGCTTCCCACAATCCATGATATTTGGAGCTTATAACCTCTGATTTTACCAGTTCGTTTATGGTCGTCAATGCACCTATTTTCAAGAATCCTTCATCTTCTTTTATGTAGCTTAATTCCAAGCCGCATATATCTATTAATGCTTCTACAGCAGGATGATCGTCAGCAAAGAAATCTGTTGCCCCGGCAATGATACGGGTTTCTCCCTCATAGTCCTTGAGTATAGAAATTGCTTCGTTTAAGGATAACGGCTTAAAATACGCTTTAACATTGGACTGTTTCATTAACATCGCTCCTCTTTCAACCAATTATTTAAATACTATTTAATAATTTTTCAAAAGCCTCGTGTGCAACTCCTTTTATAGCTTCCTTCTTATATGGCAGTGAAGCTCTTCCCGGTATTGCATTTTCTATCTCTTTAGACAGCTCCTCCGATAGTCTTTCCGTTAGCTGGTCGGATACTTTTTGACCCTTTAGCATTTCTTCTATTCTTAATGCTCTGAAGGCTGTCTTTCCGACTGCTCCAAGACCCACCCTGGCACTTCTTATCGTTTTTGTATCAGCGTCATAATCTGCATTTAGGACAACATTTATTTTTGCAATGGTCACTGCAGTCCTCGACCCTAGCTTTGCAAAGGAGCTTATCCAATTCCCCTTGCCCTTGGGGAATTTTACTCCAATAATCACTTCATCATAATTTAATGCAGTTCTATTAGGCCCCTTAAGAATATCTCCAATCGGCATCTCCCGTGTATTGCCCTGACTATTTAAAATTGTTGCCGCAGCTTCCAGAACCATAAGAACAGGAAGTGTGTCCCCTGCAGGAGAGCAATTTCCGATGTTGCCTCCTATTGTCCCACGATTGCGTATTTGTCTGGAGCCTACTGTCTCTGAAGCCTGCACCAAGCATGCCGCATATTTATTTAAAAGCTGGCTTTCTGTTATTTGTGTAAATGTTGTGATAGCTCCAATATAAATATTGTCATTATCTTCATTAATGTAATCTAATTCTCTCATCCCAGACATATCAATTATCAGATCCGGCTCGATACGCCTTTCATGAAGGGCGATGACAAGGTCAGTCCCCCCTGACAGTATTTTGCTGTTTGCTGTTGCCTTTTTAAGAGCCTGGACTAATTCAAGAATATTGCTTGGAGTTAATACATCAAAACTACGCATTGTCCACCCACCTTTTTCAAACTATCTTTTAATCAATTGCAGTCTATTTTATTTAGCCTCTGTGACGGCTTTTATAGCGGAAACAATTTTATTGTATCCTGTGCACCGGCATATATTTCCTGCAATCGCAGTCTTTATATCTTCCACTGTAGGATTGGGATTTTCCATTAACAAGGCTTTTGCCGACATAAGCATTCCGGGAGTACAAAAACCGCACTGAATGGCACCGTGCTCTATAAAGGATTCCTGAAGCTTATCCAGTTTGCCGTCTATTTCAAGGCCTTCTACCGTGATTATCTCTTTTCCCCTCGCCTGAGGAGCTAAAACCAGGCAGGAATGCACTGCCTTTCCATTCATTATTACAGTACAAGTTCCGCACTCACCCTCTCCGCAGCCCTCCTTCGTCCCCGTCAAGCCCAAATTGTTCCTCAGTATGTCCACTAATCTTTGTTGAGGTTCAACATTTATAGAATAATCTTTACCATTTACTTTAAACTGTAGTAACACTGCTCTTCACCCTTTCTCTTCTATATCGCCCTCTATTTGTTCCGCTATGTTGAACGACGTCTCTATATATAAATATAACTATTCAACGCCGGACTAAAAAATCCTGCATAAAGATATAGCTTTTATAAAAACTTATACAGGCTCAAATTAAAAAATAAGATGAGAGACTATTGCAACCAGCGGAATTGCAATGAGAGTCCTGATAATGAAGGTAAGCACAAGATCCTTCACTTTAACAGGAATCTGAGATTCCAACATTGCGTTGGCGCTTTCTGTAAAGAATATGATCTGAAGTGATGCCAATACGGTGATAAAGAATACACTCTTTATCGCTATACTTTTACCGGCAATAATCATAACAGGTAAAGCTAAATCAACAATGCCTATAATAGTAGCCGGAGCTATTTCAGCTGCGTTTGGAAGGCCGAAAAGCTTTAATAAAGGTATCATAGGTTTGCCCAGCCATGTAAATAATGAAGTGTATTCAGTCAATGCCAGGGCTATTGTTGCGATAGAAACAACATATGTAACGATTTTTTGTGAAAATTTAACGGCATCCCAGAGGCTATCCTTAAAATCTTTTAGCTTAAATTCGGAAGCTACTTTTAATGCAGCTTCAATTGCCCTTGAAAAAGCATGGCCTTTTTCATGAGCTTTTATATCAGAAGCTGTTTGTTCATGATTATCGATATAAACATTGGGCTTGCCTGATAATGGAGGTATTCTTATGCATATAGCCGCCATGACAAAGGTAAGTATAAAGGATGTCAATACTACATGAGGATATAGTTCAACTATATTTCCAATCGATACTAAAAGTCCGAAAAAGCCAAGGCTGCATACACTAAAGTTAAAAAGAACTGCAACGGCCTCTTTTTCGGTATATACTTTACCTTTATATAATTGCTCTGTAAAATATACTCCTACTGCAGGAGCTGATACGAAGGATGCAATACCATTTACTGCCGCCTCACCGGGAAGCTTGAACACCGGTCTCATAACGGGCTCTATTAGAACACCTAAAAATTCTACTATACCGGACTTTAATATGAAAACAACAAGCCAGCCTGCTAAGGTTACGGTGATCATAACAGTCCCTGCCAAGTCCATCGCCAAACCGCCTACGTTTTCGTTCAGTATAAATTGAGGTCCCTTATTTGCAATTATCATCACTGCAAAAACTACCGCAATAACGTAGAAAATCCCTTTTATGGGACCGTCAGCTTCATGATATGGCTTAAGACGCTCCACACCCATGTACTTTGCCATGACAAAAGTAACTACCAAAAGAGCACAAACGATCAATACCAAATAATTTAAAGCAGGTCCCAGTAATTTTTTAATAATGTCTACCATAGCAACTATCGGAACCTGGGAATTCATTACAGGTACAAAAAATAAAACTATTCCAATAAAACTGAAAACAATGAACTTAGTCATGTTTTTCCCTCTACACTCCATATTTGCTAACCCTTCCTTTCATAGATAATTGATCTTCGGTATTATCTTATGTTTTCATATTTTCTCTGCATATCCCTCCTCATTGCGTTACTTGTTTTCATTCGTTTCTATATTCGGAACGTCGTCTCTATATATAACTATAATTCGACACAATTTTCAGATTTCCTGCTAACTTTACAGAAGTTTTTAAATATTTGATATAATTTCAAAAAATAAAAAACACCCCCTGCCTTAACAAGAGGTGTCTTTCTTAGCCCAATAGAATTTCTTTTTTAGCCTTTTTAAGCTCATCTACAACAAATGAAATCTTTTTCTCGTCAAACCTGTATTCAGGCCCGGTTATGCTTAATCCCATAAAAATATTCCCCTGAGTAAAATTAATAGGTATCCCTATTGCAACAACACCGGGATCCACCGAACCTACCGATATTATATAATCATCTTTTTTAGCCTCTTCAACTAATTTTATTATTTTATCCGGATCGATTTCCGTCTTCTCCGTAAATTTCTCCAGAGGCTTTCGCTTTAATATTTCCTTCCTGATCTCATCAGGCATGCCCATAAGAACAGCAAGGCCTGTAGCCCCTGCATGCAATGGAAAAAACTTGCCAACCTGGGAAGTTATTTTTATGCTGTTGTCACTTTCGATTTTTTCTATGCATATGGCGCCGCCATCAGAATACATTGTCAATACAACAGTTTCACCGGTTTCAGCTGACAGCTTCTTCATTATAGGCAATGCTGTTTTTCTGACTACCAGATCATCTAAAACGACACTGCTTAATAAAAGAAGCTTAATTCCTAACATATATTTATTGGTCTCCGGGTTTTTTACCAGCCAGCCTTCGCTTTCCAGGGTTATGAGAATCCTGTAAACAATGCTCTTATGAATATCCATTTTCCTGCTGATTTCAGCTAAGCTTAATTCCTTCTCCTGAGAATTAAATAAATGCATTATCTGAATAGCTCGTTTTATCGACTGATTATAGTATTCACTTCTATCCATGTTTTCTCCCCTTCGTTTCTCTATGTGATACTAAGTATCTCCATATAATTCTCCTTAAAAATAGAAAAATCCTTCTCCAAAATTATAGAATTTTTCTATAATAAGGTGTATGAGCTACTAAAGGATTGAATACAACGACGCTTTTTATATCTAATTATTATTGGGATTTCCCTTTAATTTCCCTTTAATTGCCCTTCACAAGCTCTCCTTCTCCTGCCAGCACCTCTATCATAATCATTGTCCCCAATTTGAAGCCATACATAAACGAGGATGCAGAGTGCATGTGATCGATCTGAAAACGTATGTCCGGCAATTCTTCAGGGGCTGAGTAATCATCCTTTCCATCTCTATTTGGACGGTAAAAGCATGAATAAAATAGCTTGACATTGTATATAATATGTATTACAATGTTATTACAGCGTATTAAGGAGTTGATTTTATGGCACAAACCACATTAAGCGTCCGCATGGACGAAGCAGTAAAAAAACAATTTGACGCTTTTTGCGCCGATGTGGGTATGAACGCTTCGGTTGCCATCAATCTTTTTGCAAAGGCGGTCATCCGTGAAAGACGCATTCCATTTGAAATTGCCGCCAGCGACGATCCTTTTTATTCGGAAAAAAATCAGGCAAGACTGAAAAAATCCCTTGAACAGCTCAATGCTGGCAAAGGCACCGTTCACGAGCTGATTGAGGCAGAGGATGATTAAGTATAGCGCAAATCTAAAAGACCTCTCTAATTGGAGGTCTTTTTCATTATACACGCTATGCTGTTAGAGGCTCCGGTTTAAAGCGTACTCTTTTTTTGGTATTTTGCATAAATCATAAGGTCATCATGCTCTTATCTTTTACAATATTTCTATCAATTCCTTTGACGTGTTATAAAGTGGAATGCAGCCGTCCTTCGTTAGGATCACCGTGTCTTCAATCCTTACACCGCCATAATTCTCAATATATATGCCAGGCTCTATCGTAAACACCATATTTTCTTCAAGTACGGCATTTCCTCTAGAATCGCTTGATAATACAAGCCCATCGTTAAAGCCATGGCCCAAAGCATGTCCGAAATATTGTCCATACCCAGCTTTTTCAATCACATCTCTTGCTATTCTATCGGCTTGAGTGCCTGTCATACCTGCACTTATAAGCTTGACTGCTTCCAATTGAGCCCTAAGAACCGTATCGTATATCTGCCTTTGCTTGTCTGCAGCCTTTCCAATAACTACTGTTCTCGTCATATCAGAAAAATATCCTTTATATATTATTCCCATATCAATTATGACGAAATCTCCGTTTTCAAGCCTTTTATCCGTCGGCTTTCCATGGGGCATAGAGGACCTTTCGCCTGATGCTACAATAGGCATAAAGAAATATGTCTCGCCTCCAAACTCTATGATTTTGGATAATATAAGCGCATTGATTTCCTTTTCAGTCATTCCTGCTTTTATTGTTTCTATTACATGCATCATGATTTCATCTGTGATCTTGCATGCTTCCTTAAATAGCTCCAGCTCATCTTCGGACTTGATCATTCTTATTTTATTAAGCATCTTTGCTCCATACACAAACTCTGTCTCAGGTACATTCTTTTCAAAGCTTTTAAAGGCTTCAACAGTCATAAAATCTTCTTCAACAGCTACAGTTTTGTAAGATTTCTCCTTTAAATAATCATAAATCGTATAGTCCTTTCCAATTTCAATAAGCTCATATCCGGGGCACTCTTTGGCTACTTGTTCAAAATATCTGAAATCCGTTGCAAAATCACTGCTTTTTTCACTTATGACGGCATAGCCCGTACTGCCTGTAAAGCCGCTTATATATCTCCTATTGATTGGATTTACAGATAAATACGCATCAATCTTTTCGTATCTCAATAATTTCCTAAGCTTTTCTATACGTTTCATCATATTTATATCCATTCCTTTCTCTTCGCTCAAGGCACAAAACGATATGAAACAGCTTGGCTTCGAGCGAATATTTCTTTGTTATTGCAAAAATGCTTCTAACAGCATTATACAACATGCTCAAAAATAAGGAACTCTAAAATTCAGAACTTTATCAAAGTTCTTGCATTTTACCTGGTAAACGTGAAATCGCAAATAGAAGTTGAGCTTCTCAAAGGAAAAATCTGGTCTGAAATAAGGAATAATAACATTTCTGTGTGCATTGTATTTACAACGCACATATCTTGTATTAAAATGTATATAATAATATCAAAGGAGGGATGGGAAATGTCTGAAACGACAAATTTAACCATTCGCATGGATAAAGAGCTCAAGGAACAGGCAGAACAGCTTTTTTCTGAATTGGGCATGAATATGACAACGGCATTCACCGTCTTTGTCCGACAGGCTGTTCGGCAGGGCAAGATACCTTTTGAAATTTCTTTAAATATTCCAAACGCTGAAACAATAGCAGCTATGGAAGAAGCCAATAGAATAAGCCGTGACCCAGATGCAAAACGCTATTCAAGTTTTGAAGAACTGGTAGCGGAGGTCCGGAATGAAGTATGAGATTTTACCTACAGGCAGATTCAAAAAAGATTTAAAAGTGATTATGAAGCGAGGGTACAATATTCAATTGCTGCAAGATATTATTTCTCTGTTGGCGGCTGGAATTCCATTGCCAGAAAAAAGCAAGGATCATATGCTGGCAGGTGATTGGACCGACATAGAGAATGCCATATCACTCCTGACTGGCTTTTGATTTACAGAATTGACAACGACGTTTTAGTTTTGACACTAACCAGAACAGGTACACACAGCGACTTGTTTTGACAAAGCAATCGAGTAAGCATGGAAACCTAGCACCTATATATTATTTTCGGAATTTTGGTGTTTCATCTTGGATTTCCCTTGAATAATCTATTCCATACTGATATAATAACTAACAAAATATTAAGACTATTGAACATTATATGTATTAAAAGCAATGACGGAGAAAAGTAAGCAAGAAGAGTTTATTGCAGAGAGAAGGTATCACCGGCTGAAAGTACCTTTAACAAGCTGCTTGCCCAAGTTCCCTCCCGAGCTGTAGCTCTGAACTGTTATCAGGATTGACTGCAAAGAACAATTTATAAGCAGCAAGCAGTCTTTCAAATGTAGGAGCTCCCGGTAAAAACCGTTATATTGCAGAGAGTTTAGAGAATATATCTGTTTTCTTAGATCATAGGATATTTATGCCGGAGATAAAAGAAAACCGGTAATATTGTCTGAAGAATCCGGGTGGTACCACGAAAAATGCCTTCGTCCCTTTTTTTGGGGATGAAGGCTTTATTTATGTTTGAATTACGCCAATCGGCTTAATGAAAGGGGATAATGGACATGATCGAGAAAATCCGTATTTTAAGGGAAACTGCTCTTTGTAAGATCAAAGAAGCTGCCGGCAGTGCAGAGATCGAAGAGCTCAGAGTAAAGCTTCTGGGAAAAAAAGGTGAATTGACCGAAATGCTCAAGGAGCTCAAGAACATGGCTATCGATGAAAGAAAACTGCTCGGTCAAGAAGCAAATGCATTGAAAAATGAGCTGAGTGAATCCTTGGAGATAAAGTTTAAGGAGCTAAGCGCAAATGATGTGGAAAGATCCTTGAGCAATAGCTCAAGCTTTGATATCTCATTGCCGGGCACTCAGTTCAAGGTAGGCTCGCTGCACCCTGTAACCATTGTTCAGAAAGAAATTGAAAGGATATTTACGGGAATGGGCTTCAATATTGTTGACGGGCCCGAAGCAGAAGAGGAGTTCTATAACTTTGAAGCATTAAATATACCCAAGCACCACCCTGCAAGGGATATGCAGGATACCTATTGGCTTGAGAACGGCTCGCTGCTGAGGACGCATACTTCTCCCTGCCAGGTCAGAGCTATGCAGAAATACGGGGCTCCATTAAAGATCATTGCACCGGGCAGATGCTTCAGGAATGAGAGCACCGACGCATCCCATGAAAACACATTCTTTCAGCTGGAAGGCATGATGATAGACAAAAATATATCTATTGCAAATCTCATATATGTTATGAAGCTTTTACTGTCGGAGGTGTTTAACAGGGATGTGGAAATAAGGCTTAGGCCGGGCTTCTTTCCATTTGTTGAGCCAGGCTTTGAGCTGGACCTGAACTGCATGATATGCGGCGGCAAAGGCTGCCCCACTTGCAAGCACTCAGGCTGGGTAGAGCTGCTGCCCTGTGGAATGGTCCATCCAAATGTTTTGCGCGCCGGCGGCATCGACCCAGAAGAATATACAGGCTTTGCATTCGGTCTGGGACTTACCAGGCTCGCGATGATGAAATATGGAATAAATGATATACGCGTTCTCAATTCGGGTGATTTGAGAATGATGGAACAATTTTCGATAAGATAGGAGGGAAGCAAATTGAAGATATCATTAAATTGGTTAAAAGATTATGTTGATTTGGATGGCATCGATATAAAGAAGCTGTGGTACAGGTTTACAATGTCTGCCGCTGAAGTTGAAGAGATTGAATTCATGGGTCAGGACATACAGAATGTGGTCGTCGGCAAGGTTTTGAGCGTTGTTCCTCATCCTGAATCAAAGAAGCTTAAAATAGCTCAGGTGGATTCAGGTGATGGGATCCTGCAGGTGGTCTGCGGAGCTCCAAATGTTACTGAAGGCATCTCGGTTCCTCTGGCAAAGATAGGCGGTTCGGTAAAGAAGCTCCCGAAGCTTGAGAAAGTTAAATTAGCCGGAGTGGAAAGCTCTGGGATGCTGTGCTCAGCCCAGGAATTGGGTATCAGCGATGACCACAGCGGCCTTCTTATACTGGATGGCAATCATACACCCGGAACTGACATCAAGTCAATAATAGATATTGATGATGTCATCGTGGAGATTGACAATAAATCGCTTACAAACAGGCCCGATCTGTGGGGACACTATGGGATTGCCCGCGAAATTGCAGCGATATGCAGCAGGGAATTAAAGCCCATGCAGCTGGATAGCCTGGAAGCTGCAAAGGATAAACCAAAGCTTGATATAACTGTAGAAGATACTGAAAAATGCCTGAGGTATTCAGGTTTGAAGATTGACGGGATCAAAAAGCTTGAAACCTCAATAAATATGAAGGTAAGATTGTTCTACTGCGGTATGAGGTCCATTTCACCCCTTGTAGATTTGACGAACTATCTGATGCTCGAAATGGGGCAGCCCATGCACGCTTTTGACAGCAGCCAGGTTGAAAGCGGTATAGTTGTGAGGAGCACAAAGGAAGCTATAGCTTTTAAAACCCTTGACGGCTCGGAAAGAATGCTACCTGAAGATGTTTTGCTTATTTGCAACAAGGAAAAGCCTGTGGCGATAGCAGGAATAATGGGCGGAGAAAACTCAGAAATACACGGTAAAACTACTTCCATTCTTTTGGAGTCGGCTGCCTTTGAAGGTTCTTCCACCAGAAAGAGCTCAACAAGAATAGGCCTTCGCACCGAGGCAAGCTCCCGCTACGAAAAAATGCTTGACCCCAATATGACTGTTACTGCAATACAGAGATTTGTCAAGCTGCTGAAGGATATGCAGCCGGATGTCCAGTTCACATCTGCGTTAACCGACATTTACTGCAGCAAGCTTGAGCCTATAGATATCACAATAACGAAACCATACATTGACAGGTATATAGGAAACACCTTAGACATGGAAAAGATAGTCGATATTTTAAGATCGCTGGATTTCAAGGTTGATGTTGACAATGATACCTTGAATATCAAAGTTCCAACCTTCAGAGCTACTAAGGACATCACTATGAAGGTGGATATCATAGAGGAAATCACCAGAGTATACGGATATGACAATATTCAGCCTCAAACCCTGGATATTGCATTAAAACCGCTTCAATATAATGAGGAAAGGCTCACAGACCACAAGATAAAAGAGCTGCTGTCAGAAAGATTCGGTGCCAGTGAGGTAAACAGTTACATCTGGTATGACAATGCCTTCAACAGCAAGGCAGGCATAAAGACCGACGGTCAGGTCAAGATCTTAAATCCCCAGTCTCAGGACTCAAACACCTTAAGAGACAGCATGGTTCCGGGAATGCTGGCTTTTGCTGAAAAGAATGAAAAAGCATATGACGATTTCTCATTATTTGAAATCGGCAGCGTATTTAAGGCAGCTTCTCCAAAAGATAAATGTGAACAGCATAAAAATATATGTGTTCTTGCTGCGAGCAAAATCAAAAGCGAGGGTGAGCTTTTCTATGATTTGAAGGGCATGATCACCTTTATTTCAAAAGCTATAAAGAATACCCGCCTTGATTTTGCGCCCTGCACAAGCGGATATAACTGGGTGCATCCTTTGAAGTCCGTTGATGTAAGCCATAATGGAAATCTGATGGGATATATTACGGTTGTGCATCCGCTTATCAAAAGAAATATAGGCAAGAAACTTAATGTCGCTGTTATGGAAATAAATAGAGATGCGCTTCAAGCTATAAATTCAAAGGTCGCTAAGTACAGGGAGCCTTCAAAATTCCCTGAAGTTGTATTGGATTACAGCTTCCTTGTCGATAATGGAATCACTTTTGATAAGCTGAAGGAGGATATAAGCGCATACAAGTCGGAACTGCTCAATGGCTTTGAATTCGTAACCATTTATACAGGAAAGGGTCTCCCGGAGGGTAAGAAGAGTATGACCTTCAGATTTGTCATCGGCTCAAATGAAAAAACCTTGTCCAGTGATGATATAAGCACATTTGCAAAAAGTTTTATAGATTATATGGGAGCAATGGGTTATTCGTTGAGGTAAAAGCATCAGACACCTGAACAGGTTTAAGCTCCCCATTTTCATATTTATAATAAGTATGCAGCTTGCACAATGCAAGAGGCGGACAGCGCAAGATAGAAACGCTGCAAAGCTCTGGCTGTCCGTCTCCATCATAGTCCTCAACAGTATACCAAAGCGGATGAGGATAGAATGTATCCTTTGCTTCCAATTGCTGTTTGAAAGAGCCCTTCTCTCCTAGAAACCTTTTAAATTCATCTGTGTCAATCTTCAGGTCAATAGAACTATTGAGAGCTGGAAAGCTGACATTCACATTATTTTCTCCCATATACTTTATAACTCGTTCCGCATCCTTGATCTTAACTTCTCTAATATCCCCCTCGACGTACTCATATGCATTTATTACCCCTGTAGAGCCTATTCCATTGGTAGCCCAGGAATATATCAACAGCACTGCTTTTCTTTTTCCGTTTTGCTCCTGCTGAAACTTTATTTTAGGCATTTCCCCTATGGTACGATAAGGCTTGGTAAACCATTCTTCATCTTTCAAGGCAATAGCTTTGCTTCCATTTATGCTTACGGTCAAATCGCCCTTTAGATCTTCTCTTACGACTCTTTCATAGGACAGCTCAATATTTTCATCTATTCCATCACCATTTACATCTTCTGCATAGTTTTTAACCATCACCTGTATTTTCTCTTTAGTAATATTAACGGCCTGATTTCCATTATCAAAAACAAGGCTGTCCCACAAGGGCTTGCTGTCTCCCCACAAAGTATAAAGCTGTGTTTCTCCATCAAAGTGAAATACATTTCCTTCTAATGTAAAAAATATATCCGCTGCTCCTTCAAATTGCAGCCGGTAATCCCAATATGTGTAGTCAAACCCTTCTGTCAGTTCCCCCTCTTCTTGTAGATTCATGTCCAATTCCTCAACCTTTGAAAGCATATCACCAAATATGTACACGAGAGCTTTGTCTGCATCGTAAACAGCGTCCTCGCCATTTTTCTGGATTTTCAAAGAATGATAGGAGCTGTACAAGTCATCCAAGCTTCTGATCAATTCATGCTTTTCCAGGATTAATATTTCTGCCCTTTCTAAAGCCTCATAAATCCGGTTATTATGGATCAATCCTTTTGAATCCTCTTCGCTTATTTCATATGCCACGGAGTTTAAGGGGATTGTGCTGATAAAAATATTAATGCCCTGCGGCGGTGATACTGATGTCAGCGGAGAATATAGAGCCCCTAAATACATTCTTTCATCCCCTACCGTTACAATAAAGGGATAGTATCCTAGCTCCGCATATCCCCTGTCCTTCATTATTTCAGTAAGAGTTTTATCATCCTGGAGCTCAAATAGGCTGCTCACTTTGTCACTTTGCCCTTTCCAGTAGTAAGCACTTATATCTTCTTCAGTGATCAGCGGCTCATCATCTAAAGGTATGTCCTCCAGTTCAGCATCAATGAGCTTTGAAAAATCCGTTTCCTTCACTAAATATATCTTAAAATCCGATGATGCCTTCTTATTTTCTTCATTTGAATTAGAACAGCTGATTGCTACTGCTAAAAACATAAAAAAAACAGTCAATAGGATAGTCAATCTCTTCATACATCCACCCCCAGCATTCTACCATTATGACGAAAGCCACTTAAAAAAGTTTCTAAGTGCCAGGCACGACGTTTAGACTGTAAAAAGTTTCTAAGTGCCAGGCACGACGTTTAGACTGTTATTTACTTTTGCTCTCATTTCTATAGATCAGATCCTTTACTGAGCTTTCTGTTATGTTGATGTTATGTGCGATTTCCTTATATGTATATCTCAATGCTAATGCCGCTCTTGCATATTCCAGCTTGTATTGTGTCAGTCTTCTTTTCCTTGAACCTGATTTTACCAATACATAATCTTCTTCACTAATTCCCGTTTCTATCAGTATCTCATCCAGCCGTTTTCGTTCCTCTGTTTTTCTCCTGCTTAGACACATAAGCTGGTACGCTTCATCTCCGATAATTTTCTCTTTTTCATAATCCTTTTCCTCTCTCTCAGACATCAGCTCCATATATTTTTTCACCGCTTTATTCCTGTCAGCAGCCAGCATGTTAAGCACAATATCCACGTTTACGAAACCTTTGATTCCTCTTCTGTAAAAAACATCACTGCTCCATTTATATCCACTGACCGTCTCACATATACCCGCTTGTACCGGATTCTGATGTATATATCTCAATACCCATATCAGATATCTCTCATCCTGCACGAGGATTGCCTTGTACCTTCCTTGAAATACATGTCCTACTCTTTTATACTTAGCATTGAAATACTTGCTGTATTTGTTATTAATCTGATGCATTATCTCCTGCAGTTTCTTATCCATTGTCTGTATCAGAATATGGTAGTGATTGTCCATCAAGATATATCCGAATATTCGGTAGTTCATTCCCTCTATTGACTCTTTTAGCTGCTTGATGAAATACCCTTTATCAATGCTTTCCTTGAATATGTATTCCTTGTTGTTCCCCCTTGCAATCACATGATAAATACCACCCTTGTACTCTTCTCTCCAAGGTCTCCCCATAAAAAAGCCTCCTGATACTATGCTACTTACATAATATCAGAAGGCTGTCCCTGATTCAATATCCGTCTAAACGTCGTGCCTGGCACTTACTCTCGCTTGAGAAAACGCGCAATATCAACTAACGCTGGAAAGAACCAGTTTAAATATATTTTTCACAGGTTGCTTTTTTCAGTATAAATATCTTTTTATATAGTGAAAGGTTAAACAAACGGCCGTTTGAATAACTAAAAAAGTATAGAGGAGGAATATTCTAATGGGATACAAAACAGTAAGTCTTAATTATCCTATAACAAGGGTTGCTCAAAACGATCCTGATGGCTGTGGTATAGCTTCTGCCACTATGGATGTAAACTTTGTCACGGGTGCAAATTACACTTATAAAGATATTAAGTCTGCAAATGGTGGTACTACAACTGTAGACTGGTCAAAAATTGCTAGAGAGTTAGAATTAAGTCATACAAGAATTCCATCAGGTGGAGCAATGTCTGACTTTGCTACACTAAAAACAGATTTGTTTAACGAACTCTACTACAATGAGAGACCTGTTATTGTTTATGTAAAGAATAACAATACAGGAGGACAGCACTTTGTTGTTGTGAATGGTTTCCACGGTACTTTGGCATTCTTCTTAGATGAAGGTGGTGTTGAGTATCCTTCACCAGCAGGAGCAACAGCAGCTATGTTTAAAATTGTAGACCCTGGATACACAGACCATTACACATTAGCCGATGTAATGAATCATTATAGTGGCGATTTAAAAACTATTCATTTCTTCTATTAATAAAAATTAGAGGGGTAATTAATTTACCCCTCGATTTCACCAATAATTACTGAACTGCCCTTAAACATATCTAAATCTTCAACATTGTTCGCGTCTATGTTAATCTCTTTTAAATTCTTATATTTTTTAAGTGGTGATATTCTCTTTACACCAGTATTCCTTAAAGTTATAGATTCTATATTATTTACTCCTGATAGTTTATTTAGGTCAGATATTTTTGTATTATCTAACAATAATACTTTCAGGCTTGGCGTTTTACCAGACAAAATATTGATTTCTGTTAAAGGGTTATTGCTTAATAGTAAATACTGAAGGTTTTTCATTTCGGGAAAATTATTTAACGATACTATTTTATTATTGTAGAGAGAAAGCGTTTCTATTGCATCCATGTCAGGAAAACTATTTACATCTTTTTCAGTTAATCCACTATTTGTTAAATTTACATGTTCAACATTGGTTAAATTATTTAGTGGCTGATAATCATGAACATTTGGCACGTTATCAAGTCCAAAGAATGTTAATTGTTTCATATCGTTTAGGAACTCGATATTCGTTATGTCCTTACTGTTACAAATATAGAAATATTTTAACGAAGTTAATTCCACTATATCTTTAATATCATTATCATTTACATTGCCAACAACTAGTCTTTCCAATTTGCTCAATTGTCTTAGTATTGAGTAGTCTTCCAATTTTATATTTTCACCAAGGTCTACATCCAGGGCTGTTAGACTTGGCATCTCTAAAAGAATGGAAAAATCATATTTTTTACCATCCTGGAAACCGTAATTTTTATCAGGATAATTTTCATCCATCTCCCTCTCGAAATAAAAATTTCTCACCTTCTTCAAATCATCTTTTGTAAGCTCTTTATAATTTTTATTCACATCAATATTTTCTCCTATTGCTTTTACTAAAGGTTCAGGATATTTACCATATAATATTTCATTGCTACCATTTTTAGTCGAAGTATTAGATATGTTTTTGTTATACTGAGTATTACTGCACCCAATAATAAAAAGAGTACACATTAGAACTAATAGAGACATTTTAATAAATTTCATTGCAATCCCCCTTCGTGAAATATAAGATTAAATCAGCTATATTTTACTATATATGGCTCATTTTGTGAATACATAAGCAAGCTAATTAATTCCTTAAATGTCACGAAGCTACCAGGTACCAAAAGAAAGCGGTTCAACTTAAAAAGGGAGTATACTTCATTGTTAGCATTGTGCTTGGTCAACAAATAATATTAAATTTTAAAACTTTATATCATTAGGCTTAATGGCACCTTCACTTTTTATATAACGATATCCATACTTTTCTTATGGGTGCAGATTATACCTGTAGATTATTACTATTGATTTTTGTAAAACTATTTAATGCAGCACTACTGTTATCAGCTATTATAAAAACTATATATCTATGAATTGTATTCTTGTCATTTACTGAATCAATAAATAATTTATCAATCTCACCAGGTTCAATCCTGATTCAATGCTTAATTGATTATCTTTGTTTATTGAGATATTACTTATTTTCCATGCAGTTGCTTGTATACCTGTTTTAGTATCGAGCATTCTATAATATATAACATTCTGTTTGCTAAAACCAATTCGAATTGGTATACTTCAAATTTGGAATTTCAGAATAAAATTCATATTCCTTAATAAATTTACAATTACTAACATCCTGCAAGCCACTTAAAATCAGTACTTGTTAATATTATACAAGTAGTATAGCTAAACTACCTTTACAAAAAAACATTCATCGGAAATTTATGAGTTTATATGTGATTATATCCGCATTTCATAAAAACGCAATAATATAGCTCCTACATTAAGTAAGAGCATCCAAGAGTAATGATCTCAATTTTCTAAGAGCGTATTTTTTTGCCTTATTGACAGCTTGTCTTGTTATTTCCAACTCTTTAGCAACATCTTTTTCTTTGCGATCTTTAATAATTATTTCCTCAATAATCTTTCTTTGCAGTGGAGTGAGTTGTAATAGCGCACTTTGAATCTCAATTCGTAATTCGATAGAATCCTGTCTGTCTTCATCTGTAATCTGCATATCTTCCAATATAGGAATTTCGTTTTTACATATAAGGCTATTTTTTCTTGATAATCTTATGTACTCATTTTTAATCCCTCTAGCTATATATGCAACAATTTCCTTATCTTGATTCATGCAGTGCTACCTCCTTTTGTTTATCTTATTAATTGTTTTAATTAACCAGATAATAAGATCAGTATCAGCTCCATCATAACCTAATTTTTTGCTATATTTCTTTACAATTGGATTAAACTGGTCTATTAATGTTATGCATGAATCTTTATTACCCTTTTGTGCTTCTACAATAAGCTTGTATAGATTATTTTCCATTGTTTTTCCTCCTTCCAATTAAAATATCCCAACTTCCGATTGCAGAAGACGCTATTAATAAAGCATTTAGGCCGCATTAGAAAATATACTTTAGGAAGAACTTCTGAGTAAATATGTTAGTGCCTAATGTAACAATGAGTATCACAATAGAAATAAGTGACCGTGTACAGACTTCCTGTAATGCTCGGTGTTTCTTTTAGAAATTCAATTATTAATACAGTTCCGGCTAATGTACTTAGGTAAGAGTAATTAAATGCCTTTTATATCATATAAGCACTCATCATTCCCTTTAATTATTTATTTGAAAGTCAAAAATATAGAAATCGCTTGGATAGTGGCTTCTGTAGCAAACACTACAAAGGTTTCATTGTTTTTGAATCTCATATTATAAAGAGAAAAAATTATGCTCTTTGTAAACGATAAACTAAATTTTTTTTGCTAATATTTTCTTATGGAATTTATTATGACATGGAGATACTGAAGGAGAAGGAACGGAACGAAAGGAAATACGGAATTGTAAGACCGCTTGCTTATAATTTTTATTGTGTAAGGTTTTTTGTGGTTACAATTCAAATCCAGACAAAAATGGTCCATGCTTTAAAAATAGCTTGAAGCTTTTTATTTTACACTGAAAAAGAAGCTCTTTATATATTCCGCCCTTGTGCTGTGGAATAGCACTAACAGGTAAAAAACCAAGAAATAAACAGCGCTGTCTATATTTTCCGGAAAGCAAAACAGACAGTGCAATACATAAATGGAATATATTCAATTATACCATAACTACCATTGCACTCCACCGCCCGAGCGATAGTATCAGCCAATTTACTGCCTAAATCATATGTAGGAAGCATCAGCAACCTTTAATATGCAATCAAATTTACCACTTTAGGTCTAATCAGGTTATCCAAAATGCTTTTTTATTTAATGTTAGCGTCGTCATGTAATTCTTTCAATATGCTTTTTAGTTTTTGTGGTATAGGTAATCCTATTTTCGTGTAGTTTTCAATAATGCTTATACCCTCATTTGCCAAGTAAAAGAAAGCAATAGCAGTCCGTATTGCTCCCTGCTGTCCAGTTACATAGCTATCAATCGCATGGCCTATCCCTATTAGCATAAAAATTAAGACTTTTTTGCTGATACCTTTATATCCAATTTCACTTGATAACTTTTGTTGAATAATTGCAACCAAAACTCCGGTTATGTAATCAACAACGATGAAAACTAACAGGGTATAAATAATACCATCAAATCCTCCTATATAGCGTCCAATAAATGCACCAATAAAGGTGCATATAGCTTGTAATAATCCATTACTATTTTTCATCTTTTCCTCCTTATATAGTAGAATTTGTGAATATATAAGAAACAATCTGAGAAATACTACACAGAATAGTAAATCCGTTTTCCTTTATAAAAATACACCGTAGTCTATAAGCTATCTCTCTGGTAACATTATGTATTAGTATTGTTTAACCTAGCCTGTTCAAATCAGTACCGTTACACTTTTCACTTACTATAGAAATATAATAATTCTTTCTCAGAATGTTAGAATCGGTTGTATTAATTTTGACTAAACAGCAAGAGCATTTCGCAACTTTTTTAAAGCCCTAACCTTCGTTTGATTGACTGCTTGTCTGGATATACCGCTTGCTTGTGCAATACTTGCTGAAGAATACCCGGAAAAATAAATCATATAAATAACAAGGAACTCATGCTGATTCAAAATTTTATCAAGACTTAATATTAACAAAATATCATAATTGTCAAATGATGACAGAGATACTTCAGCATAATACTGTTCATTCTCACTAAGCCCAGAAAAAGGGATCACAGATTGAAAGTATTTATGTTTAGCTTTTGATTTATCAATATAGCTTGAATATATTGATTTACAAATATATGAAACTATGCTCCCGTTACAATTATTGTGAAGATTATTAATGTCAATGCTTTGAATAATTTCTAAAAAATCCACTAATAGGTCATTGTATGCATCATCATAACTAAGCTTATATGCGTATTTTCTAAGCAAAGGTTTAAACTGCTCTATTAGACGGAGACTTGCTTCATCATTTCCTTCTTGCGCTTTGAAAATTAAATCTGTCAACATGGCACACTATCCCACCTTTCTATTTGTTAAAGAGGTGGAGACACAGAAAATGTAAACTATAAAATTTGTAAAATCTTCAAATAACAGTATCAATGAATAAATCAGTATTAAGTTTGTAGTTCTGATAGCCTTTTTATAGTCTTATTAAGAGTGATAATAATAGGTCATTATCAGTCTGCTTATGTGCTCACCTGTTTGAGGTAGAGTGCAATCAATCCGAATTACTTTTCCTGCCAGATTTAGATTATAAGTACTTTCAAGAGAAAGCTTGTCCAGGTAATATCTTCTAATTTTCTTTGTTGGGAAGGGTTCTTTGTCAATAAAAAGCATATCCGTTTATTCTTTTGCATTTTTATCCCCACCATTTGTAATTTGTGATTTTATAAACTAGAAAGATAAAAGAAGGGAACGACAATGAGTATCTTAAAATACAAAAAGTCTTATCTTATTTACTCCAAAAGGTTTTGGAAATAAGGAAGTAAGCTTTAGGCTCGTTAGTCGAATAAATAAGGATTTTGTCAATAAGAAAACCACAATTTGTTTATAACAAATTGTGGTTTTCCGGATTATATGGCATATATTAAGTTGTGGGATAATCGGAGGCCATATTTTATTCCATAAGAACAGAAAATAAATATAGATAATCCAAACCCGATATTTTAGCACCATTAACATAAATTTATTTTTCATCTATCAGCATCTCGCTTACTTAAAAATCAGAAACAAAAGTAATGATAAGGACAATGTTTACATCACTGTCATATGTTGTCGAAAATAGTCAGCTTTCTTGTGGCCTTCAGCACTAAAGTAATGAATATTGTGCTCAACAGACAAAAAATCTACCGCTAAAATGGCAGATGTAGACACGTATCCATCTATGGCAACCAGGCAGTCATAGTACCGATAAATACCTTAGACTTTATGGCTTTGCGTCCCTATCTTCTGACAGATTTACCCTTAGCGCTGATGATTTTTTTTGTAAAATAATTCACAAAAGTTTTCAATTAAGTGAGTTTTGATTTATTAATCGTACACTATTTAGACGGCAAAAAATGTAAAATGTTTCAATTTGCTATTCTATTTATGTATGACCAATTCATAAATAATACTGTTTATTTTGTTGGCCGATTTATATTCTCCCCCTATTTTATCTTAGAACATCTAAATTTGATTTCACTGCAATGGCTCCTGTATAAAACTGGTAATTCAAATATTGAAAACTTCACAAACCATTGAGAATACTGAGCCCCAAGGTATTTCCGCGTATACTAGACATAGTAAATATCAACATATTTGGTATACAAAGGAGAACGCGGAATGTTCAGATCAAACCGCAATCATCACCAGCAAACCCTTTTTGACAGTACTCAGTGGATGAACCCGAAAATACGAGAAAATCCACAGAAATCGTGGATTTCCACCTTCTACTAACACGTATTTTGCAAGATAGACGTATAACCTTTTGCCGTCCTGTACGACACCACTGGCGGCTTGACCCCCTAACTATGGAGATCATGCAGCAAATCTTTAGCATTTATAGTCTTATTTATAAATGCATCTTAGAATCTATTTGGAGCCATGTATTTTATGCTTCCATGTATTCTACGGTTATTGTAATAATTCATATATTCTGCTACTGCTTTATATGCCTCCTTGAAGCTGCTCCATTCATTGCGACTGCAACATTCATCTTCTAATATAGAGTGGAATGATTCTATGTGTGCATTCATATTAGGAGTTTTTACAGGTATCCTTTGATGAATTAAGCTATTGCTATTGCAGAATCCTTCAAATTCTTTAGCTATCGAAATAAGGAAATAAGTGCCAGACGTTTAGACTGTTATTCACTTTTGCTCTCATTTCTATAGATCAGATCCTTTACTGAGCTTTCTGTTATGTTGATGTTATGTGCGATTTCCTTATATGTATATTTCAGGCATAATGCCGCTCTTGCATATTCCAGCTTGTATTGTGTCAGTCTTCTTTTCCTTGAACCTGATTTTACCAATACATAATCTTCTTCACTAATTCCCGTTTCTATCAGTATCTCATCCAGCCGTTTTCGTTCCTCTGTTTTTCTCCTGCTTAGACACATAAGCTGGTACGCTTCATCTCCGATAATTTCCTCTTTTTCATAATCCTTTTCCTCTCTCTCAGACATCAGCTCCATATATTTTTTCACCGCTTTATTCCTGTCAGCAGCCAGCATGTTAAGCACAATATCCACGTTTACGAAACCTTTGATTCCTCTTCTGTAAAAAACATCACTGCTCCATTTATATCCACTGACCGTCTCACATATACCCGCTTGTACCGGATTCTGATGTATATATCTCAATACCCATATCAGATATCTCTCATCCTGCACGAGGATTGCCTTGTACCTTCCTTGAAATACATGTCCTACTCTTTTATACTTAGCATTGAAATACTTGCTGTATTTGTTATTAATCTGATGCATTATCTCCTGCAGTTTCTTATCCATTGTCTGTATCAGAATATGGTAGTGATTGTCCATCAAGACATATCCAAAAACCCGATAATTCATTCCATCTATTGACTCTTTTAGCTGCTTGATGGAATACCCCTTATCAATGTCCTCCTTAAATATGTACTCCTTGTTGTTCCCCCTTGCAATAACATGATATATTCCGCCCTTGTACTCTTCTCTCCAAGGTCTCCCCATAAAAAAACCTCCTGATACTATGCTGCTTACATAATATCAGAAGGCTGTCCCTAATTCAATATCCGTCTAAACGTCGTGCCTGGCACTTATTCTCGCTTGTCACCGAAAAAGAAAAGTGCAACAGTCCCAGGTCCTGTATGCGCACCGATTACGGTGCCCACACTGTTGATCATGACCGGGCCGTCGAGGTGGGGAAATTTTTTCTCGACCAGATCCGCCACCTTGCGTGCATCGTCATAGCATGCTGAATTGGACACAAAGCACTTGCCAGAGTATTCGGCACCGTTTTGCGCATGCACTTCCATCATGTGCACAATCTCGGCGATAACGTGTTTTTTGCCGCGAATCTTCATGCGGGGAATTAGTTTTCCGTCATAGCTCATATTTAACAGTGGGCATATGTTCAGCAGAGTTCCCGCAATTGCAGATGCAGCTGATATACGGCCGCCGCGTTTATAATGTGTAAGATCGGTGGAAAAAAACCAATGGTGCACATTCAGTTTATTTTCCTCTACCCAAGCGTACACCTCTTCAAGTGTTGCGCCATTGTCCCTCATGTCAGCAACCGCATCGGTAAGCAGTCCATAACCCGATGATGCACCCAGCGAATCCACAATCAGGATTCTTCGATCCGGATATTTTTCTAAAAGTTCCTCCCTCGCTACACAGGCTGAATTGTAAGCTCCGGACAAACCCGTGGAAAGGGAAATGTGTAAGATTTCCTTGCCATCCTTTAAATACGGTTCAAAAAATCTAATAAACTGCTCTACGTTCACCTGGGATGTAGTTGGCATCGCTCCTGCCGCAATTTTACCATAAAATTCTTCAAAAGACATGGTTTGTCCCAAATCATCCAAATATTCCTTCCCGTTCATGTTGTAATGAAAACAAACAAATGGGATATTCCTTTTTTGAAAGTACTCATATGGCATATCTGCTGTAGAACAACAAGTAAGAACATAATCAGACATATTCGATGCTCCTTTATACCATGGTAATTATTTTTTTATACTTTTTATACACGATATTTTTGTTCTATTCATAAGTGCACATTAATTCCAGAAACTAAATTGGTTTTAGTAAGTTATTATACCACATCAATGTAAAATTTTCTACTTTTTCACATTTTAAGCACTTGCATATATATTTTTCCTTTACGTGCTACCGCCATCAATTTCTATTTTGCCGAATACTCTTGCAGTAATCTTTCTCTTATATCCCACAATGGCTTTGACAAATCGACATAGTATTTATGCGGGTTTTCAAATCTTTTTACCGCATCCCATAATGTATCGATCTGCTCCTTGCAATAACTCTTTATCTCTTTTAACTTTGGACTTGCATATACACAGGTGCCCTTATCGAAAAGTCTGATTAAAAGCCTTTTCGCAATAAAGCTAGATACAGTCTTCCTTTTCCATGTATATTCAGGATCAAATAGTTCATAAGGCTTGCTTTCATCTATAGTCTCATCATTCTTTGTAAGCACATCTGCAATTGCTTTTCCGCTTTTCTTATCAAAAAGCCTCCAAATTTGTTTAAACCCCGGATTGGTTATTTTCTCTACATTTTCACTAAGCTTTATTTTAGGAATAATTTCATCATTTTCTTCGACTGCTACCAGCTTGTAAACCCCGCCGAACACAGGATCTGACTTGGAAGTGATCAGGCGCTCCCCGACACCGAACAAATCCACCTGTGCGCCTTGTATAAGTATATCCCTGATAATAAATTCATCCAGTGAATTTGACGCAACGATTCTGCAATCCTGAAACCCGGCTTCATCCAGCATCTTTCTGGCTTCTTTCGAAAGATATGTAATATCACCGCTATCGATCCTGATTCCCGTGGGCCTGAAGCCTCTCGGAAGTACCTCCTCGTTAAATACTTTTATTGCGTTGGGAACACCGGATTTTAATACATTATAGGTATCTACAAGAAGTGTACAATTATCAGGATATGTTCTTGCATAAGCACGGAACGCCTCTAATTCATTTGAAAATATCTGAATCCAACTATGCGCCATCGTGCCGATAGCCGGAATACCAAATTCTTTCTCTGCGATCGTACATGCAGTTCCAACGCACCCGCCTATGTATGCAGCCCTCGCACCGTATATAGCTCCATCATAGCCTTGAGCCCTTCTTGAGCCGAACTCCATGATGTCCCTTCCCTGGGCAGCCCTGACGATACGATTTGATTTTGTAGCTATGAGGCTTTGATGATTTATTGTCAATAGAATCATTGTTTCAATAAACTGAGCTTCGATGACAGGTCCTCTGACCGTTACTACAGGTTCATTGGGAAATATCGGAGTGCCTTCAGGTACAGCCCAAACATCACAGCTTAATCTGAAAGCTTTAAGATATTGCAAAAATTCTTCACTGAACAGATTTTTACTCCTCAGGTATTCGATATCCTCATCATCAAATCTGAGGTCTTTCAGATACTGTATAAGCTGCTCAACTCCAGCCATTATTGCAAAGCCGCCGTTATCGGGAACCTTTCTGAAGAACATATCAAAATATGCAATTTTATCTTTTAAGCCATTCTGAAAATACCCATTTGCCATGGTTAATTCATAAAAATCCGTCAGCATGGCCAAGTTCATCCTATCCATTTATTTTACCCCCTCAACCACTTCTATTCCATTGATCATCATATTGTATAGGGCCGCTGCATTCATCAGGTCACCGTCATGCAAGCCTAAATCATAAGTTTCAACCGCATTTACAGGAACGATCACTCTTGCTTTTTTGTCCTGCATATTGAACCAGGTCTTTAATGTTATCGCAAATTGCTGTATACAAATATCTGTACAGTCACCGGTAACTATGAAGGTATTGATGTGTTCATTTTCCTTAAGCCATTTCTGAAATTTTTCTTCAAGGAAGCCATTTGTAGAATTTTTAGGAATAAGAGTATAGCCTCCGATCTCCTTGAGCTCGTCAACGATTTCCCCTTCGCTGGTTCCTGCCATGCAATGTGCCGGATAAGCATCAAATTCCGGCGAAGCTTTTGTGTGGCAGTCTGCAAATGCAAGCTTTGCAACCTTCAATTCGTCGCAAGCCTTTAACAATCCTGCTATTTCCGGTATCAAGCCTTCCACCCTCGGGCTCCTTAACGCCCCTTCCCTGGCAAAGCCATTTACCATATCAATTATTACAATGGCTGTTTGTTTCCCCTGTAAATCTTTCAACCGGATACCAGGGAGTTTTGCCAGCATATCATATATTTCTTCAAGAGTCTTAACACTTCTTTTCAAAAATTCATTTTTATTTATCATTCTCATATAGATTTCTCCTCTCACTTTGAAATATTATTCCAGTTTGGGTTAAACCTGAATAATTTTGAAGGCCTATGACCTGCGTCCTTGGTATACTCATTGGTTTCGATCACCATATCAGCGATCTTCCTTCTGAAATTTGCTTTTAACAGCTCCGCATCAAGGATAACTTCGTATACTTGCTGGAGCTCAGTAAGAGTAAATAGTTCCGGCATCAGATTAAATGCTATATCCGTATACTCAATTTTGCTGCGCAGCCTTTCAATTCCATACTCTATGATTTTCGCATGGTCAAAAGCTATCCCATTTGATTCAACGACTTCTCTCTCTACTTTTGTCACTTTCCCTTCTACAGTCTTCACAAGCTTTAGAATTGCAGAAAGATTATCCTCATCGCTGGACAAACTTAATTTCAACAGTCTTTGAAGTATGTATCCCTTTTCAGTCACTGTCTTTTGTTCTTGATACAATTTACAGGAAACCGTAAACCATTTTGCATCATCTGCATCATCACTGGCTCTGATTTCAAGCGTCGAACTATCAGCCAATGACATATAGGAGGTGCTTATTACTCTTGTACGCGGGTCTCTGGCTGCATCCCCCCACGTATAAAGCTGCTCCATATATATATCATCAATGTTGGTCTCCTCTTTTAATTCCCTTATGGCAGCTTCATCCAGGCTTTCACCCATTTTTACAAACCCACCGGGCAGAGCCCATTGTCCAATGTATGGATGGTCGCCTCTCTTAATCATCAGCAGCCTTAAGACTTTTTCAGGAAGCTTCCTGTAGTTTTCCTTTTCTTCATCGGTCACTGTAAAAATCAGCATATCCACTGTCACCGAAGGTCTCTCATATTTACTCGCATCATATGCAGCTAAGAATTGCTCCTCGGTAAGGCCCTGTTTATTTATTAGTAGATTATCCGGCATTACATCACCTTCAATTTGTTATTTATTATATGATATTATCATTTTGTTATTATCATTATATTGCCATTTATATTTTCTTGTCAATACGCTTTTATTATTTAATAAAAACACCTGCATTTATCATAAATAAAGATATTTATTGATTTGCTAAATAGGCAGGCGCACCACAAATACTGTACCCTGGTTGCCATTGGATTCAATCCCGATTTGACCGCCGTGACGCTCTATGGTATCTTTAGCAATCGCCAAACCTAGTCCGGCCCCGCCGGTTTTGCGGGAACGCGAAGTATCCGCCCTGTAAAAAGGCTCAAATATCCGCTCTCGCTGCTGCTGACTGATGCCAATGCCGCTATCGGCAATCCTGATGGACACGTGCCTTTCCTCTGCAGCAAGGCAAATTTCAACACTGCCGCCCTTAACGTTGTATTTGACTGCGTTTTCCACCAAGTTAGCCAGAGCTCGATAGAGCATAGCTGAATTAGCAGGCAAAAGCCGTTGGAATTTGTCGGTTATACTTGTAGTAAGCTGTTTTTCTTCTATTTGCGGCTGTAAATCCCATAAAATATCCTGAAGCATCAAATTCAAATCCACGCTGTCTTCAAAACCATAATCGTGCTGCATAGACATCGTAAACAAATCGTTTACCAGTTTGATCATTCGTCCGGTCTGCTTCTCTGCTACCTGTACCGCCCAGGCATATTCTTCCGAAGAAGGGTTTTCTTCCAGCCGCAGCACATCCAAGCTGGTTTTGATAGCAGCCAGCGGCGTTTTTAATTCATGTGCGGCAGCAGAAGCAAAGCTTTTTTGCATGTGAAAAGCTTTTTCCAAACGTGATAAAAGCATATTGAAAGAATCCGCCAGCCGGTTGATTTCATCTCCGGCTTGAAAATCATCGATGCGGACATTAAGGTTATTTTCAGTGATGCTACTGATTTTTTGGCTCAATTGATGTACAGGCCTCAGAGCATAACCCAAAGCAAAATAAGTAAAAAAGCCGCCCAGCACAATTACGGCACACATAAGCATAATGCTCTGATCATTAAATTCCTCACTGGCCTGAGCTATGGTTATTGTATCTTGATCTGTATATTCGCCTGCATAACCGCCCTCATTAGCCGAATTGACATTATAGATCGTACTGGAACTATCAGAGGATTGGGCTGCCTTGAATATGGAACTTGCATTGTAAATAGAACTGCCGGTCAGGATAAAGGCTAAAATAATTATGATTACGACCGTAACCAGCGTCAGCCGCATGCGTAAAGAAAGTATCTTCATCCCTGCTCCTTCTCCTTTCCCAGCAGATAGCCTGCCCCTCGTATATTGCAAATGATATTATATCCCACGATCTCACTCATCTTTTTACGCAGCAAACTTATATGCACTTTGACAGTGCCGGAAAATAAAACATCATCCCCGGCCCACACATGCTCAAGCAATTCCTCTGCGCTAACCGGTCTGCCTTGATTTAAAAACAGGTATTCCAAGATGGCGTATTGCTTGGGCGGAAGTTCGACTACTGCACCTGCGGCAGTCCTCACAATACGCTTCACCGTATCCAGTAAAATCCCCTCACATTGCAGTACGCTTTCCCTATGCACGAAGGACCGCCTTAGCAAATTGCGCACACGGGCTTCCAATTCGCCAAAATCAAAGGGCTTTATCAGGTAATCGTTAGCGCCCAAATTCAATCCTTCAATACGATCGGTAAAGTCGGAACGGGCCGAAAGAATGATAATTCTTTGCTGCCAGTCCGTTTCGCGGATGGCCCGCAATATTTCCAAGCCATCCATACCCGGCAGGTTCAAGTCAAGTATAATAAGATCATATGAATTTATTTGAGCCAGTTCCAACCCCTCCACTCCGTCTGCCGCTCCATCCGCCAGATAGCCCAGCTTCCGAAATCCCCGCAGCAAAGCAATGCGCAAATCATTTTCATCTTCTATAATCAATAGCCGCATTTTATTTCCTCCTTTGTCAAACCTGTCCTTTACACTATCATAATTATAGTATAGCAGTGTCATGGTTAATTTTGAGTTAAGACGCAAAAACATTTCTGAGCTTAACCTTTTCTTAACCTGTTGTTTTATATAATATTTTTAAAAGATCAAAAATTTACGAGGAGGTTTTATAATGAAAAAAATGATAATAGCCATTTGCTGCTTTACTCTGCTTTTTTCCGGAAGCATACAAGCCGGCGGAGAACCGCAGCTGCCAAAGCCTATTACCGTTACCCGCAATGGCCTTATTATGTCGGTGAGGCCGGAGCTGGAATTGCTGACAATTGTCCAATACATGGGCAAGGATAATATGAATATCCGTTATGGATTGATCAGCCGTTTTTACACGAATTATAAAAAGGACATTGATGATCATTTTAGAAAGTATGATAATCATCCGGCCGTGCAGTATTATGAAAATGCAGCTTTTAGTGCCATTGATGAACCGCCTGCCATGATTCTGTTTATGAGACCGGACTTTACGGTGGATGAAGAAGCTTATCGAAGCTATATCAAACAGTTTGACTCAAATGACTTCTACTTTGATGAAATAGAAAAACTGCAGGAGTTTTTCGACCTGCTGAAAGATTTCTATTTAGCCAGCGATTTTGAATCGTTCTTTAAAAAGCATATAGATTACTACCAAACTATATTGAATAATACTCTGGCGATTTTGCCCGAAGAAAACCTGCTTGGCTACATGGAAGAGTTCTATGGCCAGAAGTTTGACGAGTATAATGTGGTGCTGGTCACCCTGTTCCACACCGGAGGCTTTGGCCCCTCAATAGCCAAAGGCGAGCAGCGATTTATTTATTCTTTGCTGGGACCCAATGATGTAGCAGACCGCATCCCTGTCTTTTGGGATTGTGACTATTTTACGGAACTGGAAGCCCACGAGTTTGGTCACAGCTTTATCCCGATTTCCGGTGAAGAACATTTTGCCGAATGGATTGAAAAGAGCAAGCATTTATTGGAGCCAATTTCCGAAGAGATGGCAGGCCTCGCTTATTCTGATTGGGATACCGTTCTGGAAGAACTGATTCTAAGAGCTTGTGTAGTTGAGATGATGAAATATTACAATCCTGAACGAGCAGAGCAATTGTTGGCGGAAGAGCGAGAAAATGGATTTATTTATATCGATACCGTTTGCAAAAGCATTAACAAATATCTTGCCGACCGTGCCGTATATAAAAATTTCAATACGTTTATACCGTTAATTATTGAAGATTTGATTGTCACATATCCATAATGAATATAAAAGGCCACTATCTATTCTTTAGATGTGGTCTTTTTGTACCCAGTAAAAAACGCAACACTGGTTCATTATAACAATAAGTATATAGATTCAGGCTTAACGGGTCATATATTTATTCCCCTATAGATATCCTCAGTAAGAATCTTGCTATTCTGGGGTCATAGTATCTTGCATTCAGCAGGACTGTCAAGTCTCCATGACCGTTGTACATGTAGTAAGCTGTTCTATTGCCTGCTTCTCTTATAAGAAGGTTTGTGCCATATATATTTCTTACTGTTTCATTTCCTTGTCCGATTATTTCAAGTACTACTTTGTCATATTCATAGCAGACTATATATAACGCCTTATTCTCTTCTGATATACGGAAGCAAAAAGAACTGTCCTAATGCTTCCTATAAAAACAAACCTCATAATAACTAAATTTAAAGCAAAGAAATTAGATGAAATAATATACTAAAACATGTGTCCTAAAATGAGCACCTTGCATAAGTTAAACTGAGAAAGGCCAAAAAAATAGGAATCTGGCAAGCACATTCTCAAATCCGATGAATATTATCATTGTTGAATATATCTGGAATATATAACCATAATATTAGGAGATGAATTTATGTTAAATATATTGATGATAGCTTCCGTAACATATCTTGGAATGGTGTTTTTTACAAAATACAGAACGCCGATTGCAGTATTAGGGTCAGCAATACTATTAATATACGGTAATCTATCAGGTTCATTTCCTGCTAATTTAGCATTTCAAAACTTTCCACAGGAAATAGTTATCTTAATAATAGTATTAGGGTTATTTACGAAAATATTTGAAAGAAGCGGCCTTTTTAACTATATTGGTTATCAATTTGTCCGTTACTCCAAGAAGAAGAGAATTTTAATAGTTATACTGCTTCCTATAGTAATGTATGCTACTTCATTATTCATGAATAACCTAACTGTCATTCTGTTGTTTACATTTATTTGCTTAAAACTTGCACTAAAATTTAATTTACCTATTATACCATTACTAGTATCTGCAATTATTGCATCAAATATAGGAGGAGCAGCCTTGCCTTGGGCCGATACTCCAGCAGTAATCATCACATTATATACAGATTTTTCTTTATGGGATTTCTTAATAAAATTATTTATTCCTTGTTTTATTTATACGATATTGCTAGTTAAATATAGCATGACTTGGTTTAATTACTTAGAGAAGAAAAAATATCCATCCGAAAAACAAACACTTCTTACCAGGAAAGGAGATAATAACGTTTCTCCATTAAGCTTAGATAGAAAACTGCCAGCAGATACTTCTGTAATTAGCTATGTTATTAAACCTAAACTCCATGAAGATAAGGCAAAGCCAATAAAAAGAACTAAGAATCAGGAAATTCAACTATCACATTATAAAAGAACTGAACCTTCTGAAGAACTTTCATCTGATATTAATAAAATTCACTACACTATAAAACCTAAACCCCATGATAAGGAGCCTCCCCCTATAAAAAAGCATAAAAAGCTTATGATAAAAACAGATCCGTTTGATACTTTTGAGGAGGCACATATGAATATAAATTGGAAGAAAGCGAAATTACCACTGGTTTTATTCTTTCTATTCATTACTTTTATTTGCATAGGCCCATTTATAAATTTATCTATAGCATTTATATCAGTGATATTCGGTTCAATTCTTTTAATAACTAATGATCATAACCCTGAAGACACCATAAATGCTATACCGGTTCTAGACTCACTTATATTTATCGTAGCACTATTTTTAATAGGCGGAGTGTTGGAGTATAGTGGAATATTAAATATAGCTGTAAACTATGTACTAACTTTTACTGAAGAAAGTGGAGCTTTAATATTAATAAGTATTATGCTCATGGCATTTATTATAGCGACTTTTCTCTCTGCTGGCCCTGCGGCTGCAACTTTGCTGCCAATATGTAACCAACTGTCGTCTATAGTGGGTAACAACTTGGTATACGCTGCCTTAGCTCTAGGTATTCTGGCAGGAAGTAGTATGCTACCGTGGTCAGCAACTGGTGGACCTGTATTATTAGGGGAAGTAACTCGTTTCTTAAAGCTGCCTAATTTAAAAATGAAAGACAAAAAAAGTGTGATGGAGATTTTTGATCTTAAGCATTACTTAGCTTTTTCAATACCTTTTTCACTTATTATGGTGGTTTTGAATGCTTTAATATTGATTCTATATCTAAAAATATTTTAGTGTTCTTTGGACTAAATATTCTTTTATTTTTAACTAAAGCTTGTATTATAAATGAAAATAATCAGAATTCAGGTTATCGGCAAGTATAATCAGAACTCTTCAGTTTTATGATTCAATCGTATGCTAAAAATTTTCTTTAAACTGTAACCAAGCTGATATCACATAATAATATGTAGTAGGCAAGTTTTACATTATTTATCACTTCAAAAATATATTGGAAATTAAATAAGGAGGAATTGAAATGTCAATTGATTATAACACAGGTAAAAACGCTGTGGAAACCGAATCGATAGAAAAACCTGAGATAAATGAATCTATTAATACAGCTTATGTAGGAACATGCCAGCAAATGATTGAAAGTGAAATATACTTTGCGCCGCCTGAAAAAGATAGGGTGCTCGAAATAATCAGTATTGATAGAAAGATTGAGCTAGCAGATGCAGAAGCAAGTGAAAATGCCGTATTTGTTAATGGTCGAATTCACAAAGGCATTATGTATAAGACTGTGAAGGGTCAGAACAACAATAATAAGGAAAATGAAGATCAGAAAAATAATGAACAAGCCAACGATAAACAAGATAAAAATAAAAAAGAGAAGAATAAAAAAGATAGCGAAAAAAAAGGCAAAAGAGAAGCCTCTATAAAGATTGCTGATTTAATTCCAATAGCTGTCGATGGGGTTGTTCGTCATACAACTACTTGGATACCTTTTAGATGTTATATTCCTATAGAAGGTGCTCATACAGGAGATTCATGTGAAATTGTTTCAACCGAATTGCTTGATAATGGCAGCAGAATTAAAAATATAAAATATGAAGATGCAGATGTATCTGCTGAAAATGATACTACTAATGAGCCAGCTTATATTCAAGGAGTAATAGATACAGATGTTATAAAAATTGTTGTGAAAGTGATCAAGTCATAGATTCACATTTTACTTGCATTGAAGTAAAAAATAACAATAGCCACTTGGAAACAGGGGATTGCAGATGATTTTACAGTTAGATTTATAATTATAGATTTACAGCTGTTGAGTATGTGGATAGATAGCCTTTAAATCTACCTGTTATGTTATTTCTTAACTAAATTAATAGTTAATAAGGAGGTTAATTGAATTGTACACTCATAATTCAAAATATAAACATAACCATAGTAAAAATGTAAAAAACTGCAGGACTAATGAAGAAAAAAAATACAAATCAAGTGAATCTGCAACTGATGTTGAGGAATCCAGCGCAGAGACTAACAAATCTAACGAAGAGACTAACAAATCTAACGAAGAAACTAACAAATCTAACAAAAGGAAGCGGGAGTCTGGCACAGCGATTAAAAGAACCTTTGTGGGGATAAATGAAGCCTCCGAAGAATCTAATATAAAAATATGTCAACATGCAATTGAAAGTGAGGTTTACTTTGCACCACCAGAAAAAGATAGGGTGCTTAAAGTAATTAATGCTGAAAGAACGCTTGAATTATCAGATGTAGATGTAATTGAAAACGCCGTGTTTGTCGGTGGCCATATACAGAAAACCATTATGTATAATACAGTAAAAGCTGAGGATCAAAAAAATAGTAATAAGGAAAAGGATGAGAATAAGGAAGACAAGAAAAATGAGGAAAAGAAAGAAGAAGAAAAACTTGCTGTCAAGATTAATGAATTAAATCCTGTAGCTGTCGATGGGGTTGTTCGCCATACAACTGCTTGGATACCTTTTAGATGTTATATTCCTATAGAAGGTGCACAGATAGGAGATGCATGTGAAATCATATCAGCTGAATTGCTTGACAATGGCAGTATAAGTAAGAGCATAAATTATGAAGAAGCAGATATGTCTGCTGAAAATGATACTGCTGCTTACGTATTACCTTATATTCAAGGTATAATGGATACAGATGTTATAAAATTTGCAGTGAAAATTACCAAGCAATAAAAAAATATGTTGAATCCTTATACGGGAAAGCAAACTACCGGCTTAGCCGGTAGTTGTGATTTATAATCATGAAAATGCCGGAAATATCGTCATAACCCAAGGAATTACTGTTATTGCTATTAAAACGTGGGTGTCATTCCAAATGTGGATCTGCTTATTTCGGCAGTCAAAATTGAATATTCCTTCTGCTCGAGGCGGGGGTCGCTCCCCAGCGTTGCCCTATCTTGCGTATGAATAAAAGCATTATTATGCAAAAATTTTTGTTAGATTATTCCGTTTACACAGATTGCGGAACACTCCCTATATGGGTCTGTTTCTCCGTCATATCTGTATGGGTTATCAGCTTCTCCTGTTTCTTCTGTGATATTGCCGTTGTAAATATTCGGATACTATTATAGAAGTAAAAAGAAAAGCCGATATAAAGAATCATCTTATACCGGCTTGCGCCTTAGCGTTCTTATCGCAACTTCATGCTCTCCAAGAAGTCCATGAATAGATTTATTGTCCTCAATTATAGTGTCTATTTTTTCATTAGTTGTATCTAATCTTTTATTTATTGTTTCCAATTGTGCATTAACTTCTGTTCTAAATTCCATTAAACTTGCGGTATGATTTTTAATTCCATTTACCTCTTTATCTATTTTGTTTAATTTTTCTAATACAAGGTTTTGAAATTCTTCATTTGTCATTCTCTCAACCCCTTCTTAAAAATCTGTATAATTATTTTTATTATAGCCTAAACTCAAGCATAAAACAATTTTAATTCCTACAATGTGTAATCCTTCAATATGTTTGACAAAACGCAACTTGTTGCGTATAATAATAAGCAATAAGTTGCGTAATGATTTGGAGGATTACAATATGGATATTCCGACCAAAGAATACCTCTTTGGCAGTATTTTTCTTCTCGCAAATAAGCTGCAAACTTTGGGAGACGCTTTCTTGGAGCAGATGACATTAAAGCAATGGTTACTGCTTATCATGATTTTTAATATGGAGAATAAACAGCCATCCGTAACGGAAATAGCAGAGTTTATTGGCAGCACCAGGCAGAATGTACGAAAAATGCTGGGGGTTCTCTCTGCTAAAGGCTATGTTACGCTTTGCGTAAACAAGCAGGATAAACGGAATTTATCCGTAGCTCTGACTGAAAAGACATTTCTGTTCTTCACCCAATTTGAAGCCAAGGGAGCTGCCTTTCTGGAACAGCTTTTTGATGGAATTAACGCTGATCTTCAGGAAAGCGCCAGAATCACGATGGAAACACTTTTTAACAATCTCGAAAGGATGAAAATGCAATATGAAAAAAGCGATCGTCATATATAAATCCAGGTATGGCTTTACTAAAAGATATGCGCAGTGGATTGCGCAGGAGTTAGACGCGGAGCTAATGGAAGCCGGAAGGATAAAACCTTCAGATTTACGAAATTATGATGTCATTATTTATGGCGGCGGCCTTTATGCGGGCGGCGTAAACGGCGTTTCGTTGATCACCAAGTCGTTTCAATCTATTGCGGATAAGTCACTGTACCTTTTTACTGTAGGCGCTGCTGATGTAAGCGATGAAAAGAATATAAACAGCATCCGCAGTTCGTTATCGAAGGTGCTTACTCCTGAAATGGAGAGCAAAATTAATATCTTCCATTTTAGAGGCGGCATTGATTACCCGAGGCTCAATTTTATTCATCGCATCATGATGAGCATGATGGTTAAAATGATCAGAAAGAAACCTGAAGCCGAATTGAGTAAGGAAGAGAAAGATATGCTGGCAACCTATGGTCAGGTTGTGGATTTTACGGACAAATCCGCCATCGTCACCATGATTGATGCCATAAAAGCCCGAAAATAATCACATTTTCATGGCGGTGTGAAATTTTCTTTGTAAATAGCTTTCTATGACAATATTTGTGTGGGTTTGCAGGCCAGAGTTTGGCATGCAAGCCCTAACTACACTTTAGTGAAAAACGAATGGCATGTCAAGAGCGCCCTTGGAAAGGACGTTTATTTACTCTTGATATGCCGTTTGTTTTTTGCTACTCAGAAAGCCTGCCTTCATACATGATGGACAGCTCCCCATAGACCTTACCCCAGTTACGTAACGTTAAAGCCCCTTTTTTTCACAGTCTCTGGGGGCATGCCCCCCCAGTCTCTATAAACAAAAACATCTTAATCTATAAAAATTATAATAAATTAACCGTCCCCAATGCTTTTCATCAGCCGAAACTGTGTGACCTTATAATAGCTCTATCGTTTCAATCTTAAAATATTTCTAGCTCCACAATTGGAACAATACATTATTCTCTCTAACTCTGAAACATTGTTGTCGTTTCTTATATCTTTTACCTCAAGATTATTCTGTTCACATTCTGGGCACAAAATCTTTGCATCTGGATTCTCAGCAATTAACTTACCCGCCTCAATCCATTTTTGTGTTTTTGATGATATCATATTATCAACTCCTTAAATGCTCTTTCTGCAAAGTCGAATGCTGCCTTTGTTTCTTGTGCTGCAAGTCCTCCTGATATCCCCGCCGAAGAAGCACTGGTATTTAACCTATATAATTCATGCAGTACCGTTTTTGACAATTCTCCACTTGAGGTAAAAGCTTCCCTACCAATTAGGAATCCGTTTTCTCCAAACATTGTCATTCCTGATGCAGGTAATCCGGGCTCATACTGTATTATTCTATCCCCAATGTTAACTGTCACACTCTGACCAGCTCCATGTGCAGCTTTAATCTTTGCAAAGTCTGGTGAGCTAATTATGGTTTTCGCTTCATTGATAATTTTGGATTCTACTGCATTAAATCCTTTTATAGTACTACTCGCTCCCCCACTGACTGCCATAACACCATTCTTTGTTATGCTTACTGCAATGCCAGACAATGCCAAGGTGGCACCTGATTGGAAGCTGGCTTCATCTTCAAAAAGCTTATATAGTTCTTCTATAGATAGTTTGCTTACATCTACACCACGCTTTGACATATCAAGCAGTTTATTTTGGAAAGCAGCTATGGAGATTTCAGAATATCTTGGATCATTAGTATATGATAGCTGCGGATGAGTATCCCACCATTTGGTATATGCAATGTCCACATTTTTATTCTCACTACTTATAGCGAATATTGTAGATGTTCCAGCAGTGCCCGTTCCCTTTGGTGTGCTTCCAAGCCCTATAGTTCCTTGAGTACTAGGTTTAATTTTGTCTTTTCCAGCTACATCATTTGTGCTCTTACCTTTTTTATCTTCTTTATCCTTTTTCTCTTTTTCTTTACCCACTATCTCATTTGTGTTTTTATTTACTGCATATCCGTCTCCTCTGCCTACTTCATTTTCGTTTCTATACTTGTCCCTTATTTTTTCAGAATCGTCATGTTGTTTGTCTCTTTCTTCTAATGCTTTTTCTTTTTCTTTTTGAGTAAGACCGGGGTCATTTGCTTTTCCATTGTATTCAGTCCATTTATCTGAATATTCCTGTACTAAATCTTGTTCTGCTTTGCTTAGATGTTCTTTATCCCAATCTGTTACTATATGTCCGGTTGGGTCTATATACATTATTGGTTCATTATAACAGTATATGTATAGATTCAAGCTCATGCGGGTCATATATTTGTCCCCTATAGGTACCTCAGTAAGAAATCTTGCTATCTTGGGGTCATAGTATCTGACATTCAGCGGACCTGTTAGGTCTCTATGTCTGCTTTTCTTATAATCAAAAGCAGAGTAAAAATATGAATACTCTCTACTTACATATCATACATATTTTCTTTGCATGTTGCCGTCATGAATATGTATATATAATCAGAAGCAAAAAGAACCACTGCTCCCCAATGCTTCTGTCAAAAACTTTATTGCTTATCCTTCAACTGCTTTCGTTTCTCACCTTCTGTAAGTTTCTTGTAGTTTTTCTTTGTTACAACCTTCTGCCCCGTTTTTGATTCAAGCTCTTTTCTGGCGTTTCCGGCAACAGTACCACCCTCATATGCTGCCGTAAGATTCTCTATAAAACCTTGTGCATCCCGGTTTCGTGCTATCTCTGTTGTAGAAGCCTCACCAAGCATTGTGAAAATCAATTCAAGGTCTGTCATGTGGTCACGAAGGTTCTCGGTTGGTCTGTTTAATTCTTTAAATTTCTTATATTCAGTGGGTGTCATTCCAAATGTGGATCTGCTTATTTCGGCAGTCAAAATTGAATATTCCTTCTGCTCCTTAACTCCTCGTTTTTTCCACTCATCTGTCAATTCATCGCGAACTGCAATGCCACGCATACGTTTTTCAATCCAATCATCGCTATAGCCTTTCATTTTGTAGGTTTCTCTAATCCGTTGAGTAGCAAGTTCAGGATTTTCGATTTCCTCAAGCCGTTCATTTCCAACTTGGGCCAACCATCTTTTGAAAGGCTCCGCTTTAGGCGATGGAATGGACTGAATAATTCTTAGTAAGGTCGTTGCATCAGCAGCATCAGTTTCCCTAAGTTTACCGTCTTTTGCTTCCATTCTCAACTGTACGATTTTTTCGTACAGTTCGTCAAAGCCTTCTTTTTTCAGCTTTCTTTTAAGATCACTCCAATATCTTCTAGCATTATCAGCTTCTGAAAGAATTTCAACCACATCTATTATAGAAAAGTACCATCTTTGCTCGCCTTCATTCCATTGGGATCTTACTTTTTTTGATTCAAAAAGTTTTATATTGCTCATAACCCCCACCCTTTACATTTTCTGCTACCATTTTATCACACAGCGTTATCTTTTGATAGTTTGGGCGGTCGATTTTCCAGCGTACCATAATAATATTCACAAGTCTACGCATGATGCATACAAGTGCCTAAGACTTAGTTTTTTCTTCACTAATCTTTTGCTGGAAATACGCTTGAAACACAGCATTTCGAGGCTTAACCGCTTTTCTATTAATTACAATTGTGCTTTTGCCCTCTTTATCCTTTTTGCCTTTTTCTTTCCCTACTATTTCATTTGTATTTTTATTTACTGTATATCCGTCTTTTCTTCCTTTTTAATTGTATTCAGTCCATTTATCTGAATATTTCTGCACTAAATCTTGTTCTGCTTTGTTTGAATGTTCTTTATCCCATGCTGTCTCAGCAGGTCATATATTTGCCCCCCATAGGTATCCTCTGTAAGGAACCTTGCTATCTTTGGGTCATAGTACCTTGCATTCAACAGAGCTGTTACGTCTCTATGTCTGCTTTTCTTATAAACAAAGGCAGAGTAAAAATATGAATATTCTTTACTTACATATATATTTCCTTTTACATGCTGCCGCTGTCAATAGTATAGGTATAAATTTTAGAAGCAAAAAGAACCGTCCTAACGCTTCCTTGATGTTTTTATAGGAAATATCCTTTGATTTAGCCCTTTGGCTTTTATTTCTTCATATGGGTTTGCCCTAGGTATTTCATCTTCTTTCATATCCTCAAGATATAGGTCTAATGCTTCTTTAGCCATTGTCATTGCTTCTTCTGTAGAACTACCACATGAAAAACAGCCAGGTAAATCCGGGAAATATATTGATATTGGGTCATCATCATAATCAAAAACTGCATAAAACATTATATTCCTATCCATACTTCTCTTCCCCTTACATTTAAAATCCTGCTTGCTTCTTAATAGCCTCTAACAAACCTCTACCTAATGACTTGTTCCCATGAACAGGTACAACCGTTTTTCTTCTGTGATATTGCGCTGTCTATCTATTTCCAGTTTCGGTTTACAAATTTTATGTCTACTCTTTACTTAAGAAGAAAGAAAGACGGTCATCATATGGATAACCGCCTCCAGCATAAAATAATTATATTTCTTTTACTAAAATTGCTTCTTCCTTGTAATTATCAATGCTATTAATATTTATCCATGGAATATCTGAAGGTCTTATTTTGTAGAACCTTACAGTGCTACCAAACTCATCATGAGATATTATAAGATGAAATTTCTCCTTAGGAAACTCTGTCTTTAACTTATTCTCCCAAATCTCAATTAATTCTAACGCTATTCTTAAGGATTGTTTAGGGTTATCATCTAACTCTGGCAAAATATCTGACAAATGAACATGATTATTAGTTGCCTCAAATTGAGTTTTATCGCAAAAAACATTATTAGACTCAAATTTTTCTGGTAAATCATCTAAATTACTTCCTAATTGCAATAAGATACAACCATCCCATTCAATAACTTGGGGAGGAAACTTGTCTAATATATTTATATTTGGTAGTTGATAATCAATATCTCCATTTTTAATTTCTTCAATCATTTCTTCCATTTTTTTATTTATTATCATACTATTATCTCCCTATGGTAATTTTATTCCTGGTTCCCCCAAATACTGCTCTAATCCAACATTTAGTTTCTTCACAAAATCAGGATTATTTAGATTAGCATTTACTGACTTGGGTGCAACATTTCCATTTTTATCAACGAACACTTGCTTTTGTGGGTCAAATAAGTACTTCTTTCCATTTGCGTCTTGATAGTGAATCTGTCCAGGTCTTTGTCCAGGGTTAGGGTTTTCAACATCTATTCTTGCTTGGCTACCCTTTTCTTTCCATACAGTCTTACTTATTACCTGGGTTCCATTCTCCCCAAACATGGAATTATCTTTACTCCCGCCCTCATTTCCAACATAGCCACTGCTCCTATTAACATTATCAATACTATTATAGGTAATCCGGACACCTTCTGCTGTTTGTATTACTGCTGTTCCGTTACTTGCTATTATGTCTACTATCGCTCCACTTGAGTTTACTATTATTTCTCCTGAGCTCGTTATAAGGCTCTTAAGTCCATTTCCTAAGGATATTACACCAAATATACTATTGGTGATCGATCCAGCAGTATATGTCTTGCTAAAATCCGGGTTTCTAAGCCAATCGCTCTTACTAAAAGAATCTATTCCTCTTAACTGGTCTATCTTTTCACTTACTTTATAAGCTTTCCCACCAAATAAGCTATCATCTACAGATATTATCCATCCACCAAAGTTGTCAAGCAGCTTGCTTCCCGTTGTTGGATAACTTGGGCTGTCATTTATTTGTGGGATGGTGTTATTTGTGCTTTTACTTTTTTTATCCTCTTTATCTGCTTTATCCTTTTTCTCTTTTTCTTTCCCTACTATCTCATTTGTGCTTTTATTTACTGTATGCCCGTCTCCTCTTCCTATTTCATTTTCGTTTCTATGCTTTTTTCTTATTTCTTCAGCAGAGTCATGTTGTTCGTCTCTTTTTTCTAATGCTTTCTCTTTTTCTTTTTGAGTAAGACCGGGGTCATTTGCTTTTTCATTGTATTCAGTCCATTTATCCGAATATTTCTGCACTAAATCTTGTTCAGCTTTGCTTAGATGTTCTTTATCCCAATCTGTTACTATATGTCCACTAGGGTCATAATACATTATCGGTTCATTATAACAGTATGTGTATAGATTCAGACTCAGCGGATCATATATTTGCCCCCTATAGGTATCCTCGGTAAGGAATCTTGCTATTTTGGGGTCATAGTACCTAGCATTAAGATAATATATGCCTGTCTCTTCATCATATCTGTAGCCTGCATATCTGTATGGGTTATCGGCTTCTCCTGTTTCTTCTGTGATATTGCCGAATGCATCGTAGTAGTAGCTCCCTATTATATTGCCTTGGTCATTCAGCAAAGCTGTTACGTCTCCATGACCGTTATACATATAGTAGGCTGTTTCATTTTCTGCTTCTCTTACAAGCAGATTTGTTCCATATATATTTCTTGCTGTTTCATTGCCTTGACCGTCTGTCTCCAGGACTACTTTGTCATATTCATAGAGGTATCTTTGGGTTATTCCGTTTATTGTTTTTTCTATCCTTTGCCCATATCCGTTGTAGGCAGCTATTATCGTCTTGTCACCTTCTATTGTTTTTATCAGTTGATTCCATGAGTCATATTCATAGTAGGTTATGTTTTTGTCTGTGCTTTGACCTGCTTTGTTGAAGTCAAAGCTTCCAGTGAGGTTCGGGTCTACAGGCTTTGTTGTTTCTACCACCTTGGTCATTGTGTTGCCGTTTGGGTCATATTCATATTTGGCGGTTTCGGTTACAGCTCCGTTTCTGGTGATCGTATTTATCAGCCTGTTTTGTTCGTTGTATTCATAGGTGGTCGCTATGGTTTCGGAGCCTTGTGTGATGGTTTCTTGTATCCTGTTGCCTGCCTTGTCAAATATGTATTCCGTTATTTTCCCGTCTGGTTCGGTGACTTTCTCAAGTCTGTTCAGGCTGTCATAATCATAGTTGGTTATTCCTTTTTGGTCTTGCTTTTCTATTTGATTGTGGGCAGCATCATATTTATAGCTGTATGAGTCTATTATGGTTCCGTCTGCTTTTTTGTTTACAAGGGTCTTTACCAGGTTATCCTTGTAATAGGTGTATTCTTCTTTTGCTCCTTCCGGGTATTCTACGCTCTTTCTGCTGCCGTTGCCATAGTATGTAAATATTGTTTCTTCAGCATTTGATATTACTTTTATGAGCCTTCCTGCTTTGTCATATACTTTTGTGGTTTCATTGCCTTTCGGGTCTGTTGATATTTCTGCATGACAGCCTTCGGCTTCCGTTATATCATATTGATATGTCAAGATGCCCATATGGGGCACTGTCTTTGTCAGCACTCTGTTTTCTTCATCATAGGTGCGTTTAGTTGTTCCGGTGCCGTCTGTCATTGTGAGCTCGTTGCTGTTTCCGTCATAGGTGTATGATACGGATTCAGAGCCTATGCTTTCTTCGGTGAGCCTTCCGTGTATATCATAGGTATAGTTCGTTATTTGACCCTTTCTATCCTTCTTTGCCTTCATATTTCCGTCGGGATAATATGTGAAGCTCTCTACTTTGTCATTTATATATACATATCTCCCTGCTTGTCCTGTCCGGCCTCCATGGTCGATCCTTCTTATTGCTTTGTTTGCTGCATTGTATTCATAGGTGGTCGTATTGCCCTTTGCATCTTTTTGGGTCAGTATATTGCCGTTAAGATCATAGGCATATTCTGTCCTCTCTCCTTTTGCATTGGTTACGGCTGTCATATTGTTGAATTCGTCATATTCATATACTATGGATATGCCCCGTCCGTCTGTTTCGGCTTCAATATTGCCTAGATCATCATAGGATTGGGTCGTCACATGGTCTTCGGCATCGATGGTATAGATGAGCCTTCCGTTTCTGTCATAGCTGAATTGAGTCATATTTCCCAGCGCATCATAGGATTTTGATTGAAGATTATTTTTGTTGTATTCGAGCATCTGTATGGTGGTATATGGATCCTGCTTTTCAATCAGCCTATTAAGCGGGTCGTATATGTTTGTGTATACATTGCCCAGCCAATCAGTCATTTCTGTTTGGTTTCCGTTTGCATCATAGGCATATGATGTGCTTTTCTCTATGCCGTTTACAGTCGTCTTTGTCTCTATGAGTCTATTCAGACTGTCAAACATGTTTTCTCTGGTCACGCCATTTCCGTCGGTTTCAAATCTTTTATTTCCATTCCTGTCATATTTGGCCGAGGTAGTTATGGCCTGGGTCCCATCAGCTTTCTTGCTGGTGTATGATATCACCCTGTTTTGGCCGTCATAGGAATATTCTTCTATCCTTCCTATGGAATTCTTCTTCAAGCGCGTATTGGCATTTTCATCATACTGGTATATTAATATATTGGGTTCTATCGTGCTGTCACCGGGGGTTATTGCTTTCCTGATCTTGTCCAAAGCGTTATATTCATAGGTTGTAGTATGTCCATTTCCATCGGTCTCCGCCAATAGCCTTCCGGTCAGGTCATAAGTATTCGTCCTTAAGGCCTTTTCCTCCGAATATGAGTTTTTCTTTACCTTTACAGTCAAAAGATTGCCTGCATCATCATAGGAGTATAGCGTTTCTACCCCTTTTGCATTGGTCTCGCTGATCTTTCTTCCCAATGAATCATATTCGTACTTTATGGTGAAGGGCAAGCCTCTTTGCCGGGTAACGGGGTCTATAAAAGTCACCGGCTTGCCTGCAAGGTTATATGTGTATTCCGTTCCATAGTCCTGCTCATATCCCAATGCATCGGATTCTTTTATTACATTGCCTCTATTATCGTATTCAAGATTTTTTGCGTTTATCCTTATCCAACTGCCGCTGCCGGCATCTTTATATATGTCTATCTTTTGCAGGATCCTGCCCATAATGTCATAGACATATTCTATTCTATTCATCTCATCCATGGTCTTGGCGGAGTCATAGTTTTTTGGTGATACTTCCGACAGCTTTCTGCCTGCCCTGTCATAGGCGTATAGGGTTATTCCACCTTCTGCGTTAGTTACCTTTGTCAAAAATCCTCTCTTGTCATATTCATAGAAAGCAGTATTATCATTGGCGTCTTTAGTGGTCAGCGGCTTGCCTTCCCAGTCATAGGTCATGGAGGTCATTATAGTGACGGGCGCGCCGTTTTCATCCGTTCCAGGCTTGCTTTCACTGAGGAGCCTGTTTAGATGGTCATAGGTATAAGAAGTTGTCACCATCCTGGGATCAGTGACTGTCTTTAGGTTGCCGTTTTTATCATAAGAGTAGGATGTCAGAAGTATCTTTTCATCCGTACTGTCAAAGCTGTTGCCGAAAATATCCTTGGCGCTGACATGGAGCTTTTGTTCCACTGCTTTGTTCAGATGATTATATGAATACTCTTTGGTCTTCATATTCTCAGCACTGACATATACATCTTCTCTTGACATATTGCCGTCATCATCATATTGATATTCTGTCCTTCTCCCAGCTGAATCAGCTGCTGATTTTAAAAGGCCATTTCTATAATAGGCATAGCTAGTAGTTACAAAACCGGAGGGCATTTCGAAAAGAGCAACTTTCCCTTTGCCTGCTTTTTCCGCTTTCTTATAGCCTGCCTTATCGTATTCGATCTTCGTATAGGTATATAGTATGCCCTGGCTTGATGTTTCAAAAGGAGTCCACTGCTCGGTAAGCCTGTTGAGAGCATCATATTTGAAGTAGGTTATGCTTCCGTCCACATTTGTGCTTGTTTCAAGCAATCCATTGGGCTTATATGTCGATGTCTCCTTCGTTCCGTCAGGATTTTGCCTTTCTGCAAGCCTGTCTGCATAGTCATAGATATATACTGCTGAAGCCTTCAGCCCATCATTTATATGCTCTATCTCCGTATTTTGAGTCTTGCCGTCGGAGAGCACAGCATAGGAGTATTCATAAAGAATGAACTCAAAGGAAACAGCACTATCTTTAAAGAAAACCTTGGTGAGCCTGTCCATATTATCATATTCATATCTGTAAACCGCTCCGTTTGGCTTTGTCTCGGTAATCTTGTTCCCATATACGTCATAGGTGAAGCTTGTCGTATTGTTCAAAGGGTCTGTAATGGTCTTGACCATGCCGCTGTCATAGTATGTGTATCTGAAGCCTGCTCCTGCATCATTGTATTTGTGATTGGCCATATCATCCTTGGCAGGGTCATACTGGCCGGGCCATATTTCTTGCACCTTTCGCCCGTTGGCATCATATATGATCCTGGTAGTCTCTCCATCGTCAAGAATAGTCTTTTCCAGCAGGCCGTTCTTGTCATACACATAATCAGTATTGTATCCCTTGGGTGTCGTTTCTCTGGTCTTTTGCCCTATCCTGTTATATAAATAAGCTGTCACCTTGCTCTCAGGGTCTGTCTCTGTCTTTATATTCCCGTCAGCATCATAGGTATAGCTTGTAATATTCCCTTCAGGGTCTGAAATGCTTTTTAGGAGCCCCCCTGCATTGCAGTTAAACTGGGCTTTAGCTTCCGCAGCAGTGTAGTAGGCGTATTGGGTGACGGCAAATTTTGTCTCGTCGCAGCCCTGGGAATACACATCTGTCCCGTTCAGAGGCTGGGCCTTTTTTAATAGAAGCTTCTTATTGGTGTCATATATATAGAAGGTTTGATTGCCCAGCTCATCCTTTTCCAATATAAGATTGTTCTTGTCATCATAGCTGTATATCTTGCAGCTTCCATCGGGATTTATTGTCTTTATAACATTTCCTCTATCGTCTATTTCGTACTCTGTCTTATTGCCGTTTCTATCTATTACAGATTTTACATCTCCATATTTGTTCTTCCCGCCTGTGAGGAAATACTCGGTGTATGTGGACTTTGCATCCGGGTCCTGGACTCTTGTAGTATACATGGAGGAATCATACCAATAGGTATACACTCTATTGTTCATGTCTGTAATGGTGGTCTTTTTGTTTGTGGTATCGTAGGAATAATTCACTACATCACCTAAAGCGTCGATGGCCTGGGATACCTTATGCTGGTTCTCTCCTTCATTATGATTGTAGGTGATCTTTGTGATTTGCTTGCCGTAGTGATCCTTTATTTCCGTCATAAATCCCCATGTATCGTAGGAGTATTTCATAAGGTTGTTCATGGCATCCTTGACCTCAGTAAGCCTGTTGCTGGCATCATATTTATAGCTTATGATCCTGTCCTCAGGGCATACTATATTATCGATATAGCCATTTGTGGTATTGTAATTTATTGTGTATGTCCTCCCTACGGTATCTGTAATTGCATTTATTTTGCCGTTGGTGCCGAAGGAAATTACTACAGCATTGCCATTTCTGTCCTCCATTTTATTGAGTCGCCCGTTTGTATTGAAATAGTATTTATATTGATCCTTCGCAGTCAACACATATGTGCCGTCTGCGTTCTTTGCAAGAGCGCTTCTGGAATCCTCGGGAGTGTACACGCCGTTTTGGAGCCTGAATCTTTAAGAACCACCGTTCGGAAGAGATACGTCAACCACATTCGTACCCCTCAGATAACCTTCAAAGCCGAAGGTCCAGCCTTGCCCCATCAACGGATTTATATCATCTCTCGAATTATATGTCCTGGATATGTTGACCATAAAGCCGGGAGCCAGGATGCTTAGGTCATTGCAGGTAAAGGAGTAGTTTCCCGATGCAGGGTTTACTCCGCTTTCGCCGTAGTGCATCCTTTCCTTTATCCTGGCAAGCTGGTCCTGGGTATACCAGGTGTCTTCATTTCCTCCCTGCTGCCCCCCGGGCACTGTGCCATCATCATTTCCGGGCCCCATATATGTGTCCGCCGCCGGCTTTACATTGGTTAGTGCCGCATTTGCATTGACCCTGCCTCCTGTGCTGACTTTGCCGGCAAGGTTCGTACAGGGCACTACATTGTCCTTTATCCTCTGGGCTACCTGGGCATATGTGAGATTTGGAAATTGGCTTTTGACCAAAGCAGCAGTACCTGTGACAAAAGGCGCAGATGCTGAGGTGCCTGATTGATAATCAAAGGTATTTCCCGGTGTGGTGCTAAGTATATTTATCCCCGGTGCTGCTACATGTATTTTGCTTCCATAGCTAGAGTATGGAGAGAGCACTCCATTGCTGTCTATGGATGCCACTGAGAGCACATTGGGTATATCAAAGCATGCAGGATATACAGGGGACATAGATACATCCGCTGCCCTATTGCCTCCTGCACACACGAAGAGAATCCCGCTATTCACCATGGTATCCTTTAAGGCAAAGTTATTATCTGTCCCTCCGAAGCTGCAGTTTATGATCTTGACCCCTGCAGCCATGGCATATTCGATGGCATCTATGGCATCACAGGTATAGCCCCAGTTTCCATGTATGAATTTTAGGGGCAGGATCTTCACATTCGGAGCCACACCCGTAACACCGTCGGCATTTGACATGGCTGCTATTATCCCCGCCACATGAGTGCCGTGAAGGTCGAGGCTCGGTGAGTCATATACAGTGTTGTCCGCATTTATGAAGTCCCATCCCTTTACATCATCTATATACCCGTTCTTGTCATCATCTATTCCGTTGTTTGGGATTTCTTTTGTATTAACATATATGGAATCCTTAAGATCATTATGGTTTATGTCAATGCCCGTATCCAGCACCCCAATGACAACATTGGATGATCCTTTTGTAATATTCCATGCATTTGCCGCATTGATATCTACACCGGATCTTCCGAACTTTCCTTCCACTTCCTGCCCTGTGTTTTGAAGCCCCCATTGCTCGGTAAACCTGGCATCGGTCGGCAGCGCCATTATTTCAAGCTTGTAGTTTGGTTGTGCGTATTCTATATTAGGATCTTTTTTCAGCTCTTCGATAACCTTATCTATGTCTGAATTTTTATCTATCGAGATCAAGTCAAGCTTTGCACTTTTATATTGTTTTTTTACCTCCAGCTTTGGCAGGTTCATTTTGATTTTTATACTGTCCTTAATTTTTTTCTCATCAGCATTTTTCTTATATTTTACTAATATCTCGCTTTTTTCTCTTTCATTATTTTCAACATTGATTTTTCCATCTCCCGGTATGTCTTTTGCTGCAGCATAAGAAAAACTGAAAAGGCTAAAAACTATCAAAGCTATCATCAGTAATTTTGATGTATGTGAATTAATCCTCTTCATCATAATCTCCTTCCATACTGATATCATTTTGTTGCATCTTGATATTTGCTAATTGATACTATATGTGATAGTAGATTGTCCTTCCCGTTTTGCTTTGAATCTGATGCTGTTCACAGCTCCGGACCATACCTCCCAGGTTTGGGCGGCACCCGCCTTTTTGAACACTATTGTTCCCGGTGTGAATTGGGTGATGGTTATGTCCGTTCCCGTTATAACTCCGGTATTCAAATCTGTCCTTGGAGTCATGGCGCACAGGTCTATCACCTCAAAGTCATCCACATTGTATGTTACTGTAAAGGTATAATTGTTCAGATCTTGTATATGTGCTGCCGATAGTATTAAATTCACATCTTCTTCTTGAAGGCTGTCTATGACATATATCTGTACCGTACTCTTTGTCTTTATATTTTTTATTTCGCTCCACATGCTGTATCCGCCTACATTCCTTGCCCTTACCCTGTAGTTGTGCTCTGTCTCCGGTATCAAGCCACTGTGGAGGTAGCTTGTACTGTTTCCGCCATCAACTATTACCCCGTCTACTTCTACTTCATAGGCTTCTGCTCCGTTGACTTTATCCCATGATACCAGTATGGAGCTTGTTGTTGATGATACCGCTACATTTGTGGGCATCTCCGGGTTCTGCGACAGCGTGGATACTTTAAAGCTGCTGCTCCAATCTCCTATTTTGATTCATATTTTGCCCTCACTTTATATGAATGTTCTGTCCCCTGGACCAGTGAGTTATGGAGATAGCTTGTATCTGCTATATCTTCAATAATTTGTCCGTCTATCTCTATGTCATATGCTATTGCTTCATCCATAGGATTCCACATCAGATAGACGGAGGTCCTTCTGGCCAGCCCTGATATATGAGGCGTATTGAAGCCATTAAAGAATGTGGACTTTGTAAGCTTTTCGCTCCAGTTGCTCGAGCCATTTTGTCCAATAGCCCTTACTCTCATAGTGTGCTGCGTATTTGGCAGAAGTCCTGTGGATTCGTATTCTGCCGTACGTATATCCGATATTATGGAGCCGTCGAATTCTAGATCATAGGATGCAGCTTCGTATACCTCTTCCCATACCGTTTTTATTGAGTTTTCCGTCACTGTCGCAGTAAAGTCTTTTGGACTGGGAAGCACATATGTTGTAATATTTAATATCTGGCTCCATTCGCTTGTTTTTTCTTCATTCTTCGCCCTGATCCTATAGCTGTGCTCTGAGCTTGGCAGCAGTCCTTCATGGATACAGATAGTCTCCATCCCGTTATCCATTACTACTCCGTCAATCTCTAATTCATAGCTTGTTGCATCCGCTACAGGGTCCCATGTAAGTATTACAAATGTGTCGTCCGCATCTGCCCTGAAGTTCATCGGTGTGCCGAATGCTTCTATAAGGGTTGTGGATATCACTGCTGCACTCCAGTCTGATATCACAGAGTTTTTCTTTGCTCTCACTCTATACATATGCTGGGTGTCAGGTATCAGATTTTTGTGAATATATGTTGTATTTGCTCCATTATCTATCCTTATGCCGTCTACTTCCACTTCATAGCCTGTAGCCCCATCGACGGCACTCCATGTAACTTTTATCTGGTTATATGACGGCTCTGCTTTTAGGTTCACCGGTACCGGCGTTGAGTCTACCAGTGTCGTAGTGGCAACAGGGCTGCTCCAATCGCTTTTGTCTCCTGCATTGACGCTTCTGACCCTGTATGTATGATTGGTTCCGGGGGTCAAACTTCCATGTATATAGTTTGTATTGGGGCCATTGTTCACCTGTACTCCGTCTACTTCTATATCATAGCCTGTCGCTCCGGGCACATTGTTCCATGTTACTGTGACTGAAGTGCTTTGTGGAATCGCTTTTATATTTGCAGGCACCTCGGGCTTGCTCGGCAAGGTCGACTTTGATATTGGCGCGCTGAAGCTTCCCGGCCCTCCTGCATTTTTGCCTCTTACCCTATATGTGTGAGGTGTCCCCGGGTAGAGATTTGTATGGGTGAATGTAGTGCTTGTCCCCCTGTCGATTATTACTCCATCTGCTTCTATATCATATCCTGTCGCTGTGGCCGCTCCTTCCCAGGATACGGTTATGGTCTTGTCTGTAGCTGTAGCTATTATATTGGCCGGTGCAGCAGGCGGAGCGATCAAGGTCGTACCGCTTACACCAGAGCTTTGCGTTGTTTCTACGCCGTCTCCGTTTTTGGCTTTGACCTGGAAAGTATATGCCGTACTTGGGCTTAACCCTTTTACTGTTATCTTCTTGCCTGAGAGTGTTATCCATACGGGCGATGATGTCAATGTTCCTTCCGGCGTCACATATTTTGTATTGTTATTTAAGCTTATCTGATATTGGGTTGCAGCCGGATTCCCGTCTGTTACCGATACATCCAGCGTGTACGAGGTAGGATTGTTTACTGTCACCTTTGAAGGCACTTCTGCCTTTGTGTATATATTTTGGGTCTTTTTTGCTATATGTGCTTTTATATCTCTTGCTTCGAAGGTTGCTGTGTATTGAGTATTAGGTGAAAGCCCCGTCTGTGTATATGTTGTTGCAGTAACCCATGAGGTTGCTGCTTTTGTAGATACTGTATATTTGTATGGATATGGGTCCATGCCTGCTATGCTGTCCGTTGCAGTTCCTGATATCGTAATGCCTGTCATCGTGGAAGAAAAGGTTACGGTGCCCAAAGTCGGCGGTGTCTTGTCCACTTTAAAAGCCACCGAAGCTGTCACAGCGGCTGCTTTGCCGTCGCTTACCTCAAATTTCATGGTATGGTTTCCTTCTGTTAAGGTCCCTATATTAATAGAATTAAAGTTTACTGTTTTAGCTGTCTTGGTACTCGTAGCCATCTTCGTATCTCTTGGTGTGGTCTCTGCATCGATATAATATTTGCATGTCAAGGTATCATCATCAGGGTCAGATACGGATATAGAAGGGACAAAAGCAGTATCTGCTTCAGATAATGGACTATTAGATGTAGGTTGGGTTATGGTTAGGGTAGGTGATTGATTTTTTAATTGCCTTATGACTTTTAAATAAGCTCTAACTCCATATTCGTTTCCTCTCATACTGTGTTCAGTGCAAGTTACACGCGTGACTTGAAAGTTATAATCATACTTATCAAAATCATAGCTGCTATCTAGATTTACAGAAGTATTGGCCGTACCTGAATACTTAACAGATTCACCAGAACTTCCTCGTTTTTTTATTATTGCTTGTCCATATATTTCTACATCTACATAATAAACACCGTTTGTTCTGTGTATTCTTGGCCCGCTAATTACGGTTGCGCTTAGTTCGGGTGAATACCATTTTGAACTTTCATAATTGCCAGTATAAAAAACGCTTCCCCAGTGGGTTTGTATATCTTGACTCCAGTCATCGGCCTCAACCTCATCTATCCACAGCTGTAGAAAATGTTTATTAGATGAAGATTTTTTGCCAATTCTTGTATGAATATTTATACTTCATTATTTCTTAGAAAATTTCCATTTTTATTTCTTTAAAAGCGTCTCTTTTATACGATAAATTGCTGCAGTATCAATATTATTATGATTTAATGGGTGGTGCTGCATATCTTTATACAAGTCAGTAGTATCGATATGTGTATAGATTTCAGTTGTTCTAAGGTTTTCGTGTCCTGCTATTGATTTTAGCTTTAAAAGCTCCATACCGCTTGCATATAGCAAGGTAAAACAAGTGTGTCTCAGCTTATGCACGGATAGCCCTTTGCGATAGATGCCGGTTTTTTTTGCTAACCTTATAAACAAATCTTGTACCCCTCTTTCGCTGAATGGCAAACCGTACTTGTTTAGAAATACAATGTTTGTTTCTTCTTTTGGCACGCGCCCATGCATATTATTGGCTTTATATATATTGGAGTCATTTATGTAATCTTTTAAAGCATTTTCTGCCCTTTCGGGCAGCGGCACCGTTCTTTCTTTGCTGCCTTTACCATAGAAGATTACTGTATGATTTCTATAGTTTATTTGATCAAGCCGCAAATGCTGCAATTCAGAAAGCCTTGCCCCGGTCAGCAAGAATAGTGAAAATATGGCATAATCTCTGACGACATTATTAGATAGCAGCTTGATGCCGAGCAAAAAATTTTCAGCTTCATCAACTGTCAGGTATGTAGGTAAAGTTTTAGGAAGCTTAGGCTTTTTTATTTCCAGCATTATATTTTCATAGTTTTTTATCTTTTTTTGTTCAACCAGATATGTATAGAAGGATTTTAGCGCAGATATTTTCAAGCTGATCGTTGATATTTGGTTTCTTTTTACATCCTTTAGATAGATCAAATATCTCTTAACTGTTTCTGTTTTGATATCCGGAATAGTGATTTCATCGAAGTTTTCTACATTTGTTACATATGAAGTGAAACAATAAAGACAGTTCGTATATGTAGTTACAGTTTTCTTGCTTAAGTTTTTTTCGATAGACAGATGATACCCAAAGTTTTTGATTTCTTTTTCCATAATTGCCCCCCCCAAATCGATTAATAATATACATATCCAATATAACACACAGGGTAATTATGGTTTTTAAATATATAATTTATAAGTTTTTGTCGATTTAAAGCTCGTAATGAAATGAGCAAATACAATTTTCGATATACTAATATTTTCTATATAAATCATTATTTACCTTTATATACCGTTCACCATTTTTCAACATATTATTCCTTTTATTTACATACCTATTTAATGCTTATATTTTGAACTTGACATTGACTTTATCACTGAACTAACCCGCTCTAAGACCCCGCCTCTATAGGCGTCGGTTGCCAAGAGCGGCTAAGTCCAGTGCCCCAGGGCAGCCTCTCTTGCCCCTGTGGGGCAATTCACCTTCTATGGACTCGACTAACATTCAGTGGGAATTGAATCCCCCCTGAATGAAGTCTCGTTCAACTTTGTTGATATTTTTTATTAGATGGATTAATATATAATAAATTAGAAATGTTTAACAAGGAGGCGCAACTATGAATTTTAGAGAATTTTTAGCCAATCTTCAATCTATCAGAGATTATGAAGAAAGCAGTGTAGAAAGCATTGTTCTCGGCGATATTAAAGCATATTTGGGCGAGATAAATACTACTGTCGGCAGAGAAAAAGGCTTTTCATTCATATTGTTTGAAAATGGTTCTGAAGTTTTTAAAAAGCTTGAAGGTGTGGGCGGTTACAGCGGTGTAATGATCAAAAGCCCATATTATATAGGTCTTTCCCTGGCAAATGAAAAGCTTGAAACCGAGTTTTTAGGCGCATATTTTATGCAGTCCATAGTAAAAAAGCTATTTGAAACGGATTTGGGAAGCTGCTGGATAAATATAAGGAATGTGCCCTCCGAAGTAAAAGCTGATATCTTGAAGGATAATAAAAACAATATAAACTACTTGCTAGCCTTTGGTAAAGTAGATGAAAAAGCCCTGAAGCAAAAAGCACCGTCTATGTTTGTACAGAATGTCTCTTCATCATACAAGACAGATCCTTATGGAACTCAGGTCATCGGGACCACCGGCCTTGATAACGCAAGGCTTGGAGTAGGTGAAGTCGTTTATATGCATGAATGGGGAAATGAGGCTTCCTATGAGGAATTGGAGACCAGAGGCATTGCAGATTTATTCTTATATGTTAGAAATGCTCCCTCTTATAAGAATATTCAGCCCTGCCGCTTCATACTGAAGGACGGGGAAGCATATTTGGCCATCCTCAACCCGGAAAATAAAGAAAACTATGTGGATGCAGGCATAATGATGTATACGGCGGAAGGCCTGGCCAAGGACCTGGGGATTCCGGGAAAATGGAGCTTCTTTGAAGACAGAGCCGATAGTAAGGAATACAGCATCATAGCCAAAATAGAGCTTTAAAAATAGCAGGCCCAAGCCTGCTATTTTCAATATCCTGTATAATCTTTTTTATAAATTACCATTCTGGATGTATTATTGTTTTCTTTCTCTGAAACGTAATACTTATCTTCTCTCAAGCCGCAGGACCAGCAGCAATATTCTGCCCTCATGTTATCCTGTTTGATGACCATCTTGACTGCGTCCAGGTTTAGATCCTCAAAGCAATGCTTTACTGCTGCTTTCAGCGCATCCTTGCCATAGCCTTTCCCTGTGTATATCTTTTCTCCGATAAGCATATCAAGGTTTGCAGTATTATCATTTGCTATTTCTATCGAAAGTTTGCCTATGGATATGCTGTCTTTTGTATTTATAGTATACAGTTCAATATTGTCATCAGGCTTGCAAAGCAGCTGCTTCAACATTGATTCTTCATCCGTCAGGCATTTATGATAATTCTGACATACCAAAGGGTCACATGCCCACGCATGCAACATCTTCAAGTCCTCCTGGGTCATCGGGATAAGGACAGATTTCTGACCGATAATATTATTGTCCACAATAATAGGCCTCCATATCATAATAATGCATTTGCTTCAAATATAGCTCAAATAATCATGAAAAATATCCTCATAGTTAATATTATCCTATATGCTGCTACTTTTCAACTATCCATACCGCTATATTATGCCAAATATATTATTATGCTGCCATTTCCCTCAATCCTTAGAAATAATGATATCTAAATGCCTCTTTCCTTCCTCTATGGCTTCCAGAACCCTTTTTGGCGAAGGCCCTCCAGCCGTATTCCTTCTCAGCACACAGCTTTCCATGCTTATATATTCGTATATATCCGATTCGAAAGAGGGGTTGAAGGTCTTAAGCTCTTCCAGGCTTAAATCTTCCAAGGCTTTTTTATTTTTGATGCAATAATTGACCATGCCGCCTATGGCTTCATGGGCATCCCTGAAGGCAACTCCCTTATATACCAGGTAATCAGCGGCATCCGTCGCATTGAGGAATCCGCCTTTGAGCTTTTCTTTTATCTTTTCCTTATTAAAGGTTATGGTATCAAACATAGGTATGAATACAGCTATGCAGTTCTTTACCGTATCAGCCGCATCAAAAGCGGCTTCCTTGTCTTCCTGCATATCCTTATTATAGGCCAGAGGCAACGCCTTCATGATCGTGAGCATAGCCATCAAATCCCCGTATACTCTTCCTGTTTTGCCTCTGATAAGCTCAGCCACATCGGGATTTTTCTTCTGGGGCATTATGCTGCTGCCCGTGCTCATGGAGTCATCCATTTCTATATATCCGAATTCATGGCTGTTCCATAGCACGAGCTCTTCGCAGAACCTGCTCAAATGCATCATAAGTATAGAACAGCCGCTTATGAATTCTATGACAAAGTCTCTGTCTCCCACTGCATCCATGGAGTTGCCGCTGATGCTGCCGAAGCCCAGCTCCTTTGCTACCATCTCCCTATCCAGGTCGTAGGTGGTGCCGGCCAGCGCGCCGCTGCCCAAAGGCATTACATCCGTCCTCCCATAGCAATCATGGAATCTATTCATATCCCGGCAGAACATATGGAAATAAGCCATCAAATGATGGCCTAAGGTTATAGGCTGGGCTTTTTGCATATGGGTATATCCGGGCATTATGAGCTCAGCGTTTTCTTCTGCTTTCTTTAAAAGCAGGCTGCAGAGCTCTTTGATCAGATATATTATTTCATCCATCTCTTCCTTCAGATACATCCTGAAATCCAATGCCACCTGATCGTTTCTGCTCCTTCCGGTATGCAGCTTCTTGCCTACCTGGCCGATCTTTTCTATGAGGAGGCTTTCAATATTCATATGAATATCCTCAGCCTCCTGCTTAAATTCCACCTTGCCTGCCTCGATATCCGCCAATATTTCAGCCAGCCCCTTGATGATGGTTTCTGCGTCCTTCTGGCCGATTATTCCTTTATATCCAAGCATCCCGGCATGGGCTATGCTTCCCTTTATGTCCTGCTTATACATTCTGTAATCAAACTTTATGGAATTTTGAAAGGAATCTACAATCTCATTGGTATTCTTTTCAAATCTGCCGCCCCATAATTTCATATAGCCTTTTTGCTTGAAGCTTCAAGCATTTCCTCCATGTTTTTCTTGTTCATCAAAGCTCTTACGGTTAAAGGGAGCCCGAATAGATTTATGAAGCCCTCCGAATCTTTCTGATTATATACCTCATCTTCTCCGAATGTGGCAAAGTCCTTGTTGTATAAGGAATACGGGGACTTGGAGCCTACACTGGAGCATAAGCCTTTATAAAGCTTAAGCTTCACGACCCCTGTGACGCACTCCTGAGTAGAGTCTACAAAGGCATCCAGGGCTTCCTTTAAGGGTGTGAACCAAAGGCCGTCATATACCAATTGGGCATACTTCTGAGCTGCCATATCCTTAAACTGCATGGTGTTCCTGTCTAATGTCAGGTACTCCAATTCCTTGTGAGCCGTATACAGCAAAGTGCCTCCGGGAGTTTCATATACGCCCCTGGATTTCATGCCCACAAGCCTGTTCTCCACCATGTCCGATATACCTATCCCATTCTCTCCGCCTATCTTGTTCAGCTTCTCCAATAATGCTACAGGGTCATAAAATACGCCGTTTATTGATACGGGTATGCCTTTTTTAAATCCTATTTCCACATAGCTGGGTTTATCCGGTGCTTTCTCCGGCGGTGTTGTCATCAGATACATGTCGGCAGGATGCTCGTTCCAGGTATCCTCCAGGTCTCCGCCCTCATGGCTCAGGTGCCATAGGTTCCTGTCCATACTGTACGGCTTCGCCTTAGTAACAGGAACCGGTATTCCTCTTTTTTCGGCGTAATCTATCGCATCTTCCCTGGATTTTATGTCCCATATCCTCCATGGAGCTATTATTTTAATATCCGGTCTCATCGATTTTATCGAAAGTTCAAATCGAACCTGATCGTTGCCTTTTCCTGTACAGCCGTGAGCTATGTATTCAGCCCCTTCTTTTTCGGCTGCTTCAACCAGCTTCTTTGCAATCAACGGCCTTGCAAAGGAAGTGCCCAACAGGTATTTGCCTTCATAGACAGCACCTGCTTTGAGAGTGGGAAATATATAATTCTCCACAAACTCCTTCTTTACATCCTCTACATAAACTTTTGATGCTCCGCTCTTTATAGCTTTTTCTTTTACTATATTTGTTTCGTCGCCCTGGCCCACATCAATACAGCAGGCAATGACCTCCAGGTCATAGTTTTCCTTTAACCATGGTATAATGACCGAAGTATCTAAACCGCCCGAATAAGCCAGGATTACTTTTTTCTTTGACACTTTCATGATATCTACTCCCTATTTTTAAAATTAATTATAATTATAACGAATTTAGTATATTTATGCAAGTACATTTCATAAATTTCCTATTATTTTTTATGTATATGCATCGATATTAAATAATTTTTCCATTGCAGATATCAAGCATCTCTTTTATTTCAAGTGTTTTAAGCCATTATCCGGTCTTTCTTGCATATTGTTTGTGCATATGTATGAGCAAATGCCAGGCTAATATATTCACATTTTTAGTATACTTATTAATGCAGCATCCAAACAGACGCTTGACAAAAAGTTTTATTTAAATTATTCTTTTAGTATAGTATATTTTCCTGGAGGAATATCATGGTTAAAGTCACTAAAATGTTGAAAGATCACGGTTTTAAGGTAACACCGCAAAGGTTGGCTATATATAATGCTTTAAAGGAAACAAAAGCGCATCCCGGAGCTGAAGCGATTTATAACAAACTGCTCCCCATGTACCCTACCATGAGCCTGGCTACAGTATACAAATCCTTAGAAGTATTCAAAAGCATCGGTTTGGTCCAGGAGCTTAACCTTGGGGAGGGAAGCTTCAGATATGATGCCAACACTACACAGCATCCTCATATACATTGCTTAAAATGCGGCAGAGTAGATGATGTCAATGACGACATGATATATGACTTATTGGATAATGTTAAGGCAAGAACCGGCTATACCCTCGTAAAGCAGCAGCTTTATTTCTACGGCTATTGCCCTCACTGTCAGCAGACCCATTAAAAGCGCAGAATAAAACCCTGTCAGATCACGTTCTGACAGGGTTTTTTAGCGTTGATTTTACTTGCGATACTGATTGGAGCTTGTTGTGCTGACTGCTAAAAATAAGCTATTGCAGCAAGGATTGATCAAGCGCAATTCTTACGGCTTTCAGGAGCTTGTTCACTATATATGATGACTCTTCCATACCTTCAATGCTGGTTATCTCCTGAGTTTTTATTATTTTCTCTATCACTTTAGCCGTTTCATCCTTTAGTTCCTTGCGAGCCGACAGGTACTCCTGCGGAAATTCCAATATTTCTATATCCTTGATCTTATTCTTTTTTATTGTAACCTCCACTTGAATATTCCCTTTATCCGTTTTCTCATTGCCTATGTATTTCCCATCTTTATATTGCAAATAAATGAAGCTGTTTGAGGATGCCGCAGGTTCTTCTCTATTTCTCATTAAGTGTGTCAGCGCAATAATTGCTAAAATAAGGACAACAATAATCAGTGCATAAATCATCACTCTTTTTCTGGTCAGCAATATAATTTTATGTTTAATAAAAATCCCTCCCATCTAACTCTATCTCTTATATAAGTTATTATGGAAGGGCTTAATATATGCATACAATATGTTATTTTACACTACTGAATTTGTCCATTTGCCGCAGCGGTCTCCCCACATCGCCATGGTCCTTCCGGCCATCTGGACCTTTATTACCTCGCAGGAATTATCGCAGCCGCCGCATATAAAGCTGGTGGGGGTAAATTCCAGATCTGCACATTCAAAGCCTCTGAAGCTTGTGCCCTTACCGGACCTTTCAACGTGCTCCTTGGCCAAAATCGCCGCCCCTACAGCTCCCATGACATTGAAGTTTGGCGGCACGATGACCTCATGGCCAAGCTCTCTTTCAAAGGCAGCGACTATACCTTTGTTGGCGGCCACTCCGCCTTGAAAGACATAGGGCGGCTCTAATTTTTTGCCTCTGCCTAGATTATTGATATAGTTTCTCACCAGGGCTTCGCATAGCCCATTGATTATTTCTGCTTTAGAAAAACCATACTGCTGCTTTGCTATCATATCCGATTCCGCAAATACTGTGCAGCGTCCTGCGATTCGCACATTTTTTTGGGCCGTCAAAGCCAAATCCCCGAAATCCTCAATGGGAATTCCAAGCCTCTCCGACTGATGCTCTAAAAAGGAGCCTGTACCTGCCGCACATACAGTATTCATCGCAAAATCGGTGACCATTCCGTCCCTTAGAAATATTATCTTGGAATCTTGTCCCCCTATTTCAAATATGGTTCTGGTTTCCGGAACAAGCGTTATGGTTGCAGTCGCATGAGCAGTTATTTCATTTTTTATCACATCGGCGCCCACCATTATTCCGGTAAGCTGCCTGCCGCTGCCCGTGGTCCCCATTCCCAGGACTTCGATCTCTTTATTGAATTCATTATTTAAATTCCTTAAACCGCATCTTGCAGCTTCTATGGGCTGCCCATTGGTCCTCAGATACTGAACCGAGACAATATTCCCCTCTACATCCAAAGCAACTACATTGGTACTGACGGAACCTACGTCAATACCTACGAACACTCTCTCCATATGCTTCCTCCATCATGCAATTTTTGTCCTTTTAAAATTTCTTATAAGATCCATAAAGGCTTCCAGCCTGGTCAAGGTATTGGCAGCCCCGGTTTGTTCATCGATAGACAAGGTTATGACCGGAATATTATGCTCTTTGCTGATGGCCGGTATTATGCTCTGGCTTATAAGCTCCGGCAAGCAAGCAAAAGGCATAAGGTGGACTACCCCGTCAAAGCCTCTTTCGGCATAATCTACAATATGGCCCACGGTTTGTTTTGCATGGCCGCCTATGATCTCCTGTATATATTTTTCACCCTTTTTCAAAATTTCCAGCTCATGGGCTTTGGCCGAAGCCCCCGGTATCAGATTGAAATCTATCCACTGAGAAAGATATTGGGATCTCTCCACTTCTGCGCCGAGGTTTCCCAGCATCTCTTCTATCCTCAAATTGATGGATTGCTCCATTACAACATAAATTTCGCCTACTATACCTATCCTGATCCTATCAGCCTCGGAAACCTCAATAAGCTTTATGCCGTCCAAAAGCTTATTGCTTTCCGCCTCAGCCTTGTGCACGTCTTCAACATTCTTAACCTCATCGAACCATTTTTTTATGGTTCCCCATGCTTTGGTGCACTCGCCTTTGCTCACTTCATAGGCTCTCATTCTCTCAATTCTTTTCTCTATATCATCCAGGGCTTTAGCCATGGAATACACTGTTTTAATGGCTCGCCACAGATACAGCCATGATTTGCCGTTTTTTATCTTGAACACCTTTTTAATTGTTCCCCAAACATCCCTTTTGTAATCATCAAATATTATTATATCCACATCGTAGTTCAGATTTTTTAATATCTTCTTGTGGGTCTCTCCGTAGAAACCGGCTCTGCAAGGCCCATGTCCCCCGGATGTGACCAGGGTTTCGGCTCCCAGCTCAACGGCTTCTATATAGCTCCCAAGGACAACCTTGAGAGGAAAGCAGGCAAACTCCGGGCTGTATTTTACACCCAGATCAATGGTTCTCTGAGTAGGCTCAGGAGGCTCAATGACATCATGTCCTAAAAGCTCTAAAAGTTTTTTATAGATCACTGTGGTTCCCATGTAGGGAAACGCAACTTTCATGGTTTATGCCTCCTTCTTAGCCTTTAACTTTTTTCTGTAGATCATATCTATAAACGCCTCAATTCGTGTTTGAAGGTGATTCTCTCCTGTATGCTCATCCACTCTGATGGTCATGAAGGGCTTGCCGTATTCACTGGAATCCAGCTCCATAAGCTTCCCTATCAATGAGTCCGGCCCGCAGCCGAAGGCTGTGACATGGATGATGCCGTCTATATCATCATCCTTAAGAAATCTATAGCCAGATGCAAGGAGCTTGTTGGAAAATGTCCAAAAAAGCCTTTTCTTCATATCCGTCAATTCTTTGTCCAGCAATTCTTCGTCCATCATCTCAAAGGTTATGACCCTGACATTCATTTCTCTCAGCCTGTCTACTATTCCCATGCTTACAAATTCATCATACACATCATATACATAGCCCATAAGCCCTATCGTGACCTTATAGGCTTCCATAGGCTTATCAGACTTCTTCCCCGTCTCAACATAATCCAAAGCCTCCAAAGCAGTATAGCCTTTTTGGGATATCCTTCTGAACTCTTCCCAGGATTTTTGCCCATCCAGAAGAGCATCCTTTATCTGCTTGTGTGATACGCCCAGAGCTTCTCCCATCTCCGAGTATATATGGACATCCGAAATATCATCGGACGATGACGCAATCTTGGGAAAGAGAATCCTGTCCTGAGCCCCCGGCAAGCTATATCTGACCATGTCGGGAAGCCCCATGAATTTAGGGCAAAAAAATTCACCCTTCCTTATGTTCATCATCCTGGGCACAAAAAGATAGTCTACCCCTGCATCCAGAAGCTCCAGAACATGACCGTTGAATATCTTGATGGGAACGCATATTTCAGGCACCGAGGCCTTGATTCCCCTATCGATAAGCTCTTTAGTGGTCTTCCCTGATGTAACTACCTCAAAACCCAGTTTTTCAAAAAATGTTTTCCATAAAGGGTGATAATAATAATATAATAGCGCTCTTGGGATGCCTATCTTCAAGGAAGTTAACCCCCTTCTAAATACAATATATATCAATTCTATACTTTGATTTATAAAACTACCAACTTTGATTAGGACTGATATCATGACAAATATTGTTTGTTGCGCTTCTAATGATAAATGGCATAATTGTTGCTCTCTTTATTGCAATATAATGCAAGCACGCTATACATATCAAGGCATTTTTGTTGAGTTCTTAAAAAATGTTAAGAGATTAATTCTGTATAATCGTTTTGATCTGGCGGGCTATCCTCACTCCAAGCAAAGATGACAGGGCAGCCGAAAGCATGTCGGTCGGCATGAAGATCAATGCACCTGTCCAGACGGCCTTTGCCAGCGGTATGGACCTGCCAAGGTAAACATTGACTATAAGGTACATATAGGTGACACCTATGGCATATACCAGCAGCAAGCTCAAAGACATAACTCCTAGAACCTTTATAAAGCTCATATCGCCTTTCATCTTTTCAGCGGCTTTTCCAATAATATAGGCAGCAGCTGTGAAGCCTACCAGATATCCAAAGGTTGGGGACAATATATATCCTATACCTCCTCCTTTTGTGAAAACAGGCAATCCTATAAGCCCTAAAATAACATATACGGCTACGCTGATGCTGCCGAGCCTGGACCCCAGCAGCAGGCCGGATAATGCAACGAACATCCACTGCATGGTAAAGGGCACTATGGGCGATGGTATTGTGATCTTGGAGCCTATCGTGATAAGAGCAACAAAGAGGGATACCAGAGTGATTTCTTTTGTTGTAAATTTCAAATTGACCATCCTTTCTATTGTTAACCGTTCCATTTTAAGATTTGATTTTACTGCGATAACTCATTTTTAGCAGGTCTGTTGTGCTAACTGATAACGATTGCGAAAGCTTCGGGACTAAGACTTTGTAAGCTTGTATAGGGTTGCGTCAAAACTCGCATGTAGTGTTTGTCATTACTGTTAAAACTCAAGTAAGTTATTAAGTTTTCTGATTTAACAGCATATAGGCTCAAACAGTTGACGCAACTTTTCCTATACTTCGCTAACAAACTCTAAGCCCCTTCACAACGCATTCTTTTATCAGTCAGTACAACTTAAGGTGAATTGCTCCGCAGAAGCAAGATAAGATGCCCTGGGGCAAGCTTAATTAGTGTTTTTGCAGTGGAATCAAGTTTACATTATGAGAATACGACTTTAGTTTAGATTTGTCAACTCTCATTTTTATTTTGGTTAACAATAGAAAGCATCAACTCCTCATCTTTTCTGCTTCCATGCTTATAATAGATATGCCCTCCCATATCCTGTCGATATCTGAAGCTGCAAAGCTCATTCTGATATGGTCCTGTCCCCTGCCGTCGTTATAATAAAATGTGCCCGGTGAAAAAATCACCTTTTTTTCTTTGCATCTTTCGTAAAGCTCTTGTGAATTGATCGCTTCGGGAAGCTTTATCCATAGGTTCAAGCCCCCCTTAGGCTCAAAGAAGCTGACCCCCCTCATGCACTTTTTTATTGCTCTTACCATTTCCAGGTACCTTACGCTAAATTCTTTTCTTAAATATGAAATATGTTTATCCAATATACCCTTTTCGATATATTTGCATAATATCCTCTGCATCAGGCCTGAAGTAGAAATATCAGAGGCTATTTTGGCATCGGCGGCCTTCTTTCTGATGTCCTCAGGCACTATCATATATGCCAGGCGGAAACCGGGCATGAAAATTTTAGAGAAGCTTTTCAGATAAATGACCCGCTCATTGCTGTCATAAGCCTTTACGGGCAAAAGCCTGGAATCCGTATAGTTCAAATCTCCGGAGTAATCATCCTCCAGTATTCTGAAGTCATGCTTCCGGGCCAAAAGCAGCATATACCTCTTCTTCCTCTCCGAATATATGCTGCCCGTCGGATTGTGGAAATTAGGCATAGTGTAGAACAAAACAGGCTTAAACAGCTTAACGAGCCTTTCCAGCTCCTTTATGCCGGGACCGTCCTCGCTGATCGGCACCTCCACCAGCTTTGCCCCCCTTGATTTGAAAGCTGCCAGGGCACCGCTGTAGGTCGGGGACTCTACAAAGACACAATCTCCGCTTCTGACCAAAGCCTTGGAAATGATATCTATACCTTGCTGGGCTCCGGATACCACATAAACATCATCGGGGCTGCAGTTGATGCCGTATCCTTTGGCATAACCCGCGAGAGCATCCCTTAATGGTGTATACCCCATGCTCTTTTGATACATGAATGCTTTGGCCCCGTCCTCTTCCAGGACCTCATTCATCACCCGGCGAAAATCCTTTATGGAAAACAATTTGGGGTCCGGAGACGATATGGAAAAATCTATGTATTCCTCATCATATTCAAGCTCCATATCAAGCTCGCCGGGTTCAAAATACATGGCCGGCTCGGCACTTAACAGCAAATCCTCTCCTTTTGGTATCACAAAAGTCCCGCTGCCCTCCTTTTTATAGACCAGCCTCTCCTTCTCCAGCATATTATAAGCATTTATAACCGTAATGGAATTCACCTCCAGAGCCTTGGACAGCGCCCTTATTGAAGGCAGCTTGCTGTTGCCCTCTAGGGCATCCCTTATTATAAGCGCTCGTATCTGCTCATAAATCTGAAAATATGCAGCTTCATCCTTGTTTTTATCTATTCTCAAATCCAATGACATATTATTACCCTTTCTAAGCTTGTATCGATACAATTTTATCACAAGATTCAATTATTTCAAACTCTGTTGAGCAATAATGATATAACAAAAAGCAGCATTATTCGCTAATGCTGCTCTTCTTTATATCATCACTTAATATCATCACTTATGCTTTTATTCCAGTTCATGTATAGACACGGTTCTCGTATGGAGAGTATGGCTCCATTCCTTGTTGTTCTTCATGATCACGCCCTGAATGGATATAGGAATCCATGTCAGGCAGTACAGCACATAAGTCGGATAGTACAGGAACAATTTGTAGCTGAACTTCTTGTCTATAAGGAGACCTGCAGGTATCAGCAGAAACTGTATCATCCCAAAGGCTTTGAAAAAGTTGGGAAAGACACTGGCAGTAAATATGAACATCTCATTATCAAAAACATAAGCGTTCACAAATGGTACCGCAAACATCAAACCGCCCATTATTATCATATACGGCTGAAGGGTATAAAGGGCACAATCGAGTAAAGCAAAGCTTCTATCCTTCACAGCCTTTACCAAAAGCTTCATGAAGTATCTGGAGCATACATCCGCAAAGCCCTGCATCCATCTTCTCCTTTGCTTCCATGACTGAGCCATCGTAAGAGGTTTCTCATCATATACTACGGCATCATGAGCCCAGCCGACCCTTATTCCGTTGAGCATGAGCTTCATGGTGAATTCCAGATCTTCTACCAGGCAGGTTGCCTCCCAGCCTATCTTTTTCAATATATCTACATCAACACAAAATCCCGTGCCGCCTATCTGGCAGCTCAAGCCCAGGTATTCCCTGGCACATTGGAAGAGCCTGTTGGAAGACCAGAAAGCCATGGAATAGCTGCAAGTAATCCAGGAATCCTCGGGATTCTTGCTGTCGATATAGCCCTGAAGTACCTTATGACCTTCACAAAGCTTATTGTTCATTTCCCTCAAGAAATTTTTGGATACAAGATTATCCGCATCAAATATCACTACAGCATCATAATCCGAATCTTTTTTATACAATATCTCTTTGAAAGCCCACTGCAGAGCAAAGCCTTTGCCTCTTTTTTCATTATTTGTCCTGACCAGCACATTGGCTCCCCCGGCTGCGGCAATATCCGCCGTGTCGTCAGTGCAATTATCGGCAATGACAAACACATCATAGCCATCCGCCGGGTAATTCAACTGCTTCAGATTTTCCACTATATTTCCTATTACTCTCTCTTCATTGTGAGCAGGTATGAATACGGCAAATCTCTTCAATGGCAGATAATTCCTCGTAGGCTTTCTGTTAAATTTCTCTACTATGCCATATATTGAAGTTGAAAAATAATATAATCCGTATACTACGGCAAGAACCTGCAGCACAACAAATACAAAATGCAATGTATCCTTTAACATATTATGCCCCCTGTATTCAGTCTTTCAAAACCAAGTTATATAATAACACTTTCCTTAAAATTGTAAAATGGCTCAGAAAAACGCTATTATAGATATCCGCTTTATTAGACGTTTTTATGGACTGTTTTTCTTCTTTTTTTGTAATCATGCTGTTATTTTTGTAGCTATGCTTATTATTCCACTTTTTTGGGTTTTTAATAGCCAAATAAAAGCAATTTATCAGCAAAATATGGTAAAATTGTATTGACAGCTATATATCTTTTCATAATATGGAAAATCATAGGTATAGAAGGTGCTTAATTGTCAATCTATTTGGCGATGATCGAAAGCTCTGATGATAAGTCTAAATTTGAACAAATATATATTAATTACAGGCAAACAATGTTTTATGTGGCAAACAGCATATTAAAGGATGAGCATTTGGCAGAAGATGCAGTCCATCAGGCATTTATAAAAATTATTGAAAATTTAGATAAAATAAATGAAATCAAGTGTCCCAAAACCAAAGGCTTCATCGTTATAATAGTTGAAAGAACCGCCATCGATATATACAGGAAGCGGAGAAGGCAATATACGATCCCCTTTGATGAAGTCATATTCGGCGCGGAGGAGATGGCCGCCGGAGCGGACAGAAGCTTTGAAGAGGTTGGCAATAGTTCAATTGCAGCGGCTATTGCAATGCTTCCGATAAACTATTCCTCTGCAATAAAGCTTAAATACAGCCATGGATATACGGATAAGGAAATAGCAAAGATACTGTCCATATCCGAAGAAAATGTCCGAAAGCGCATAGCCAGGGGTAAGAAAAGGCTTGCAAAAATCCTGGAGGAAATGGAGATAAATATTTATGACTGATGCAGTAATAACAGATGCCATGCTGTTTGAATTCGTACCAAAAGCCGAAGAGCTTCTGCTTGAGCAGATACCTCCTGAGCAAGAGCTTGGACATACCTTCACCAAAAGCTTTGACCGCAGGATGAAGCTTCTTATAGCAATGGAGAAGAGCAATTTCCTTGTAAGAGGGCTTATCAATAAAACAAGGCGAATAGCAATCGTAATATTTCTTATATCCCTTGTGACCTTTACAACCATAGTGAGCGTCGAAGCATTGAGAACAAAGTTCTTCAAGGTGATCATAGAAATATATCAAGAGCTGACCTCCTTTTCATTCCAGCATGATGAACAGCCGGGAGATATAACGGTGGAACCGGCAGAACCGGAATATATACCCGAAGGCTTTAGGAAGGCAAGCACTGAGGAACTCTTTACTATAATTTTTATCATTTACACAAACGATGATGGAGAAGAAATAATATTTGATCAGACATATATTACAAATGACAAAATCATCATAGACACAGAAGGAGCTATCATGGAAAAGCTATGGATAAGAGGCTGTGAAGCCTATTATGTATCAAATAAGGGAACAAACAGGCTGATGTGGTTTGAAGGCGAATATCTATTCAACTTGGCCTCAACGACGATAGAAAAAGATGAAATAATAAAAATGGCGGAAAGCGTAAAATAAAATTTTTTAAAATATTTTTAAATAAGTGTCCCAAAACGCCCCCTTCATTTCGTTATATAGGTAAAAGACAAATGAAGGAGATGTTTATATGTACTTTAAAAGATTAATAACGGCCATCCTGTGTGGAGCTTTACTCTTATGCTCTTCCATCATTACCTATGCAGATGCAGGCAGCAATGATCATTCTCGAGACAATATCATCATAACGCCTCAGATGGTTTGCATTAACAGGGCATACAGCAATTTAAGTATTAATTCCGCCGGACTGGCACAAGTCCAATGCTATGTAGAAGGATACAGTGGTACAGTCACAAAAGTATCCATTGAAGCGGAGCTGCAGCAATATAAAGATGGAGATTGGGTCACCATAAACAGCTGGTATCAATCGAGCAGCAGCTCTAGGCTTACACTCTCCAAATCAATGGCAGTCCCAAAGGGATATTCATATCAGGTAGTTGCAGATGTTACTGCCTATAATGGCAGCGACTCGGAAACCCAGACCATAATAAGCAGCGAGATAGATTATTGAAGCTGTATAAGGCTGCTTTTATGGGAAGGGGTGAGTCCATTGGTTTAAGAATGTGGCTTTAGGCAGTAGAATGTGTAACAGCAAGTATTTAAGATTGACATATATTTAATAACAAAGCTAAAGAATTTTTAATTTAAAAACGAGGAGGAAAATCATCATGAAGCCAATGAAAAAGATAGCTTATCTAGTATTAACCTTAGCTTTTCTATTTGTATCTACGATCCAGGCCTATGCATCATTTGACTATGACAACAATATAAACTCATATGATATGAATAAGCTTTATGAAGAACTGCATGACGCAGAGAAAATGCTTGACATTCTAAGAACCAGGGACAATTTAAACTTTGATGCTCATACCAACTCTTCCCATCCATGCCACGGAACACCGGACCACAGAAACTGCGATGTAGCGACACTTACAAAAAGTTGTGGCTGCAAAGCGATTACAAATTACTGCTGCTGTGGCAAAAAAATGAATACTGACTTATATTTATGCAGCAGACATCAAGCTCCCTATAATGAAACAGAGAATCCAATAAGTTTCTTCCAAGCAGAAAATGAACATGAAAAGTTAATTCAAACAAGCATAGATTTAATGTATAAACCTCATACGTGTCACGAAGGCAAAGAGCATAAAAGATGCTACAAATCTCCAGATGAAATCGATGATTGTGGCTGTGAACGGGGGTTTTATTTTTGTTGTTGTGAAAGAATAATGGGTGCCTATGAAATTTATTGTGATGAACATGGATATTAATTCTCAATTAGTTCTTATGATATCCTTCAGATATTGATGATGATGGCAAGGTTACCAAAGTGTACACAACTACATCAAGCAACCCTCCCGGATGGAAACTTCCGTATAATAAGATATTAGCTTTAGATTAAGCAAGACTTCATTCAGTGGGAGATTCACCTCCCACTGAATGTTATAGTCGAGTCCATGCAATGTGAATTGTCTCGTAAGGGCAAAGAAAGGTATCTTAGGGCACTGGGCTTAATAATGGCTGATGATAAAACTTTATCAGCCATTTCTTTCACTTTATCATATGAGGTAAGTAGAGTAGAAAATAAGATCTGGTTTTTATTATAATATTGATAATATAAGAATTTAAGGAGAGGGGAATAAGCAAATGCTGCACTCAAATTTCAGCGAATCATATATAGAAAAAATAGATGCTACAAATGAGAACAACGGGATATTTGCGCTATCAATAGAATGCCACAATTAGGTGCCAATTAGGTGCCAGGTACAAAGGTTATTAGGTTATCCAGCTATGTTTCATACCTGTCTAGCATATTCTTTATTGATATAGCTGTCATGCCTATATGCTCTCCTATTTCCTTTAAGGTATAATGCTCCTCTTTTGCAGCAATTGCATATCTTAACTTATATTCTGTAAGTTTTCTCTTCCGTGATCCCGATTTTATCTGTTCATATTCTATCAAAGATATTCCGGTATCAAATAATAATTCATCCAGCCTTCTTCTCTGCTTTTCTTCCTTCCTGCTCATACATAATACCACGTATGCTTCATCGCCTATCGCTTTTAGAGTACTATAATTCATTTCTTCCGGTTCGGCCATAAATTCCTTATACTTATGTATTGCACCAATTGTATCTTTATCTAACATATTATAGATTATTAGGGTATTTATAAAGCCTTTGATATTTTCCCTATAGTATATATCGCTGCTCCACTTATACTCCTCAACTAATCTGCATAGCCCTGCCCTTACCGGATTCTGGTGTACATATCTTAGAAGCTTCAACATGTACCTCTCATCCTGCACCAATATTGCTTTGTACCTGCCTTGGAACACATGTCCAACCCTATTATACTTACCATTAAAATATTTGCTGTATTTATTGTTTATCTGATGCATTATCTCCTGAAGCTTCTTGTCAAAAGTCTGTATTATTATATGATAATGATTGTCCATCAAGACATATCCATATACTCTATACCCCATGGTATCATTATATTCTTTTAGCTGCTTTATAAAGTATCCTTTATCTATGCCTTCCTTGAAGATATATTCCTTATTATTTCCCCTTGCAATCACATGATATATTCCGCCTTTATATTCTTCCCTCCATTCTCTTGCCATAAAAAATACACCCCTTATAATAACATATATACATATATTACTATAAGAAGTGCATTCCATCAATAACCTAATAACCTTTATACCTGGCACTTATCACTCCAACCATAGTGAGCGTCGAAGCATTGAGAACAAAGTTCTTCAAGGCGATCATAGAAATATATCAAGAGCTGACCTCCTTTTCATTCCAGCACGATGAACAGCCGGGAGATATAACGGTGGAACCGGCAGAACCGGAATATATACCCGAAGGCTTTAAGAAGGCAAGCACTGAGAAACTCTTTACTATAATTTTTATCATTTACACAAACGATGATGGAGAAGAAATAATATTTGATCAGACATATATTACAAATGACAAAATCATCATAGACACAGAAGGAGCTATCATGGAAAAGCTATGGATAAGAGGCTGTGAAGCCTATTATGTATCAAATAAGGGAACAAACAGGCTGATGTGGTTTGAAGGCGAATATCTATTCAACTTGGCCTCAACGACGATAGAAAAAGATGAAATAATAAAAATGGCGGAAAGCGTAAAATAAGAAATTTTAAAATATTTTTAAATAAGTGTCCCAAAACGCCCCCTTCATTTCGTTATATAGGTAAAAGACAAATGAAGGAGATGTTTATATGTACTTTAAAAGATTAATAACGGCCATCCTGTGTGGAGCTTTACTCTTATGCTCTTCCATCATTACCTATGCAGATGCAGGCAGCAATGATCATTCTCGAGACAATATCATCATAACGCCTCAGATGGTTTGCATTAACAGGGCATACAGCAATTTAAGTATTAATTCCGCCGGACTGGCACAAGTCCAATGCTATGTAGAAGGATACAGTGGTACAGTCACAAAAGTATCCATTGAAGCGGAGCTGCAGCAATATAAAGATGGAGATTGGGTCACCATAAACAGCTGGTATCAGTCGAGCAGCAGCTATAGGCTTACACTCTCCAAATCAATGGCAGTCCCAAAGGGATATTCATATCAGGTAGTTGCAGATGTTACTGCCTATAATGGCAGCGACTCGGAAACCCAGACCGTAATAAGCAGCGAGATAGATTATTGAAGCTGTATAAGGCTGCTTTTATGGAAAGGGGTGAGTCCATTGGTTTAAGAATGTGGCTTTAGGCATTTGAATGTGTATGAGTAATAAATTTGAGGAGGTATCGTGATGAAAAGGTTCTTAGCTATTGCACTTTCACTTATATTAGTTTTCAGTGTCTGTGAGGTTTATGCCTATACAGAAAACCCGAACAAGGTAAAAGTAAGCAAGAAAGTCTATGATATCAGAAAGATACCAGAAAAAAGTTTTTCACCAAAAGCAATTAAAATTGATCCTTCTGGTGAGGTGACCATTAATGCAAGCCAAGGTGGTTCTGGATACTGGTGGTATGCAATATCAGTTTGGGATAAAACATCCCAAAGAGCAACAAGTGCATCACTCTCATTTACCGACTCTACTAAAAGTACTAAAAAAACAATAGATTATATTGCAGCAGATACAAGGCTCTATAGAGACGGAGGACTGGTAGGCTCTGGCTCTGATAGTCATACAAACTCCTCTCAGGCAGGTGCAAGATTCGACTATGATGAATTTGCCGGTTTTAGTGATTACGAGGTATATGGTAATCACACATTTGAACAGAGCGGTTACCAAAGCTGTATCCTGAAACATATGATACTTAATGCAATAAGTAAAAAATGCCCTGGTTTTACAGGGCATTTTTGATTAATATAAGTATATAACTTGTAAATAAAGGCAGGGAGAGCTATGGAAAAATTAAAAAGAATAGTTATCTTTACAGCAGCTATTTCTATGGTTTTATGCATAATTTATATTTTGGGGTTAAGAGATAATAACAACATTTTTAATAATAAAATTGAAAGCACTTCAAATAGAAATAGAATGCCAATGGCTACAGCAGGTGGCGTTAGTTTAGGACTTTATAATATTGATGGCCAAATAGAAAAATATCCTGTTATTAAGGTAAAAAGACGAGAAAGTATAAAGAAATTTATATCTTTAGGTCATTTGGTTGACAAGCCAAGAGATTATAAAATAATCTTAATATTGGACTATAAACAAAGCCAATTTATTGTGGATGGAAAAAAGAAAATCAACAGTTATATTATAAATATGGCCCCGAATCAAACAATAGAAATACCCGTTGAAATAGAGCCACTGGAGGAAGGTCTGCACGATGCAATTTTCGTAATAGTTAAATATCCTGATAATGATTCACTAGATGATGATTTTAGAAAGTCAACTGATATGACTCATCTATTATTTTTAAGATTTAATATTGCAGTCGAAAGCAATGCTGTTCCTAATTATTCATTCGATAAAGTTACAATTTTGAATCGGGATATATTAAATGGAGTATTTTTATCTAAATATAATGACAAGCTTATGCAATGGCTATCTGAGGAACAAAAACAAAGCTCAAATTTAGATTATTATGTACATATCGGAAATAGAACAGATTCTGAAATAAATGAATATGCTCTTGTCATTCTATTTAACTGGAATCAGGTGCCAATAATAAATGATAAAGATGTGCTGTTTTTAAAAGTAAAAAGAGGGCAAGAATCAATAATTCATTCCCAATTAAAAATGCCAGGGGAAAAAGGTATCTATGATATCACGCCAATATTAATTCATAATCCTTACAAAGTGTTGAATATTTCTAATAAGAGGGTAGAGACATCAATTAGAACAGGCATAAAAGTTGAATAGGACATTAAAGAGGAGTAGAGATAATCAAAGGAGAAGGCAAGGGTCAGGCTTCAAAACCTTATTTTCATATAACCTGCTAATTTGCTTAACAAATGGTTCCATAAAGGCTTTCGATAACCAACTTCAGATTTAAAAGCTATAAGAATAACCTCGTTAGTAAAAAGAAGCTTTACCTATAATAATGTTAACAGAGTTATTGACGGATCCGTAACTACTGTATTTACTTATGTATGAACTAAATTGATAAAATATTTAAATGATTTATAATGGGTAGTATATATGAAAGAGAATACTTATAAATATATAATACTTCTGCTCCTTATGGGAACGTCAATCTTATATTTAACAAAGGCTGACTTAGCATCAGTAATTCAATTTCTAATGGTTGCCGTGGCTATTTTCATAACAGATTCTCTATATAGATTAAATAATAAAATCTGGAATATAGCCCTTATATTAATGAGTATTCCGGTGCACATTACATCACCTGACCGGTACTTGGAAATCATCACCCCGGTAGTGGAAATCATACACAGGGTGATTGCTTTTGCATTGCTTAGTGTAGGATATATAGATTAATCCTATCAAGGGTGCTACGCACTGCTTATGCAGCAAGCCCTTGACAGAATTAATCTATATATCCAAATAATAATTAAGCAAAAGTAAGGTGATTTCCGATTAACGGAATCCTGATTCCATACTTAACGGACAGCTGATTTCTGTTGGCCGTAATATTCATATTAATTAATACAACAATACTTTCGGTTTCTCATAAAATTGTTTCGAAAGAGCTAAGCATATCTAGCATAATTATATCTGCAGTCTTTTCTGTAACATTTTGCCTTGTTGCTCGTTCTGAAAAAATAAGAGAGCATACTTATATATAAAATATTAGGGACGGCATTATTGCTTTTATATAGCCTCCGGTCTCCTTTCTTTGAAATATTTTTAGGACAAGTGTCCCAAAACGCCCCCTTCATTTCGTTATATAGGTAAAAGACAAATGAAGGAGATGTTTTATATGTACTTTAAAAGATTAATAACGGCCATCCTGTGTGGAGCTTTGCTCTTATGCTTTTCCAGCATTACCTATGCAGATGCTGGCAGCAATGATCATTCTCGAGACAATATCATCATAACCCCTCAGATGGTTTATATTTATGAGTCTCAAAGCAAATTAAATATTACTTCAACAGGACAGGCTCAGGTTAAATGCTATGTAGAAGGATACAGCGGTACAGTCACCAAAGTATCAATCGAAGCAGAATTGCAGCAGTATAAAGATGGAGATTGGGTCACCATAAACAGCTGGTATCAATCGAGCAGCAGCTATAGGCTTACACTCTCCAAATCAATGGCAGTCCCAAAGGGATATACATATCAAGTAGTCGCAGATGTTACTGCCTATAGCGGCAGCGACTCGGAAACCCAAACCGTAATAAGCAGCGAAGTATATTATTGAAGCTGTAGAAGGCTGCTTTTATTGGAAGGGGTGAGTCCATTGGTTTATTACTGGTGAGAAATAAACTTGAAAAAAGAAACATGATAGTGTAAAACGTTACACTACCTAATGATAAGGAGGAAAATTTATATGAATTCAAAATTTAAAAAGTTAGTTCTGATTATGTTAATAGGAGTAATGCTATTTAGCTGCTTTAATGTTTCTTACGCAGATACTAAAAATAATAAATTGCCAAAGCCTATAGGGAAAATGGTTCTTGTACAAAATGGTGTACCAAGGGAAATTACATTTGATGAGTTGAAAAGAATCTATCCTATGAATGTAATTTCTAAACATATACATGCTAATGATGGGATTGGTTTTAAAAATTCTATCATTGAAAATACTCCTATTTCTCCGATGTCCATTACTTTTTATAAATATATAGAAATAGAAGGGGAGGACGACCTAAACTACGACATGGCAAAACCTGTCACTCCTTGGATAAATGGCTCTAGAAATGGTGCCAGAATATCTTATGGACAAAGTGAAAGCTATACTAGCACTTTTAGCGTTGGATTAACTTCATCTAAGATAAATGCCATTTTACAGGAAATAGGTGCATCATATGCAAAATCAGCATCAAGCAGCGCGAGTTTTGGAATGGAATTTGATATAGCTCCATATGAAACAGCACGTGTGATATTTGCTCCAACAACGAGAGAAACTGAGGGTATTTTACAAACATGGCAGCAACTAGAAGACGAACTAAATCCAAGACTTATATCCGAAGAGCCATCTTCTGGAATTGTCGTAAGAAAAGTTGGTAAGTTCGCAGATGGATTATATTATTTAGAATATATGTAGCAACTGTAAATTGAGGTGTAAATTGAAAAATAGAACGTCCTATATTATATTTTCTATTTTAACTATTATTTTAACTTTATTATTCATATTATCTCCAAGCTCACCTGAGACTCATTATACTACAAAAGAGTCTGCAATAAGCAGCTTATTGCGAAATAAAGTATCTGTTTTAAGAGTAATTTCTGTCAGTGATAGCAGAGAAGTGTTTGTTTTTTATGATAGTCCTACTGGAGCTATCTTTATAGCGACAATATGCTCAGTAGAAAATAAAACGAAATTTATTGTAGAAAACAAGACTTGCTCATGGAAAATTGGTGGTGAGCCTTCTCCTATGATGATTCATGGTAAATATGATGTAGAAGATAAAACTCTAACTTTTTATGCTTGGAAAAACTCCGATAAGTTAGAAGGGTTAATAGAAAAATATAAAATAATTAGTAAAAATAGAAGTCAAATAAGCATACATGAGGAAGAGGTCTATTTATTACTTTTATTAGATACTGCAAATGAGTAGCAAGTTATCCGAGCATAGGCGACAAAAGCGAGTGTTTCAATATAAAGCACTCGCTTAAATCGAAAAATTTTTAAAATAATTGTCTCAAAGCACCCCTTTCATTTCGTTATATAGTAAAAGACAGAGGTATTACCTATGAGAAAAAGGTTAATATTACTTATGCTTACAATGACGATTCTATTTTTATCTAGTGCTGCTGCTAAACCGTATTGCTTTTTGCGGACACGACAAATGGCTGATACAATATAAGTGGAGGTGTCCTATATGAAAAGCAAAAGATACGATGCAGAGTTCAAAAAAGAAATAGCTCAGCTATATCTTTCCGGCAGCAGAACCGGCCCAAGTTTGGCTGCTAAATTAGGTTTACACCCAAATACTATATATAAATGGGCTCAGGAGCTTGAAAAAGATCCAGAAGCTGCTTTCCCTGGGTCCGGTAACTTAAAACTAGAAGGTCAAGCTATGAAAAAAGCCCAACAACGCATAAGAGAGCTCGAGAATGAGGTAGCAATTTTAAAGCAAGCCGCGGCATATTTCGCAAAAAACTGCCGGTAGTATACGCTTTTGTATATGGTATTCGTTTCAAGTATACTGTGCAGGAAATATACCGCGCACTCAATATATCTAGAAGCGGTTACTACGATTGGGTAAACGCAGGACGGCCCGCTGCAAGTTCTAAGGGCTCAGTATTATTGGACATGTGGTAATGTGTTAGAAATGACTCGGTCACCAAATACTATACCGGTCATACAAATGATAGAGTATATGCGCCCTATACAAACCCTTCCGGCTGGACTTACTACAAATTGTGGTAATATGAGTATGTATTGTTTATGATAACAAGAAGAAGCTTACTTGCTTCTTCTTGTTACTATAAATGCTTTAAAAGGAGAAAACCTACTATGAAAAAAATATTTATTATGGTTGTAGTTGTATCGATGCTCATCATTGGATGTACCAACACGAATAGTCAGCTAAACATTGATACTGAAACTCAAATACCATTTCTTACTTATTATCAAGAACAAGATAAAAAAATAGATGCAAAGCTTAGTATGTGGGATATAGACCAAGGTACTATTACTTTTTCAGATGATTTGGTGTATCCGATAGAAAATCATAATGGCTTTGTAGAGCCAATTATATGGGATGGGAACAAGAAGCTAATATTGCATAAGACAGCAATACCAAAAGGTTCATATGAATCGGAATCAAAAGTTATAGAAAAATATCCAATGGATTCGATTTATGGAAGGGACATTATAGCAGTAAGAAATCGGACTGCGGATGGCGAAGTGCCTGATTATGATCTTTTTTTGAATTGTTCAGATGGTGTAGTTGAAAAGAAAGTTAAAGCTCAATATCAAACCATTGATGGGAAAAAGGAAGACATTATGTTTGAAAATGATGGACTCCGCTATATTGACTTTAATAAAAACACCGGCGAAATAACATTGATGTTTAGCAATTGGGAAGAATGCTATTTGCTTTATGTCGGCAAATGCAACATTAACAATATAAATGATATACAGTGGAAAAAAATTGTGCTGCCGGACGCAGAACAAACAGGCGGAGGATACTCTGTTTATCCGGATAATAGCGTTTTAATAGACTCAAGATACTACATAGGGACAGCCCAAGCTTTGACAGAAGTCGATATAGATACCGGAGAATCAAAGATAAATGAAAGGTCAATCCAAACATGTAAAAGTACGGTTAAAGAAGGGAAGTTTGTTCCGGATTATCTTAAAAACCGAGTGCAGATTGTCGGAGGATATAAGGATATAGTAATACTGGATATTGAACTATATGGGGACAAACAGCCTGAGAGCTTGATTTGCGCAATTCAGGATGGGGAATTTAAGGGTGCAATTCATATAAGGGAGGATGAGGTTTGGAATGTAATTGACTCTGAAAAGAAAGTAACTGGCATAATTGATAATAAAAATAAGAAATTATATAAGGAATTCGGAACAGGTACTTTTGCGTTAACCCTACCTGTCCCTTTTCTTTATTGAAACGGTTTAATATTTCCTTTGAAAACTACCTTACTATTTTTTATCCATCAATTCTACAACCTCTTCTATAGAATTGAGCTCAAATATACTCTCTGCCAGTAAATCCAAAACAGGAAGATCAGCATTTCGTATCTTTTCTTCTAAAGATACAGGTAATACACCAATTTTTTTGCTGAGAAGTCTCACCAATAATTCAGCTTTGCCCTTTTCCATACCTTTTTCTATTCCTTCTTCTATGCCTTCCGCTTTCCCCTTCATTTCAGCAAATTTAATGCTTGATATGGCATCAAGCCTAGCCTTCTCCCTAGCTGCATATTTTTCCCTTAATTGTTCATCGGCGCTTACTTTTTTCAACATCTCCATAGCTATACCGAGCTCCTCCTTCCTTTTTACTAATTTTTCTATTTCTTCATTCCCGGCTTTTTTTAGGAAGCTTAGCCATAATTCTATGGCTTCCATTTCTTCTAAATCCTTTTCAGGATGGAATTTCTGCAGTTCTATATAATGTATTTCCAAATCATCCACTAGTGGAAATTTTTCTTTTGTCTCCAGTATCTTATATTCTGTATGATATCTGTCTGTTTCTTTTATTATATCAAAATCCATTATGTTTATTACCATGCCCTTTTTTAGAGTTGTATAGATTTCAGATTCCTTTATGGTTTCGGAATACATCTTGCTCCAGTAATATAAGCTTCTTTTCCTAAAATCGTCTACATTGTTTATCTGCATTTCTATGTTTATTCTTTCTTCTCTTTGGTTCTTTACCTTTATGTCAAATACGGAGCCTTTGTCCTCTTTGTATTCTTTTATGTTGAAAGGGCTTAAGTGAATTATTTCAGTTATCTTTTCATTACCTTCAAGAGATAGTACAGAATTCAGAAAATCTATGAGTATTATTCTGCTATCTTTTTCTTCCCTGCCAAATAAGGCTTTAAATACTATATCGCTCAAAGGGCTTAAAAGCTCCTGCTTATTATTCCCCAATTTCATCCCCCTTTCGTTTGTTAATTATATTATATCAATAATTCCAAAAGGTGTAAATCAAATTGAAATTTTTAAAATAAGTGTCCCAAAACACACTCTTCATTCGTTATATAGGTAAAAGGCAAATAATAGAATAAGATTGGAAGTGATAAAGTTGAAAATTCCTCGAAGCCTTAAGCCTGATTCAGGCATATAAGAAGGATGGATACGAATGAGATTTAATAAAATCTATTTAACTCTTGGTATTTTAAGCATTATATTTGTTCTATATTTAGAGATTATTCTGCTAAGAAGAAGTGATCACAATTACCATTGTGTAAATGTGATCAGCATATCAAATTCTATGATATTTGGAAAGGAGTAAAAACATAATGACTGGAAGCTTTATGGGTTTTTTTATTGTTGCAAATGTCATACTCATTGTATTAATAATTTCTAATATTATTAATAAGTTCTCCAAAAAAATCAACAGAATAAATAATCGGTATATATTGTTGAGTATGAAAGCAATAATAGCAGGAATTATAATTATTGCTTATTTATACTGCCTGAATATATTAGCGCTGCATTGGGTATTGCCTGGATTATTACCGATAAAAAAATTATTTTCACTTAATATGCTTATATGGCTTTTAGTTTGTCCAATATTTACTGTGCTCTTATTCAAAGTAATGAATATGACACGCAATTAATTTGTCCCTAATGTTTGTTGTAAGTTTGGTATTTCAAGCATAGTCTTCAATAATGTTATGCTTTGCTTTTATTAAAAATACATTATATAGCCGATATATATAACAGAGGATAAAAGTTGTCGAACATAAAAATACTCCAGCAGGAGGGGGATAATGTGAAGAAAAAAAACTTAATGTTTGTTGCACTACTGCTTTGTCTCAGTCTCATCTTTGCATATTATAGCAATATGCCACCAAATATCAGTATAAACTGCTATCTGGAATATACATCTACTTCTGAAAAGAAGCCTGATAAAAAATACTTTATAATTAATATAAATACAAAAGTTAGCGACTTTCAAAAATATAAGTCAATAGATATAGATTACGTTAATAGAGATAACTATGGTGCAATAAGCAATTATATTATTGCTAAGGCAGAAGATAGAACTGAAAAAGGCCCTGCTTTTAAAGATTATGCAAACAATATTGAAATAACACTTATTCCGGAACGCTTAAACTATGATAAAATCAAGGAAATGCTAAAGGACGAATTTATAACAATAGAATTAGAAACTATTAATGGATATAAGCATTCTAAAAAATACTCAATAGGTGAAATACTGAAAGATAAAACAGATGTATTGGAATTAGGGCAGGTTATCAAAGAGCATATGAGCTTGGATAATAAAGAAGTTGTTGCCAGAGCAAATGGCATAGAAATTTACAAAGATGAAGTTGAAATGTATAAAAAGCTTTATAGTATAGACGGAACAATTAAAGATTCAGGTAGTTATGCGGATGTCATTGGAAAAAGAGCCAAAATAAAAGTATTATACGAAATGGCTGAAGATAATGGATTAGACATTTCTATTGAGGAAGCTAAAGCGCTGTCTTTGAAAGAAAAAGAAGCTTATGATCAAGAACTCGAAGAAGAAGGAAAAGCTTTCATGGAAGATTATATCAAAGCATTAGGCTTGACAGAAGAGCAATACTGGTCGGACTTTCGCCCTGGCCAGATTCAGCTATACTATTCTATTGAAAATCTGAAGAATAGCTTTATCAAAGAAGGTATCGAATTAGGGATATTGCCGGAAGTTCAAAAAACTGAGAATAAAATTATTATGAGCCCGGATATCAATAAAAAATATAGAGAATATTGGGAAAGCAAGATAAAAGATATTGAAGAAGGCATAGAAATTGAAATAATAAGTTCACATTATCAATAAGATATCGGATATAACTCACTCAGCGGAAGTATAAGCTCATCATTATATAACAATGAATCCCTTATTAAGTATATCCGTGGTAGGTACTGATATATAGTAATGGATTGCCGGGATAAAAGGGCAAAATACTCAAATGATTTAGAATGGGTGGTATATATGAAAGAGAACGCTGATAAATATATAATACTTCTGCTCCGATAGTGTAAAATATTTTGTGTAAACTAGTAGAGAATCCTCTTGGATTAATGTTAAGATAAATATTAATTCAGGAGGATTTTTTATGGCAAGACAAAGAAAACTTACCCCAGAACGCAAAGCGTTCATTAGTGGATTGCTTGAGCATTACAAACCCGAAACAGCACAGGACGTTCAGGAGATGCTTAAAGACCTGCTAGGAGATACACTTCAGGGGATGCTGGAAGGTGAGTTGGAAGATGAACTGGGTTATTCCAAGTATGATTACTCCAACAAGGACACCGACAACAGCAGGAACGGTTACAGTAAGAAGAATGTTGTCTCATCCATTGGTGAGATATGTCTGGACATTCCCCGTGATCGCAAAGGAGAGTTTGAGCCTCAGATTGTTAAGAAGAATCAGACCGATATCTCAAACATCGAGGATCAAGTACTGTCTATGTACGCCAAAGGAATGACAACGAGGGATATTTCTGATCACCTGAAAACTGTTTATGGGGTTGATGCGTCTGCAGAGATGATATCCAAGATGACCGACCGCATACTTCCGATAGCAAAAGAATGGCAAAACAGACCACTGGATAGAAAGTATGCTGTGGTATTTATGGATGCCATTCATTACAACGTAAGGCAAGATAATGCCATTGTGAAGAAAGCTGTATACATAGCAATAGGAATTAAGCTGAACGGATCCAAAGAGGTCCTTGGCATGTGGGTAGGTGGTAACGAAAGTGCAAAATACTGGCTTGGTGTGTTGAATGAGATTAAGAATCGTGGTGTCGAAGATATTATGATTGTTTCGGTTGATGGCCTTACCGGTTTCGGTGATGCAATTCATGCAGTATTCCCACAGACGGAAATACAGCGATGTATTGTGCATCAGATACGATATTCCACAAAGTTTATCTCCTATAAAGACATAAAAGCATTCATGGCTGACCTGAAACGAGTATATCAAACCACAACGGAGGAAATCGCACTTCAGGAGCTTGATAAACTTGAGAAGAAATGGGGAGGCAGATATCCGAGTTCCATTGCATCCTGGCGGAATAATTGGCCTCAACTGGCTACCTACTTTAAATATCCGCCGGAACTCCGTAAGATCATATATACGACCAATTCCATCGAAAACTTCAATCGGCAGCTGAGGAAGGTTACAAAATCCAAGACTATTTTTCCAACCGATGACGCCCTATTTAAAATGCTGTACCTTTCAATGATTGATATCACAAAGAAGTGGAACGGTAAGCCTTGGGAATGGGGTAAGATTTTAGAGCAGCTGTGCATTTATTTTGAGGGTAGAATTACCTTGGCAGATATAGATTAGCTACTAGACAAAATGAACGCTGCCAACAAGTTGTTGACAGCGTTCTTAACATGTGTAAAAATACAGACATCAACAGTATTACGAAATTTATTAGGTAAACCGGCCTATTTTATCATTAATCCAGGGGGTTTACACAGAATTGTTTACAGTCTCTCTGCTCCTTATGGGAACGTCAATATTATATTTAACAAAAGCTAACTTAGCATCAGTAATTCAAATGCTAATGTTTGTCGTAGCTATTTCCATAACAGATTCTCTATACAGATTAAATAATAAAATCTGGAATATAACCCTTATAATAATTAATACAACAATACTTTCGGTTTCTCATAAAATTGCTTCGAAAGAGCTAAGCATATCTAGCATAATTATATATTCAATCTCTTCTGTAATATTTTGCCTTGTTGCTCGTTCTGAAAGAATAAGAAAACAGACTTATATATAAAGCATCAGGGACAGGCATTATTGCTTTTATGCAGTCTGTCTCTTTTCTTTGAAATTTTTTTGGAGCAAGTGTCACAAATACCCCCTTCATTTCGTTATATAGGTAAAAGGTGAATGATGACAGGAAGTGATAATATGAGCCATAAAAATAGATTAGAAGGCATTCTGCCTGATATTCACACTTTCCTAATCATTATTGAGAGTATAAGTATTCTTATAGTCTCTATAATGGGATTATACAACATTGCTTTTAGATTGCTTGGGATTCAACAAATCAGCATTGCATTAATAAGTATTTCACAAGTTAAAAAGCATTGGAAACGCGATTCTTTAAGCGCCAGAGCAAATTCCGTTCTTTATATATTGCTATGCTTCTTATCTGTATCAATTGCAATTTATCTTTTATTTATATGGCCTGACCGGTTTTACAAGTAGTACAGAATCATTGTCAATTATATATAAAAGAATTTTAGAACAAGTGTCACAAAATTCCCCTTCATTTCGTTATATAGGTAAAAGACAAATGAAGGAGGGCTTGTGATTTTAATGTTATGGATAATTAAATATATGGTACTAGTAATCATATCAGGCCTTATTATATATTATATACTTAAAATTGCCGGACTTATAAACCGGATAGACAAACAGATTGATAATCTCAGCAAAAGAAATAGATTTATTTTAGGTATAGCGTCATTTACCATAAGCGGTATATTGCTCAAGATCGCAAGCTTTGAATGCTTATTGAATATAAGGAGTTTCTTAATCATTGCTGCTGCAGCTTTTTTCTATGTTATTGGCGGCAATTGCATAACAGCTAAAAATTAAGGCAGCATACGACCTATAGAAGTCGAGGTGTAAAATAAATGGTTAAATATAAAAAAATCAATATAACAATGGTCTTTGCGATTATTCTTGGTGTAATAATCGGCTCCTATAGTATAAACTATGCCATATCGAATAATATTTTTGATAAAAGAACCTATAAAATTAACAAAAAGAGCCAGCTTATGCCTGTTGAAATTAATGGGATAATAACTGAAGAAAATTTTAACCCTGCTAAAGTTTATCAAGCCATTGAAGAGATCGATAGTTTGGATACCACTAGGGCGAATAATACCGAGGCGTTTTATTTAGACTATGAGGAGTCATTGGAAGCTGTAAAAAATAATGCTGATTTGATAGTAGTAGGAAAGGTTATCGAACAATCAGAGTATGGCGAAATAGGTATTAAAAATACTATCATGGTCACAAATACAATAAAAGGAAAGGCTGTTGACGAAATATATGTACTTAAGTCAGGCTCTCTAAGTGATGAAGACTATATACTAAAAGAGGGCAAAGAGTACATTCTATTACTCGGAGACCAATCAAAAAGTGGGGAAAATACTTACTTTATCAAGGGCGGTGAGCAAGGATGCTTTTTGATTGATGATGGTGTACTATCTGCAAAAGATGCTGTAATGGATAAAGAACTAAAAAATATGATTGAAAATGAAAATGAGAGCATGAAATCCGGTACAGACCAAGTCAAGACCATGTTGGATTATTTGAGATGATACAACCGTTGGGGATTTAGATTCGAGCATGGAAAGAAAGCTTATGGCCTCGTAAAGTATATTTCAGCTGTCAATTTTAAGCTAATAGAGGTGGTGTGATTATATGAAAAAATACGCTTATAAATGCATAGGGGCTCTATTATTTATTGCAGCAATAACATTTCTATATTCAAGAGTAACTGATTTAGCGACAGCATTAACTGTAAGCCTGATATTTACCGCTGCTATTTTTATAACAGATTATTTATACAGATTGAATAATAAGATTTGCAATATTGCCCTTATAATTATTACTACAATATCATTCTCAATCGCATATAAAATTGTTTCAAAGGAATTAAGCATGTTTAATGTAGTCATATATGCTATCTTTTCTATGGTGCTTTACCTTATCGCTCGTTCCGGAAGTATCAAAAAAAGAATTTCATAGCAAGTGTCACAAAATCCCCCTTCATTTCGTTATATAGGTAGAAGGTGAATAATATAGGAAGTGATGAAGGTTGAAAAGGCCTAGGGAAATACTAAAAATATGTTGATATCAATTCTAGAGCAGATCGAATTTCGAGCTGGCTTACATCTTAATAAACACAAGCAATATCACGGTGCTGAGATTGAATGCCATGTGGGCTGTCACCGCTGCGAAATATCCCCTTTTTTCATACATATAGGTGCAAAACAGGGCAAGTCCGAAAAAGGAAGGTATGCCGCTCAAATTATAGTGGGCTGTAGTAAATATAACAGCGGACAAAACTGCTGCAAAGCCTCTCGGCATTCTTGGAAGAAACAGCTTATCATACAAAAAATATCTGAATACATATTCCTCTACAAAGGGAGCGAATATTACGATAACGAAAAATAAGACAAACCTGGGCCAGAAGCCGGATTCATAAAAGTCCGTTACGACCTCCTGAGGCTGTATCTCAGTTTTCACAATAAGGCTAAGCATGTTTATATATATGGCGTTTATTATTGTGACGAGCACCTTGGCCACCAATGTAGCAATTGTAACATTTAATACGCTGTGCCTGTCAAAGCGCCACACATCAATATCTCTCATATAGCTTTCCCCGTTATCCACCTTATGCCCCAGGGCATCTTCTCTTGCTCCTTCGGAGCAATTCACCTTATGGAGATGATATCGGTAAAGCAGCAGGATAACGACTATGAAAGGTATGAAATTCTCTGTGAAGATAGCTCCAAACCAATATAATACCGTCAGTGAAATTATTGTTATTGGTTTTTTATTTATTAGAAAGACTCTGTAAAGCTGGAGGTATATGGGTGTATTCACTATTAGGAATACAAATATAAATACAATGTAGCGTATGGCATCCAATATCTTCCCTCCTGATTCAGCCGATTCAAAATGATCTCATTATCTCTTCCCAGAGTTCTTCTCTTCCGTTATGATTCTCGGAAGAATAGGATATCAAAATATCCTTTTCATCAGTTCCCAAGGTCTCTTTTATAGTCCTTAAATTTTTCCCTAAAACATTATTGCTGATTTTATCTCTCTTCGTAGCTACGATGATGACCTTTTCCATGTAGTGCTTTATAAAGTCATACATCATCTTGTCATCAGCCGTAGGCTTATGGCGGATATCCACCAAAAGCACAACAGATTTCAAATTATACCTCTTGGCCAGATACTCTTCGATCATAGTACCCCATTTGAGCTTTTCTGCATTGGATACTGCCGCATATCCGTAGCCGGGAAGGTCCACAAAGATCAATTCTTCATTTATCATAAAAAAATTGATGGTTCTCGTTTTGCCCGGATTTGAGCTTACCTTAACCAGCTTTTTTCTATTCAAAAGAGAGTTTATAAGAGAGGACTTTCCAACATTGGACCTGCCGGCGAAGGCTATCTCCGGCAGTTGTCCTTCAGGATATTGGCTGCTTGAAACAGCGCTTATTAAAAATCGGCAGTCCTTAATTATCATTTGCCTCACCTCTGCATAAGGCATGTTCCAGCACTTCATCCATGCTGTCAACCAATACGAATTCCATTGCTTTTCGTACGTTATTAGGAATTTCCTCCAGGTCTTTTTCATTTTCTTTAGGCAATATGATCTTCTTGATGCCGGCCCTATTGGCCGCCAGGGTTTTTTCCTTCAAGCCGCCTATGGGCAGAACCCTGCCCCTCAAGGTGATCTCCCCCGTCATCGCAACGTCTTTTCTCACAGGTATATCGGTCAGCGCAGAGATCAGCGCAGTGGTCATTGTTATGCCTGCTGAGGGCCCATCCTTTGGAGTTGCGCCTTCAGGCACATGAACATGTATATCCACATTTTTGCTGAAATCCTTATCTATCCCGAATTTGTCCGCCCTGGAGCGGATGTAGCTGAGCCCTGCCTTGGCAGATTCCTTCATCACATCTCCCAGATGTCCGGTAAGCTCCAGCTTGCCTGTGCCGGGCATAGTGGAAACCTCGATAAATAAAGTGTCTCCGCCTACAGGTGTCCAGGCCAGGCCTGTGACAACCCCTACTTCATTTTTCATATTTGCCACATCATATCTATATCTGGGTATGCCCAGGAATTTCTTGAGATTTCCCGGATTTACCCTCACAGTTTTCTTATTCTTTTCAACTATTTCTGTTGCAGCCTTTCTTATGACTTTGGCCAGTTCTCTTTCCAGGCTCCTTACTCCGGATTCTCTGGTATATCTGTTTATTATATCCCTGACTGCAGCCTCAGATATGGCTACATTGCCCAATTTCAAAGAATGCTCCTTGATCTGCTTCGGTATCAGATATTTATTGGCTATGCTGAGCTTCTCTTCTTCCGTGTAGCCAGACAGGTGTATGACTTCCATCCTGTCAAGCAAAGGCCCCGGAATAGTATCTGTGGTATTGGCAGTAGTCAAAAACATTACCTTTGACAGGTCAAAGGGCAATTCAAGATAATGATCTCTAAAATCCTTATTCTGCTCCGCGTCCAGAACCTCCAGCAGGGCTGAAGAAGGATCTCCTCTAAAGTCACTGCTCATCTTGTCAATCTCATCAAAAAGGAAAAGCGGATTCCTGGTACCGGCTTGCTTCATATAGTATATCACCCTGCCGGGTATTGCCCCGATATAGGTTCTCCTATGTCCCCGGATCTCTGCTTCATCCCTGACTCCGCCGAGAGACATTCTGACAAATTTTCTTCCCATAGCCCGGGCTATTGATTTGGCAATCGAGGTTTTTCCGACTCCCGGAGGGCCTACAAGGCAAAGTATGGGGCCTTTCATATTATTCGAAAGCCGTCGTATTGCCAGATACTCCAATACCCTTTCCTTCACCTTTTTCAGGCCGTAATGGTCTTCATCCAGCACATTCCTGGCATTCTTTATATCTAGATTATCATCCGTCTCATTGTTCCACGGCAAGTCAAATATCCAATCGAGATAAGTCCGGATAACCCCTGATTCCGGTGAGCCCGGCGCCATCTTTGTAAGCCTGTCTATTTCCTTTTCAACCTTATTTACTACCTCTTCAGGAAGCTCAAGCTTTTTTAATTTATCCCTGTATTCTTCGATCTCTTCTTCAAAACCGTCTTTATCGCCTAATTCCTTTTGAATGGCCTTTAGCTGCTCTCTTAAATAATATTCCTTCTGGGTTTTATCTATTTGCTTTCTCACCCTGTTGTTGATCTTTCTTTCCAGCTCAAGTATATCGAGTTCTTTAAGTATTACGGAATAAAGCTTTTCAAGCCTGCTTTTGACTTCAAACTTAGCAAGTATCTCCTGCTTTTCTTCTATTTTTATCGTCATATTTGATGCAATTATATCCGCCAATCGGTCGGCATCATCTACCGCAGAGATGGTAACCAGTATTTCCGGTGCTATCTTCGAATTCAACTTTACATATTCTTCAAATGCATCTGTGACACTTCTCTTCAATGCCTCGATTTCCGGTTCCCCATCCTCTGTGTCACTGTTGTATTCCATAACATCGGCAAGGAAAAACGGTTCATCGGATACGATTGAATGTATTTCTGCCCTTGATATCCCTTCTACCAATACTCTGATAGTATCCCCGGGAAGCTTTAGCAGCTGCTTTACCTTGGAAATAGTCCCTACTTTATAGAAATCCTCTTCTTCAGGCAAATCAGTATTGGCATCCATCTGGGTGACCAGGAATATGAGCTGATCATCTATCATGGCCTCTTCCAATGCCTTTACAGACTTTTCTCTTCCTACATCAAAATGAAGGACCATATATGGAAATATGCTTAAGCCTCTTAACGGAAGGAGAGGCAGCCTTTTCATGTTGCTTGGCATAACGATCACTCCTGTAAATGATTATATTGTAATAATTTTCTTCCTCCATGTCTAGTATATTATATATTTATACTCTTCATTAAGCAACCACTTTTTGAATATTGAACGAGACTTCATTCAGAGGGGGGATTCAACCCCCACTGAATGTTAGTCGAGTCCATACTGGACTTAGCCGCTCTTAGCACCCGCCGCCTATAGAGGCGGGGGTCTTAGAGCGGGTTAGTTCAGTGATGAAGCATATAAGTAACAGAGGGATATGTGTACATATCCCTCTTGCAACATGGAATGCAAAAGCAGCTGAGCAGCGGTTATAAACCGTTTCTTACTGCGCCGAGGTTACATTGGAGCTGCTTTTCATCGGTGCTACACCGTTAGCAGCCAATAGGCCTGTGTCCGGCAGCGCTGTGAGATGCTTTGATCTCTGCTGAGTCTTGTTCAATGCAATATCTATAACCTCTTTTATATCTTCGACAGGTATTATTTCTATACCTATATTATTCAATATCTCCTGATAGTTTTCCTTCGGTATGATAACTTTTTTTCCGCCTGCGGATTTCGCAGCTTCTACCTTTGCTACTACGCCGCCCACCGGCATAACCTTACCCCTTATGGATATTTCACCGGTCATAGCTATATTATTATCCACCGGCATGTTTGTAATGGAGGAGTAAACTGCAACCGCCACGGCTATGCCTGCGGAAGGGCCGTCTATGGGCACGCCGCCGGGGAAGTTCAGATGTATATCATAGTCCCCCGGATTTATATCCAAGTATTTTTTTATCACGGTCAGGACATTCTCTACAGAGGATTTCGCCATGCTCTTTCTTTTTATCTTTTTGCCGTCATTGGACCCTATCTCTTCCTCGTCTACTATGCCCGTTATAGTCAGCTTTCCTTTGCCTTTATCAGCATATGAAGAGGAGGCTTCAATTTCCAGTATGGTCCCCATATTGGGGCCATATACGGCCAAACCGTTCACATAGCCCACCTGAGGCTCCTGGCTTATCTTCTTTTCGGGGCGGGGGCTGTATTGTCCGCTGTTTACCACCCATTCTATGTCCCTTATCAAGACCTTGCTTCTTCCTTCGTTGATGTTTATGCCTACTGCTGTTTGAATAATGTTAACCGCTTCTCTGCCGTTAGTGGCATACTTGGCAATGACATCTGCGACGCCTTTTTCCATATCAAAAAATATCTTTTTGATAGTATTCTCACATACTATCTTTATCTCATCGGGGCTCAATGCCTTAAAATATATCTCCAGGCATCTGGATCTAAGAGCCGGAGGTATGGATTCGGGGCCCCTGGTAGTTGCCCCTATGAGCCTGAAGTCTGCAGGCAGGCCGTTTTGAAATATATCATGTATATGAAACGGTATATGAGGGTCCTCTGAGTTATAATAGGCGCTTTCTAAAAATACCTTTCTGTCCTCCAGAACCTTAAGCAATTTATTCATTTGAATGGGATGCAGCTCTCCTATTTCATCTATAAAGAGCACTCCCCCATGAGCTTTCGTGACTGCACCGGGTTTAGGCTGTGGGATGCCTGCTTGACCCATGGCTCCCGCCCCTTGATATATTGGATCATGTACAGAACCGATAAGAGGATCGGCAATGCCCCTCTCATCAAATCTTACGGTTGTAGCATCTATCTCCATAAACTTTGCATCCTGTCTGAAGGGGCTGCCCTTGGTTTTCTTTGCTTCCTCCAAAACAAGCCTGGCGGCTGCTGTTTTGCCGATACCCGGAGGGCCATATATGATCACATGCTGTGGATTAGGACTGCACAGTGCTGCCTTCAAAGACTTGATCCCATTCTCCTGGCCCACTATTTCTCCGAAGGTTGAGGGCCTGGTCAACTCAGATAGAGGTTTGGTAAGCTTGATCTCCCTCATTTTCTGCAATTTTTCCAATTCTTTTTTTGACTCTTTTTCAACGACAACTTTGCTTCCTTGCTGTCCTTTCAGCATATTGAAAAAATATAAACCCATCACCAGAAGAAAGAAAAGCTGTACAAAAAATAAAACTTGAGACATGGTTTTTGCCTCCCATCACAATTGATTAACTGTCAATAATATTATTGGATACTGTGGATTTTTTTATCCTGTAGATTTGAAACTGCTAAAAATTTCAAAACAAAAAACCACGAGGACGGCCCCCGTGGTTTGTAATTTTTGCTTTCTATTATGAAGCGGTCTCCCTCTTCGGCTTTCCGCTTCTTTTATTCGGCTTTTTCGGTGTTTTTTTTGTACCCGGCTCCAGATATACCAGTTCCGGCTGCTTATGCTCCAATATGGTCTCCTTGGACACTATGCATTTATCTATGTCTTCCCTTGAGGGTATTTCATACATTACATTCAGCATGATGTCTTCGAGTATGGCTCTAAGGCCGCGCGCTCCTGTCTTCCTCTCCAATGCCAGCCTTGCGACCTCCTCCAAAGCTTCATCCTGGAATTCCAGGTCCACATTATCCATTTCAAACAGCTTTTCATATTGTTTCACAAGAGCATTCTTGGGCTCCTTCAGTATCTTGACCAGAGCGTCTTTATCAAGAGAGCTCAAGGTCACTATAATAGGAAGCCTGCCGACGAATTCAGGTATCAAGCCAAATTTCAACAGGTCTTCCGGAAGGACATTCTTGAGTATCTCTCCCACATCCTTGTTTTCCTTGGTTTGAATATCTGCAATAAAGCCCATGGATTTCTTACCTGTTCTGTTCATTATTATTTTGTCCAATCCGTCAAAGGCTCCGCCGCATATGAATAGTATATTTGTTGTGTCTATCTGAATGAATTCCTGATGGGGGTGCTTTCTTCCGCCCTGGGGCGGCACGCTGGCAACAGTTCCTTCCAATATCTTCAGAAGCGCCTGCTGCACACCTTCTCCGGATACATCCCTTGTAATTGAAGGGTTCTCAGATTTTCTGGCTATTTTATCTATCTCATCGATATATACTATGCCCTTTTCGGCTCTTTCAATATCATAGTCTGCGTTTTGAATAAGCTTGAGCAATATGTTTTCTACATCTTCGCCTACATAACCTGCTTCTGTGAGTGATGTGGCATCAGCTATGGCAAAGGGTACATTGAGCATTTTGGCCAAAGTCTGAGCTAACAGAGTCTTGCCGGAGCCTGTAGGCCCTACCAGAACTATATTGCTTTTTTGGAGCTCTACATCATCATATTTGTTATCAGAGTTAATCCTCTTATAGTGATTATAAACTGCTACAGCCATGGATTTTTTTGCATCATCCTGCCCTATGACATATTTATCGAGAAAGTCTTTTATATCCTTAGGCTTAGGTACATCCTTTACCTCCAGATCAACTTCGTCCTCAAATTCTTCATCTATTATTTCCTGGCAAAGCTCTATGCATTCATCGCAGATATAAACTCCCGGTCCTGCAATAAGGCGCCTTACCTGGTCCTGATTCTTACCGCAAAAGGAGCATTTGAGCTGTTTCTTATCCTCAAATTTGGCCATATATACACCTCTTTTTACTTTCTCTTTGATAGAATGTCGTCAATTATCCCGTAAGCCTTAGCCTCCTCCGATGACATGAAATAATCTCTCTCTACATCTCTTTCAACTTTCTCCAATGGTTGGCCGGTTTTCTCACTCAATATCTTGTTCAATGTTTTTTTAGTCCTGATCAATCTTTCAGCATGGATGATCACATCGGTAGCCTGCCCTCTGGCTCCGCCTAAGGGCTGATGTATCATGATCTCGCTGCTGGGCAGTGCAAATCTCTTGCCCTTTGCGCCTGCAGCCAATAAAAACGCACCCATGCTTGCGGCCATGCCTACGCATATGGTTGAAACATCAGGCTTGATAAACTGCATGGTATCATAAATAGCCATTCCTGAAGTTATTGAGCCGCCGGGGCTGTTGATATAAAGGTTAATATCCTTTTCAGGATCTTCTGCTTCCAAAAATAAGAGCTGGGCAACAATTAAGGATGCAGTCACATCAGTGACTTCATCACCCAGGAAAACTATCCTGTCTTTCAAAAGTCTCGAATAAATGTCATATGATCGTTCGCCTCTGTTGGTTTGTTCTACGACTATAGGCACTAAGCTCATAAACATCCTCCTCACTATTGTTAAATACTATTTGCTTGCGCTATTTTCTACTAGGAAGTCAATGGTTTTTTGTACTTCCAATCCGTCTTTGATATATTCAATATCTCTTTCCCTCAAGGATTTCTTAAACTTCTCAGGCTCCTGCTTATATTGCTCCGCTGTCTTTACAATTTCTGCTTCAAGCTCTTCCTCTGAAACTGATATGCTCTCTGCCTTTGTAACCGCTTCCAATACAAGCTGAGTCTTGACTCTGTCCAGTGCTGTTTCCTTATAGGATTGATGCAGTTCTTCATGGCCGATGTTCATATACTTCATGTATGAGTCTAAATCCAATCCCTGGTACCTGAGCTGGTAGTCAAAATCCCTTATCATTGATTCAACTTGATTATCTACCATCACCTGCGGGATATCCACTTCAGCATTTTCAACAACCTTTTTGATCACGTTATCTTCAAATTCATGCAAAGCCCTATGCTCTGCTTCTTCAGTCTTTTTCTTCTTTATGTCTTCCTTCAATTCATCCAAGGTGTTGAATTCGCTAACATCTTTAGCAAATTCGTCGTCTAAAGGCAGTAATTCCTTTTCCTTTATTTCTTTCACAGTAACCTTGAAAACAGCCGGCTTGCCTGCCAGTTCCTCGGCCCTGTAATCCTCGGGGAAGGTTACATTTACATCAACTTCATTGCCGATTGACGCGCCCACAAGCTGCTCTTCAAAGCCGGGTATGAACTGGCCGGAGCCTATCTCCAGCTTGTAATTTTCAGCTGTGCCGCCTTCAAACTGATTATCATCCACAAAGCCCTTGAAATCTATTGTGGTATTATCTCCCATCTTCACAGGCCTGTCAGTGATATCGATTATCCTTGCGTTCTTGTTTCTGAGAGCTTCCAATTCCTTAGAAACATCTTCATCTGTAACATTATACTCCTTTTTTTCTACTTCTATTCCCTTGTATTGTCCCAGTTTAACTTCAGGTTTTACTGTTACTTCTGCTTTAAATACTATTCCTTTTCCGCTCTCAATATCAACTATATCAATGGATGGCCTATCGACCGGATCCAGATTGTGCTCTTTCACTGCCTCTTCATAGGCTTCCGGACAAACCTCATTTATGGCATCTTCGTAAAATATTCCTTCACCATAATGTTTTTCAATAAGCTTTCTTGGGGCCTTTCCCTTTCTGAAACCGGGCAAATTGAACTTCTTCACATTTTTTATATATGCCTTTGCTATCCCTTCCTCCAGCTTTTCAGCAGAGACAGTGATTTCTAATGTAGCAACATTTTTTTCTAATTTTTCTAATTTAGAGTTCATCAATATCCTCCTCATATATCAAGTAATCTCAGCGGCTTTATCAGTATTCCCGCTTCCACGCGGGAATGAAGTCCAGCATTCCACTTTAACCACTTAATTATAACATACTGTAAATGCATATCAAGCATTTTTGCTATTTTTCTACTCTGTTTCTTCTATTATACTTTGCTTTATATAATTTTTTAAAAATCAGAGCACAGAGCACAGCTCCTCAATATTTATTTCTAATCCATAATTATTATCCCTAAGTATATTTTACTATAAATATCATAGTTTGTCCTACAAATATCCGATTTTATTTGCTGATCATCCTTTTTGCTCTGCTATTAATTTAATCTGTTGCACTAGCTGATAACAAGTATAAAGCTTCAAGGCTAAGACTTTGTAAGCTTATATAGGGCTGCGTCAAAACTTTTCCTATACTTCGCTAACAAACTTTAAGCCTCTTCACATTGAACGAGACTTCATTCAGTGGGGTTTCAACTCCACTGAATGTTAGTCGAGTCCATGCTGGACTTAGCCGCCCTTAGTACTAGCCACCTATAGAGGCGGTTTCTTAGGGCGGGTTAGTTCAGTGAAATACTTTTTTATCAACTGGCACAACGAGTTAATTTATTAAGCATTTATTGGTATAATATTTATTATAGTGATATTAACAATAGCTTTCATACCGGAGGTTAAATATGCAGGGAAAATATATCGATGGAGAACAAACAAATCCAATGATTTTTTACGGGGACAATGACAATGAAATGAATCCGGCAGAATATGGGGAGCATGAATATAGATACATGCCTGAGTATTCTCCGCCAAAGGCAACCCTCACCATATGTTTGATAATAATAAATGGGGCAGTATGGGCGGCAGTCATGGCATACTCATTTTTAAAGGGCATAGATTTCAATGAAGCGCTTTATATATTCGGTGCGAAAGAAAACCTCAGCATAATGGAGGGCCAATATTGGCGGTTTCTGACTCCCATATTTCTTCATGCCAGCTTTACCCATCTTCTGGTGAACAGCTATTCGCTGTATTGGGTGGGGAGTGTGACAGAGAAGCTGTACGGCCATATGAAATTCCTGGTTATTTATTTAGCCGCGGGAATATTCGGCAACATATTGAGCTTCATATTTTCCCCCAACCCCGGTGTAGGCGCATCCGGCTCCATATTCGGACTTCTCGGCGCGCTGCTTTATTTCGGAGTTGAGAATCCTGAATTATTCAGGAGATATTTCGGCCATAACATAATGATCACCATAGCTATCAATATCATATATGGCTTTATCCATCCGGGCATAGACAATTATGCTCATCTGGGAGGCCTGCTGGGAGGCTTTCTTACATCAGGTATAGTCAAGCTGAGAGGGACACATCGAAGATGGCTGAAAAGGCCTGTTTTTATCATATTGACATTATTGGTTCTCGGAGCTTCTTTGACCTATGGGTTCACCAATGCCCAAAATACCGTTATATTAAAGGTTGAACAATTGGATGGCCTGCTCCAAAAGGGATCATATAAGGAAGCCGATAAGATCGGCAAGGAAATATTATCTGCAAATCCAAAGGATGATTATATAAGGCTTCGCACCTTATGGGCGCTGGTAATATCGACAGCCTCTCAAAACAAATATTCCGAAGCCTTTGAATATGCAGATCAGATAATAGAGCTGGATGCACCGCGAGGGCGATATATGAAAGGCTTATTGTATGTGGATACGGGAAATATCAGTGCAGCAAAGAAGGAGCTGGAGGAGGCAAAGAAGCTGGAGCCCGGCTTGACAGATGCTGTTGATAAGGTACTGAAGGAGCTGTAAAAAGCCTGCTTATTTGCATAAGCAGGCGCAGTTTTTTCCTGATTTTTTTGCATCATACAGCGCTGTATCGGCACGCTTTATTGCTGCGTTATAATCAATATCGGAAGGTTCAAAGAATGAGATGCCTATGGAAACGGTAACGCCGTACCGTTCTTCACCCTGGCCGTATTCTGCTTGCTCAATAGTCTCCAGCAGCTTCTGCGTGAAGTCCATGACGTGCTCCTTCTTCATGCCTTCACAGATCAGCAGGAATTCCTCTCCGCCCCATCTATATAAGCTATCCGTACTTCTTATGTTGCTGTTTATTATTTTTGCAATATTGATGAGGACTGCGTCGCCTGCATCATGGCCATAAGTATCATTTATGCTCTTAAAGTTATCAACATCATATATTATTATCGCGTAGATGCTGCCATTGCGCTTAAAGCTGTCAAATATAGCCCCAAGCTTAGCCTGAGCCGCACGCCGGTTATATATCTTTATCAGGGGATCCAGGTTTATCTCTTCTTTCAAAGCTTTATTGGAGTTTTGATAATACCATTTTTCCAAGCGCGTCAGCCATAGATAACCGCTTATGAACATTAAAAATATTATCAGCAAGATGTAGAAAAACATATCGGTTATTACTTTTTGGCTATGGCTGCTCACTTTATTTATATAAGCCTTTATATCATCCACATGAATGCCCATGGCAATTATCCAATCGTATTCTTTATATAGCTTGGAATAGGTAAGCTTTTCCGATATTTCTTTGGAATTCATCCTTTTGAAATAGTATTTAAAAAAAATTTCTCCATTGTCTTTAACGCCTTCCAATTCCGTCAGATATGGCTTATTGCCTTTTATATCGCGTGTTTCTGTAGATAAATAGCTTCCCTCCGTATCCTTCAGATTTGGGTGTATCCTTCTGATGGCATAGTTCTCTCCACCGTTATAGTCAATGACCTCATTGACCCATATATAAGCATCATCTTCAAATGTGGAATTATGTATCACATATGCGATATGCTTTTTCGTGAGTTCATCTATAAAAGTCATGCGTATAGCGTAAAAGACCGTGTATATGCCATAGGTCTTCTCATAATAGAAAGGATTTTCCGACTTGATGCGCCCCAGCTTGTCCTTGATCAGAACCCCAGCATCCATAGGATGAGCCAGGCGCTCGTAAATGATCTCATTTTGTGAATTGTCTATGATGATAACTTCAAAGATTTCTCGCATATCATCTTGATTAAAATGATCAATAGCCAGATCCGGAAACTTATCCGGATCCAGCTTATAGTACTCGTGAAAAGCTTTTGAAGCATTATCTGCTAATAAGGCATACTGATTTATATTCTGCTCTCGGGCTTGCTCAATGAGAGAGATAACATTATTTACCGTATCCTTGAGAAAACCCTTTTTTAAACTGTAAATGTTCTCCTGAACATTTTTCTCATATATGCTTTCTACATTTTTTATGGAATAAACAAAGATGAAGATGCTGATGGAGCATATAATAATTATAAACAATAATATATATATGTAGAATTTTTTTCTGATGCTATCCATGGAACACCTCTATAACCTAAAAGCCTTTAAATCCATTATAGCATCAATGAGCAATAATTACCACTGACATAGGTATATAGTCCTATCTTTTCTTAATATACTGCAGCTTCGGTTATGGCAAAGCGGATATCGCTGCAGTCTATACATGCTTCGGCACCTATAGGTACCGTGATATTGGGCGTGCAGTGACCGATCTTGTAACCCGATAATATAGGCTTTCCGCAAGGTACCACGATATCTTCTATGATTTCTTCTATAGCAAGGCTTTCCTTGCCCTCCTCAGGGACGCAACCCGCCCAATCGCCGATCACAATCCCTGCCGCATCCTTGAATTTCCCTCCGAGCTTAAGCTGCAGCAGCATTCTGTCAATTTTATATGGCCTTTCCTCCACTTCTTCAATGAGAAGGATCTTGCCCTTTGTATCTATCTCATAAGGAGTACCCATCGTATCGGCAAGAAGGGATAGATTTCCTCCCACCAGCTTACCTGAAGCACATCCTCCATTATACGCCTTTATGGGGATATCGGGAGGATTTATTATTTCCCCCAACGGTTCCGCTTTCATCAGGGCCCTATCCATATAGTCACGGCTTAAGCTGTCCAGATTTTTTTTAGCATATCCGGCTACCATGGGGCCGTGAAAGGTTATAAGATCTGTTTTTTGATAAAAAGCAGTATGCAGCGCAGTTATATCGCTAAATCCAATAAATATTTTAGGGTTATTCCTTATCAATTCGTAATCCAGCTTATCCAAAAGCCTCATGGAGCCGTAACCGCCCCTGATACAAAAAACAGCGTCAACTTCTTTATCGCCGAACATGGAATTTATATCGTAGGCTCTCAACTCATCGCTGCCTGAGAGGTATCCTCTTTCGCCGAATATGGATTCACCCCATTTTACTCTATATCCCATAGCTATGACCCAATCTATGCAAGCTTGGGCTTTGCTGCGTCCAACAGGACTGGATGGGGCAATCAAGCCTATGGTGTCTCCCTTTTTTAACGGCTTCGGCTTCATTATTCTTCACTCCAGTCCAGGCTGTTCAATACTTCAAGGCAGTTGCATTTAGGATTCTCAGCCGTCTCCAGTGCAGTTGTGAGGCCGCAAGGTCCTACTACTCCTTTCGTGTTCCTGCATATACTTGCAAAAACATCAAAGGCTGCATCCAGATCCTTTTTATCCATGGCCAACAATCCTTTAAATATATCAGAATTCTTGAAGTAAAGCCTTTTCGTATGGTTCAGGACTTCAATTCCTTTTTCTGTTATATCAACCTTCACTACCCTCTTGTCTATCTGGTCGATCTGCTTTCTTAACAGATCTTCCTTATCCATTCTATTGACCAATTCAGTGACTGTTGACATATGCCATAGACCCCTTTCGGCAATCTGAGACATTGTAGCCTGACCGCCTTCTTTCAAAATAATGAGAAGCTTTGCCTGAGGGTAAGTCAATCCCCCAAGCTGGACTATTTTCTCCCAATCATCTATGACGCATTTATTCGTAGCAAGATAAACATAGTTCAGCTTATGCAAGCTGATCAAAGCATCCTCTTTATTCATCCTCCCACCCCCCTAATAATTATTTTGTACACTTATATAATACATCATTAGTTTGTTATTTATCAAGCAATTTTACAAGATAATTAAAAATTCTTGCATACTCTTGGTATTAAAAGTATAAAGACGGTTAAGGCATAACAAGGGCTTCGGATCTTGTTATGCCTTAACCGTATACGTTTTTAGCCCAAATCTTACAATTTTAGCCTACTGCTTTTCGGGTGTTATCCTTTTAACAATTTCATTAAGCTCATCTTCAAAGCCTTCGACCGGTTTTCCATTCCTTACGTCATTGGATATTTTGTCGATCCTTTGTATAAAATCAGCATCTGCACTGACATAAACCGTCTTTATATTCCGATCTGTATTTCTTACCGTGTCTGCTGCTTGTTTCTTGATGTTTTGTATCTTTGAAGTATTATCTATACTGCTATTTATATCAATATTAATTCCTATATAAGCTGCATCTCCGCTGATAACCGCAGCAGCACTCCTTATTCCGGGTATCCTTTGCACTGCTTTTGCCAGGTTGTCTGCGTCTGTTGCCGGAGTTCCTAATTCGGGGCTATAGCTTTTTCCGGGACTGATGCCGCTGCCCGGAGCAGGATTCGGAACCCTCCGTATAGCACATCCCGAGAAAGCTGCAGCAATGCAAAGTATCAAACATACCGTCAAAGCTTTGGCTTCAAAAGTCTTCATATATTCCACCCCTTAAATTTTCAAGCTGCTTTGTTCAGCTTTATTTTTTGCTTGGGAGTAAAATATATGAATGCAATATATTGATAAAATGTTAATATCTCTATTTTTTGATTCTCAGCACAAGCTTGTCCCCCATGATTATGTAAAATTTATCAAAATATATGGTGCTTATATCCGCATTGCTGTCTAAAATATATGTGAGACAGCCGCCGTCACAGCTTAAAGCCCTTGCGCCGCCGGACATTATTATGCTTTCGGCTTCTGTAAGCGTAAACTCTGTTGATGCAGCTATGAACTCCCCTATGCTCATGATGCTGCCCGATATCATTCTTATTTCTTTAGTCGGTGCGGTTTTGACAAAATTCTTGATATATTCTATATAAGCGAGCTCGCTTTTCTCTTTTCCATGAAGCTTGCTCACTATTATCTTTGCCAGGACTTCCTTTGCAGTCTGTATGTTTACCAGTCCATCCTTTATTCCTTTTTCCAGCGTTGATGCAGTAGAAGGCGTTATTTCCGTCAATAGTTTATACCACATGAGGACATGCTGTTCTTCGAGCTTTGCAATCTTTTCATATATGATCAGAGGATCTTGGCTTATAGAAAAGATATCACCCTTAGGAAGGGCATAGGTAGTCATAAATGCTTCAGATTCCATGCCTTTAGCTTCCATCATACGCCTGCACATATACAAATTATCCAGCTGGTCCTCTCTCCCCAATTCCATATCGGGACCCATCTGCAAAGAGTCTATACCCATTATAAGAGGGTACATCAGCTCAGCATAGGATATGCTTTCCTTTTTATCCAGCTTATTTTTAAAGTCTTCTCGATTCAAAGTATGAGCTATATCTATTTCCTTTGCTATTTCCACAAGATCCGGAAGCTTCAATTCATTAAGCCATGCACTGTTAAATATGGTATCCGTTTTTCCAAGCTCAATAAATTGGGACAGGTCTTTTTTCAGTGTCTTGACATTTGCCTCGATCTTCTTTCGATTTAGTTTCTTTTGATTGATTGTTATGTCTGACGGATCTCCGATCAATGCTGTAAAATCCCCTATTAAAAACACCACTTTATATCCCATCCTCTGAAGCTTGCTCAAAAGAACAATGGGAGGCATGCGATCCATCATAACATTGGTCTTCATAGGGTCTATTCCGAATTTTACGGTCAAGGGCTTTTTGTTTTGCTTTGCTTGGGGCAATCTTTCAACTATGCTTTCCTCAGGATATACATGAGAGCAAGCCAATTTTATTATCTCCATTTGCTCTTCAGCTTCAAGTTGGCTTAAGTTTCTTTTAAAATCTGAACATTCTTTTTCCAGCTCTGCAATAAAGCTCATCACATCAAACATTTTCTACCCCCCGTTTTAATCTGGCATCTATTAGCGCATCATCCTTACTCTTCTTCGTTGCCGGGATAATCTAAATCATCATCATTCATATCGATGCTCTCTAATATTTCTTTAGCCTGTTTGTAGTCTTCGGGCTTTACAAATATATCCACGCCCAAAGCCGTGCCCATTATCACTTTCATATATCCTTTAGTGCCCTTATACCTTTTTATTGATGCTATGCCATAGTCCTTCAGGAGCCCTTCTACTATATCCGCTTCTATGTCATTGTATACCTGTACAAGATGGACCAGATCCATAAAATCTCCTCCAAAAATCAATTTTGATTCATTTGTTGTGCTGACTGATAACGATTGCACTCTTTTATCAGTCAGGACAACAAGCTAAACTATATCATTTAATTAAGTTCCATTCACACTTGAAAGCAGCTGTTGCCTATAAATTCCCTAAGTATGGAATTATTCGGTATACATTTGGAATCCGAAGGCAGCAAGTAGTCTAAAAACTTCATCAGCCGCTTTGCTTCTACATATTCTACCATTGACTTATCTATCTTTTCCAGAAGCGGCATCGCTATGTTCTTTAATACGCTGAGCTCATATACCAGAGATGAATTGAACATTATATCGGCTGCCTCCTGGTATGGGTAAATATATTTGTCCTCCCCGTTTCTCACAGAGTCCCATCTTTTTATGGTTGTGAGTGCATCCGTCGAACGGAATTGATAATCTCTCACCATTCTTCGGATCAGCCTCAAGTCGGAAGTAGGCACTCTGTTATGATTATCCACATTGAGATGTGTAAGAGGACTGATATATATTTTATACTTCTTGCTTGCATCAATGCCCTGAGTAAGCTTTTGGTTCAAGCCGTGTATACCTTCCACAAGTATTATATGCTCTTCGGATATCTTAAGTCTCCTGCCCCTCCATTCCCTGTTTCCCGTATGGAAGTTAAAATAAGGCAGCTCAATTTCCTCACCTGCTATAAGCTTATTGATCAGCTCATTGAACAAGTCGATATCTATTGCATCAATGGTCTCAAAATCATATTCCCCTTCAGGGGTCTTAGGCGTATCGTCCCTGTTCTTAAAAAAGTCATCTATAGATATGGCTACTGTTTTGAGACCGTTCACCCTGATCTGTATGGACAGCCTTTGGGTAAAGGTGGTCTTGCCTGATGAGGACGGTCCCGATATGAGCACCAGCTTTTTCTTTTCTTTGGAAGAACATATTTTATCCGCAATTTCTGCCAGTTTTTTTTCATGAAAAGCCTCCGCTATCCAAATAAGCTCTTTTATATCGCCTTTTAAAATATAGTCATTGAGCTGGCTTATATTCCCTATTCCCATTATCTTTCCCCACTCTTCAAATTCCCGGTATATATTGAAGAGCTTTGGCTGGTCAAAAAACTCAGGTATTTCATGAGGGTTCTCCCTTGTGGGGAAGCGCAGCACGATCCCCGGCGGATAGCATAAAAGCTCAAATTTATCCAGATAGCCTGTAGAAGGCACCAGATAGCCATAGAAATAATCATAATATCCCATGCAGCTGTATATATTTATCGAATCTTTATTCCTGTGCGCTAAAAGCTCCAATTTATCATATTGCTCTCTTTCCATAAAAAGCTTTTCTGCATCTTTTTTGGAATATTTCTTCTTTACAAAAGGTATATCTTTATGTGCAATCTCTCTCATTTTTTCTTCTATCTTCTTTACCCGGCTTCCATCCAAAGAGCCCGCATTATGTATTTCACAATATAAGCTCTTGCTGAGAGAATGCTCTACGGTAACCTTGCAGCCCTTTAAAACTTCTTTGGCAGCAATTATGAACAAAAAGGCCAGACTTCTGGTATAAAATCTATTTCCATAAGAAGAAGCAATATCCACAAACTCCACATCTGCATCTTCCTCCAGGGTATAGTCCAATTCTCTCAGGTTATTGTCAACAATCGCCCCTACAATTTTATATTCAAGCTTATGCTGGATTTCCTTCGCAATTTCCAATAGTTTTATGGATTTGGGATATTGACGGGTTTGATGATCATTCAATGTGACCTTAATCATTTCTCCCATATTCTTCAGCCCCTTTTAATTATTTTGCTATATATCATTCTACCATATATATATATAATTTTCAGATTATTTATTTCTGTATGCATCCTATGAAATATTTTTATTCCATGGCTGACCACCGCTGATGCTCCATCCGAACTAAGAATACTGTTGGTTTCTCCCACATATATTTATTATTGAAGGAGATTTAGTTCAGTGTCAATAAAATTCTCAGTGCCGATCGGATTCAATATTCTGAAGGAGGGAAATTATGTATTGTCTGGCAGTGGTCACAGGCATAAGATGTGTGGTCAATGAGCTGAATATGTGGACGGAAATATCCAGTGAGCATCCCATATTTTTAAAGACCGTGGCAGAGCTTACGAATAAGAACCTTGCAGAGGAAACAATATCAAGACTGGATGATATCCATAATGAGTTCGCAGATCTGAACAAAAGGGTGAAGAATTTTTATAGTCCTAATTATAACGAAGCACAAAATATATCACCCGGTGCAAGAAGAAAAGCCATAGACCTGTGCCGAAGGTTTTTGCGGCTTGACAGGGAAGCGCTTAGGCTATACGATGAATTAAAAAACGCAGGCCCGGAGGATAAGGTATGGCAAACCCTTATAGAGCATATAATCCATGAGCAAAGATATATGTATAAGCTGTTCCGCATGCTTTTGGATCAAATTCAAGGGGGCGAGTGTTGAAAAAACATATAAGTTGTAAATTTGTTGTAACAAATGCTGTTATGCTATACCAATATGCATGAACATTGTATATAATTACATTACAAGGATTATTGGTAAATTAGTGCTAATACTCTTTATTCCTCCCCCTCATTCATAAATTTTGCAGCACTTGCTTATAGAAGCAAGTGCTGCTTTGTTTATCGGTTATTTTATATGAATGAATCATATAAAGCAAAAGCTCCGGGCATATGCCCGAAGCTTTAATTCTTCGCCGTATTTTGTTCACTGCTCTCAGCATTTTGTGGAGCTGCAATATTTCCCGAATATATTGCAGCTATGTCCAGCCCCAAATCTACATTTTGAATTTCTTTATAATATCTTACGATGGAAGCCGCAAGAGCATTTGCCGCCTTGTCCTTGTATGCATCCTTCTTTATTTGTGCAAGCTCTTCCTTATTTGTTATAAACCCGAGCTCTGCAAGTATGGCAGGCATTTTAGTCTTATTCAATACAAACAAATTGGGCCTTGGCACAGTCCCTCTGGACGGCCTTTCTAGGGTTTTTATCAATTCCTGCTGGAATATCCCTGCCATATCCTTATTGTTTATCCCATATCCTTCCGTAGTTGAGTTGGGATAATACAATGTTTCTATACCTTGTGTCTTGCTGACAAAAGCATTGAAATGTATGCTCATGAAGAAGTCTCCATAGCTCCCATTTGCCAGGTCTGTCCTTTGCTGCAATGTGGTATAGGTATCGTCCACTCTCGTCATAATAGTTTTGAAGCCCAGGTCATTAAGCTTCTTTTCCAATCTCTTCGCTACATCCAAATTGAGATTTTTCTCAAAAGTAACGCCATCTATACCTTTAGCTCCCGGGTCCTTTCCGCCATGGCCCGGATCGATGACCACCAATATATCCTGGGCTGTTTTGGGCGCATATTTGAGCTTAAACTTGACCAGCTTGGTAGTTTCCGGAGATATCAATTCATATTCTACTTTATCCTTCAACCTGAATTCGGCCTGAGTAAAAATATTCTCTCCGCGCGTTTCCTTGCTCAGCTTTATAGATTCCAAAAGATTATCATTTATTTCAAATACATCCTTATCAAATTCTATATCCTTCTTTATCTCTACCTTAAGTATCCTGCTTTCTTCATCAAAGCTGGCATTATACTGGGATTCTTCTCCCGGGTTCAGATATACGAAAGAGGAATTGTAATATTTATCATACCCCATAAAAGAATAGGGCATATCAGAAATATAAATCTTTGTTACATTGTCTTCGCTTTTTACATCATAAAATGCACTCTTGTTTACATCCACCACGATCCTTGCCGTACCAACCTCGTACTGGCCGGTGCGGACAGTCTTAACCACGGAAGATCCTGCCTCAAGATTTTGTTCTGTTCCTTCCAATACTGCTCCTTGAACATCTATTACTATCCTTTCGGGATCTTCCAGCTTTGTTATAATGCTGTCCACGGCCTTGCTTCCTTTTATGGTGACTACATCACTGAATCCTTCTTTGGCTACTGTTACCGGCTGAATGATATTGGCATATACCAATGATACGCTTTTCTTGTCAGAGGACTGCACTATCTTGGCTTTCTGCTGATCCTTCAGGTCTACAACAATTCTGGTTATGTACGGGTTGGAGCTGAACTGTCCTATTCTTACCCGGATGATCTCTTCCTTATCTATGCTCTTAGTTTCAAACTCCGTATCTGCTATTGCATTCATAATGTCTATGACCATTCTGTCAGGGTTTTCCATTGTAAAGGTTTTATATTCCACAGGATTATCCGAAATAATATCTAACTGAGGGAAGCCTCCGTTTTCATCAAACTTTATATCCTGAACTCTGGCAATAACCGCCGGGGCTTTTTTCGCATTTACCTCCAGCTTGTTGGAAGCCTTATCATATGCGAATTCATAATCAATCTGTTTTTCAATAAATGTAAGTGGAACATAAGCCCTGCCGTTTACCATTATCGTTTTGGCATCCATGCCTACTTCCTTGCTGTTTACCACAGCCTTATCTCTGTCTATCACAAAGGCCATAGCTTGTCCATCCTTTCTCAAGGACATGGTCTGGGTCTTTATATTCCACACCACATCATAGCCGAGGCCCTCACCGATCGGTCTCAAGGGGATCATGACCTTGTTGTCCTTTATAATCGGAGCGAATTCTGCATCCATCTTTTTCCCCAATATGTATATGCCCTTTGACTTATCAGAGGCTGGTGGCTGTGCAGGAGCTTGTGCCATTCCGATGGTCACTATATTTTTGCTGCTTTCATATTTGGCTTCTACTCCAAATGCCGTCTTGATATAGGCTATGGGAACATAAGCTCTGCCATTACTTAAAAACGGCGCTTTTTCAATCTTAACCTTCTTATCATTTACTACGGTGTTCAGGCTTCCAATGGTAATCCTTATGCTTTTGCTGCCGCTTTTTAAGTCCATGACTTTGGTGCTTGCATTATAGGTGACTTTATAGCCCAGCGCTTCTCCGGCAGCCCTCAATGGAACATATACCTTGCCCCCCTGCAAAATAGGCGGATCAACATCTTTCAGAGTCTTACCCATGACTTGCATGGACAAGGAAGGTTTCTTCTGGCTTTGAAGTGCTGCTGCATAAGCAGTGCCTGTACTAAGTGTAAGAATAAGGCACAATGCGATTACAAATATTGTTGTTTTTTTCATCAAACTCCTCCTTTTCCTGTGCTTTCAATTAATAATTCGACTTTTCCAGCTCTTTTCCTTTATTTTTTATATTTCAGTTTGATAACAAATTTGTTGCAATCTGTCATCTAACTATATCATCTAATCATATATTGACGTAATATCTGCCAATTATGTTGCGGAACACGGGTTTTAGAGCTCAGGATTCAGAGCTCAGAACTCAGGGGGTTAGGGTATTCCTTATGGGTCATGGGGAACGGAAACCACTGAAGGGCACGGAATTTTGCACGGATTTTCACGGAAGGGCATTTATTTTATAGATACTGTAGTGTGCATATAGGATATGTGCTTCATATATCGATGTTCACTTTGATAACCGCAAGGGTTACAGGCATTTCTATTGCTTGATCTCACAAAAAGTCTAAAATAGAGACTATCACATGAGAAATTAATATATCTAAGCAGGAACTTAGCGGAGAACCTTAGAGTAAGTTAACGAAGCGCAACGGCCGCAGCTTCAACTGTTTGAGCCAAAGCGAGTTTTGAAGCTGCAGTGAGCGAGTTTACTTAGTCTTAGGTTAAAAGCTTTGATCCCTGCGTGATATATAATTCTCCAAGCACTCTATTTTAGACGAGTTGCCTGTGACCCTTGCGGTTATCAAAATCAATACCTTTGTGAACTGCACATATCTTATATAAGCCGCTGTCGGCAATAAAAAAATTTCATTGCCATAAACCTCAATGCATTCGCATATATTTCAATATAACCAAACAAGGTGGTGGAATTATGGACAGTTTTTACGATAATGAGGCAGTTATGAAATACCTGGAGCATATGGCCTATTTGAATACCATATCCTACTGTCTTCTCTCAGGCTGTGGTATAAAAAAATATAACAAAGATGAAAAGTCTAAATTCATCAATATCTTCATCAACGTGGGTTTATACAGAAAAGCTTTGCCTCAATATATGGGCAAACCTGAAAATCCTTATGATTTCAGTACATATCAATGGAAAGACAAGAAGGTGAAAAAAGCCATAAGTCCCATGGTCCAAGCTCTTTCTATCATATCTATGAATCTTTGCGCCAGAAAGATACTTGACGGCTCTTTGGCCATAAGAAATGGAGATTATATTGCCTATTTCTTTTCTGATGCAGGAGCAGAGCAATTGAACTTTATGTATGATAATCTGCTCAGGGAGAACCTTTTATATGTTTCGAAGCCCAAAACAGATGCATTAGGAAAAGGCAGCCTGGAAATAGATGAAGACAGCCTTGAAATACTGCCTCAATATTTTGCTGCCGAAGCTGCCGCTTTGACCCAGGATCTGCTGTACAAAACCAGGTATGATAAAAAACTGGGTCAAAGATCCAAAGATGCGCTGACCATCCTGCTGCCGGATTTGTGCCATATAGCTGCAAAGGATTCTCTCTATAGCTCATCACGCACTCTATGCCAGATATGCGACAGCTTGATGAATATCTATGAATATACCGACGTTAACAAGGCTTTGATCCATAAGACAATAAATATATTAGGCCAGGAGCTCTGTGAAAGGGTGTCTTCAAGGGGCGATATTTTGAGAAAGCCTGATGATTCAAAGATAAGCTCCTTCTTTACTATGTTTATCGCATTATCATGCTTGAGCAGGCTTTTCCACCTTTGCGGATTTGACAATTATCTTTCTTGCTCTATTGTGTTGTTTAAAGCATTATGCAGCCGCATGAGCCCGGAAGATGGCATATTCATAAAAAATGAAGAGAATAAGATCGAGTATTCCATCAAAGACATCGCAGCTATTCTATCAGCTCTGAAAAACTTTAAAAAATATGCAGCCGGAGCTGCTACCTATGATTTGGATAAAATGATATCAGATTCTTTTAAAAACATGATATTGAAGAGCGGAATCTTTGTCAATCAAAGCTACCCTATATTGGAAGATGAAAAAATAAGCCTTCCCAAGAGTACAAGTACATCACGAAAATCCCCTCCTGTATTCCTGGAAAGGATTGAATACAAAAAATCCAGCAATAAATTCAAGCTTATTGACGAAACCTTCAATGCAGGGCACTCTCTCTGGGCGTGCAGGCAGCTCCTGTGAAGCATGAGATCATCACATAAGCAATAGCATCCATGTATAGCCACGTATAGTATATAAAAATTGATGGCAATTTTTATATAAGCATACTTAGTCTATACATGGATGCTATTTTACTGTAGTGCAATATATAAGAGTTACGAGAGCTAGGGTAGCCCGCTGAGGTCATAGGGGAACGGAGAACACGGATTAGCACGGTTTTCTATTTTAACTAATCCCATATCTAAGCAGGAATTTTGTGAAGAACCTTAGAGTAAGTTAACGAAGCGTAACGACCGCAGCTTCAACTGTTTGAGCCAAAGCGAGTTTTGAAGCTGCAGTAAGCAAGTTTACCCCGTTCTATCGTGCCTAAGCCTTCAGTTTTTATTAACTGCAGGCAAGGCACGCTACGAACCCGATTGACATTTCTAACATTCAGCCGGAGATAAACTCCACCTGAATGAAGAACTGTCTTACTTAGTCTTAGGTTCGTAACTCGCATTCCTGTGTGATATGGCATTAGAAAATACTTCCGTGTCTTTCAGTGGTTTCCGCCTCCTCTTTTTTTATATTTCCCAGGAAATACGAAAAAGCGACAGCATTACACTCTGTCGCTTTCTTTGTTAGAAGGCTTCCTGCTTTTTTCTACATAGAATTCACAACCTGTTGATGTAGTATTCGAAATCTTACCAACATGCTCTAAGGAACACATCCCATCCTTCTGATGTATGCAGTTTTCAGTACAATTTATAAAAATCAGGATAAACACCTCCCATAATAATTTTCTCCAATTGGCTAAAACTAATGTAGTGAATATCAAGGTAAATTCTACTATAAGGAGGCATTATATTGGCTTTTGAGAATTCTTCCCTGACAGGAGCTCTTTATCATGTGGTCAGCATCATGGATTTGAAGAAAACACTGGCGGAAGGCATACGCTATGACGACAAATTGACTTACCTTAACAAGTATTATGATTTTCATAATTATTTTGATAAATATAAAACAGATAATATCCCGTTCTGGGTAGAAAGAAGAAAAGCTATTTTTGCAAGCATGTATTTTGATGAAAGCCATAATTGGCACTCTCATACTGCATTGCTTAAGATTCAAGCAGATATAAAGAAATGCTGGGTATGCAACGAAAATAAGGCCAATCCTTTGTTTGAGCCCTTCATTTTACAACATATACAGTGTTTTGGGAAAGCAAAGGATTTTATAAATAAAAACGGACCCAATATGGTTAAAGAATATTGGAAGGATTCTTTGAGCCTGGAGGAGAATATGAAAGTGAGGAGAGATAAAGAAAATGGATACGATGCGGAAGTTCTCATCTTTCAGGATATCCCTCCGGAAAACATCCAGTGTATTTGCATAATATCCGATCATGATATCATACCTCCCGGCAAATGGATGTAGTTATGGCAGGCTTTATAGGCAATAGCAGCCATGAATGGCTCAATATAGTATTCATACTTGAGCTATACTATACATGGCTTGCCGCCGCCCTGAGTTATATCTCCGAATCAAGTGATATAAGGTCCATATAGGAATACGGTTATCAGCAAATCATAGAGCATGAACAATAAGAATTCCGGTATTATGTGCATATCAGTCCTGTTCTTTTTGAATGCCTTTGCCATGAAATATGCTATAGCACCTATAGAAAGCATTATCAAATACCTGATGACCATAGGCTTCATAAAATCAGGCATCATATAGTATGATAGACCTCTATAATAGAAGTTCGTTGATAAAACTTTAATAATCATATAAATGCCTGTTGCAACCGAATAGTTAAGCCTGGGATTCCATAAAAATTTCCTGACTTCAAAAAATTCTACAAAAAGCAGCCACAATACAGCAGGGAAAAACATAAAAGCTCTTATCAAAGCGATGACTAAACCGCTTATATATGGAGATATGCTGTTTTCCATTGCGACTACATAATCCTGCTTAACAGGCTTATTGGCTATCTCCTTATACCCTTCGCCGGTCTGTGTAAACCATACATCATTCTTGAATTCCCCAGCAGTCTGCAAAAATACTAAGACTTCATCTTTTCCATGCTGAGCAATATCGATTCCTTTGATCCATCCGAGAATTCTTGTAGAATCCGTTTTGCCGGAGATCTTGCCATCTTTAAAAGTTGTATTGAGGATTTTAAAGCCTTCACCGGTTTCATCCCAATATTTTTCTATAAAAACTGCGTTCAATGTATCCTGCTTTAAATATGGACAATTTACCTCACTCACATATACATCCGCAGAGCTTTCAGTATCCTGACTGGTCAACAGCTTGAACTCCATATCCGGATTGCCTGCCTGAGACAAGGGCACTGTTGCATACCACGTCCTTGCAGTCTGGCCGAAACTATTCCACACATTGTTCTCATAGAATATATATGCCAAGTCTTTATCCAAACCGATTTCCAGATTTCCTATGCTTTCGTTGGATACCTGTGCATATTCTATTTTCTGAGACCTCAATGTCCACTTGCCCTGAGAGAAAAGCAAATATATTATTTCCTTTTCCATTGGAGAGATATCCCTGATAGATACGGTATGAAATATGCCTGAATCATCCAAAGCAGCAGTTATGTGTACAGCCTTATCAAAAGGATACTCATCGCCCCAGGCAATTGCTCCCTGTCCATTGATTTTATAATATCGGAGTCCCTGGTTGTATGCAGCTGCAAGCACAATCTCACCATTTTGTGAAAACACATTAAAATCCTTTACTTCTGCCGCAATAAGGCTTTTGGTGCTGTAATCTCCGCTCTCTTGCTTCTTTGACATATAAAGCTCATAATTCTCCGTCCAAAAGATATAGGGTTCCATGCTCTTATACTTTACCAGTTTATTCAAAGCTGATCCCGGTATGATTATATCCTGTGTTTCTTTTATATTTCCGTTTTCTTTCTCAAGAATAGTTTTAGTGAACCTGTCTTCTTTTGCCGTAAGTATCCATATGTTTTCCTTATCCATGTTTAAACTCGCAGCCTTCTTGTAGGGAGTTTTATCAATATGGATTTCTCTCCCCCATTCCTCAGAAGGAGGAGCAGCGATGGCCTTTAGATTCTGATAGCTGTGAAAGGAAAATATGATTAAAAAAATCAATATGCTATATAGGATAGGTATGTAATATTTTTTTTTCATTCAAGCCCCCCTCTCAGTTTTGATATAAATATAAAATTTCAAGATCAATCCGCTTATATAAAGATATGTGCTTCGTATATCAATGTTCGCTCTTCACCAAGAACTGTTGGCAAAGCAAACAAAGTATCCTCAGCACATATCATATATAAGCCTCTGGCTTCTAGCTGCTAGCCTCTGGCATCAGGGTATTCCTATTGGGTCTTGGATTCTTCCGCGCTAATCCATGTTCCCCGTTCCTTGGACCTCAAAGGAATACCCTAGCTACTGAGTCCTGAGCTCTGAATCCTGAGTCCTAATTACACATTATGGCATGCTACGAAATGATCCTTTTCAAGTTCTCTGAACTCAGGCATCTCCTGAGAGCATATATCCGTAGCATATCTGCATCTGGACTTGAATCTGCATCCCGGCGGCGGATTTATCGGGCTCGGTACGTCGCCTTCCAGCAGTATTCTCTTTCTTGATCTCTCTACCTCAGGGTCCGCAATGGGAATAGCGGACAAAAGAGCCTGAGTATATGGATGCATTGGCTTTTTATACAGTTCTGTGCTTGAAGCCAATTCAACCAAAGTTCCCAGATACATAACTCCAACCCTGTCTGATATATGCTTAACCATGCTCAAGTCGTGAGCTATAAACAAATAGGTAAGCTTATAATCCCTTTGGAGATTTATCAGCAAGTTTACAACCTGAGCCTGAATAGAAACGTCAAGAGCTGATATAGGCTCATCGCAAACTATGAACTGGGGTTCTATAGCCAATGCACGAGCTACACCGATTCTCTGCCTCTGGCCCCCTGAGAACTCATGAGGGAATCTGTTTGCATGCTCTCGATTGAGTCCTACCGTATGCAAAAGATCGTATATCCTTTCTGTTCTTTCCTTGCCGGAATATATATTGTGGATATCTATTCCTTCGCCAATGATATCTCCTACCGTCATTCTCGGGTTCAGGGAAGCATATGGATCCTGGAATATCATCTGTGCTTTTTTGGTAAATTCCTTGCTTTGTTTTCTATCCAATTTATGGACATTCATACCATCAAAGATTACTTCTCCGCCTGTAGCTTCATAAAGTCTTATTATAGTTCTTCCTGCCGTAGATTTACCGCAGCCGGATTCTCCAACAAGTCCCAGGGTCTCGCCTTCTCTAATGAAGAAGTTTAACCCGTCTACTGCCTTTAATACAGCATTATTGCCTACATTAAAGTACTTCTTCAGATCTTTGACTTCTATCAACTTTTTGTTTTCCATCATTTCACCCCTCTTTCAGTTACAGGTCTTTCAACCTTAGGTGCATCAGGATGGCCCAACCAGCAAGCTGCATAATGATCCTTGTTGTATTCCATATTGGCTGGAGCTGTTTCATAGCAAACTTCCATAGAATACTTGCATCTGGCCGCAAATGCGCATCCTTTCGGCGGGGCGAAAAGATCCGGCGGTGTACCTATGATCGGTATCAATTGTTCCTTATTTTCCGCATCAAGCCTTGGCACTGATTTTAGAAGTCCCCAGGTATAGGGGTGCTGCGCATTGTAGAATATGTCTTCTACAGTACCGCTTTCAACAACTTCTCCAGCATACATGACTATTATTCTTTCAGCCATGTCGGCAACCACGCCAAGATCATGTGTAATCAATATTATTGAAGTATCCAGTTTTGATTTCAATTCTTTCATCAGATCCAATATCTGAGCCTGTATAGTAACATCAAGTGCGGTTGTAGGCTCGTCTGCAATCAGAAGCTTGGGTTTGCATGCTAAAGCTATAGCTATCATAGCTCTCTGCCTCATACCGCCGCTGAATTCATGGGGATATTGATTGGCTCTCTTGTCCGGATTCGGAATACCAACCAATTTCAACATATCTACCGCCTTTTCCATGGCGTCTCTTTTGCTTAGATGCTGATGCTTTATCAAGCCTTCAGCTATTTGCTTTCCAACAGTCATTGTCGGATTTAAGGATGTCATAGGATCCTGGAATATCATGCCTATTTCCGAACCCCTTATGGCTTCCATCTTCTTATCAGAAAACTTTGTAATATCAACACCGTTAAAAATTATATTTCCGCTCTTGATCCTTCCCGGAGGCATAGGTATAAGCTTCATAATGGATTGGGCAGTAACGCTCTTGCCGCAGCCTGATTCTCCAACTATGGCTATAGCTTCAGCCTTGTCCAGATGAAAGGATACTCCTCTGACGGCTTTGACTTCACCTGCATATGTGTCAAATGAAACGTGCAAATCTTTAACTTCGAGTATTTTTTCTTTCTCCATCTCTTACACCTCCTACTTTCTTAGTCTTGGATCCAGAGCGTCTCTCAATCCGTCACCAAATAAATTCAATGAAAGCATCGTCAAACTGATAAAAAATGCAGGTATAAACAATCTATAAGGATAAACCCTCAAAACAGCAGCTCCGGATGATGCCAACTGGCCCCAGCTGGATGTGGGAGGCTTTACACCTAGACCTATAAAGCTAAGGAATGCTTCAGTAAAAATCGCACTTGGTATTCTCATCGTCAAGCTTACTATTATTACACCCAATGTATTCGGTATCAAGTGCCTGAGTATAAGCCTCGAGGAGCTCGCTCCCAGGGTTCTGGCAGCTAATACGAATTCCTGCTCCTTAAGCTGAAGTATCTGTCCTCTTACCAATCTGGCCATACTGAGCCATCCGGTTATAGCAAAGGACAAAATTATGGGGAATACACCGGCTCCTACGATAACCATTATAAGAATTATGAATATCATGCTGGGTATGGCTATCATTACATCTATGAATCTCATGATTAACATGTCTACCTTGCCGCCATAAAAGCCTGATACTCCGCCGACCAATACTCCGATCAAAGTATCGAGAAGAGCTGCCATCAAGCCTATGAACAGCGACACACGTGCTCCCATCCATACACGAGCCCATAAGTCTCTTCCTAAATCATCGGTGCCGAACCAGTGCTGTGCATTAGGAAGCTGGTTGGTATTGCTCAAATCATTATCGCTGTGGACATAAGGAACCATCATTGGTCCAATGATTGACATAACTGTAAAAACAGCAATTATAACAAGCCCTATCATAGCAATCTTGTTCTTTTTAAGCCTTCTCCATGCATCCTGCCAGTATGTCATGCTGGGACGAACGATTGCCTGGCTTTTTTCTTCATTTATGCCGACATGCTTAAACTTTTCCCTGCTTATTTCCATCTCTCCAGCTCCTCCTTATCTGCCTACCCTGATTCTGGGATCTACGAAACCATAGGCTATATCGACCAGGAAGTTCATGAATACCAGGAACGCCCCGAAGAATATAGTCAATCCCAAAACCATAGTGTAGTCTAGATTTTGTATGCTAATTACATAGTGTCTTCCAAGCCCGGGAATCGCGAATATCTGTTCTACAACAAAGGTACCTGTGAGCAGTGCGGCGACCAATGGACCTAATACGGTAACAACAGGAAGTATTGCATTTCTTATCTGGTGCTTTACGGTTACCTGTACGGGGGACAACCCTTTTGCTTTTGCTGTCTTTATATAATCCTGTCCTACAACCTCAAGCATGCTTGTGCGCATAAGTCTCGCAATAAGAGCCAAAGTTGACAAGCCCAATGAGAAGGTCGGCAAAATAGTATGGGCAAAGCTCTTCCACTGAGCAACAGGCAGTACCTTCAAATATATGCCGAAAAAGTATTGCACCAGCCCGCCTATTACAAAGCTTGGCACTGATACGCCTATTACGGCAATGATCATGCTTGTATAGTCCCAACCTTTGTTATGATTAATAGCAGCTATAATTCCAAGAATCAAACCAACGGTGACTGAAAAAGCCAGGGATCGAAGTCCTAAATCTGCTGAGTTGGGAAAGGCATCTCTGATTATTTGATTTACCGTTCTATTCTTATATTTTAAGGAAAAGCCCATTTCACCTTTGACCAGATTGCCCATATACTTAATATATTGTTCCGGCAAAGGCCTGTCCAGGCCATAATATTTCATCATATTTGCTTTTATTTCCGGGGTAATTTTTTCGCTTGTAAAAGGGTCACCGGGCAGCACTCTTACCAGGAAGAACGTCAAGGTGGCCAGGATCCAAACTGTGATCAAAGATACAAAAAATCTTTTTAAGATGTATCTAAACAAAATATAGGCACCTCCCACATTAAGATTAAAATTTGTGAATTTTCTGTGAACCAATTGTGATTATTTTAAGAAATATCAGCCTTAAATATGGGACAAAGGTATATGTTAACATATACCTTTGTCTTGCGTACTGATAATTTTTTTATATTTCTTTATCTTGTAATATCAGCAAATACGAAGTCTGGGTCAGAGCCTATGAAGTTTCTGATCAATCCTGTTAAACCATCAACATGAGTCCAAGCTCTTCTTCTGAAGTAAACAGGAACTATAGGACCATTTTCAAGCAAGTATTTTTCTGCTTCGAACATCTTGTCTGCTCTTTCCTTCACGTCCGGAGCAGATTTGCAGAAGTTGATCAGATCTGTATAAGTCTTGTCTTCCCAGTTTGTATTGTTATGTCCGCCGCCGATTACCCACAAATCAAGATAAGTCATCGGATCGTCATAGTCTGGGCCCCAACCTGCGAATACAAGGTCATAATCCTTCTTGTTCATGAGTTCAAGTCTTTGCTTAAATGGAACCTGTTTGATATCAAGCTTTATTCCAGCATTCTTAGCAAGCATGTCTTGGATAGCTTCTGCAGATATTCTTGCACTGTCTGAGTCGTCAGTCAAGAATTCGATTGCAGGAATCTGATCAACTGTCATGTTCAGCTCTGCAAGAGCTTTGTCCAAATATTCTTTTGCTTTTGCAGGGTCAGCATTCTTTGGATAGAACTCCAATGGATATTCTTTTGCAAATAAGTCATTAGCGCCTGCAAGCAATGGCAATACATATCTTGTAGCTGCGTCTGAGCCGTTCTTTAGAACTGCATCAACATAGCCCTGTCTGTCTATAGCATATCCGAATGCTTTTCTGAAGTTGGCATTGCCTGTTAATTTTCCAACTTCCTTGTTTCTTCCTTTTACGTTGAACTGGAAGTAGAATTCAGCACCGTCATAGTAGAAGTTAGCTTTGCCTGCTTTGTCGAATTCCTCTACTCTGTCCTTTGGAAGAGCAACAAAGTCAAGATCTCCTGCTTCATACATGCTCATTGCTGTATTGCTGTCTGTAACTATAGCTATTTCAACCTTGTCAATCTTTACAGCATCTTTATTCCAATATTCCGGATTCTTTTCAAGAACAAGACCTTCTTCATGCTTCCATTCTTTCAGAATATATGGTCCGTTGTAAAGTATCTTGTCAGCTTCAGCAGCATAAGCTGTTCCCTGAGCCTCTACAAAATCCTGTCTAACCGGGAACAAGGATATGAAGTTTGTTAAAGCTAAGAAATAACCGGTTGGAACCTTTAATTTGATTTCAAGAGTCTTTTCGTCAAGAGCTTTAATACCGATCTGGGAAGGATCTGTGATCTTTCCTGTGTTGTATTCTTCACCGTTCAGTATATAGTAGCCCTGGAATGCATACTCGGAAGCTGTAGCAGGATTCAGAAGTCTCTTTATAGCATATTCGAAATCATTTGCTGTTACAGGCTTTCCGTCGCTCCACTTAGCATCTCTCAAATGGAAAGTGTAGGTAAGTCCGTCTTCGGAAATTTCCCATTTCTCGGCCATACCTGGAGTTACTTTACCATTGTCTGCAACTCTGACTAAGCCTTCATAGAGATGGTTGCCCAGCATAATAGCATAGGTATCTGTAGCTATCTGTTGGTCAAGAGCCGGAGGTTCTGCACCAATAGTAAACCTCAATAGCTTTGGTTCTGCTGCTGCCGGTTCGCCGGGTTCTGCCGGTTCTGCCGGAGCCTTAGGTCCGCATGCTGTAAGAGCTAAGCTTAGTACCAGCATCATTACGAGCACTAATGTTAGTGATCTTTTCATCAATTCATCCCCCTTTTTTTTACTTAGGCGCATTTTATTTACACCTAAAAATTAATGAAATATATGCAGAAACAGCCGTAGGCTGTACTACAACAAAACAATAAAAATGAAACTGTATGGTATTTCTCTTTATATTTTTATTATATTTATATTACACGAATGGAGAGATTTTTTCAATACATTTTATATCCATGAAATATATATATCAAAATAATTAACAAATTCAGAATAATGTAACTAAGGAAAATCAATGCTTCATTCTCATAAAAATTATAAAATTTACCTCAACATTTTTTTACAAAATTCATATTTGATGGACATAAAAGCACTTTATCAACTTTATAACACTGTTTATACTAATTATTGATATGCTGCTCTTGTACATTTTAAGCCAACAAATCTTTAAGTATTTTATTTATGAGCTGCGGATTTCCTTTTCCCTTGGATGCTTTCATACATTGGCCTACCAGGAATCCCAGAGCATTGCTTTTACCGTTTTTATAATCTTCTACGGATTTTTGATTTTCGCTCAGGACTTTTTTTACTAATTCGACTATTACATCCTCATCGCTTATCTGCTTTAAGCCCAATTGTTCCACCAGAGCTTCGGGCTCACGGCCGGTCCTAAACATTTCTTCAAATACCTGCTTGGCTCCTGTACTGCTCAATACTCCGGACTCTATCAGGTCCACCAGCTTTCTCAGATCCTCCGGCTTTATTTTTAAATCCTTGAAATCCAGCTCCTTTTCCTTCATTATTCTGAGTATTTCTCCCATTACCCAATTGCTTATCGCCTTCGGATTTTTGTGACCTTTTGCGCAAGCTTCAAAGAAATCAGACAGTTCTTTTGTGAGAGTAAGAACGGAAGCATCATAATCAGGGATTCCGTATTCCTCCACAAATCTTCTCCTTTTATCATCCGGGAGCTCCGGCAAAGCTTTTCGTATCTCATCTATCCATTTTTCTTCCAATACTATAGGAACCAGATCCGGCTCCGGAAAATACCTGTAATCATGAGCCTGCTCTTTGGTCCTCATGGATACGGTGATGCCTTTGGCTTCATCCCAGCGTCTGGTTTCCTGAACTATGGTACCGCCTTCCGAGAGCACTTTCTTATGCCGCTCCTCCTCATATTCCAATGCTTTCTGCAATGCTTTCATCGAGTTCATGTTCTTGATTTCCGTTTTTATCCCGAACTCTTTTTGTCCTGCAGGCCTTATGGAAATATTGGCATCGCATCTTAGGGAGCCTTCCTGCATCTTGCAATCGGAAATCTCCAGGTATTCCAATATGCCTTTAAGCTTTTCCAGATATAATCTGGCTTCCACAGGGCTTCTCATATCAGGCTCCGATACGATCTCAATCAAAGGCACTCCGGATCTGTTGAAATCTACCAAAGAATAATCCTCTACTTCCGTACCGTGTATGAGCTTTCCCGCATCTTCTTCTATATGGATTCGCGTAATACCTATGGACTTATTCTCACCATCAACCTGAACTTGTATCTTTCCATTCTTGCACAAAGGTATATCATATTGAGAGATCTGATAGGCCTTGGGCAAATCAGGATAGAAATAATTTTTTCTGTCTGTTTTGCTATATAATGAAATCTGGCAGTCTAAGGCCAGGCCTGCCTTGACAGCATATTCTACAACTTTTTTATTCATCACCGGAAGGGCTCCGGGATAGCCCATGCACACTGGGCAGCAGTTAGTATTTACTTCTGCGCCGAATTCATTTTTGCAGCTGCAAAAAGCCTTGCTCTTTGTGCTCAGCTCCGCATGTATTTCAAGACCTATAATCGTTTCATAATTCATATCTTACACCACCTTATAGAGTCGGTCTTTTTCCGAGGAAATCCGTATTTCTTTGAAAAGCATGAGCGGCTTTTATTATTGAGGCCTCTCCCAAGGCTTTGCCCATTATCTGCATGCCTACAGGCAATCCTCCCGAGAACCCGCAGGGTATGGATATGGCAGGTATGCCCGCTATATTTACAGGTACGGTGCATATATCCGACATATACATTGCCAGCTGATCATCGGATCTTTCTCCTATCTTAAAAGCAGTGGTAGGAGATGTGGGAGATATCAAAATATCATATTTTTCGAAGGCTTTCTCAAAATCCTGCTTGATCAGCCTCCTGGCCTTCAATGCCTTGTTGTAGTAAGCATCATAGTATCCGGAGCTCAGGGTATATGTGCCCAGCATTATTCTAAGCTTTACCTCGTCTCCGAAGGCTTCGCTTCTGCTCTTGATATACAAATCATTCAAATCCTCATAATCCTTAGCTCTATAGCCGTATCTGACTCCGTCAAACCTTGCCAGATTAGAGGAGGCTTCCGCCGATGATGCTATATAGTATACCGGGAGAGCATACTCCGAATATGGCAGGCTGGTTTCCTCCACGTGAGCTCCAAGGCTTTCCATCACCTTGACCCCGTCCATCACCAGCTTCTTCACTTCCGGAGCTATGCCTTCGCCGAAATATTCCTTAGGCAAACCTATTTTCATTCCTTTTATTTCTTTGTTCAAAGCTTCCTTAAAATCCCCATGCTCTACCGCAAGAGAGGTCGAATCATTTTTATCATATCCATACAAATGATTCAGCACAATGGCACAATCTTCTACATCCTTGGTGAAGGGACCGATCTGGTCAAAGGATGAACCGAAAGCCACCAGGCCGTATCTTGATACAGCTCCGTAGGTAGGCTTAAATCCTACTATCCCGCATAGCGAAGCAGGCTGTCTTATGGAGCCCCCCGTGTCGGAGCCTAATGCGAAGAAAGCTTCTCCTGCTGCGACTGCTGCTGCAGATCCTCCGCTGGAGCCACCGGAAACTCTGTCCAAATTCCAGGGATTTTTGGTGGTTTTGAAAGCAGAATTCTCAGTAGAGCTGCCCATGGCAAACTCATCGAGATTTGTCTTCCCTATTAGAATTGCCCCTGCCTCTTTAAGCTTTTCATATACATGAGCATCAAAGGCCGGAGTATAGTTTTCCAGCATTTTTGATGCACAGGTGGTCTTTATGCCGTTTGTAGAGATATTATCCTTCAGGGCCATGGGTATGCCCGCTACATCTCCCAACGCTTCTCCACCGGCAAGCCTCTTGTCTATAGCCTCAGCAGCCTCATAGGCTTTATCCCTTGTCAAAGCTATATAAGCATCTACCTTATCATCTACGGCATCTATCCTGCCGTAGACGCTTTGCAGCACATCCTTGGCGCTTACCTCGCCGCTTCTTATCATATCCCTTATCTCATGCAGGGTCAGATTATGTAAATCCAATATTTTCACCTCTTCTGTATTATTTTGGAACGGGGAGGCGACAACCACTGAAAGACACGGAATTTTTCACTAAAGAACACGGATTGATTTTTCGTGAAGTTTCAGTGACCTTCCGTGGTTTCCGTCTCCTACTCTATTATTTTGCTGACTTTTATGCAGCCGTACATCTTTTCCGGAGCGTTGGCAAGCAAAGTTTCCCTGTTCATCGATTCTCCGACTTCATCTTCCCTCATCACATTGGTCATGCCGTTGACATTTATCAGAGGTTCAACCTCCTCAATATCCAGCTTGTTCAGCATGCTGACATAATCCAGGACCATGCTGAATTTTTCTCTCACCTTTTCCAGGTCCTCTTCTCTGAGCTTTAGCTTAGCCAGAGCTGCAACGTATTCCAAATCCTTTTTTTCTATCATATCATTCCCGCCTTTCAACCCATTCCTTGAAGGTTTCTTCATCTATTACAGTTATGCCCAATTCGTTGGCTTTTTGAAGCTTCGAGCCGGCATCTTCACCTGCCAGCACATAATCCGTCTTTTTGCTCACACTTCCCGAAACCTTGCCTCCAAAGCTTTCTATTATTTCTTTAGCTTTATCGCGGGTAAAGCTCGTCAAGGCTCCGGTGAGGACAAAGGTCTTGCCTTGAAAATTAGGATTTTCTATGATCTCCTTTTTCTCGGCCTCTGTATTTACTCCCAAGCACTTAAGCTTATCTATCAGAGCCAGGTTCTGATCCAGCTTGAAGAACGCCATTATGCTGTCTGCCATTTTGTCGCCGATTTCTTGTACGGATGTAAGTTCTTCGCAGCCTGCAGCCTTTATCCTGTCTATGCTGCCGAAGGCCTCTGCCAAAAGCTTAGACGCCCTTTGACCTATCATCCTTATCCCAAGAGCAAACAGCAGTCTTTCAAGCCCGTTCTCCTTTGATTTCTCAATAGCATTCAACAGATTGTCTACAGATTTCTCACCCATTCTCTCCACTTGTATCAGTTCATCTCTTCTACCCTTTAAAAGATATAGATCCCCTGCATCCTTGATAAAGCCTTTATCCAGGAGCATGGTTATTATCTGAGGCCCCAAACCGTCTATATTCATTGCATCCCTTGAGACGAAGTGGAATAACGACCGCTTGAGCTGAGCCGGGCAGGATGCATTGGTGCATCTTATAGCCGCTTCCCCCTCGATCCTCAATGCTTCGGAGCCGCATACAGGGCAATTTTTCGGCATTTCAAAGGCCTTCTCGCTTCCATGCCTCTCAGATTTTACCACTTCCACTATCTCAGGTATCACATCTCCTGCTTTTTGGAGTATTACCATATCACCTATCATGATGCCTTTTTCTTTAATAAAGTCTTCATTATGCAAGGTAGCTCTGCTTACAGTAGAACCGGCAATCCTGACCGGCTCAAGTTCAGCTGTGGGGGTAATAGCTCCTGTGCGTCCCACCTGAACTATTATGTTTTTCAGCCTGGTCATCTTCTTCTCCGGTGGGAATTTATAAGCCGTAGCCCATCTGGGAGTTTTTGTCGTGCTGCCTAAAATATCTCTATATTCCAGGTTGTTCACCTTGATCACCAAACCGTCTATCTCAAAGCTCAGACTCCCTCTCCTATCCGCCCATTCGGTGCATTTCCCATATATATCCTGCCAGCCTTTGCAGATGATCAAATAGGGGCTTATCTTGAATCCCACAGCCTTAAGGTACTCCATGGCCTCTATATGGGTCGCAAACTCCCTGCCCTCTATTCTTTCCAGGTTGAATACAAATATATCCAAGGGTCTTCTGGCAGTTATTGAAGTATCAAGCTGCCTCAAAGAACCTGCAGCAGCGTTTCTCGGATTAGCGAATAAAGGTTCTTCGGTTTCCTCCCTCAGGGCATTCAGCTTCTCAAAATCCTTTTTGGAAATAAACACCTCTCCCCTTACTTCCAGATCTACAGGTTCTTTGAGCTTCAGGGGTATGGATTTTATTGTCTTCAGGTTTGCAGTTATATCCTCGCCTCTGATACCGTCGCCTCTTGTGGCTCCGCGTACAAACAGCCCCTTTTCATAATTCAATACCACCGTAAGGCCGTCTATCTTCATCTCTACCACATATTCGGCTTCTTCCACGCCAAGGCCGCGTTTGACCCGGTTGTCAAAATCCCTTATATCCCCTTCATCAAACACATTCGAGAGGCTGAGCTTCTGGGTCCTGTGGAATACTTCCGTAAAGCCCTTCAGCACTTCTCCTCCAACCTTTTGGGTAGGCGAATCCGGTCTCAGATGCTCCGGGTGCTTTTTCTCCAGGTCAATAAGCTCTCTCATAAGAAGATCATATTCATAATCTCCTATTTCCGGATCGTCAAGCACATAGTATCTATAATTGTGATGATTAATAAGTTCAATGAGTTCGTCTATCCTGGCTTTTTCTTTATCCATACTTCTACTCCTTTCGGGTATTCCTCTTAGGTCAGCCACTAGCTTCTGGCTGCTAGCCTCTGGCATTAGGGCTGGGCTCTGGGGTCAAAGGTTACGGCGAACACTGAAAGACACGAATTTTTTCACGAAATTACACGGAGGAAAATGTAATTATTGTTTCTACATCACTCTCATAACTAGTCATTTTCTGAGCGTAGCTGTCATTGTTATGAAAGCCCAGCTTTGTTGTCATCCTGAGGGCTCTGCCCGAAGGATCTAATTTAAGATTCTTCAGTCGCTTTGCTCCTTCAGAATGACAGGAAATGTTTTCGTTTATCGTAGTGTGGGTACCACATGCTAATTCTGAGCATAACGAAGAATCTAATACTTTTGAGTCTAAGATCCTTCACTTCCGTTCGGGATGACGGTAACCATAACCCACCGTGCAAATCCATGATCCAATCCGTGAAATTTCCGTGTTCCCCGTCCCCCGTTTCTCCTGAGTTCTGAGCTCTGAATCCTGAGCCCTAAAATCACATCTTTATCATCAAATCCTTGGGAATTTCACGTAAAAATCTGGATTCCATTGTGTAGGAGCTGCTTCCATATATGGTCCTTTCAAAGGCAGAGCTGAGATAAAGCTTTTCCCTGGCTCTGGTGACTCCTACATACATAAGCCTTCGCTCTTCCTCAAGCTGATGCTCGTCGAAAAAGGCTCTCTGGGTGGGGAAAAGCCCTTCCTCCAGTCCGCAGATAAACACCACGGGAAATTCCAGGCCTTTGGCACTGTGGAGGGTCATCATAGTTATGCCTTCCCTTTCTTCCTTCAGCCCATCGATATCCGACATCAAAGCCATGTTCTCCAAAAATCCCTGGAGTGAACTGTCTTCATTTTTTTCCTCATACTCCAATGCAGCGGAAATCAATTCCTTTATATTCTTCCCTCTTTCCTGGTCTTCATCATCACCCTTTTCCAATACTTCCAGATATCCGCTTCTCATTATTACCTCATTTATCACTGCGGATGCGCTCTCTTTTTCTGCCACATCCATAAGCTCAGCTATAAGCCTTACAAAGTCCTTTATGCTGTTCTTTGCTTTTTTGCCTATGCCGTCAATGCTGTCGACAAAGAGAAGCGCCTCGTACAAAGAGTTCCCGGTGTCTCTGGCGTAAGCTTCCAGCAAATCCAGGGTAGCCTTGCCGATCCCCCTCTTGGGAACATTGATTATCCTTTTTATGCTTAGGTCCCCATCCGGGTCCTGTATTGCCCTTAAATATGCGATAACATCTTTGACTTCCATTCTATCGTAAAAGCGGTGGCCTCCCACAATCTTATACGGTATCCCTCTTGCCATACACATTTCCTCAATCACACGGGACTGGGAGTTAGTCCTGTATAGTATGGCAAAGCTCTTGAGATCCCTGTGCTCCTGAAAAGCCAGCCTATCTATTTCTCCGATGATAAAGTCGCCTTCGTCCCTTTCATCCATAGCCTTATAATAAACTATGGGCTTTCCCTCTCCATTCTCAGTCCAAAGCCTCTTGCTCTTCCTTCCGAAGTTTCTATCTATGACACTGTTGGCGGCATCCAATATTGTCTGGGTAGAGCGGTAATTCTGCTCTAATTTTATTACCTTTGCGTCCGGGAAATCCTTCTCAAAGTTTAAAATGTTCCCTATGTCGGCGCCCCTCCAGCTATAGATGCACTGGTCGTCATCGCCTACGACACATAGGTTCCTGTGGCTCTTTGCCAGCAGGTTCACGAGCATATATTGACAATAGTTGGTGTCCTGGTATTCATCCACCATGATATATTTGAACTTGTTCTGATAATACTGAAGCACATCAGGATTATTTTGAAAAAGCTCCACTGTCTTAAAAAGTATATCATCAAAATCCAGGGCATTATTTGCCATAAGCTTTTTCTGGTAGAGCGAGTATATATCAGCCACCTTCTTAAGCCTGAAGTCTCTTCCATATCTGTCCATGAACCTGCCGGGCGTCATGAGCTGATCCTTGGTTTTGGATATGGAGGACAGCATCTCCTTGGGCGGAAAATTCTTTTCATTATAGTTCAGCTCTTTCAGACATTCCTTGATGACCTTTACCTGATCATCCGTATCAAATATGATAAAATTCTTCTTATAACCATCAAGCTTTTCTACCTGCGTTCGCAAAATCCTGGCGCAGGCCGCGTGGAAAGTAGATACCCACATATCATAAGAGCCCTCAAGAAGGCTTTGGACTCTCTCCTTCATCTCCTTGGCGGCTTTGTTGGTAAAGGTAATGGCAAGAATGTTTGACGGGTACACGTTTTTTTCATTTATCAGATATGCGATTCTGTAAGTGAGCACCCTGGTCTTTCCCGATCCTGCACCGGCCAGTATCAGCAAAGGCCCCTCGGTATGCTCTACAGCCTCTCTTTGCTGTTTGTTCAAATTATCTAAAAGGTTTTCCATCATGACCTCCAAAATTTATTCTGCTGCATGTTTTATTCTTATATTTTATAACAACGGAAGTAATTGCACAAGCAATTACAGTACACCGTTTCAGCGAGTTGTTGGTTTCGTTATATTATACCTCACCGGTATCCAATTTTGGCATTGATCAAGAAAAAATACCAAAATTCTATAGCATAATCCTATATTTTATACAAAAAATATATTAAACTGTGATTCCACTGCAGTAATACATTTTTAGCAGTCTGTTGTGCTAACTGATAACGATTGCGAGAGCTCCGGCACTAAGACTTTGTAAGCTTACATAGGGCTGCGTCAAAACTCGCTTTGGCTCAAACAGTTGACGCAACTTTTCCTATACTTCGCTAACAAACTCTAAGCCCCTTCACATTGAACGAGACTTCATTCAGTGGGGTTTCAACTCCACTGAATGTTAGTCAAGTCCATACTGGACTTAGCCGCCCTTAGGCACACGCCGCCTATAGCGGTGTGGATCTTAGGGCGAGTTAGTTCAGTGCTGCACTCTTATATCAGTCAGACCAACAAATCAGATTAGAGTTTTGCAGTAAAATCAATTGTGAAACCCATTGAAAAGAGGTGTAACGGTGGATAAGGTTAAGAATACTGCTGAAAGAAATATGATCGATGAAAACATAATCGATGAAACTTATAACGGAGCTGATTATCCGATCGTTGAAAGGGAGTATAATGCATATTATTTCCCGGAGAACTATAATCCGGACAATATGGAAGCCCAAAGCGAGGCAATCGACAGCTGTGTGAAAGAGCGCTGCACGGTCAAGGTCTGGAAGGATGCAAAAACAAAATAGGAGGGGCTATCCCTCCTAAATCTTTTTTAACACTGCTATGACCAAAGCTGCAAGTATAAGCAATCCCCCGATCACTCCGCTGAAAACAATGGTTTCATTTAATACAAAATGTGCCATTATCAATGTAAAAAGAGGTTCGCCCAGAAACAATATCCCTGCGCTTTCGGGGCTGGCTATCTTCTGAGCCCTGGTCTGGCACAATGTGACCATGCCCGTGCACAAAACGCCTATTATAAGGATGGGAAGCAATGCCTCTTTGATGTAAGCCATGCTGAAGCCCTCGAAGAACACAACTGTCAATATGCTGAACACCGCTACAACCCCAAGCTGTATCAAGGTCAGCAGGGTATCTTCAATATATTTGCCATACTTGTCCAGAGCCAGAATATAGGCCGTGTATACCACAGACGAGCCGACAGCAAGCAAATCTCCGAAATTAAAGCCTCCTCCGTTTATCCCGGATATGAGGCTCATGCCTATCATTGACATTCCTACACTTATTATGGTCCATCTGGAAGGGGCGGCCTTCTTGATCATAGTATCCACTAAAGGTATGAACAATACCGATAGGGAAACCAGAAATCCGGATTTGGATGCGCTGGTGTACTTCAGGCATACCACACCGAAAGAATATGCTCCGAACACCAGAATACCTAAGGGTATACCGATCTTTAAATCCTGCTTTTTTATCCTCATGACATTTTTGGGCTGCAAAGCAAAAATAAAAAGAGTACCTATAACAAATCTCCCCATAAGGAGATGGTAAGGAGGGACTGCCCCTATATACATCTTTATCAATATCGTGCTCAAAGCCCAGCCGAAAGCAGTAAACAACAGTTCCGTATAGGCTCTGTATCTCTTTAACTCCAATGCTTTTGAATCCAGTTCCGCCATGTTATTATCTCCTACAAAATTATTCCTATTTGATTATATCAGAGAGATATAAAATTAACAATGGCCATTAGCTTCTACCCTGATAATACTGCAGACTTCATTGACAGCATCAAGGCTTTTTATGGATTCCAGAGCTTTGTTAAAGCTGCTCTCCTTTACCTTTGAGGTGATCCACACTATCTCCGCAGATTCACCTTCGGTTTTTTTCTGAAGCACGGACTCCAGGCTGACTCCAAAGCTGCCGAATACACCGGCAATCCTCCCCAGCACCCCGGGCTTATTCATGGCATTCAATCTTATATAAAAACTGGAGCTGCACTCTTCTGCAAAGACCTTATCGGCAAAGCAGCTGCAGTTTGGAAGCATTTTGTTTTCAGATGCAATCTGCCTGGCTATTTCCATTATATCCGATGCAACAGAGTTTCCTGTCGCCATCTGACCTGCTCCCGGCCCGTAAAACATGAGCTCCCCAACAGCCTCCGAGTTTACAAATACCGCATTATTGACACCGTTTACAGAAGCCAGCGGGTGCTCCATGGGGAGCATGACGGGGCTCACTTTTACCTCCAGGCCGCCCTCCGTCTCCTCTGCAATCCCAAGAAGCTTTATGGTCCACCCAAGCTCCTTTCCGCACTCTATATCCCTCTTGCCTACTTTAGATATCCCTTCTCTTCTAACCATATTTATATCAACCTTGCTATGAAAGCCTATAGAGGCAAGTATCGCCATCTTGTATGCCGCATCATAGCCCTCCACATCTGCCGTCGGATCGGCTTCTGCATAACCTCTGGCCTGGGCTTCCTTTAGTGCATCTTCATAGCTGCTGCACTCCTGGGCCATCTTGGTCAGTATATAATTGGTAGTGCCGTTTACAATTCCCATTATCCTTTCCACCTTATCGGTGCATAGAGATCTTTTGAAGGCTCTTATTATGGGTATGCCTCCGCAGACGCTTGCCTCAAAGCCTAAGCCGACGCCAGCGCTATCTGCCTTCTCCAGAATACTCCTTCCCTTTTTGGCCATAAGCTCTTTATTTGCAGTAACCACATGCTTGCCGTTATCCAAAGCCCTCATCATATAGGAATATGCAGGCTCCTGCCCTCCCATAAGCTCCACTGCTATATCTATTTCCGGATTATCAATTATGTCCTCCGGATTGGTAGTGAGCAAGCTTTCCGGTATTTCAACCGCTCTTCTCTTATGCCTGTCTCTCACAAAGACTTTCTCTACAACTATCTCCGCACCTGTCTGGTTTTTTACCATCTCCGAATTTTCTGTCAATACTTTGTAGGTGCCTGTCCCAACAACTCCGAATCCCATTATCCCTACCTTTATTTTTTCTTTTGTCATGCTTATCTCCTCCAATATCATCCGGGAGCTTATCACTGCTTATGTAAATCAGCGGTGCTTGACTGCCGGGTACATATGTTTTTAGTGTTATGTTTTCTATTCGCGTACATCTGTATACATATAATAAACATTGTACCAGCTTTTATCACAATTTGCAATATTATAAGGGCTATAAGCTTGTTTAAGCTTATAGCCCTTATAATATTTATCGTATCTATCAGAGCCGAGATAAAAGCGGCTTATGCTTCTATCTGCTATAGTCGTAGAAGCCCTTGCCAGTCTTTCTGCCCAGAAGATTTCCTCTTACCATCTTTCTGAGGAGAGGATGCGGTCTGTATTTGGAATCACCAAATTCGGTGTATAATACTTCCATAATGGCGAGGCATACATCATTGCCTATGAGGTCTGCAAGGGCCAGGGGCCCCATGGGATGGTTGGCTCCAAGCTTCATGGCCTCATCTATATCCTCAGCCTTTGCTACTCCCTCTGCCAATATGGCAACTGCTTCGTTTATCATAGGGATAAGTATTCTGTTTACTACAAAACCGGGAGCTTCTTCTACTTCAACAGGCTTTTTGCCTACCTGCTCGGCTAATTCAAATATTTTATCTCTGGTTTCTTGTGATGTAGCTATTCCCTTTATTACCTCTACCAGCTTCATCAAAGGCACCGGATTAAAAAAGTGCATTCCTATTACCTTGTCGGGTCTGCTTGTAGCACTGGCTATCTCAGTTATAGACAAGGACGAAGTATTTGTGGCCAAAATAGCTTCAGGCTTGCATATTTTATCCAGTTCTGCAAAAAGCTCCTTCTTTAGATGGAGCTCCTCCACTGCAGCTTCTATAACCAGGTCTGCATCCTTTGCATCGTCAAGATTTTGAGTCGGTTTGATAAAGGAAAGAATATTGTTCTTTTGCTCTTCTGTCATTTTGCCTTTTTGCACAAGCTTATCCAAGCCCTTAACAATGATCTTCATGCCCTTGCCCGGAGTTCTCTCTCTCATGCCGACTTCTATGCCAGCCTGAGCAAAGGTTTGCACTATGCCTGTACCCATAGTGCCGGATCCTAACACAAATACTTTCATATGATGCACCTCCATTAATTTTTAAAATCTGCTTTGCGCTTTTCTATAAAAGCCGTCATGCCTTCCTTCTGGTCTGTGTTTGCAAAACATAAGGCAAAAAGTTGGTTTTCTATGGCCACTCCTCCGTCAATATCTGTTTCAATGCCGCGATTTATGGCAGCCTTTGCATTTCTTACTGCGATCTGCCCTTTAGATGCTATTTTTTTAGCCATTTCAATTGCAGCCTGAAAAGATGTATTCGGCGGGACAACTTTATTGACGAGCCCAATTCTGTAAGCTTCTTCAGCGCCTATGATTTCGCCGGTAAAAATAATCTCCTTGGCTCTCTTCGTACCAACTATCCTTGGCAATCGCTGCGTGCCGCCGAAACCAGGGGTTATGCCCAAGCCCGTTTCAGGCTGACCAAATTTTGCCTGTTCACCTGCTATTATTATATCACATGCCATAGCAAGTTCACAGCCGCCCCCGAGAGCGTATCCGTTTACAGCTGCAATTACAGGTTTATTGATAATCTCGAGCTTTTTAAAAACCCGGGAGCCTAATTCTGCAAATTTCCTTGCTTCATCCGGAGTCATGTCTTTCATTTCCTCAATGTCTGCACCGGCTACAAAGGCTTTGCCTTCTCCGGTCAAGACTATTACATAAACTTCAGGATTTTTTTCCAGTTCATCCAGTACCGCATCCAATTCCAGAAGCACTTTGGTATTGAGAGCATTTAAGGCTTTAGGTCTGTTTATGGCAATAATCCCCACTCTTCCATCTTGAGTCAAAGACAGATTCTTAAATTCCATATGGTGCCCTCCTTTAATTTTGTTCCTTTAACTTCTTAACCTCTTCAATGAGCATGGGAACCACCTTGTAAAGATCGCCTACTATCCCATAGTCGGCAACAGAAAATATTGGTGCATCAGGATTTTTATTGATGGCTATTATGCAATCACTGCTTTGCATTCCGGCTAGATGCTGTATGGCTCCGGATATTCCGCAGGCAATATAGACCTTTGGTCTGACGGTTTTCCCCGTCTGTCCCACCTGATGATCATGAGATATCCAGCCGGCATCCACAGCCGCACGGGAGGAACCTACAACTCCGCCCAAAGCATCTGCCAGCTCTTTTATGAGCTTGAAGCCCTCAGGGTTTCCCAAGCCTCTTCCGCCCGAAACAATATACTGGGCTTCTATAAGATTGACTATTTGCTTGGCTGATTTTACTACCTCTTCTACATTGACTCTGATATCATCTTCATTAAGCTTGACCTTAACGCTTTCAACGATGCCTTTCCTGCTCTTATCCATCTCCAGCTTTTTCATGACCCCGGGCCTTACGGTAGCCATCTGGGGCCTATGCTTTGGAGTAACAATAGTAGCCATTATATTGCCTCCGAAAGCAGGCCTTGTCTGAAGAAGGATTCTCTGCTCTTCATCGATATCAAGCTTTGTGCAGTCTGCAGTCAAGCCTGTGTTCAGCCTTGCCGCAATCCTTGGCGCCAGGTCTCTTCCTATATTGGTAGCCCCTACGATCATAGCTTCCGGTCTTTTCTCATTGATGAGGTCTGCTATAACTTTAGTATAACCGTCAGTGGTATAATTTTGCAATAGGCGATGATTCGCATATATTACCCTATCTGCACCAAAGTGAATGAGCTCCTCGCATATGCCGTCGACCTCGTACCCCAGAAGCACAGCGGATAATTCCACACCCAGTTTATCTGCCAGCTTTCTGCCTTCCCCCAATAATTCAAGAGAAGTAAACATGAGCTTGCCCAGCCTCTGCTCCGCAAAAACCCAGACTCCCTTATATGCAGACAAGTCTATGCCTGTCTTTTTTTCTTCTCTTTCCACCAATATGGACTCAAATCTGCAGGAAGCTTCGCAGGCACCGCAATTGGTGCATTTATCATAATTGATAACAGCTTTGCCGTCTTCCATTTTTATGGCATCAAAGGGGCATGCCTTAAGACAAAGCCTGCATCCTCTGCATTTATCCTTTAATATTGTAACGCTCATCCTTTTCGCCTCCTCTATATTAAATGCTTTTCGCCGAGTTTGAAAAGCAGTTCACAGACCGTATCCCGTCCGCTTCCTTCCAGTACCATTCCCTGTCCCTTGGGGCTGGGAGTAAAGGTTTGTCTGACATTTGTAGGAGAGCTGTTAAGCCCGGTTTCATCGGAGCTTATATCAATATCCTTGGCATTCCATACCTCGACATTTTTTTCATTATATGCTTCAAATATTCCTCTTATACTGGAATATCTGGGCTGGTTCAGTTCCTTAATAGCGGTCAGCAAGCAGGGCATCTTTGTTGTAAGAACTTCGTAGCCATCCTCCAGAGCTCTGTGAGCTTTTACTACGCTGCCGTTTATCTCCAAATGGGTTACATAAGTTATTTGAGGTATACCCAAATCCTCAGCCAACTGAGGGCCTACCTGGGCTGTATCTCCGTCTATGGCCTGCCTTCCGCAGAAAATGATATCGTAGTCTTTGATCTTCTTGACTGCCGCAGTAAGAGTCTTGGCAGTTGCCCATGTATCCGAGCCTGCAAATGCTCTGTCTGATATCAATATAGCCCTGTCTGCGCCCATAGCAAGGGCTTCTCTTAATGCTACATCGGCTTGAGGAGGGCCCATAGTCAATACAGTAATATGGACATCCTTATATTTATCCTTCAGCTTCAATGCTTCTTCCAGGGCATTTTTGTCGTCATGGTTGATTATGCTTGGAACTCCTTCTCTAATGAGAGTGCCGGTTTTTGGATCTATCTTTACCTCATTGGTATCCGGGACTTGCTTTATGCAAACAACTATCTTCATCACATCGCACCTCCGTCTACTTAAGCAGGCTTGCAGCGATTACCATCTTCTGCACCTGTGAAGTACCTTCATATATTTCAGTTATCTTTGCGTCTCTCATCATTCTCTCAATAGGATAATCCTTGATGTAACCATAGCCGCCGTGTATCTGCACCGCATTGGTGGTCACTTCCATAGCTGTCTCCGCTGCATAAAGCTTTGCCATGGCTGCCTCAGTCGCGAAAGGCTGCTTCTTATCCTTTTTTACCGCTGCGTTATATACCAGGAATCTTGCAGCCTGAACCTTTGTCGCCATATCAGCATACATCCATTGAAGCCCCTGGAAGGCTGCCAAAGGCTTGCCGAACTGCTTTCTTTCCTTCATATATTTTGTACATTCATCCATAGCTCCCTGAGCTATGCCCAGGGCTTGAGCCGCTATACCGATCCTGCCTCCGTCCAGGGTCTGCATAGCTATTCCAAAGCCTTTGCCCTCCTGGCCGAGAAGATTTTCTTTCGGGACTTTACATTCTTCAAAGATAAGCTCTGAAGTGCTGGAACCTCTTATGCCCATTTTGTTTTCTATTTTGCCTATGGAGAAGCCCGAGAAATCCTTTTCTACTATGAAAGCGCTGATGCCCCTTGTCCCCTTTGATTTATCCGTCATTGCGAAAATTATATATATATCTGATTCTCCGCCATTCGTAATGAAAACCTTGCTGCCGTTCAATATATAATGGTCGCCGTCCAAAACAGCCGTGGTCTGCTGGGAAGCCGCATCAGTACCTGCGTTCGGTTCTGTAAGACCGAAAGCTCCCAGGTATCTGCCTTCTGCGAGGGGCTTCAAATATTTTTCTTTCTGTTCCTCAGTCCCAAACTGGTATATGGGATGTGCACCCAAGGAAGTATGGGCTGACAATATAACTCCTGTGGTTCCGCAAACCCTTGATAATTCTTCAACTGCAATTATATAGGATAAAGTATCTCCGCCGGCGCCGCCAAGCTCCTTTGGAAACGGTATGCCCATCATAGAATATCTGGCCATTTTATCTACCGTTTCTCTTGGGAATCTTCCTTCTTCATCAATCTCCGCAGCGATAGGCTTAACCTCTTTCTCTGCAAACTCATGCATGAGCTTTCTGACCATTTCCTGTTCTTTCGTCAGGTTAAAATTCATATCTTTACCTCCTCACAATATGCAAGCACTTTACAGCGCTGTTGAACGAGACTTCATTCAGCGGGGGTTGAATCCCCCGCTGAATGTTAGTCGAGTCCATACTGAACTTAGCCGCCCTTTGGCACCTATAGCCTTTATGAGGCGGGGGACTTAGGGCGGGTTAGTTCAGTGTTGAAAAGCAAGCGCTACATTGTTAATTTTTTAGCAAGTATTATGCCAAATATAGCTTATTTTCTCTAATCTCGGAGAATTCAATGCATTACAGCCATCGATTAAATTTCTCATCAATATTCCTTTTACAAAATTAGATAAAATTATGGCTCTTCTATAATTTTTTTCACGATAAGAAAGGACTATCGCCGAATTTACGGCATCAATCCTTTCATGATTTTCTGAAATTTGTTAAATTTTTCATAATTATCCTATTTACTTTTCGAAATAAATATGTATAGTCCTGTTAAAACAAGTATTTGACCGAAAATTTGCATCAAACCCGGTATTTCTCTCAAAAACAGAAACGCCAAAAATGTGGCACCTATCGGCTCAAGCAGGCTGCATATGGATACTGTATATGCCGGCACATATTTCAATGCCCAATTGAAAACAGTATGTCCCAATATGGTGCAAAAGAAAGCTAATGCAAAAAATATTGCATAGTTATTTGGAGAATACGGGTAAAGGGGAATGCCCATCAAAATGCATCCAAGCACTAAAAACAATGTGCAGCTTCCGTATACAATGAAGGTATAAGGCAAAAGCGTTATCCTTTTTCTCAATTCTCGCCCTATGAGCAAATAACCGGCTATAAATAAAGCTCCCGCCAGAGCCAGAAAATCACCCATTAATGCGGTGCCTCCTACTTTAAAGTCCGTTATTCCCACGAATGCACTGCCGACCACGGCGGTAAGCACACCTATGAGAGAGGCCCTGGTTATGCTCTCCTTGAAGAATATAAAGGAGCCCGCCACAACGAATATAGGAGACATCTGGACCAGAACCGTAGATGCCGATACAGTAGTCAGCTTGAGGGAAGTGATCCAGGTTGCAAAATGCAATGCGAGGAAAAAGCCGCTTGCGATTGCATACAGCATATCTCTGCCGCCGATTTTCGCCAATTCCTCCCTATGCTTCACAAGTACAACAGGGCCTATCATCAATAATGTAAACAGCATCCTATAGGCTGAGATTACCATAGCCGGTGCATCAGAATACCTGACAAAAATTGATGAGGTAGAAACGGATAATACCGCAAGGATAAGTATAATATATGGATTTGTGGCTTTTTGCCGATGTTCTTGCATATATAACTCTCCATTCTCTTATATTGGCTTTACCATCATCATTATATCACGGCATTGTATCTGAAGTATAGGTAAACAGCTGCTGGCTTCCAGCCCCTAGCCCCTGGCTTTGGGTATTCCTTACAATGATTTACCCTCTTTATCATCTTGATCTTCTATTTTGGCAATTGCTTTTGCCAATTGTTTTTTCCCGTTGATATTGCCTTGCCGAGAAATCATGATCCTTTGAGCCTGGGGAGACCCGGCCCCATGCATCGATTCGGTCCTGTACCCTACGGCGGCGGTTCCCAATGTTATATTTTCAATGAGTCTCAGTATTTTAAGCCTGTTTTCTACCGAAACACCCTTCACGCCTTGAAGATATTTTTCAATATATGAGCCTATCTTCGGATCTCTTAAGTCTTTTTCCGAAGGAGCCGTCACCATTAAGCCGCCTGCTATATCTTCAGCCAATCTTGCTATTTCATACGGAAATCTTGTTACGTTTTGCTTGCAAACATTAGCCAGGAGTAAGTCTATTATATAATTTCCGGACTCTGTTTTGCACCCTTGGGCCGAGCAGGCGATGCCGCAGCTGAATAAGGTTTCATTAAGATGAGTCATCTCTATCAGCTTATCCTTTATGTGAGATGCTTTTTGTGCTCCGTTATAATCGGCTATCAATGCTGCCGCGCCGATTAAAACATCACCAACACCTACTTTGCATCCTCCGTAGCTTTGTCTGTGATATCCTGCAAATCTTTCAACCATCATACCTGCAAATTCTGTTTCGCCGTTTAAGAATATCCTGTCATTCGGGACAAAGACATCATCAAATATCACTAATGCTTCCATTCCTCCAAATTCACTGTTCCCTACATCTATTCCGGACCCTTCAAGCTTTCTGGTATCGCATGACTGCCTTCCTATAATCATCAAGACACCTTCCGCGTCAACCGGAACAGAAAATGAAATCGCATAATCCTTATCTTCCGAAGACATCGCTATAGTAGGCATCACCAAAACCTCATGGGAATTGCATATTCCGGTTTGGTGCGCTTTAGCCCCTCTCACTACAACACCGTCGGCTCTTCTTTCAACTACACGCAGATATAAATCCGGATCTGCTTGTTTACCAGGTGATAATGACCTGTCACCCTTCGGGTCCGTCATCGCTCCGTCTACCGTCAAGTCATTTTGCTGAACATATTTTAAATATTCAACGAAGCTTTCAAAATACTTTGTTCCGTGAGCCTTATCTGTTTCATAAGCTGTGCTGTATACGGCATTAAATGCATCCATACCAACGCATCTTTGAAAGCATGATGCAGTTTTCTGGCCTAACAGCCTCTGCATCTTGACCTTTTTTATAAGGTCATCCGCGCTTTGGTGAATATGTGTAAATCTATTGATCTTTTCCCCTGTTATTGAAGACGTCGCAGTCATCAGCTCTTCATATTCCGGAATTTGTGCTAAATCATAAGTTGCTTTTACAGAATTCAATGATGGTCGAAGTATAGGATTATCCACAGAGCTTTCCACCTTTTCACCAAACATATAAATCTGCATTTTCATTTTTCTGATACTTTCTATATACTGTTCTCCAGTCATTAAAGCCATATTGCACCTCCAAAATATATATTACATGTTTTCTATTTGAGTCATTAAGTTTCTAATTTGTTCAGTTTGCACTCCGTTTGCTTGCAAAATCGGAGCAATACAATAGCCGTCCATCTCAATGCCATGAAGCTCCATTGCCTTTTTCATTATGCTTATAAAGGGCTTACCTATCGCATATAACTCAGAATATTTATTTACCTTCTTTTGAATTTCCGATATTTTTTCGGCATCAAATGTATTGATCGCATTTGCCCATTGAGAGAACATATCCGGGTACAGGTTGGCTAATCCGCCTATACAACCGGCTCCACCGCTTATAACATTAAGTGCAAAATATTCTTCAAACCCCGAAAACACCTTGAAATTCGGAAACTCTTCCATTACCGTCGATATAAGCTTCAATGTATGAGTCATATCTGTGACAGTATCCTTATAGCCAGTTATATTCTTATGTTTCTTTAGCAGTCTGTACGTGATTTCAGGGCTTACATCATGTCCGGTTCTATCCGGATAATTGTATATAAAGATATCTCCTTTAATTTGTGAGGCAACCTGATCATAGAAATATTCAATGCTTTCATCTGTCAAAGCAAAGTAGTACGGGCTAATGATCATCACTCCGTCAGCTCCGGCATTTAAAGCGTATTCTGATAACTTCACCGTATCTGCAACAGTCATGCAGCCCGTTCCGACATATAACTTAACCCTGTGTTCTATATGATTGACAGCTAGATCAATAAGCTCAAGCTTTTGTTTTTCTGTCATTGCAAAGAATTCTCCTGTACTGCCCATAAGTACGATTCCGTCAATTCCGCCATTTATCAGATGGTCATAGATATTTTTATTAGCTTGTACATCTATATTACCGCACGAATCAAAAGCTGTTACGGCAGGTGTAAAAAATAATGCTTTATTCATAACTTGTCTCCTTTCAATAAGAATATGTCAAGTTTCGTTGTTTAATTTTGATTGCACTGCAGTAACTCATTTTTAGCAGTCCTTGCCCCAGGGCATCTTCTCTTGCTCCTGCGGAGCAATTCACCTTAGTTGTTCTAACTGATAACGATTGCAGAGCTCCAGGACTAAGACTTTGTAAGCTTGCATAGGGTTGCGTCAAAACTCGCATGCAGCGTTTATCATTACTGTTAAGATTCAAGTTGAGTTATAAGATTTTCTGAATTTGACAGCATATAGGCTCAAACAGTTGACGCAACTTGTCCTATACTTCGCTAACAAACTCTAAGCCCCTTCACAATGCACTCTTATATTCAATTAGGACAACATGTTAAATTGATTCTGTTGCAGGTTCCAATCTGGCCATATCCACATATTTCTGATATCTGTACTTGGCATCGGCCTCTGCCTTTGCGAACAACTCATCAGCCTGTTCAGGGAACAGCTTGTAAAGTGATGCATATCTTACTTCACTCATTAAAAATTCCTTAAAGCTCTTAGCCGGTTCCTTGGAATCCAGAACAAACGGGTTCTTGCCCTGATCTTCAAGCTGTGGATTGTAGCGGTACAATGTCCAGTATCCTGACTCGACAGCTTCTTTTTCCTGCATCTGGGATTTTCCCATACCGACTTTTATTCCATGATTTATACAAGGTGAATAAGCAATAATCAGTGACGGACCCGGATAATTTTCTGCTTCAATTATTGCCTTGAGCGTTTGGTTCCTATCCGCGCCCATGGCTATTTGTGCCACGTATACATAGCCATAGCTCATTGCCATCATTCCTAAGTCTTTTTTCCTTGTTCTCTTTCCGCTTGCGGCAAATTCTGCAATTGCAGCTGTCGGTGTCGACTTGGATGATTGCCCCCCTGTATTGGAGTAAACTTCTGTATCAAAAACTAATACATTCACATTCTCTCCCGATGCCAATACATGGTCCAATCCGCCGTAACCGATGTCATAAGCCCATCCGTCACCGCCGAATATCCAATGAGACCTTTTAACAAGATAATCCTTGTTGTCATAAATCTCATTTAAAAGCTTATTGTTCCCTTTTTCCTCTTCAAGTGCCGCGATCAGTTTATCTGCACGCTCTCTGGTTCCGTCCGAATTGTCGAATCCGTCAAGCCATTCCTGCAATGCTTCTTTTGCTCTTTCGCCGGCGGCCTTTTCAATTGCTTCAACAACCTTTGACTTTGCAGCATTCCTGATTTTTTGCACACCCAGGTACATTCCAAAACCATACTCAGCATTATCCTCAAACAGAGAGAATCCCCATGAAGGGCCATGACCCTTATGATTTGTAGTATATGAGACCTGAGGTGAACCTCCCCAAACCGTCGAACATCCTGCTGCATTGGAAATCATCATCCTGTCACCGAACATCTGGGTAACTAATTTTGCATACGGAGTTTCACCGCAACCTGCACAAGCACCGGAGAATTCTAACAACGGTTTTTTAAATTGGCTTCCCTTAACAGTCTTTTCAAGATTTTTCGGTACATCCTTCGGAATTATATCCTTTGCAAAATTCCAATTCCTGATATATTGCTCTCTTTTTGAAGCTAATGGCTTCATTTCTATTGCTTTTTCTTTTGCCGGACATGTATTTACACAGCTGCCGCATCCCGTACAATCCTGAGCAGATATTGCCAGATGATATTTCATTTCTTTAAGTCCGGTTGCAGCAACGGCCTTGAATACTTCCGGAGCGCCTTTCATTTCTTCTTCTGTCAAAAGTGTCGGTCTTATAACAGCATGGGGACATACAAAAGAGCACTGGTTGCACTGTATGCATTTACTTGCATCCCATTGGGGAACCTCTATTGCTATTTCGCGTTTTTCCCATGCTGTCACACCCAGAGGGAATGACCCGTCCTCACGATTCAAGAATGCACTGACAGGAAGCTTGTCTCCCTCTTGCCGATTCATTGCAAATATGACTTTCTCCACAAATTCGGGTATTTCAGAATCTTTCTCAGCATTATTATCAACCGCAGCCTTCCATGATTCAGGAACATTCACTTTTTTCATGCTGTCGAATCCTTTGTCGATAGCAAGATAGTTCATATCTACTATATTCTGGCCTTTATTGCCATATGATTTTTCTACTTCTTTTTTCAGATATTTTGAAACATCCTCAACAGGTATGATTTGAGCAAGCTTGAAAAATGCAGCCTGCATTATCATGTTGATTTTTCCGCCGAGTCCGACTTCTTTGGCAATATCGACAGCATCTATTATATAAAATTCCACATCATTATCGGCTATGCTTCTTTTCATAGATGCAGGAAGCTGCTCTTCCAGTTCTTTCTCGCTCCAGATACAGTTCAGCAGGAACTTTCCGCCTTTTTTTATTCCTGACAGCAAATCGTACTTGTTAACATACGCCTGATTGTGGCATGCAATAAAATCTGCCCTGTTGATTGCATATGGTTCCTTAATCGGAGACTTTCCAAATCTAAGATGTGATATTGTAAGGCCTCCGGATTTCTTTGCATCATATTCAAAATATGCCTGTGCATAAAAATCCGTATTATCGCCTATTATTTTAATTGCAGATTTATTAGCACTCACAGTTCCGTCAGAGCCATAGCCCCAGAACTTGCATGCAATTGTTCCTTCTGGCGTTGTATCAATGCTTTCTTCAGCAAGAGGCAATGATTTATTTGTAACATCATCTACTATGCTTACAGTAAAATCATTTTTGGGACTATCTGATTTTAAGTTATTGAATACTGATAACGCATCATCAGGCTTGAAGTCCTTAGAACCTAATCCATATCTTCCGCCTACAATCAACGGGGCATTTTCAACATTATAGAATGCGTTTTTAACATCCAGATAAAGCGGTTCTCCATTTGCGCCGGGTTCTTTTGTTCTGTCAAGTACGGCAATTTTTTTAACTGTTTTCGGAATTTCATTTAACATAAAATCAGCCGCAAAAGGCCTGTAAAGATGAACTTCCAGAAGCCCTGCCTTTTCGCCTCTGCTGTTCAGGTAATCAACTACCTCGCTTATTGTTTCACAGCCGGAACCCATTGCTATAATTATGTTTTCAGCATCTTCAGCTCCATAATAGTTAAACAGTCTGTAGTTCCTGCCCGTAAGCTTGTTGATTTCATCCATGTAGGACTGTACAACTTCCGGAACTGCATCATGGAATTTATTTACAGATTCTCTCAATTGGAAGAACACGTCAGGATTTTGTGTTGTTCCCCGCAGTACAGGATGGTTTGGGCTGAGAGCGTTGTTTCTGAACGCTTTCAATGCTTCAAAATCTACAAGCTTTTCTAATTCATCGTATTCCAGCATTTCTATCTTTTGTACTTCATGGGATGTCCTGAAGCCGTCAAAGAAGTGAAGAACAGGAAGCCTTGACTTTATTGCACTTAAATGTGCCACTGCCCCTAAATCCATTGCCTGTTGAACGCTGCTTGATGCTAACAAAGTGAATCCTGTTTGTCTGGTTGACATGACATCCTGATGGTCTCCAAAAATGCTGAGAGAGTTAGATGCCAGGGATCTCGCGCTTACATGAAATACCGCCGGTAATAATTCCCCTGCTATTTTATACATGTTTGGTATCATCAACAATAACCCTTGTGAAGCTGTATATGTGGTAGTAAGGGCTCCTGACTGCAATGCTCCATGCAAGGTACCTGCAGCACCGCCTTCGGACTGCATTTCCTTAACGAAGACAGTCTCCCCAAAGATATTCTTTTTCCCTTTGGATGACCAATCATCTACCAAGCCGGCCATCGGTGATGACGGTGTTATGGGATATATTGCGGCAACATCTGTAAATGCATAAGATGCATACGCCGCGGCTGTATTTCCATCCATTGTTTGAGTCCTGCGTTTTGTCATTTCGCACATTCATTCCTTTCATTCAAGTTATAAACCTACTACGTTTACATAATTATCGCTTAAGGTTTAAAATATTAATATTTCTTCCTTACATGTTCTCCTATTCTTCTGACTGCTTCTTTTAAATTTTCATCCGAGTTGGCAAAAACAATACGCAAATAGCCTTCACCCATGCTTCCAAATGCAGAACCAGGTACTGCAACCACTCCAGCCTCTCTTACAAGCTCTTCGGCAAATTCCTGAGAACTTTTACCAAAGGATTTTATATTTGGGAATGCGTAAAAACTTCCCGGCGATTTCTTACAGCTTATTCCCGGTATATTATTCAATCCGTCTATTACAATATCACGTCGCCTTGCATAATCTTTCACCATTTGTCTGACTGAATCCTGCGGACCGGACAGTGCCTCTATAGCTGCTTTCTGAGTAAATGTAGGTATACATGATACAATTCCTTCCTGCAGTTTCGGCATATTAGATATAATATTTTTGCTGCCCACAACATACCCAACTCTCCAGCCTGTCATGGCATGAGATTTTGAAAAGCTGTTAATTATCAGGACTCTATCTCTTACTTCAGGTATCTGAGCCATACTGAAATATTTTATGTTGTCGAAGATTATCTGGTCATATACTTCGTCAGAATAGACTAATAAATCGTATTTTTCAGCTATTTTTGCAATTTTAACTATTTCTTCCTTACTTATTACAGAACCTAAAGGATTGCTGGGCGAATTTAACAGAATAGCTTTTGTTTTTGGAGTTATTGCCTTTTCTATGTCTTCAGCCTTTATGTTAAAGTCATTTTCTTCATATACAGGAACGCTTACAGGTTTGGCTCCAAAAATCATAATTTGGCCGAAATAATTCGGAAAACACGGATCAGGAACAATAACCTCATCTCCCGGATTCACAGTTGCAAGCAAGCATAATGAAATTGCTTCCATCCCACCTACTGTTACCATCACATTCTCATAAGTATAATCCTTTGAATACTTACTATATCTATTGGCGATAGCTTCTCTTAACTCCTTTAAACCGGCATTTGGGGCATAATGTGTAAACCCTTCATCAATAGCCTTTTTGGCTGCCTCTTTAATATTCGCCGGGGTATCGAAGTTTGGTTCGCCAACCGTTAGCTTGATTACATCATCATACTGTTCAGCTAAATCAAACATTTTCCTAATACCCGAAGCAGGATACCGCATTGCAATTTGTGATAAATAATTCATTATTTATACCTCCTCTTTTAATTTATCAATATATTTTTTTATTATAGCTTTACTTTTCGTAATCATATTAAATTACTAAGTTCTACATTGATATCTATAATCTTAATCACCTTTCCATTTTTAATATATTTTTTGGGAAGCCTTTTATCTATAGAAATAATCAATTCATAATCATCAATACCTAGTAAATCAGCTACCTCTTTAATACTTATGATATTACCAGCATCTTCTCCGATTAATGTAGCTACATCCCCCATTTTAACATCAATTCCAGTCACATCCACCATTAATTGGTCCATGCACACACTTCCTACAATAGGGGCTTTTATTCCTTTAATCAATACATAACCTTTATTTTTTAATTTTCTAATTGCAAGGTCTGCATATCCGATTGGTAATGTTGCTATCTTGGTCCTTTTTTTAGTAATATAAGTCAAATCATAGCCAATTCCCTCACCAGGCTCTACCTCTTTTACCTGTGCAACTTCGGCTCTTATTGATAATGCATCTTTAAGTCTAACTCTCTCCGTTTTTATATCATAGGAACTATATGTTCCATATACCATACTTCCAAATCTAACCATATCCTGATGCAACTCCGGGGAATCTAAAATTATTCCGGTATTAGATATGTGTTTTATGGGAATCATAACACCTTTTTTTTCCAGTTTCTCAATAAATTGTTTATATCTCTTAAATTGTTTATATACATACTCCTTATTTTTCATATCCGAAGTTGCAAAGTGAGTAAAGATCCCTTCAACATTAATGTTTGATAATTTCGTTATGTCTTTTATAATATCTACACTTTCATCATTACATTTTTGGTACAATTGTCATTTCATCCGCCATACCTTCCATTATTACTTTTCCATAATACAGCTTATCTTTTACAAAGAAAAATGTAATCATTATTCCCATAATAGCACCTATCCACATTCCTTTTTCTGATGCTGATTTTAGTATGGAAATATAAATTACTGTAATAAAGAAAATCAGAAAAGGTAGTAGTGAAACTATTTCGCCACCATAAAATTCCATTTTTTTTGTGTTCTCGTTCATTAAATTTCCTCCTCATTCAATATAAAATTAGGCACTTGCTAAATGCCCCAACCCATCTACTTTGTTGGGTTGCATATTATTATATAAATTTCTCTCCTGCTATGGCAACGCAATCACCGGAAAAACAAAGCTACAACAGGAAGAAACTTATAACGATAAAAATGTTTTCAGCATTCATTTTTTAATACTTTCTTATGTAATATTCCTCCCCAATTATTAAAACCATTTTTCATACTCTTTTATATTAATGGTGAAGCAAGGCTCATGCCAAAATATAAAAAAAATGATATATGACTAAAGGTGTTGAAATTTAACCTTTACTCATATATCATCAAAATACTGATATTTTGAAAATGTTGCACTTATGCAACTTTTTTATTTGCTGTAAAATCAATTGTCAAATTATAACCGATTTATAAAGGATGGCACTAGTCCAATATGTTTGTTGTAATTTTGCAACATTTTGCTGCATTTATGCAACTAATTTTTAATGCCACTATACTTTTTTCTTTTTCTCACAAATGTGGATGCATCTATCCCCAATTCCCTAGCAGCATCTCTGACATTTCCGTGTTTTTCATATGCCTTGAAAATCAAGTCTCTTTCTATCTTTTCCAGGGCATCGGACAGCTTCGGAATATTATTATTTTCTACATAGGCTTTATCTTCATTTATATTACTTGTCAAATAAGCCGGAAGATTCATCTTTGTAATAGTATCATCCACCGTTGTCACAACCAGCATCTCAATTAAATTGGAAAGCTCCCTGACGTTGCCCGGCCAATTGTATTCATAAAAATATTTCAAAGTTTCTTTCGAAATCGTTTTTTCCATGTTGTATTTTTCATTATAAGCTCTAAAAAAATGTTCCGCCAATGGAATTATGCTGCTTTTTCTTTCTCTTAAAGGTGCCACATTAAGGGGTACCACATTCAGCCGATAGAATAAATCTTCACGGAACAGCCCTTTTTCAACCATTTCCTTCAGGTTCTTATTTGTTGATGCGATTATTCTGACATCAACCTTTATGGTATCATTGCTGCCTATCCTTTCAAATTGGCCGTCCTGAAGCACTCTTAAAAGCTTTACCTGCATGTTTAAAGGCAATTCACCGATTTCATCGAGAAGCAAAGTCCCGTTGTTGGCTGCTTCAAAAATCCCCATCTTGCCGCCTTTGGCCGCTCCCGTAAATGAGCCCTCCGCATAACCGAAAAATTCAGATTCAATCAGGTTTTCAGGAATAGCTCCGCAATTAATCTTAATAAATGGCATATCTTTTCTTAGACTGTTATTGTAGATATATTTTGCCAACACTTCTTTGCCCGTACCGGTCTCACCACTTATCAGGACTGTCGTATCTACCTTAGCGACACGTTTTGCCAGCAAAAGCAAATTCAGCATGTTTTCATCTTCTGCTATTATATATTTATTGCTCGCAATCTGCAGCTTTAGTTCTTCAATTATGCCTCTGTACTTAATATTTTCATTTTTACTTTCTTTAATCTTTTCCTGCAATTCTTTAAGCTCGGTAATATCTCTGACATTGGATACCACCATTTTTATTTCACCATCATCATCAAAAAATGGTGTGCTGGTGACCAATGCGCTTTTTCCTGTATTAAAATACTGATATACCGTTTTGGATTTCTTGTTCTTTAAAACCCAAAGGGATGTAACCTCCGACATAATACCGTCTTTCTCAAACTCCGCCATATTGCGCCCAATAAGCTCATCCCGCCTTAATCCTGTAATTCTTTCATAGCTTTTATTGACCAATATTGTATTAGCGTCTTTGTCAGTTACATAAATTCCATCAAAGGATGTTTCTATTATCATTTCTAGTTTGTTAATATAATTTTCATCTTTTATAGGTTCTTTAATATTCATAAAAATTTCCGTATAATGAAAATTTCATTACCCTTTCTAAATGATAATCATTAAAAATTATATCACATATATATTTAAAAACAAAGGCACGCTATACTCTGGCTTTGGGCATAAGCCTAGAACTCAGGATTCAGAGCTCAGAACTTAGGAATGTTAGGGTATTCCTAACGGGTTATGGGGACGGGGAACGGAAACCACGGATTAACACGGAAGCCTCACGGATTTTTCACGGAGGAGTATTTATTTTATCACTACTGCAGTGAAACAGAATAAGCATATGTGCAGTTCACAAAGGTATTGATTTTGATAACCGCAAGGGTCACAGGCAACTCTAAAGCTCACATCCTATCCTAAGAAAAATCTAGCGCCGCCCAAGGCATCCAGGACATGGAGGTCCTTTGGGTGCCGTTAGGCTTTTTGTGAGATTAAGCTCTAGAACTGCCAAAGCGAACATCGATATGCGAAGCACATATCCTATATGCACGCTATAGTGTCTATAAAGTCAATATCCTTCAGTGTCTTTCAGTGGTTAAAAAAATCCCTATCCTATCAGCCCAATATCCTTTCTGTAGTGGTGGCCGTGAAAGTTGACCTTGTTTATATCCCTGTAGGCGGCCTCCCTGGCTTTGTCCAGTGAAGAGCCGAGAGCCGAAAAGACCAGCACTCTGCCTCCGTCGGTTACAACCCTGCCGTCAGTATATTTTGTGCCTGCATGGAATATGATCCCTTCTTCCGCAGCCGTCAGCCCTTTTATCTCATAGCCTTTTTCATAATTCTCCGGGTAACCTCCCGAAGCCATTACCACACATACAGCCGCATTATCATTCCACTCTATATCTATCTCATGGAGTCTTTCTTCTATAACAGCTTCCATAATCTCCGCCAGATCGCTTTCCAATCTTAAGAGCACTGCCTCTGTCTCTGGATCTCCGAAGCGGCAGTTGTACTCTATTACCTTAGGCCCGGCTTCAGTAAGCATCAGCCCAAAGTATAATACTCCTTTGTAGGGCCTGCCTTCCTTATTCATAGCCTCCACAGTGGGAGCTATGATCTTCTCCATAACAATATCCGCCGTCTTTTCATCATAATGAGGTGCCGGAGAGATGGCACCCATTCCTCCTGTGTTGAGCCCCTTGTCATTATCAAAGACTCTCTTGTAATCCTGTGCGCTCACCATCGGCAAGGCAGTTTTGCTGTCTACAAAGGCCAATATGGAGGCCTCCTTGCCTTGTAAGAACTCTTCTATGACCACTTTGTTGCCTGCATTCCCAAAATGCTTATCCGTCATTATATCATCTATGGCTTTTATGGCTTCCTCTTTTGTGCCGGCAATTATTACCCCTTTGCCTGCAGCCAAACCGTCCGCCTTTATAACTACAGGAAAACCAAAGCTTTCCACTTCCATCCTGGCCAAAGCTGCATCCTCATAGGTCTTATATCTTGCAGTCGGTATATCATATTTTTGCATCAAATCCTTTGCAAAGGCTTTGCTGCTCTCCAATAAAGCCGCATTTTGAGCAGGTCCGAATATCCTCAGTCCTCGGCTTTGGAAATAGTCAACTATTCCAAGGCTTAAGGGCAGCTCAGGCCCTACAACGGTAAGATCTATTTTATTATCTTTCGCAAACCGGTATAAACCTTCCACATCATCGGCTTTTATATTTACACATTCCGCCATCTGTCTTATGCCTCCGTTGCCCGGAGCACAGTAGATATAGCTCACCTTTGGGCTTTGAAGCAGTTTCCATATAATAGCATGCTCCCTGGCACCGCTTCCAACTACCAAAACCTTCATACATTTCACCTCTCATCATCTTGCTTCCATTTCAATAACCCATTTTTAGCAGTTTGCAACTGGGAACGAAAACCACGGAAAGTCACTGAATTTTTCACGAAAAAACACAGAAAGATTTTTTTATTTCATATTTTGATTTTTTACTGATTTTTGTTAATAGTGAATAATCTCGCTAAGATTCTTCATTGCACTCAGAATGCCGGCGTGCATCTTTTTTAGCTGTTAATAGTAACTAATTTTATGCGTAATATATGTCATAAGGTCTAAATAAGCAATTTCACATAAGTTTAATATTATCAACCCTTCAGTGATTTTTTGTGAGGTTTCCGTGTCTTTCAGTGGTTCCCGTCTCCTAAGTAAAATCAATGCTTGAAATGTCTCATGCCTGTAAATATCATGGCTATACCTTCTTTATTGCATACCTCAACAGAGTCTTTGTCCTTTAAAGAGCCACCGGGCTGGATGATGGCTCTTATACCGGCATTGGCTGCAGCAGCCGCGACATCCGGAAAGGGGAAGAATGCATCGGATGCCATAACTGCTCCTTGTACTTGTTCCCCAGCCCTGGCTATACTCATTTCTGCAGACCAGATCCTGTTCGTCTGGCCGGGCCCTACGCCCAATGTCCTTCCATCCTTGGCTATCACAATAGCGTTGGACTTTACATGCTTTACAATCTTCCAGGCAAATAACAAGTCCTTCATTTCTTGTTCTGTAGGCTTCTTTTCCGTCACATAGCTTATGTCGTCAATAGAGAAATCCTTGTAGTCAGAATCCTGAATAAGCAAGCCGCCGGATACCCTCTTCAGCTCATAAGCCTCTTCAGGTCTGATCCTTATATCCTCCAGCTTCAAAACTCTCAGATTTTTCTTCTCTCTCAGGATTTCCAAAGCCCTATCGCTATATGAAGGCGCTATAACAATCTCCAAGAATATCTTGACCAATTCTTCGGCTGTCTTTTCATCAATCTCTTCATTGACAGCCACGATGCCGCCAAAGATAGATATGGGATCTCCTTCATAGGCTTTCTTATACGCCTCGAAAATATTCTTTCCCACACCTGCGCCGCAGGGATTAGCATGCTTGACGGCTATGCAGGCGGGCTCATTAAACTCCTTTAAAAGCTCCAAAGCAGCATTTGCATCATTTATATTATTATAAGAAAGCTCCTTACCGTTTAACTGCTCTGCATTATGGAGCCTCCCCGTAGTTTTCAATGGATCCTTATAATAGGCCGCGCTTTGATGAGGGTTTTCTCCATATCTCAAATCCTGTGCCTTCTCATAGGTAAGGGTCAGGAGCTGCGGATACTTCTCCATCTCAGCTTTTTCCCACAAATAAGAAGCTATGAGAGCGTCATAATGAGCGGTATGATTGAAAACCTTAGCCGCTAGCTTAAATCTTGTTTTATCCGTCACTGCACCTGTTTTCATGATTTCATCCAGGACCATATCATAATCCGATGGGTCGGTGATGACAGCTACATGCTTATAGTTTTTGGCTGCCGCTCTAAGCATGGATGGACCGCCGATATCAATGTTTTCTATAGCTTCCTCAAGAAGCACTCCATCCTTTTCTATAGTTTTCTTGAAGGGATAGAGGTTTACCACCACCATATCAATGGTGTTGATGTGAAGCTTTTCTAAGGTGTCCATATGCTCCTGCTTTTCTCTCATGGCGAGCAAGCCGGCAAATATATTGGGGTGAAGGGTCTTTACCCTGCCATCCAGGCATTCCGGAAAGCCCGTAATGTCGGATATGGATATGACCTTAATGCCTGCATCGGATAATGCCTTTGCAGTACCTCCCGTAGATATTATCTCTATGCCCTTTTCGTCCAGCTTTTTAGCAAAATCGATTATGCCTATTTTATCTGAAACACTTATCAGTGCACGTTTTATCATAATTATCACCTTTCATTTTTATTTTATTTTACCTCTTGGGTCAGCCACTAGCTTCTGGCTGCTAGCCTCTAGCATTAGGGTATTCCTTTTGGGTCTTGAAGGGCGGGTAAATCCGTGAAAGATTCAGTGTAATTCCGTGTTCCCCGTTTCCAGGACCCCAGCGGCATGCTCAAAACCCATTTGCCTATTTGCCAATGAGCCTATTTGCCTGCATTAATTCTAACTTTTCTGCCTTCTATCTCGAGCTTACTATCGCAATACAGTCCTACAGCTTCGGGCAGCAGCTTATGTTCAACCTCCAGCACCCTGGCGGCCAGGGTTTCCGGTGTATCATCATCCTCTACCCGTACAGCTTGCTGCAAAATTATGGGGCCTGTATCTGCTCCTTCATCAACGAAATGAACAGTAGCACCGGAAACCTTGGCTCCGTATTCCAGCACCGCTTTATGAACCTTTTGCCCATAATAGCCCTTACCGCAAAAAGCAGGTATGAGGGAGGGATGTACGTTCATTATTCTATTCCTGTATTTTTCTATAAATGCTTTGGACAAAATACTTAAAAATCCGGCCAATACCACTAAGTCCGCTTTGTATTTTTCCAATTCATCCATAAGGCAGTCCATGAATTCATCATTATCACGGAAGCTCTTTTTATCTATAACTATGGCTTCTATTCCATGTTTTTTTGCCCTTTCAATGCCATAAGCATCCTTTTTATCGGATATGACTATAGAGATTGCGCCCTTTATCTTTCCCTTTTCGATGTCGTCAATCAAAGCTTGAAGATTAGTGCCGCCGCCGGAGATCAAAACACCAATCCTTATTTTTTGCAAAGCTCGATACCCCCTTCTCCCGCTGCGATCTCTCCTATAATGTATACTTTCTCTCTCATAGCCCTAAGGGAACCCATTACGCTGTCGGCTTCAGCTTTGTCCACTATCATGACAAGCCCTATCCCCATGTTGAATGTATTATATAACGCCTGGTCTTCAATCTTGCCTAAATCCTTCATAAGCTTGAATATCGGGAGTATCTCCCAGCTTCCCATCTCTATTTTGGCTTTTAAGCCCTGTGGGATGGTTCTGGGAATGTTTTCGATAAATCCGCCGCCGGTTATATGCGCTATTCCCTTTATATCATGCTTTTCTATAAGGCTCAGGATGGTCTTCACATATATTCTTGTGGGCTTTAGCAGTTCTTCTCCAAGTAAGCCCGTAAGCTCCGGAAATTTATGATCGACTTTATAATCATTGACTCCAAAGAAAAGCTTCCTTACCAAGGAGTATCCATTGCTATGTATACCGCTGGATTGGAGCCCTATTATGACATCACCCTGCTTCACCTTTTCTCCGTTGATGACCTTCGGCTTATCTACTGCACCTACGGCAAAGCCTGCAAGGTCATACTCCTCATCCTGATAAAAGCCGGGCATCTCCGCGGTCTCTCCTCCTATCAAGGCACAGCCCGCATCTATGCAGCCGTCGCATATCCCCTTGACAATGGCTTCTGCTTTTTTGGGGTTAAGCCTGCCTGTGCCGATGTAGTCAAGGAAAAACAGGGGCTTTGCTCCGTGGCAGGCTATATCATTCACGCACATGGCAACACAGTCAATGCCTATGGTGTCATGCTTATCCATCATAAAGGCTATCTGAAGCTTTGTTCCTACTCCGTCGGTTCCGGAGACCAAAACCGGCTCTTTCATGCCGGATAAATTGGGCATGAAGAAGCCTCCGAAGCTTCCCAGGTTGCCCATGACGCCGGGTATATTGGTCTTTTTCACGTGTTCCTTCATGAGCTTGACAGCTTCATATCCGGCTTCTACGTCTACTCCGGCGTTCTTGTAAGTCAATCTATCATCCATTTATATTCACCTCTTCTATTAATAATTAGGTATGCCTCTTGGGTTTCTTGAACCACTGAAAGACACTGAATTTTACACTAAAAATCACGGAATGGGAATTATATTATCGCTATTGTTCTTTTATAGTTTTTGATGCTAATCCGATATACTTTTGGGTATGCCTCTGGGGTCAAAGGTTACGGTGAACACGGAGGTGCACAGAGGTTTTTTATTTGTAGCGAAGAAGCTCAGCCAGATTCTTCACTCTACTTCGTTTCATTCAGAATGACAGATGAAGAATTTACCCTGTATTCTCTTAAACAATAAAATAGAAACTCTCCGTGTAAATCCGTAAAAGATTCAGTGTAAATCCGTGTTCCTCGTAACCTTCCGCCTCCAGATTCCGGCCCTAATTTTCTGAGTTCTGAGCTCCGAATCCTGAGCCCTGACCTATAAGGAATACCCTAAAGCCATCCGCCTATCTTCGACAGTCTAACGGTATCGGATATTCTCCGTTGAGGCATGCGGTGCAATAGCCATCGCCATCGCTGTCCACAGAAGCCAGCAGTCCTTTCAAGCTCAGGTAGCCCAAACTGTCTGCTCCGATATATTTTCTTATCTTTTCCACAGGATTTATTGCTCCGACCAATTCCTCAGTTGTAGGGGTGTCTATCCCATAGTGACAGGAATGTATCACCGGCGGCGAGGCGACTCTCACATGAACTTCAGTTGCTCCGGCATCCCTCAATGCCTTGACGATCTTTCTGCTTGTCGTTCCTCTCACTATGCTGTCATCCACCATTACCACTCTTTTTCCCTTAATATTGCCCTTCAAGGGATTGAGCTTAAGCTTAACGCCAAGCTCCCTCATGGATTGTGTCGGCTGAATAAAGGTTCTGCCCACATATCTATTCTTGATCAGGCCAACGGAATACGGAATTCCCGACTCATTTGCATAGCCTATGGCAGCCGGGGTTCCCGAATCCGGCACCGAAATAACCGTATCGGCTATGGCAGGCTGCTCTTCGGCAAGTATTTTGCCTGCATTTTCTCTTGCCTTGTACATGCTGATACCGTCAATAATGCTGTCAGGCCTTGCAAAATATATATATTCAAATAAGCAGCCCTTCTTTGGCATCTTGATGCTGCTTGCCATACTTTTCATTCCATCCTTATCTATGACTATTATCTCACCCGGCTTCACATCCCTCATGAACTCCGCGCCCAGGGTATCAAGAGCGCAGCTTTCCGATGCCAATGCGTAGCCATCATCAAGCTTCCCGATGACCAATGGGCGGAGACCATAACCGTCCCTTACGGCTATGAGCTTGTCAACTGTCATTATAACCAAAGCATAGGAACCCTTTACCATATCCATGGTATCTTGAATTGCGTTAACGATATCGCCTTTATAGTTTCTGGCTATCAGTGCCGCTATCACTTCGCTATCTGTGGTGGTGCTGAAGATCATGCCTTGATCCTCCAGCTGCTCTCTCAACGCTTCCGCATTTACCAGGTTGCCGTTGTGAGCCATAGCCAGGTTTCCATTCTTGAATTTGATCAAAATCGGCTGAGCATTGGCTGCAAAGCTTGCGCCTGAAGTCGAGTAGCGCACATGTCCTATGGCCATGTCTCCCTTCAAAAGGCTCAATATCTTATCGTCAAATACCTCATTTACATAGCCCATATCCTTATAGCAGGTTATTATGCCATCATTATTTATAGCAATGCCTGCACTTTCCTGACCTCTGTGCTGCAAAGCCACCAGGCCGTAATAAGCTCCGTTAGCTGCATTTATATTGCCCTTATCATAGATACCAACAATTCCACACATCTTATAATCTCCTTTTTTTAGTCTCTAGCTTCTAGCATTAGGGCATTCCTTTGGGTCAATTTGTTAATCTTCAATCCAGCGATTTAAGCTTATCTTCTTTTTTGGATTGCTTCGTCGCTAAAGCTTTTCGCAATGACGGTATGCCGAGGGCGGCATCCCCTACAACTCAATCATCCTTCCATCTTTCCAACTAACTCCAGCGCCCTACCCTAAAACCCTGAGTTCTAATTAAAATTTTTCTTCACTTATTCTTTCATCTTTTTTTATTACTTCCTGAGCCATGTTCTCCCTATGGAGCTTTAAGGCTTTTCTCAAAGCTTCATGCTTTATCGAAAGCATCTCTACGGCAAGAAGCCCTGCATTTTCTGCTCCGTCGATCCCTACTGTAGCCACCGGTATGCCCGAAGGCATCTGAACTATGGATAATAAAGCATCCATCCCGTCCAAAGCAGAGGATTTGACAGGTATTCCTATTACCGGAAGTACAGTATATGCTGCCAGCACCCCGGGCAAATGAGCAGCTTTGCCGGCTGCCGCTATGATCGCGTCGAAGCCCTCTGCTTCTGCTCCCTTTGCAAAGGTGGAAGCCCTATCCGGTGTTCTGTGAGCAGATATGACCCTTACTTCAAAATCAACCTTGAATTCCTTCAGAACCTTTATGGCTTTTGCCACTATGGGCAAATCTGAGTCGCTTCCCATTATGATTGCAACCTTTGGATTTTTATCCATGTATCTCCCTCCTATTAAAAACTCTTCCTATTTGTGAAAAGAATCCGATTAAAGTCTAGCTCTAATCGGATTCGCAATTTACATTAACCAGCCATCGTGGCAAATCTCAGTATAAACAATAATGCTAAGATATAAACCACAGGATGAACATCCTTATGCTTGCCTGTAGCGATCTTTATAATGGGATATGCGATCATTCCTGCTGCTATTCCATTCGCAATGCTGTAGCTGAAAGGCATCATGACTATTGTGAGGAATGCAGGAAAAGCATCTGAAAAATCATTGAAATCTATCTCTTTCAATGCACTCATCATCAAAACTCCTACTATGATAAGAGCAGGAGCCGTAGCCTCTGAAGGTACTAAGCCTACCAATGGAGCAAAGAACAAAGCCAATATGAACAATGCAGCGGTGACCACAGAAGTAAGCCCTGTCCTGCCGCCCTCCAATACTCCTGCGGCGCTTTCAACATATGTGGTAACTGTGGAAGTACCCAGCATAGCACCTGCCGAAGTTGCGACAGCGTCTGCCAATAAAGCCTTATTGACTCTGGGAAGCTTGCCGTTCTTATCCATCATGTTTGCTTTTGAAGCTGTTCCTACCAAAGTTCCTATGGTATCAAACATATCTACAAATGTAAAAGAAAGTATAACCGTTAAAATGCTGGTGATTGCCGTTGCAAGAGTGGCCCCTTCTCCTATCTTTAATAAGCCTGCAAAATCCATCTTCATAAAAGTGTGGGATATGCTGGGCGGAGCGGATACCAGACTGAAGCCTTCAGGAATAGCCACTACGCCGGTAAAAATGCCTACCAAAGTCGTAGCAAATATTCCCATCAGCATAGAGCCTTTTATATTTCTGCTCATGAGTATTGCCGTAAGAAAAAGTCCGAATATAGCCAGAAGAGTATTTGGAGCCATCAAGTCCCCAAAGCCTACTAATGTTGAAGGGTTAGCAATTATGATTCCTGCATTTTTAAATCCTATAAGTGCTATAAACAATCCTATACCGCCGCTTACTGCATGCTTAAGAGACATGGGTATAGAATCAATTATCATTTCTCTGATCTTAGTAAGAGTAATAAGTATAAATACCAAACCTGAGATGAAAACTGCTGCTAAGGCTTGCTGCCAGGTATAGCTCATGCCTAAAACTACTGAAAACGCGAAAAATGCATTGAGTCCCATTCCCGGGGCCTGAGCAAAAGGATAGTTGGCATAAAGCCCCATTATCAATGTTCCTATTGCTGCCGAAATACATGTAGCAGCCATTACCGAGCCTACAACAGGGTCGTTGAATGCATTGAAGGGAATTGCCGCATCACCTAAAGCGCCTTCTAGATTCATTCCTGCCATTTTAAGAATAGATGGGTTTACAAAAATTATGTAGGCCATTGTTACAAAGGTTGTGATGCCTGCGATAATTTCTGTTTTCACTGTAGTGTTGTTTTCTTTGAGTCTGAAGTACTTTTCCAAGATATTATTCCCCTTTCCGTTATTGTGTGACAAAAATAAAATGGATGGGCGGTGAAACCCATCCAAAAAAACATGGATCGTACATTTCACTCATAGTCAAACAATTTACGGCTGTTTGGTAGAAACTTTCGGGCCATATTCCCGATATTATATGAGTAATTCAATGCGATATAAGTTTTATCGACAAATTAATACTATCATATAATTGAACAAGCCGTCAAGCTTTTTTCGAACTATTTATCATTAATTTGTTATTTAGTACATTTAAACACGAACTATGTTCATCATTTCTATGTTTATTATTCGCTTTTTATGCAATAAGCTTACTTTCACCTGTTGTCCTGACTGATAACGATTGCGAAAGCTCCTCACTCCTCATTCCCCTCCGTGATATCCGTGTGAATCCGCGTTCCCCGTATCCTCGTAAAATCATTATTTGGAGAAGTAATCTACTCCGGCTCTGAATATGCTTTGTTCCTTATTTCCCGGCACATTTTTATATACATATTTCGCCACTCTCTCAGAATGAGCCATCTTGCCGAGGATTCTGCCGTCCGGGCTGGTTATGGCCTCTATTGCGTTAGCAGAACCGTTGGGGTTATGAGGGAATTCCGCTGAGGGGCGTCCCTCTTCATCCACATATTGAGCTGCTACCTGGCCTTTTCTTGCCAGTTCCTTCATCAGCTCCTCATCGCCTACAAATCTGCCTTCTCCATGAGACACAGGTATTGTATGAATATCTCCTACGTTAGAATAGGCAAACCATGGCGATAAGGTTGAGGTCACCTTTGTGCTTACCAGCTGAGATACATGGCGTCCTATTTTATTATAGGTCAGAGTCGGACTGCTCTCGTCAATATCCCTTATCTCGCCGTAGGGCAAGAGTCCCAGCTTTATGAGGGCCTGGAATCCATTGCATATTCCTATTATCAAGCCGTCCCGGTTGTTTAAAAGCTCCATGACGGCTTCCTTCACGTAATCATTCCTGAATACTGCCGCAATAAATTTACCGGAGCCGTCAGGCTCATCCCCTCCGCTGAAGCCTCCGGGGAATGCCAGTATCTGAGAAGCCCTTATCCTCTTGGCCAATTCTTTTACCGATTCCTCAATATCCTTTGGAGTAATATTCTTTATCACCATTATGTCCGCTTTGGCTTTGGCATCTTCAAAAGCTCTTGCGGTATCATACTCGCAATTGGTGCCCGGAAATACAGGTATCAGAACTCTGGGTGCCGGAGACTTTATGACCGGCTTTTGAGTATTTCTCTCTTTGTATTCCACTTCAAATACACTATCTGCTTTTTCCGCCTTAGCCGGGAATATAGATTCCAAAGGTCTGCTCCAGCGGTCATGAGCTTCTGCCAGTTCTATTTCTATGCCATCTATATCTATTATCTCTTTGTTCCATGTTTCACCCAGGCGGATGTGTGAAATGCCCGGCAATAGCTCGGATAAATCAGCTTCCGCTCCTAATTCCAATATCAAAGAGCCAAAATCGGTTGCAAAAAGCTTTTCGTAATCATAATTCCCAAAAACTTTCATACCTATTCTATTTCCGAAGCACATTTTAGTCACTGCAGCGGCAGCACCGCCTTCTTTTACAGTGGAAGCAGAAAGCACATGACCCGCTTTGACCAATTCATGGACTCTATCATAGGTTTCTTTTAAGCTTTCAAAATCCGGCAAGCCATTTTCGTCCCTTTTCACAGGCAATAACACAATTTGGCTGCGATTGCCCTTGAATTCCTGGGACACTGCATGCTCTACATTCATAGGAGCCAGCGCGAAAGCTACCAAAGTAGGAGGCACGTTCAAATCCAGGAAGGTTCCGGACATGCTGTCCTTGCCTCCTATAGCCGGTATTCCCAGATGCTTTTGAGCCATATAGGCTCCTAATAGAGCTGAGAAGGGCTTTCCCCATTTCTCCTCATCCTTGCCTAGCTTTTCGAAATACTCCTGAAGGGTCAATCTGACCCTCCTATAATCTCCGCCCATTGCTACAACCTTTGATACGGCATGGACTACAGCATATATGGCGCCATGGAAAGGGCTCCAGCTTGAGATATAGGGATTGTAGCCATAGGTCATTACCGTCCCGGTGCTTGTATTTCCGCTCAGTACAGGAAGCTTCATCAAAAGCCCTTCGCTGGGCGTCGCCTGATGCTTTCCTCCAAAGGGCATCAAAACAGTATTGGAGCCAACCGTAGAGTCAAATTTCTCCACGAGCCCTTTTTGGCTGCATACGTTCAAATCCTCCAAATTCTCCAGCCAGGCTTTTTTCATATCTGAAACATCGGCTTTTCTGCCGCTGAAAATATCTCCTCCTTGAGGCATTGCTACTCTTACATTGGTCTTCTGCCTTATGCCGTTGGTATCTAAAAACTCTCTGCTGATATCCACTATGGGATTGTTTCTCCACATCATGGTCAGCCTGTTTTCATCAGTCACATGAGCCACCACAACGGCTTCCAGATTTTCTTCAACCGCCATCCGGATAAACTCCTTTTCATTCTCGGGGCTTATGACAACCGCCATTCGCTCCTGGGACTCGGATATAGCCAGCTCAGTTCCATCCAGGCCTTCATACTTTTTCGGCACCGCATCAAGATTTATATGGAGTCCGTCCGCCAATTCTCCGATAGCCACCGATACTCCGCCTGCGCCGAAATCGTTGCACTTCTTTATCATAGTGCTTACCCTTGGATCTCTGAAAAGTCTTTGTATTTTTCTCTCTGTAGGCGCGTTCCCTTTTTGCACCTCAGCTCCGCTGGTTTCAAGGGATTTCTCGTCATGCTCCTTTGAAGAGCCTGTAGCTCCCCCGCAGCCGTCTCTGCCGGTCCTTCCTCCCAATAAGATCACAACATCGCCGGGAGAAGGAGCCTTCCTTACGACATTAGACTTGGGAGCCGCTCCAACCACAGCTCCTAATTCCATCCTCTTGGCAACGAAGCCTTCATGGTAAACCTCTGCTATCTGCCCTGCTGCCAGGCCTATCTGATTGCCATAGGAGCTGTAGCCCGCCGCTGCGCCTGTAGTTATCTTTCTCTGGGGCAACTTGCCTGTTATAGTATCGGCTACAGGAGTCCTTGGATCACCGCTTCCGCTGATCCTCATAGCTCCATAAACATAAGACCTTCCTGAGAGAGGGTCCCTTATGGCGCCGCCCAAGCATGTGGCAGCCCCGCCGAAAGGCTCTATCTCGGTGGGATGGTTGTGTGTCTCATTTTTGAACATGACCAGCCATTTTTCCGTCTTGCCTTCAACCTCTGCTTCCACTTCGATGCTGGCAGCATTTATTTCATCGGATATTTCCAAATCCTCCAGCTGGCCTCTCTTTCTCATCTCTTTCATAGCCATCTGGGCCATATCCATAAGGCATATTTCTTTCTTCTTTTCTTGATATACAAAGCTTCTTCCTTCCGAATAAAGCCCAAAGGCTTTTTGGATCACATCTTTGTATTTACCCTCATCAATAGCAACCTCATCGATTATTGTGTCAAAGGTGGTATGTCTGCAGTGATCGGACCAATAGGTATCAATAACCCTTATCTCAGTAATAGTAGGGTTCCTTTTCTCAGTTTTTTTGAAATAGTCCTGACAAAAAGCCAGATCTTCAAGGCTCATGGCCAGGCCAAGCCTGCTTTGCAAAGCTTTAAGCCCTTCGGCTGTTTCGTCGATAAAGCCCTCTAAAACCATAACGTTTTCAGGAATTTGAGCCTCAGATACCAGGCTGCTGAATTTCCCGAGAGCCGCCTCTCTCATCTCAACAGGATTTATATAATAGGATTTGATTCTTGAAAGTTCCTGCTCGGATATGCTCCCTTTCAGCACTATAATGTTGGCAGTTCTGACGACCGGCTTGTCTTTTATGCTTATTATCTGAAGACATTGAGCAGCCGAGTCAGCCCTCTGGTCGTATTGGCCGGGCAAATACTCCACTCCGAATACTTCATCCTTTTCATCGATCTTCAATTCTTCATCATATACGAAATCTATAGGCGGTTCGGAAAAGATAGTGTTTCTGGCCTTTTCATAAGCCGCATCGCTTATGCCCTCTACATCGTATCTTCTTATTATCCTTAAAGCTTCAAGTCCTTTTATTCCCAGATTCTCCTTTAAATCTGCCAGAAGGGATTTTGCCTCTACTGCAAAATCAGGCTTTTTCTCCACGAATATTCGTCTTACATTGTTCATATATATTTCACTCCCATTTATATTTATCCTATTTAAGTTTTGTTTTTACCATAATAACTTTAATTCAATCTTGCCCCGGGGCATCTTCTCTTGCTTCTGCGGAGCAATTCACCTTAGTTGTGCTGGCTGATATAAGAGTGCATTGTGAAGGGGCTTAGAGTTTGTTAGTTTTGATGCAACCCTATGCAAGCTTACAAAGTCTTAGTCCCGAAGCTCTGCAATCGTTATCAGCCAGCACAACAGAGTTTATTCAGTAAAATCAAGTTTTGTCTATTAAAAGCTTCGAGTTTTCAGTGCTTTACAATTAAAGTTTAGCATAGTATTATTAATTATAATAATTAATGTTTCTAATGTTATTTATAAGGAGGACTTATATATGGATGTCAATTTCGAGCTTTACAAGGTTTTTTACTATGTGGGCAGATACAAAAGCTTTTCAGAAGCTGCCTCCAAGCTTTATATTTCCCAATCCGCGGTGAGCCAATCCATAAAAACTCTTGAAGCGAAGCTGGGCAGTAGGCTTTTCATAAGAAATACAAAAAATATAAGGCTTTCTGCAGAGGGAGAAAAGCTTTTTGCATATGTGGAGCAAGCCGTCAACCTTTTTTCCAAAGGGGAGCGGCTTTTGGACGAAATGCAGAATCTTAAGGAAGGAGAAGTCAAGATAGGCGCCAGCGACACCATATGCCGGCACTTCCTGCTGCCTTATATAGAAAAATACAACGTCCTGTACCCCAATATCAAAATCCATATAATAAACAGAACCTCCCCGGTGTGCACAAGCCTTTTGCAAAAGGGCGAAGTCGATTTGGCAGTGGTGAATATAGATGAGGAAAGCGAATATAAGAATTTTGAAGTCCGGATACTGAAGCAGGTCGATGATATTTTTACGGCAGGGAAAAAGTATGAAAAACTGAAGGGAAAGACTATATCTCTGGCGGAGCTTTCAAGATACCCTTTGCTGGCTTTAGAAAAAAACACCAATACAAGAGTTTTTTTCGATAAGCTGTTTCAGCAGCACGGCCTGAATGTAAAGCCGGAAATCGAATTGTCCAGTGTAGACCTGCTTATAGATATGGCAAAGATAGGCCTCGGCATATCCTATGTGACAAAAGAAGCCGCCTCCCTTGCCATGGATGAAGGCAGCCTGTTTCAGATAAATCTCAAAGAAAATATAAGCCCCAGATACCTGGGGCTGCTGATACACAAAAATATACCTCTCCCCGCAGCGTCACAGGAGTTTGTCAATGTACTAAAGTAAATTTTATATTCAAAGCAAAAATGTACATTAACATTGACAATATCATTTGCGTACATTATAATGTACATATAAGATAGATTGGAGGTATATCGCATGATTAATACAAATATCACTAATTTCAGAAAGAATCTGTTTAACATGTTGGAACAAACAATAAAATATAATGAGCCTGTCAACATCAGCACTAAAGACGGAAATGCAGTAATTATCAGTGAAGATGATTACAATGGCTTGATGGAAACACTTTATCTATGCTCCATTCCGAATATGCGCGAACGCATCATGGAAGGCTTAAAAACACCCATTGATGAATGTATTTCTGAAAACGAGGTTGAGTGGTAATGTATTCCATCGTTTATGATAAAAATACTTTAAAAGATATACCAAAGCTGAAAGCTGGCAAACTTGACAATAAAGTCAAAGCACTCATTGATATTTTACGAAAAAATCCTTATCAATCGCCGCCGCCATACGAAAAGCTTCAAGGCGATTTACAAGGTGCATATTCCCGCAGAATCAATATCCAGCATCGGCTTGTCTATGAGGTCATTGAAGACATGCAAACAGTAAAAATCATCAGCATGTGGTCTCACTATGAATTCTAGCGACAAACCTAACAACCTTTATATTGTATTACGCAAAAGCACTTTGGACAACTAATGCAGAAAGTACTTTTGTTTTTGCTCCAATCTTCCTTTCTATGATCCGTCATGGCTGTACGGAGTTGTAGTTGATATATAAATCACAGTCTTACTTTTTCACCATATTTATAAACTTCAAGGCGATTTCAACCTTTAATCTCTCCGTCGAATCCTCCAGGTCAATATTGCACAGTTGCTGTATCTTACCAATCCTGTATCTTACGGTATTGCTATGAAGATATAGCTTTTTTGCTGCAATATTATAATTTGATTCACTTTCCAAAAATGCTTTGAGGGTCTCAAGCAATTCCTCTGCATTTTCCTCGTCCAATAAAGGATATATATTTTTAAAATTGCTTCCGAAGCTTTTCCTCTGCATGTTTTCTACTCTGATCAGTCCAAAGGGCCCAAGGTCTTCAAAGGCCACAATCCTTGAATCGGGATAGATATACGAGCCTATCTCGATTGCCTTTAGAGCCTCCATATAGCTTTTCTTCATATTGCATATATCCTTTTCCGGATCTCCTATGCCTATTTTAAAATAATAATTGGGTATATTTGCTTCCAATTCTTTCAGGATATTCTTCAAATTGAGTTTTAATGTTCTTATAATATCCTTCTTAAAATCACTTATGTCATATAAAAGAACCATAGTGCTATCATTTATTATGCCCAGTATGCACTTTTTCTTGGGCAAGTCAAAAAGGAAGGATCGATAAATCTTCTCTCGATTTGTATATAAGGATACTTCTTCCCCTTCTGCCCTGATACATATACAAATAAAACCGTTATCAATCATCAGGCTGGATTGCTGAAAATTAGCCAGAGCTCTGATAACTTTTGACTTGCTGTCCAGTTCTCCGCTTATCAAGGATTTTATAAAATCATCATAAAATCTGCGCTCAAAGGAGGTTGCGAAATAAGCTTGCTCATAAATGCTTAAAAGCAGCGTATAGCTGAGTCTAAGGGCAAACATATCATAATAATCAATAGCCTCACACTCTTCCCATATTATAAGATTGGATACGGTCATATCCCTTAGGGTTATGGGCACCACTATCCACGGGCAGCAGCTATTGCCGCTTAAATCCTTGATTCTGAACATATTCAGGTTGTCGCACATTACCTCCTTCTGATAGTTAAAAGGCAGATCATAGTGCTGGCTAAATGGCACACAATCCCCTCTTACCTTATAGGTTGAAGGATATGTAAATATCTTTTTATCCATAATATCAACGATTGACACAGGGCTCATGATCTCATGGGACAGGTTGATCCCGATCTGCTCTATTTTTTTGCTTAAGCTATGGGGATTTACAAAGAGAGAATTATTATGGTTTCTATCGTTGATCCTGTTGATGTAACGATTCATGGCAATGGAGTTCACTGCATTTATGACATCAATCCAAGGAACATCATAGGGGATATCGATGAGCGGCAGCGGCAGGCTGTTGCACAAATCGATGATTTCCTTAGGCACCTCATTAAGATATCTTTGAGTTTTTACTCCTAATGCTGCGGATTTATGCTTGAAAAGATGCATTATCACTTCCTTGAAAAGCTCAGTATTGTCCTTGAAAAGATATCCCGAGGTAATGACGAATTCCTTGCCTTTAAACCATTTGTATCCATCGGGGGCATCAAAAAGAACAACGGCCTGTGCTTTCAGATCCAAAGCTTCCTTCCCAGCTAATACTCTGTAATCCGAAAAATATTGTGACTGAAGAATTTCTCTAACGGTTACTCCCATATTACCACCCCAAAATATTATAACACTTGATAGTTCACATGAAAATTACAAATCCTGGTGCTGTATATAGTTTAAGAGCATGTACTTCAACGCACATGCTCTTGTTTACCGGCTCTGCTGCTCTCCATAGGGTTTTTGAAGCGAGTTTAGATTCATAGAGCCAGATATCTCTCTATCATTGCGCAGTAGAAATGTACCGCTTCCATAAGGCTGTCTACAGTTACATGTTCGTTAGGCTGATGGGCCATATTAGCATCCCCCGGTCCATAGAATATGCAGGGCAGCTCTTTTGCCGGCAGGAATACGGAGGCATCGGTATAAAAATTAACACCTGCTGCTTTAATCTCTTTATTGAATTCTTCCTTTACAGTATCCACTGCTAACTTTACAAAGGGATGGGATGCCTTTGTTTCTACTGCAGCCCTGTCGTTCAATACTTTAATATCTGCCTTGAAATCATCGATGTCGGAAGCCAGCTTGCTTATCATCTTTTCAAAATCTTTTATTATGTCACCGTGATGCATTCCCGGCACTGTCCTCATATCAATGGTCACACTGCATTTGTCGGGCACCACATTGGTCTTGACCCCGCCTTTTATTGTAGAAATATTCATGGTGGGATGCCCTAAGATTTCATTCTCTTCATACTTGAATTTATAGCTTATAAGCTCAGAAAGCAGTGCATTCATGTTTACAACTGCATTTATTCCTTTCTCGGGGAAGGCACCGTGAGCGGTTTTCCCATAGGTTGTTATCTCTATCCAGAATGCTCCTTTTTCTGCTGCATTCACGCCGCAGGAGCTCGGCTCTCCAATTATTATGGCGCCTACTCCATCAAGTCCGCCTTCTTTAACAAACTTAACGGCCCCTATGCTGTCTGTCTCTTCGCCTGCAGTAGCGCTGTATATGAAATCTCCTTTTAGCTCCAAGCCTGCCTTTTTAACAGCCTTAAGAGCCATTAGCATGGCGGCCAGTCCACCCTTCATGTCCGCTGAGCCTCGCCCGTATATTTTCCCATCCTCTAATGCTCCGCTGTACGGACTATGCTTCCACTCAATATCCCCCGGGGGCACCGTATCCAAATGCCCGTTGAATAGAAGAGCTTCTCTTTCACCGCTGCCTTTCATTCTTCCTATTACATTGGCTCTATTGTCGCTTACATCATCTACATAAGCATCAATTCCAAAAGCCTCCAGCTTTGCCTTGATGAATTCTGCCAAAGGCTTCTCATCTCCAGGCTCATTAACTGTTTTGAACTGCACCATTTCCTGAAGAAGCGCCACTGTTTCGTCTCTGTCGATATACTTTAATATGTCTTTGTTATTCAATGCTTACACCTCTCTGTTCTAATCAGCTTTATTTTTTCTTTTAAATGAAGTTACCGCATAGGCTATAGTTGTAAATATGCATATAGGTATGATAGCCCAAGTAGGCAAAACCTTTACAATACCTAACAGGAACATTCCTACGCCTATAGCAAACACTCCGTATTTAGGATACTTTATCGAGAACATTACAAACAATGCACCGAATATAGCAGGAAGAACAAAATCAAGAGCTTTTACCACTACGGGAGGGAAATATTTGAATAGCTCGTTACCTGCTACTGCCGCCAGAGTGACTACAATAAGGTTTGTTATTATAGACCCTGCTATGCCTATCGTGGCAACCAATTCAGCTTTTTGGGAACCCGGCTCAACCTTTAATACCTCCTGCGCCACTGCTGCGCAAGGTACTCTCATGTTGGCAATATTTCCGCTCAAAAAGGACATATAGGTTCCTGAAAGTCCTAATATGGGGAAATAGGATATCGGTTCAACTATATACCAGGAGCCATATATAGAGGCTATTAAAAACCAGCCCGTCAATATGGAGCCAAGAGGCGGCAAAGCGCCATAGCGTATCCACAGGTAGATTGCCGGTAAAAAGCACAAGGGCACGGATAATAGAAGGGTCCATCTTCCTGCACCTATTATATGCTTGGTAAAGGATTGCTCATAACTTTCATTCAATAATTTATCTTCCATTTATGTTGCCCCCTTTATTAAAAACCTATTATCAATACAGATGTGAACATTCCTATCAGCATAGCAATGCCTAAGTTATATTCTGTAAGGCCCGGAATCTTTTTGGATATATTAACCAATACTGCCATTGCCAAACCTGCTATAACTGAAGCTATAAGCCTTCCACCGCCAGCTAATATGTGTCCGGTAGTAAGATAAGCCATCGTGCCAAGCATGGCAGCTCCGCCTATTTCACCCATCAGCTTTGTATTGCCGCCGGCAATCTTATCCCTTAATGAATCCAGCTTATGAGTAAATAATCCGCAAAATAATAACCAGCCGCTGCCGTTTAGTGTCATGGCCCAAACTGAATTGGCATATTGAAGCACTCCATAGTCCGCTGATCCAAACTCAACACCCATGGCTTTAGCTCCCATTGCCGAAGCGGTGAGTTCAGTTGGTGCGGCACCGATAATAGCGAGCCTCATCCAAGTAACGGGAGCACCAACCACAGCCATCATACCCAGCATAACGATAAAGACGGCAATAGCAGGGCCTATGGCAGATATGGCTCCTACTCTGAATGCGTGCCAGCATTCTTCTTTCGTAAGCTTGACAATATGGGCCGTCTGAAAAGCCCTCTTAGTAAATATGACTGCTTGGACTGCTACTAAAGCAACCACAGGTAAACACATCAGCCATAGGATCGGATCGTTGGCGATTTGTAAATATTCCTTCATATTCTCCCTCCTGATATAAATAATTTCAATGATGCATCACTTATCTATTGAATAATTCTATAGACAAGCCCATTATCTTTTGTATGATAGATAGAACTTAAAGCATATATTTGTATGCTTGTGATTTACTTAAAACTTTTAAGATTTTTTTGCACATATGTACAAAAAATAAAATAAGGATGACTAAATTCAGAGACCTAGTTCTTCTGCACACAGCTGCATAAAAAAATATCCAATGGAAATATGCATCTCCATTGGATATCATGTGCCTGCTATATTTATATAAATCCGCTTTGTCTATCGACTGACCCGATAGCCCACAAAGGTAAATTTAGAAGCCGGTCCTCCTTTTTATAATCCGTCATGGCTGTACGTATTGAAGTCTTAGGCTTGAATTTCTCATAGTAGGTTTTAAGACTTTTGGCTTTTAAATTGGTTTCAGCTTTTACCTCAATCGGAATGATATCTCCTCCGGTATCGATTAAAAAGTCAATTTCAGCATTGCCGCGGTCATTTGTCCAGTAATAGGTTTCTAATCCATTCATCGTCTTTAGCTGCTGCAAAACATATTGTTCTGTTAAAGCACCTTTGAATTCTTTGAAAAGCCCATTGCCATCAAGAAGTACCCTTTGATTTAGCCTTACCATGCATGACAGCAATCCCACATCCAGCATATACAGTTTAAATGCCTTTAAGTCTTCATAGGCTTTTAATGGCAGGCTGGGAGCTGTTACACGCTGTACTTTATGGACGAGGCCGCAGTCCGTCAGCCAAAGCATAGCCATTTCGTAGTCTTTTGCCCGTGAACCTTCTTTGATAAGCCCATAGATAAACTTTTTGTTCTCTTTCGTAAGCTGTGACGGAATGCTGTTCCAAAGCATCCGTATACGCGGCACCACCTCATTGGGGGCATGTTTTGAAAAATCCTGCTCATAGGCGGCAAGAATACGCTGTTGTATATCCCGTGCTTCATTGAAATCATGGTTTTCAGCAAAATTCACAACCACTTCAGGCATACCGCCAACATAATAATAATATTTGAGCAAATCTATATACTCCTGCCTAAAAGCGGTTGCCAGCTCAAAATCACCTTTTGCAATGAGCTCAACAAATTGCTCTTTCCCCATTGCCCTCATAAACTCTGTGAAGGATAGAGGATACAAGTCGAGAAATTCTACCTTGCCAACAGGGAATGATGTGCCTTGATGCAAGGCAACGCCTAATAATGAACCTGCACATATGATTTGATATTCCGGTGCATTCTCATTGAAATATTTAAGGGATGTCAATGCTTTGGGTACTTCCTGTATTTCATCAAAAATCAGCAGGGTATCAGCCGGATTGATCTTATGCCCTGCATAAAGCTCCAATCCTGTGATAATCCGCTGAATTTTCATATCTGCTTCAAACAGGTCCTTCATCTGCCGGTTATTATCAAAGCTAACATAGACCGTCTTATTATAAGCGGTCTGTCCGAAATTTTTCATCAGCCAGGTCTTTCCGACCTGGCGAGCTCCTCGGATAATGAGCGGTTTTTTATTTTTCTTCTGCTTCCATTTATGAAGCTGTTCAATCGCAGTACGGTACAATTTCATCACCTCATAATAGTATTATAGGCTATTTTACGAAAATTACAATGATATTATGTGGATAAATTACATTTTTTACGACGAATATAACTCATTTGCTTTTTCTCAGCCTGTTTTCAGTAAAAAAATGCTCCTCCTTGCAGTAAACAGTTTTATTATTTTAACTGTCTACCATAAGGGGGGCATATCACACAGATATACCCGCCGAATTTTAATAATCCGTCGGGTATAATCATTCATCCTCTATTAAAGTTAGTCAATAACTGCATCGCTAACGTTATCCCACATTGCAGGCCAATTTCCATATAGACATCTTCAACCGTACTGGCATAGCTATAAACTTCAGCCGTTATTTTTTCATATTCAGCCATATCAGGAAATTTTGCCTGTATCATTTCAATAGCAGTCTTACTTGATTCATCAATCCTCTGCTTGTAGGACTTATCGCTGATTTCTGCACATTCAACTCCGTACAATAAAAATTCTCGGATGTGTTGAATATTCGTCCTATCAAAAATCTCTGAAATATAACTCATGCCGGCACCTCCAAATCGTTGAGCAGCCATACACAATCTTTTAAGCCCTGATGATAAATACCCTCCGTTTCATGTTCGGCAGCTAAAGTAAGTTCAAGTAAAATTTCCTTCCATCCTTCTTTGTTACTCATAAACGCCTTCCTTTCAACAATCGTACAACCCTTGAAAGAAAGTGCAGCGCATGATATAATATTTACGCTGTAACTGTCTTTTAGACGGTTGCCGTACTGGAAGTGGCTGTATTCTTCACCAAGAGCGAGCCGCTTCCTTTCATTTTTTTAGGTCAGGTTTCAACCGTTTTATTCCACGTCTTGCCGCTTCCATTATAGAAACAGATTCTTGCTTGCAATAGGCATCGAGTACATCTTTTGCCTCTTGGTCAAGCTTTACGGCAATTTTATACGGCTTCGGATTATCGGTTGGCCGACCCATTTTTTTATTGCCCAATAATTCACCTCCAGACTAAAGGCCGCCCTAAGTATAGCACTTAAGACAGCCTTTAGTCAAGAAGCATTTTAGAAATTAAATAGAGATTATTTCATTCATATTATTTCTTCTGCACTCATACATGAGCCCTGATATTATTCATTTGCCTTATAAACATTATTTTTATGCAGTCAATGAGCTTTTTAACGTTTCTCAATAAAACAGAGCTATTAACGTTGATTTATTAAACATTTTCGTTTATAATAAGGATATTGGAAGGAGTGGTCAATATGTCAGTGTCTGAACAGTTGAAAATTCTATGCGTCAAGCTTGGTATAAGTGTCTCAGAACTTGGCAGGCTATCCGGAAAAAGTCCGCAGGCCTTCAGTCAGAAAATGAAACGGGAAAGTTTCACCGTTGATGAATTAAAGAAAATTGCCGAAGCTTCAGGCTGCAAATATATAGGTGCCTTTGAATTGCCAAATGGCGAAAAGGTGGAATATTAATCGATGGAGGATCTTGTATGAAGTTAATTGAAAAAATCGACCGCTATAAGAAGGCTATTGATGAGTTACGTCCTTTTGAAGGCCATCTGCTGAATGAAATAAAGGGATACTACCGTATTGGCCTCACCTGGTCGAGCAATGCCATAGAGGGGAATACCCTTACGGAAAGCGAAACAAAGGTGCTCCTGGAAGACGGATTGACCGTTGGAGGGAAACCGCTTCGTGACACCTTCGAGGCACTTGGGCATGCCCAGGCTTATGATTTCATGTTTACACTGCTCGGCAGCCACCGGATTACCGAGACTGACGTCCTTACAATGCATCGGATGTTCTATAAAGATATTGATCCTGATAGAGCTGGCCAGTATCGCACCGAGCCGGTAATAATCACCGGTTCAAAATATGCAGTGTGTAAAGTAGGCCTAATAGAAGCAGAAATGAATAAATTGTTCCAGTGGGTGGCCTCTGACCGTGACAAATATCATCCGGTGGAATTTGCGGCCCAGCTGCATAAGCGTTTTGTATTCATTCACCCTTTTATCGATGGCAACGGCCGAATTTCCAGGCTGCTTATGAATACGTCTCTCATTCAGGATGGCTACATGCTGGCTGTCATTCCTCCGGTTTTGCGGCAGGAGTATATAAGCCTGCTGGAGCGGGCTCACAAAGACGACCGGCCGTTTACTGACTTTATTGCTGAACGAGTTCTTGAGTCGGAAAAGGACATCATGCGGCTGCTGCATATCCCGTTCCCTAAGCTGCCTTAAAATAGAAAATAAGCGGAATCCCATTTCAGTCCAGGATTCCGCTTTTGTTATATATCAGAAATACAAGAGAGCCTACGCCGAGCTTTCCTTCATCTCATGGACTATTCCCACTCGATAGTTGCCGGCGGCTTGCTTGTTATATCATATACCACCCTGTTTACATGCTCAACTTCGTTTACAATTCTGGAGGATATCTTCTCCAATACTTCATAGGGTATCCTTGCCCAATCGGCAGTCATAGCATCATTGCTGGTCACTGCCCTTATCGCCACAGTGTGGCTGTAGGTCCTTTCATCCCCCATGACTCCTACGCTTCTTATGTTAGGAAGCATTGTGAAATATTGCCATATGCTCCTGTGAAGGTTTGCATTCTTTATCTCTTCCCGCAGAATCGCATCGGATTCTCTCACTATATGAAGTTTTTCGCCGGTGATCTCGCCCAGAACCCTTATACCAAGCCCGGGTCCGGGGAAGGGCTGTCTCCATACCAGATCCTCCGGTATTCCCAAGCCTATGCCTACAAGCCTCACCTCATCCTTGAAAAGCTGTCTCAAAGGTTCGATAAGCTTAAACTCCATATCTTCGGGAAGTCCGCCTACATTGTGATGAGATTTGATGACGGCTGCTGTCTTGGTGCCGCTCTCTATGACATCTGGATAAATCGTTCCCTGGACAAGGAAGTCGATCTTGCCAAGCTTTTTTGCTTCTTCTTCAAATACTCTTATAAATTCCTCGCCTATAATCTTTCTCTTTTTCTCAGGATCTGTAACTCCGGCCAGTTTGTCTAAGAATCTATCCTGTGCATTGATCCTTATGAGGTCCATATCAAACTGCTTTCTAAAAACCGATTCAACTTGATCGCCTTCATCTTTTCTCATAAGGCCGTGATCAACAAATATGCAGGTAAGCTGATTTCCTATGGCTTTATGCACCAGGACTGCCGCTACCGAGGAATCCACTCCGCCGCTTAAAGCGCAAATCACTTTTTTATCGCCCACAGTCTTTTTTATGTGAGCAACCGCTTCCTCTATGAAGCTTCCTGTAGTCCATGTACCTTTAAGTCCGCATATATCAAAAAGAAAATTCCTGAGCATTTCCTTGCCGTGCTCTGTATGCTCAACCTCCGGATGGAACTGCACTCCGTACAGCTTCCTGTCTTCGTCAACCATAGCTGCCGCAGGGCAGGTGCCTGTATTGGCTATGACCTTAAAGCCTGAAGGCGGTGCATCTACAAAGCAGGTATGACTCATCCAGCATATGTTTTCTCCCGGTATGCCCTTAAAAAGCTTGCTTTCATCAAGCTTTACAGAGGTTTTCCCGTACTCTCTTTTTTCAGCCCTGCCTACTTTGCCTCCCAACAGATGGGACATGAGCTGCATTCCATAGCATATTCCCAATATGGGAATGCCCATTTTGAGTATCTCCGGATCACATTTAGGTGAATCTTCTTCATAGACGCTGGCAGGCCCTCCGGTAAATATTATGCCTTTGGGATTTTTGCTTTTTATTTCTTCAACGGATATATCATAGGGCACTACTTCGCAGTAGACATTGTTTTCTCTTACTCTTCTGGCTATAAGCTGATTATATTGCCCGCCGAAATCCAATATCAAAACCAATTCTCTATCCATATTTCACGCTCCTTCTTATTAAAACTCAGGGGTTATGGGGAACGGAAACCACAGAAAGACACGGAATTTTTCACGAAAAACCACGGAATGGCTTCTCTCTGTTATTTGATAGTGTCTGGCCTGTATGATTCCCGCCAATTCCAATATAGCTTTATAACTTTTGATATACATCTGGAATCTGAGGTTACTGGAACTAAATCATTCCACGGTATCTTTCATAGAATAAGTGGTTCCCGTCCTCCACGGCCCGTAAGGAATACCCCAAGCCAGAAGCCAGAGGCTAGTGGCCAGTGGCTATTTTACCTACAGACTATAATTCGGTGCTTCTTTTGTTATCTGGACATCGTGAGGATGGCTTTCTCTAAGTCCTGCAGCGGTTACCCTTATAAACTGGCCGTTTTTCCTCAGGTCTTCTATCGTGGCTGTGCCGCAGTAGCCCATGCCGGAGCGGAGTCCGCCCACCAATTGATATATAGTATCAGCCAAAGCTCCCTTGAACGGTACTCTGCCTTCTACCCCTTCAGGCACCAATTTCTTTGCGTCCTCCTGGAAATACCTGTCCTTACTGCCGCATGCCATTGCCGCTAAAGAGCCCATGCCTCTGTATACCTTGAAGCTTCTTCCCTGGTATATTTCCTTCTCTCCGGGGCTTTCTTCAGTGCCTGCAAACAAGCTTCCCACCATTATGACTCTCGCACCTGCAGCTACTGCCTTTGTAATATCTCCGCTGTATTTGACGCCTCCGTCTGCAATTACCGGTATTCCGTATTTATCCGCTTCCATGGCACAATCATATACTGCCGTTATCTGAGGAACGCCTATGCCCGTAACAACTCTGGTGGTGCATATGGAGCCCGGTCCTATTCCTACTTTTACGGCATCTGCTCCGGCTTCGATAAGCTCTCTCGTTGCCTCTGCCGTAGCTACATTTCCTGCGATGACCTGAATATCAGGATAATTTACCTTTATCTTCTTCACTGCTTCAACTACACCCTTTGAATGGCCGTGAGCAGTATCTAATACAACCACATCAACCTTGGCTTCAACCAGAGCCTTGACCCTTTCCATCATGTCGGGAGTGACTCCTACGGCTGCTCCTACCAAAAGCCGCCCGCCCTTATCCTTTGCGGAATTGGGGAATTGGATCGCCTTTTCTATATCTTTTATTGTGATTAGTCCTTTCAGATAACCGTTATCGTCAACCAAGGGAAGTTTTTCGATTTTATGTCTCTTCAAAATATTCTCTGCCTGAATCAAATCAGTGCCCACAGGAGCGGTTATAAGGTTTTCCTTCGTCATCACTTCATGTATGGGCCTTGACATATCTGTCTCAAATCGCAGATCCCTATTGGTAAGAATGCCTACCAGTTTGCCCTTTTCATCCACAATGGGCACTCCGGATATCCTGTATCTTTCCATAAGCTCCATAGCATCGGATATTATGTGATCCGGTGACAGATGGAAGGGATCTACTATGACTCCATGCTCTGATCTTTTTACCTTGTCAACCTCCATGGCCTGGCTTTCTATGGACATATTCTTATGGATAATCCCTATACCGCCTTCTCTTGCTATGGCTATCGCAAGCCTTGCTTCTGTGACCGTATCCATGCCGGCGGACATTATAGGAATATTGAGTTTGATTCTTTTAGTCAGCATAGTGGATACATCTGTTTCTTTTGGAAGAATCTCTGATTTTGCGGGAATTAACAGTACATCATCAAAGGTCAACCCTTCCTTTAAAAACTTCTCCATAATTACACTCCTCACTTTGCAACATATTGCCGATTTTTTTATTCTTTCTATTATATTTAATGTATATTTATTTGTCAAAGCCTTTAAAAAAATACAGAATATTCTCTTGACTTTGCAACTGCTTGTTGATATATGTCCGAAAAGCCGGCACCGGTCTTTATTGCTGCAGTCCTGCAGTCCTCATATTCGGGAAGGACCTTTATAACCTTTCCTTCAAAGATGCCCACTTTGCAGCGTATAGTCTCGCCTGAAACCTCCACCTCGATAAAGTCTCTGTCCAGTACATCCCTATTGATCGGGGTCTCCCGTATTCCAAAGGTGCTTGTATTTAAAAAGATCAGTTTTTTCAGACGGGCCGCATCCTCTAGTTTGCATAAAGCAGATAAAATTATGCCCGGTCTGTTCTTTTTCATCGTTATGGGAATAAAGTATACATCCAGAGCTCCTGCTTCAAAGAGCTTCTCCATAGCATAGCCCAAGGCTTCTCCGGTCATATCGTCAATGTTGGTTTCCAGCAATACTACCTTGCTATGGTCTTTTTTTTTACGTCAAATAGGATGGTTCTCAACACATTGGGTATGTGATAATCCATATTGCCCAAGCCATACCCTACCTTTTCAACTTCCATTTCATCCATATCTCCGAATTCATCTGCCAAAGCCTTTGCAATAGCCGCACCTGTAGGGGTCACAAGCTCTATAGGAGCATCGGTAAAATAGACAGGCATGCCCTTTAATATCTCAAGGGTGGCAGGGGCCGGCAATGGGAATAGGCCATGCTGGCATTTCACAAAGCCTCTCGATAAAGGCAGCTTGGAAAACACTATTTTATCCGGCTTGAGCTCTTCTATGCATATGGCCGCTGCTACTATATCTATGATCGAATCAACGGCTCCGACCTCGTGAAAATGCACTTCTTCAGGAGCTGTGCCATGTATCTTGCCTTCTGCTTCCGCCACAATAAGGAAAATCTTCTTGCTCAGGTCCTTTACTCTTTCACTCAGGGTACTGCTATCGATCATGCCTTCTATATCCTTCAGGCTTCTGTGATGATGCTCGTGTTCATGGCTGTGCTCATGCTCATGATGATGATCATGCTTATCCTCATGGCTATGCTCATCATGATGGCCGTCTAAAATCACATTGAAATATGTACCGGTTATGCCCATCTTGGATTTCTTTTCTATACTGATTCTGCAGCCGTCCAGGCCCAGCTTTGACAGTCCGTCCAACAGCTTTTCCCTATCTACTCCCAGATCCAGCAAAGAGGCTATGGTCATATCGCCGCTTATGCCTGAAAAACAATCAAAATATAAAACCTTCATTTCCAATCCTCCGTATATCCTGTTATTTTCTGTCCCTGTTTATCATAGCCGCCAGGCAGCCGGCTCCGAAGCCGTTGTCTATATTGACTACACCTATCCCGCTGGAGCAGCTGTTCAGCATCGTCAAAAGCGCCGACAATCCTCCGAAATTGGCTCCGTAGCCTACGCTGGTGGGCACTGCTATGACGGGGCAATCCGCCAAGCCTCCTATAACGCTGGCCAAAGCCCCTTCCATACCTGCCACCGCGATGATCACAGAAGCCGAGTAAAGCTTGTCGGTATTCATCAACAGCCTGTGAATACCGGCTACACCCACGTCGTACAGCCTCTCCACAGTATTCCCCATAAACTCTGCCGTGATGGCTGCTTCCTCAGCTACGGGTATGTCCGAAGTCCCTCCTGTAGCTATCAATATCAGTCCCTTGTTTTTATCTATGTCTTCCCTTATCACTGTTATGGCTCTTGCATCCTTGTGGTACACAGCATCATGGGCTTTTGCCTTTACCTCTTCATAAGTCTTTATATCCGCTCTGGTACCCAGGACCCTTCCCCTGCCGCACAGCATCCTTTGAAATATATTGGCTGTCTGCTCAGGAGTCTTTCCCGCGCAATATACAACCTCTCCATAGCCTCTCCTGAGGCTTCTGTGGTTATCTATTTTGGCATAGTCTATATCCTCATAGGGAAGCTTTTTCAGCTTGCTTATGACCTCTTCTTCCTCTAGTTTCCCGCTCTTATAGTCTTTGAGCATTTCCATGATATGTTTTTCATCCATCTATCTTCACTTCCTCATTCAGGCTGCCTGTCCTATAACCCGCCAAATCCAGGGCAGCATATTTAAAGCCCAAGGTTTTAAAATGTTCATAAACCTTTATATTTAAATCATCTCTAAAAAACCTGTCAAAATCCTGGGGCATAACCTCAATCCTTGCGACAGGGCCATGGCATCTCACCCTCAGCTGATTAAACCCCAGGGATCTTAAGTATTTCTCGGCGGCTCCTGTCATCAGAAGCTTTTCTGCCGTTATCTCTTCGCCATAGGGAACCCGCGATGCCAGGCATGCAAGGCTCGGCTTGTCATAAGTGCTGAGACCCAGCTCCTTTGAAAGCTCTCTTATCTCAGCCTTAGTAAGGCCGCACTGCTTCAAAGGGCTTACAACCCTAAGCTCCTGCAGTGCTTTCATTCCCGGCCTGTAATCCCCTTCATCATCAGAGTTCGTCCCGTCAGCCACTGTATTGAAGCCTCTTCCCGATGCAGCTTTAATTATATCCTTAAAGATGTGCTTTTTGCAGAAATAGCAGCGGTCCTTCGGATTGGTCTTAAACTCAGGCAAAGACAGCACATCCATTTTGAGCACCAGATGCCTGGCCTTCATCTGTCTGGCCAGCTCCTCCGCTTCTTTTTGCTCCTCCTCCGGTATGACCTGGGATTTTACCGTAACCGCCAGCACATTTTCTTTTCCTAAGGCCTCTATTGCGGCTTTGAGCAAAAAGCTGCTGTCCACTCCTCCCGAATATGCTATTGCCAATTTCCCATATTTCTTCAACAGGTTTTTTAGGCTTTCGTATTTATTCATGCTTTCCTCCTGCGACAAATATAATACTTTGTATATTATTATACTTTATTGTTGGGCCATGAAGTAGTAAAATCTAAAAAAATACCTTAAAGTAGAATATGATCACCATCAAGGTGGTTATTATTACCTTTGCAATGCTCCCCAGCAAATAGCCTATAAATACACCGAAGCCGGATTTCATGGACTCCTTCATCTTCCTGCCGAACATGAGCTCTCCCGCTATAACGCCGATCAGCTGACCCAGTATAAGGCCGGGAAGGTTAAAGGTGATCATGCCCAATATGCCTCCAATGATGCTGCCGAAAATCCCCTGCTTAGAGGCTCCGAATTTTTGAGCTGTAATAAGTCCTGCGCCATAGTCCACCGCCATGGACAGCAATGTAAGAAATAAGAATAGCAGCAGAGTCCCCCAGCCAATGGCTTGAAAGCCTGTTCCCCAAGCATAAACCAATGTACCTGCAAATACAAGGCCCGTACCGGGCAATCCAGGTATGAAAATGCCCAATAACCCCACAATTATCAATGCAGTGCTGACAATCAAATATATTCCGCTCATCTCTGATTCCCCTTATATCAATTTATTCTATTATACGCAGGTTTTAAGAAAAAGTTTAAAATTAAAGCCCGGGATATACCCGGGCTTTAAAAAACCGTACTGCGATATTTGCTATTTTCCTGCTGCTTGTTTTACTGCTTTTTGGTGTGCCGAATCTACTTTATTGGTGCCGTGAGTTCTGCTATTGAGAAAATGAACATCAAAATGCCCATCCATATTGTTGCCTTTAATAGTATCTAAGTTGGTTCCGGTGCCAAAGCCGCCGCTGCGGCCCTTTACTGTAACATTCTTAGGTTTTGCTTCCAGCCCTGCATGGGGCATCCCTGCCATGGAAGCAGCGATCCTCCTGCCCCCTGTCACTATGACGACAGGCCTTCTGTTCCAGCTCCAGCTTCCGCTGTATATTTCTTTCATGATCTTTGTATCTTCTGCTGTCAAAGGCTCACAATCGGCATGATTGCTGCCATAGGTCCTCATTATGTCAAAGCTCTTTCCCGTCCATAAATCTATGAGCCGGGCTTCCGCACCCCTGTAGAATATGCTCTCAACCTCAGACCACCAATCCAGCAATTCTCCATACTCGTCATTCTTCGAAGAATCGTATGTATCTTCTGCGTCTTTTATAGTATCCTTAGAAGCTTCTTTGCGATCCGCTCCGCCTCTATCTGCCAATGCTGCTGTTTCACTCTTTCCAAAAAGCTTCTCGGCTGTTTTTGGACCCATGATGCCGTCTGCTGCAAGGCCTTTGCTCTTCTGGAACTTTTTCAATGCAGCCTTGGTCTTTGACCCTGTGATCCCATCAATGCTTCCGCTGTATAAACCCAAGCTTTTCAAGGCTGATTGCACATCCTTGGTGCTGTAGGATCCTGTGCTGCTTCTGCTCGCTATGGTATTGCTGCTTGTCCCGGCATTGAACAAAGCTTTTTGTGTTGCAGTGCCTGCAATGCCATCCTGTTTGAGCCCACTTTTTGCCTGAAACTTTAATACGGCACTCTTCGTCTGATTACCATAATAGCCTGTTATGCTGGAATTAAGGTAACCCAATGCTTTTAGCTTTGTCTGAAGCTGTTTGACCAACGTCCCGGTGCTTCCGGTTTTCAATGTGTCTCCAAAAACCGGAGTCGCCATTAACAAAGCCAGTACCATAAAAAATAGTAATAGTTTTTTCTTCCTCATACTACTCTCCTCTCTAATGCTTACGAAGTTAGTTGACGGGTTCGGGCAGAGAGTGCCCTATGGGTTTGTCCCAATTCACCCCAGAAATATCCTCCGCTCCCTAGAGAACCTGTTTAGCATATACTAAACAGATTCTAACGAGATTCAGCTAAAACAGTACGGCTTCTTATAGTTTACATAAGTATAAAGCCTGATGCAATGGTAATTACCACCATCCCATCAGGCTGCAGGCTATACCCCTATGCTATTTTGAAGCAACAAACTTTGACATCATACGTACAAGATGCTTTAGTCTGTCAGTGATCGTAAGCTTCTGGGTACAGCTGCCCTCACAATTCTTGCAGTTGATGCAGCTGTTTATACCGCTTATATAGCTTTCCAGCTTAAACTTTGACTTTAAAAACTCTGCATATTCCTTTATTGGATCATCTCCCAAGAGGATATATTCATTGTACAAGTCCATGTATTCTACTATATCGAGGCCCTGAGGACAATCCATACAGTAGCCGCAGGAAGTGCACAATTGATTCAAAGACTCTCTGATGTTTCCTTTTATCTGAGATATTTCTTCATCCGTCAGCTCTGTCAGATTTTCTACCGCTCTGATATTCTCATCTATTTCCTCCAGCTTGTTGAAACCAGACAGGACCACATTGATCCCCTTATGACTTGCATTGAATCGCAGAGCGGCTTGTACGGCGGTCTCCCCCGGACGCTTTATGAGGAATTTGAAGTAATCGCTGTTTTTGCCGATGACTCCGCCTCCCAGAGGATTCATTGTGACTACAGGTATGCCATGCTTATAAGCTGCTTCTACACCTTTTTCCCTGTATGGAAAATTTATGATGTTATAGCCTAGTGTGACGGCTTCGAAATGTCCGTCCTCAATGATCTGAGCTATCTCTTCCCCCTTGGCGTGAGTGGTAAAGCATACATGTTCTACAAGGCCCTCTCTTTTGGCTCTCATAGCTCCTTCAAGAGGTCCGCCCTTCATCATAACTCTTCCGTACTTTTCCATATCAAGTATGCACCACATATTATAAAAGTTTATCTTAGAAACATTAAGCCTTTTCAGAGACGCCTCTATCCTTCTCATCACATCATCTGCTGTAGGATCCGAATTGGCAGAGCTCTTTGTGGACACAAAAAATTCTCCCGGCATATTTAGGAAGGCTTTGCCCATTATATGCTCGCTTCTGTCATCACAGTAGCCCGGAGCAGTATCAAAATAGTTTATTCCCATTTTGTTGGCATATCTGACCATCTCCGCCCCATAGTCCTCATCCTTGGGAAATCTCATGCCCCCGAAGCCTATGACAGATATATTCTTTCCCGTCTTGCCGAAGCTTTTATATCGCATTAAAGCCCCACCTCCAAAATCTATTCGATAACCCTGATAGTATCTCCGGGTTTTATGGTTCCTTCCTTCAATACCTTTGTAAAAATTCCTTCCAGAGGCATTATGCAGCTGCCTATTTGCTGGAATATGGCACAGCCCACATGGCATTCCTTTCCTATCTGAGTGACCTCCTGAACGGTTTCACCTATTTGGAGCTTGGTGCCTATTGGAAGCTCATATAATACTATGCCCTCGGTAGTAAGGTTCTCTGCGAACTTGCCTGTGCAAAGGCCTTCTATCCCGAGAGCTTTCATTTTATTTATGCTCTCGATGCCCAAAAGGCTTACCTGCCGGTGCCAGTTCCCTGCATGCGCGTCCCCGACCAAACCGTGATCTATTTTGAAATAGCCTTCATCTATGGGTGTCTTTATTACTCCCTTTTTTTCACTTATATTTACAGCGAGAATTTTACCTTCCATATATTTTATCTCCCCTTTATATATATTTTTTATATTATCCGCCTATCCGCATCATATCACGGTCTATGGCTTCACCGTCATCCAGATGGTGCTCCGAAGGTTTCTGCCGTATGGCGCTTTCTATCAATTCCTTCACATTTTGTCCTTTTCTTAAGGTTTGCAAAACATCTATCTCCTGATTGGAATGCAAGCAGGGTTTTATCTTGCCGTCGGCGGTAAGCCTCAGCCTGTTGCAGCTGCTGCAAAACTTATGACTTATAGGGTTTATGAGCCCTACTTTGCCCAATCCTCCCGGCAGCCTGTAGTACTCTGCCGGGCTCGACTTGTCCCCTGTCTCTACAGGCTGGAGCTCCGGAAATCTTTCCAGCACGGTAGTGTTGGGGATAAAGTTGTCTCTCGCCCAATCAGCAGCCTGACCTATGGGCATCAGCTCTATAAACCTTACCTGGATATCCTCATTCCTTGTGAGCTCTACAAAATCTCCTATTTCGTCATCATTGAAACCGCCTATCAATACTACGTTTATTTTCAAAGGCAAAAGCCCGACTTTTCTGGCCTCTTCCATGCCTGCAAATACTTCTCCTATAGACCCGAAGCGGGTGATCTCCTTATACTTTTCTGCTTTCATGGTGTCAAGGCTTATGTTAACCCTTTTGAGACCTGCTTCCTTCAATCCCTTGGCGTACTTTTTAAGGAGTACCGCATTGGTGGTCATTGCTATGTCTTTTATCCCTTCAAGCCTGGAAATTTTCTCTATCAGGCTTGTGATGCCGTAGCGGGTCAGGGGTTCTCCTCCGGTGATCCTTACCTTGTTGACGCCCAGGTCAGCGCAGGCTTTCACCACCTCATATATTTCTTCCAAGGTCATTATGTCGCTATGGCGTTTTTTATCCTTGATGCCTTCCTCCGGCATGCAGTATCTGCATCGAAGATTGCAACGGTCAGTGACTGAAACTCTGAGATATTCAATATTTCTCCCAAATTTATCCTTCATATTTTTCTCCTTTTTTAACCACTGAAGGGCACTGAAACTTTCACTAAATTTCACGAAAAGAATTTTTTATTGTCCATATTTATATTTACTATATAAAATGATAAATGAAATAAAAGCCCTCCGTATTAATCCGTGCAAAATTCAGTGTCTTTCAGTGTTCTCCGTTTCCAAGACCCCAGAGCCCAACCCTAATGCTAGAAGCCAGAGGCTAGAAGCTAGCGGCTAGAGCCCTGAGCTCTATATAATCTCCCCCGTATTTTCCGTTCCGTAGCCTCCCATGTCCCGGAGGCAATCTTTGAATTCTTGTGAGGTTATAACTTCTATGAATAATTTTATCATATCCAGCTCCAAAAATGCTCTGGGAATTGCAAAATCATAGTCTTCTTCCCCTATGGGAATGAAATCCAACTCCATGGCCTTTGCCGCCGAATAGACTCCTACTCCCATGTCCGCGGTACCCGAAGCTATTGCTGCGGCTACAGCCATGTGAGTGGTCATTTCCCGCTCATAGCCATGGATCTCATTCGGATCAATACCTGCTTTTTTCAGAAGGTAGTCCGCCAGTATCCTTGTTCCTGCGCCCTTTTGACGGTTCACAAACTGTATATCGCCTCTTGATAAATCCTCAATGCCTGTGATGCCTTTGGGATTGCCCTTTCTCGTCATGATGCCCTGGACTCTTTTTACACCTTTGATCAAGGCCATATCCAGATTGCTCAGATATTTTTTTATATATTCAATATTATATATTCCTGTTTTCTCATCCAAAAGATGTATAGGAGCCATATGGGCTTCTCCTCTGCGTATTGCCATTATGCCTCCCATGCTTCCTACATGGGCAGAAGAAAGATTATAGGTTGAATTTCTCCTGTGCATCATATTAGCGGCTATATCCATGATCAGATCATGGCTTCCTATGGATACTATGGTGTTTTCAATGTCCTCCAAATCCTTCAAAAGGTTTACCCTTACCTTTTCGCCAGCCTCAAAGCCTTCGCTGGTCCGGGGAATTTCCAATATCCCGTCAGCCCTAACTAAAGACATGGTGACGCCTGCGCCCCTATTTAGCGGTGTAGCGATCAGATTGCCATTGACCTTGCCCAGCTTTATCCTCACGTATTCTCTGTTCTTGAGAGAAGAGACCAATCTCTTGGAAAGCACGGCTTCCAGCACCGTCTCTTTTTTTTCAGGCCTGCCCGCCCAATTTTTTATCAATGCTTTGGCAAATATTTCGAATACGACCCATGCGGATACAGGATATCCGGGCACTCCGATGACCGGCTTGCCATCTATCAGCCCCAATATAGCAGGCTTGCCCGGTTTTGCGGCTATACCATGGAGGATCAGCTCTCCAAATTCTCGTATCAGCTCAGCTGTATAATCCTCCGAGCCTGCAGAGGAGCCTGCATTTATCACAACTATATCATTTTCCGCAGTTGCATTCTTCAGGGCTGCCTTTAATTTGTCATAATCATCAGGAACAGGTGCATATCTTTTGGGCTCTCCTCCGTACTCTACGACAAGCCCTTCAAATATACGGGAGTTGGATTCGATTATATTTCCGAGCCTGAGCTCCTCCCCCGGCTCGATTATTTCCGTACCTGTGGGGATTATCCCCACTTTGGGCTTTTTGTAAACCATTATGTTCGTAATACCGCCGGATAGCAAAGCGCCAATATCTACAGGCCTTATCACATGATATGAGGGAATTATCATCTCATTGGCTACGATATCCTCTCCTATAGGCCTTATATGCTGCCATGGAAAGGCAGGGCTTATTATCTTTACTTTGTCTTCCCCCGCTTCAACTATGTCTTCTATCATTATGACCGCATCATAGGGCTCTGCTATGGGGTCTCCGGTATCCACATATTCATAGTGCCCGCCTTTCTCTAATATCACCGGGTTGACTTCGGAAGCCTCAAAGGTGTCCCTGGCCTTGACTGCTATGCCATCCATTGCAGAAGCGTTGAAATTTGGAGAAGAATAGACGGCAAAGACAGGCTCTGCAGTTACCCTTCCCAGGGATTCTGCAACAGGTATCTCCTCAGCCTCCAGCTTTTGTCCTGCTCTATTCAAAAAAAGCTTCAAAGCCTCATCCACATCCATATTATCTAGGTATAAATTTCTATCCACTCTATCCACCTCCTTATTTTTTAACCGCTGAAGGTCAGTGATTTTTTGTGAAATTTCCGTGTCTTTCAGTGGTTTCCGTCTCCTATTCAGTCTCAAAACAGCGCCACTCTTACCTTCTCGCCCTTTTTGACGCCTTCCTTATTCTCGGATATTCTGATATAGCCCATAGATCTGGCGACTGTTGTTATGGCGGCGGATTTGCCGTAGATGGGAGCAGCTTCGTATTCCCCATCCCTTTCAATCAATTCCACCGGCTGATAGGTTTCTTTGCCCGGTGCAGAATGTATGTTTTCTCCGCATGAAGCCTGGATATATACTGTATCTTCGCTCATATAGTAATATTTTCTTATGAGATGGTCTACAAAGACCTTATATATAACCATTGCGGAGGAAGGATGCCCCGGCAATCCGAACAGGGCCTTCCCTCCCGCTCTGCCGATTATGGTGGGCTTGCCGGGCTTGACTGCCACGCCATGGACAAAGACCTGCCCGCCCTCTATAGATTCTATAGCCTTGGCAGTCATGTCCTTGGCACCGACGGAGCTGCCCCCCGACAGCACGACTATATCCGACATTTTCAAAGCCTGGCCTATAGCTTCTCTGAGCTTGCTGAAATCATCAGGCACCAACAGCTTAAGGCTTATCTCCGCTCCCGACTCCTCAGCCATGGCAGATATGAGATGTGTATTGATATCCCTTATCTGGCCGTACTGAACCTCTCCGAAGGAGTCTACTATTTCATCTCCTGTAGATATCACCGAAAGCCTTAGCTTTTTAAATACCTTTATATATTCAATGCCCAGGGCTGATAAAACTCCGATATCCCTGGACTTTATTTTTTCCCCCTTTGACAAAACCTTGCTGTCTAATTCCACATCATCGCCTTTTTGTATGATGCCCTGGCCCGGAGCCACCGGCGTATAAACAGCTACGGTGCTTTCATCCAGGTTTTCCACATATTCTATCATCACGACTGCATCGGCACCTTCAGGGATCATGGCTCCTGTAGGCACATATATGGCCTCGCCCGCTGAAACCTTGCCCTCGGCAGCCTTACCCATCTCCACATGACCCGAGACATCCAGAAAAACCGGCATGCTCTCGCCTGCTCCATATGTGTCCCTTGATAATACTGCATAGCCGTCCACTACAGACCTGGAAAACTGAGGCAGTTCAATCGGGGACAGCACATCTTCAAATGCTATCCTCCCCAGGCTTTGTCCAATAGGAATCTGTTCCCATCTATCATAGCTATCAGTAAATGATTCATCGATCTTTTTTCTAACCTTATCTGATGTATCCACATTCAAAAGCTTCATCATTTCGCCTCCTTAAACAGAATTCAGGTTTCAGAGCTCAGAACTCAGGATTTTGGGTATTCCTACAGGGTCATAGTTTCCTATGTATTCACATCCTTAGTTTAAAATAGCACATGTCTGCATATAATTCCATAGTCAGTGATAGAAAATGCGAAGCATTTTTTATGCTTCGCATATGATCTAACGCATTGCCTATACCAACATCTTCCGTGTCTTTCAGTGGTTTCCATTCCCCCTATTTCGCATCGGGTACAAAGAGCTGATAACCATTCTTTTTGTACTCTTTTATGATGGTCTGTCCCTCCTGGGAGGTTATAAATTCAACAAAAGCCATGGCTGAGTTATAGCCTATGTTCGGATATTTAGCAGGATTTATTGCAATCACTCCGTAGGGATTGAACAATGCTTTATCCCCTTCCAGCACTATCTTCATGTTCACCTTGTCCTGATAAGCATACCAGGTACCGCTGTCGACCAATGTATAAGCTCCCTGCTCATTTGCCATGGTCAAAGTTGCTCCCATTCCTTGCCCAACCTCCATGTACCACTTCTGGGCTTGTGGTTCAATATTGGCCAGCTTCCATAAATCCTTCTCCTTCTTATGGGTTCCCGATTCATCACCTCTGGATATAAAGGTCGATCCATTGTCAGCAATCGCTTTCATGGCTGAAACCGCATCCTTTGCTTCAGATACCTTGGCCGGATCATCCTTGGGTCCGACCAGCAGGAAGAAATTGTACATTACATCTCTTCTGTTCACTCCAAAGCCCTCTGCTACGAAGGCATCTTCTGATTTTCTGGAATGAACCAGGATCACATCCGCATCTCCTCTTTTTCCCATCTCTATAGCTTCACCGGTGCCCACTGCTATGACCTTCACATTGACACCATATTTTTTACTGAAGGCAGGCACCAATGTGTCCAAAAGGCCTGTGTCCTGAGTGCTGGTTGTAGTTGCCAATACTATATTCTTCTCCAGCTTGGACAGGTCGATTTTGGTCTCTAACGATTTGATCCGTTCCTCCAGCTTTATTTTTTCTTCCATTACCTCATCTAATTTTTTATCAAGACCTTCCAGATATTTGCCGGTGACATAGCCCACCCTTTTGTCAGGATGGCTAATTTTGTACCAATTGCCCGCCTTGCCTAAAACAACTACTTCAGTTCCTTTTTTAATTACATCTAAAATATCCTGATCAACCCCGGGTCCTTTTCTGAAATATGCATTGACTGTAGTCCTGGCCAGTCCTCCTACGAGAGGAGCATTGTCCGCATACGCAGCAGTTGCTGTTCCAAGCATTATGCTGAAAGCAAAGACGAAAACCATAATGGTTGCGAAAATTTTTGAATTCCTTCTCATTTTTCCCTCTCCTTTAATAAATCATTTTACCATCTATAAAAGCCCCGGTGATTTCATTTTTGGGGCAATTAAACAAACTCTCCGTAGTATCATAATCTATGATCTTGCCGTTTAGCATAAAAATCGTATTGTCTGAGAGCCTCTTCGCCTGAAACATGTTATGAGTAACTATGATGACAGAAAGGCCATAATTAGCTTTGCCAAACTTGATCAGGTCTTCAATAATGGATATATTTGCAGGGTCCAGATTGGCTGTAGGCTCGTCCAAAAGAAGCGCCTTAGGTCTTACTACCATAGCTCTGCCGATTGCCACTCTTTGAGCCTCTCCCCCTGATAAAGTGGCGGCATTTTGATTCCTCTTATCCTTCAGCCCGGTTATCTCCAACACTTCTTCAACTTTCTGACTGATCTCTTCTTTTTTCATTTTTCTAAGCTTTAAGCCATAGGCCAGATTTTCATATACCGTGGCGGTGAACACCAAAGGCTTCTGAAATACCATGACCATGCTTCGCCTTATGTCCAATGTCAAAGCTTTATGCCCTATCATAGAATCCTCAAACCATATGCTGCCTGAGGAAGGAGCTTCTATTACATTGAGCAGGTGTAAAAGAGTGCTCTTGCCTGCCCCGCTTGGACCTATGACGGCAGTAATCTTTCCCTTTTGTATTTCCATCTCTTCAATATCTAATACAGTTTTGCCCGAGTATTCTTTTTTTAAGCCCTCTGTTTTAAATATGTAGTCTGCCAAGTTAAACCCTCCTTCCTTTAAGAAACTGAAGGAAGAAATTTATGATAAAAGAAAGAAGCAAGAGTATAATTCCTAATGCAAGGGCTGTCTGAAATTCTCCCATGCCTTTTTGCAATGCTATAGCAGTGGTCATCACTCTAGTCTGATATCTGACGTTTCCACCGACCATCATAACTGCACCGACCTCAGCCATGAGCCTTCCAAAGGCAGTTATAACCGCTGTGCCGATGCCATATCTGGCTTCTCTCAGGATGGTAGCAAAAAGCTGAGAGGGAGATGCACCCATTGTAATCGAAGTTTTTATTACCAGGCCATCAAGAGACATAAGAGCGGTATGGGTAAGCCCCGTAACGATAGGCAGTGCTAATATTATCTGTGCTATTATCATTGCAGCCGGTGTAAACAGCAATCTCAGATCGCCGAACAGCCCCATCTGATTGGAAAGCATGATATACACAAACAAGCCTACCACCACAGGAGGAAGGCCCATAAAGGTACTTATTATATTGAGTATGATCCCTCGCCCGGGAAACTTCTTCATATACAGTATTGCAGCAGTGGGAATGCCTATGATGCTGCTTATTATCAGGGATACTGCAGATATTCTGAGCGTCAGAGAAATTATACCGTAAAGTTCTTTATCGAAGGAAAAAAGAAGGTTAAGAGCTTTAGTAAATGCTTCTGCAAAATATGCCATGAAAATCACCTTTCGCCTGTTTTAATAAAAAAATAAAGATTATTGCATATAACCATGTTTGGCATAGACTCAAAAAGAGCAACCCGAAAGGATTGCTCTTTTAATTCTAATATAATAGAATCTGATTTTTCCTTTCCAAATACGGGAGGCTTCAGCATTTCTGCCGGAGCCCTTTGGTTTAATTTCCATGGGCTTGTCCTTTAGAAAATTAAACTCGGAAAATCTCACTATATTTAAGATACCATATATTGATATTTTTTTCAAAGCTTTTATACCTTTTCTGCGCCGTCTTCAGCATCGGATGATACCTTTGCTGTCCTTATATACACGTTATAATAGGATAAGGGAACTATTACAGCGCCGCCGATAATGTTTCCGATGGTTACGGGGATCAAGTTTTTCATCCAGATCTGGCCCCAGGTAATCGGCGCACCTATAAACATCCCCAGAGGGGCAAAATACATATTTGCTACGCTATGCTCATAACCGCAGAGCACAAAAAGCATTATGGGAAACCAGCAGGAAAATATTTTGCTTATGATATCTCTCGAGCCTGTGGCCATCCAGACAGCCAGCACAACAAGGATATTGCACAAAATGCCTCTTATAACAGCAGCTCCAAAGGATATGGCAACCTTGGCATTTGCTATTGCGATTGCCTTTTCTGCCGCTGCTCCCGTCATGAGATCGCTGTTAGCCACCAGTAAGGCCAATATGACGGAGCCTGCAAAATTTGAGGAATAAACTATTACCCAATTTCTAAGAAGGTCCCTGACTTTATAATTGCAATTCAAGCAGCCCAATACCATCAAATTATTCCCGGTGAAAAGCTCTCCGCCGCAAATAACAACAAGCATCAATCCGACCGGGAAGGCTGCGGCAAAAATAAATTTAGACATGCCCAGATCAATGGTTGCATAAGTCTGCCCGATAATAATCGCTCCTTGAGCGCCAAAGCCTATAAAGGCGCCTGCGAAAATACCCAAAATAATCATATGAATCACCGAAAGCTTCGCTTTTCCGGCACCGGCATCAATAGTAGCCTGAGCAATCTCTTTTGGAGTAAGCAATCTCTTTTCCATCAAGATGTTCCTTTCTATTATAATATACATTATTTCCCTCAGGTTAATTTTAACATTTTCCTCACAATGCGTCTATGAGCGGTAGAGATTTTTAATAATTGATTCATGCGCTATGTTTTTGTTCTAAACATATTTTACATTAGGCAAATCCTTATTACAATGCAATAAAATTGAACGAGACTTCATCCATACTTGCTGAATTACCGCTATATAGAACAAAGGAAATTTATACTTTCCTATGCATTATAAAAAAACAGGCCCAAAAGAATATCCTTCTGAACCTGTTTTCCTATTTAGTTAACATATGCGTTTGCTTCATATAAAACCTTTTAATGCCTTATAGCGAAGACAATACCGCTGCCTTGCTGATAATTCCCTTTAGTTTTTGTTCCTCATCAAGCACTGCTATGGGATATTTAGATTTGGCGGCCAAATGCAATACATCTTCGATAAGCTTTTCTTCATTTACAGTATATACATCGCTGGTTATCATGGAGGATAAAGCCAATCCCTCTTTATTTGCACGAACCGCATCATTGATAGTTATAACGCCTATGAATTTCATTTCATCGTCTACCACATATGCCGTAGATACACTATTGGCTCTCATCTCTCTTATGGCTTGGATGGGAGCATCCTTGGGCCTCACCAGGCATGTGGGTGTAATCATGACATTCTTGACGCTCAGCACCTTTGCTTTATCTGCGCTGCCGATAAATTTAGAAACATAATCATCCGCCGGTTTAGCAGACATATTCTGCGGTGTGTCTATCTGAATAATTCTGCCGTCACGCATTATAGCAACAGTATCTCCTAATTTGAAAGCTTCATTTATATCATGGGTAATAAATATTACTGTTTTCTGAAGCTTTCTTTGGATTGAAAGAAGTTCGAACTGCATATCACGTCTCACCAATGGGTCCAGCGCTGAAAACGGCTCATCCATCAATAGCACCTCGGGATCATTTGCAAGGGCTCTGGCAAGCCCCACTCTCTGCTTCATGCCTCCAGAAAGACTGTTAATATGTTGATTTTCCCAGCCTTCCAATCCAACCATGGAAATCATCTCCGTTGCCTTCTTCTTACGATCCTCCTTTGGTATGTTCTTTACTTCAAGACCATAGGCCACATTTTCAAGGACTGTTCTGTGACTCATGAGACCAAAATTTTGAAATACCATTGAAATCTTATTGCGTCGATAGTCTAGAAGCTCCTTTTTGCTGAATTTATCAATTTCACTGTCTTCGTAAAATATTTCTCCTGAGCTGGGCTTGTTCAGCCTGTTCAAGCAGCGTACAATTGTGGACTTTCCTGAGCCTGACAGTCCTATTATGACAAAAACTTCCCCTTTTTTTACCTCAAAGGATACATCCCAAAGAGCAACAGTAACTCCGGTTTTTCTATGCACCGTTTCCTTGTCTGTACCTTCCTTTATAAGCTTTATGGCTTCAGCTTTATTTATTCCATATAGCTTTGATACGTTTTGGGCCCTCATTATAATGTGATTATCCACTTCTATTGCACCTCCTTGTTCTTGACAAGTCCTTGAGTGAGGCGGTCAAGTATAATAGCCACAATAACAATACAAATGCCAGGCATCAAAGCCTTACCCATCTCTGTACGGTTTGTGGCTAAGAGTATTTCCATACCGAGTCCGTTTGCGCCGATTAATGCACAGGTCACCACCATTGACATAGCCATCATAATTGTTTGATTTAAACCGGTCATTATAGTTGACATTGCTTGAGGTATCTGTACCTTAATCAAGACCTGCATAGCAGTTGAGCCAAAAGCCTGGGCTGCCTCGACCACTTCTTTATCGACGTGAGTAATTCCATGGCTAGTCATGCGAATCATAGGTACGATTGAATAGATGGTGGTTGCCATCAACGCAGGAGTCTTTCCTGTACTGAACAAGATAACAGCAGGCACAAGATAAACAAAAGTCGGCATAGTCTGCATTAAATCCAAAATGGGGCGTATGATTCCTTCTGCCCTTTTATTCATCGCAATTAAGATGCCCAGAGGAAATCCCAGCACTAAGGAAAGAATGACAGAAGCTATAACAATGCTGAGGGTTTCCAGCATATGATCCCAAAGTCCGCAAGTGCCTACGAAAAACAACATCGCTCCGTAAAGCACACCTATACGCTTCTTCCCGCTTATTTTCCAGCCAAGTATCATAATGATTAAAATCAGCATCCACCACGGTATGATGGTCAGTAACCAATTTATCCCTTTAATCGAACCTATTACAGCAGATTTTATCGCGGTAAAAACCGCTCTATGCTCTCGGCTGAAGGATTTAATCCATATATCAATGCTATCGCCAACGTTAAACTGCCATATCTCGGGAAATTTTATTAGATATTCGTTCAAATGCTTGTCCCCCTTCTAAATGTCTTTATGAATTCAGAGCATCCCTTACTTTCTGAGCTCTCTCAGCGGGCAGCCATTCATCCAACAAGTAATCATGCTCCTTAAGAAACCATTTAGCTGTCTCCTCATGAGTTTTCCCCGTCTCATCCAAATGTGCCAAAGCGCTGCTTATAAGCTGACTGCCTGTTTTGTACTTCTGGAAAAATTCCAGTAAATCAGGAGCTTTTTCTGCAAATTTACTGCTGCTCACAATCTTAAGCTCCTGTTTGGGGAAGCCGCATTTACCCTCCAAGTAAAGCTCAGGATCATAGGGTGCGTCCTCAAGAAGCACTAAGTCCAGCTTTCCGCTGATCCATGTAGGCTCATAGCAATAACCTACCCAAGGTTCTCCCAGGTTATATGCAGATGCAAGTGATGCAAATAGAGTTGCTTCACTGCCAAGTCGTGTATAGTTGTACATCTCATCAAGGCCATAGGCTTCATACTTTTTATATAGTATTTCATCTGCCATCCATCCGGGAATTGAACCATAGATCCTTCCTTTGTTTGGATTCTCATCATCCGGAAAAAGCTTTGCATATTTTTTCAGATCTTCAACTGTTTTCAAATCCGGAGCAACAGCTTTTATTCCGCGCTTTTCATCTCCTTCAATTACATAACGGGGAACATATAAGCCCTGAGCACTATCAGGAACCAATACACCCACATCAACAATATCGCCTTTTGCCACATCATCCGGATAGGTTGCCACATTGTCTGTCCAGCTCTCGATGTCCAGGTCCACATCACCGGTGATCATTGCCTGCCAGTTCATAGTAGATGAGCCTGTGGAAACTTCAAAATCGTAGTCGTCATACGCGTTTTCAACAATCAGCTTTGCTATCTCATTATGCAGCATCTGACTGTCCCAACCGTTGTTTGTTGCTGTTATGGTTATCTTTTCAACCTCCTTGCCGCTGCAGCCTCCAAATACTGCAGTAATGCTAAATATAAGCATTAAAATAAATGCTGCTTTTCTTTTCATCTATTAACTCCTCCTTCATAAAAATTAACAAACAACTTTATAATATCACAAAGTTGTCACTTTGGTCAAATTGAGGAAATCAAAAAGCAGGCATAAAATCATGTATTTATATGATTTCCACCTGCTTGATAAATATTTTTCAAAGCCATAAATTACAAATATAAATAATTTTTCACTCTTTCAGGACAATTATCATCTCCTACAAAGTATAGTACATCTCCTTGTGTAATAACCGCATAGGGACCGGGAGACATCATTAACTCATCATCATGCCTTATTGCTACAATAGTTGCTGCGGTATGATGCCAAAAATTAATACCACTAATAGTCTCACCTAAATATTTGCAATTTGCATCAACTGTTATTTCATACGGAATAAAAGGATTGATAGCTTTTAGACTGTGGGTTTTGTCAATGAGCTTATCAAGCATTTTTTTTAGATAATCGTTTTCTTTGTCCTGACGCTCAAGACAATCTAGAATTTCATTTTTTAAGTCATTTACAGATTGTATGGCTGTATATTCCTTTACAAAATCGATTGCTTTTTCGTATGATTTTATCAAAACGCCGCTGCCTCTCCAAACCTCAACAATTCCTACATCCGATAGGATGCTTATTGCACGTCTGGCAGTCTCCGAAGAAACATTATATTGGCTTGACAGAACCGAGCGTGTATATATTTTATCACCCACTTTATAGTGTCCGCTGGCAATTTTTGATGCTATGTCCAACGCAATATGTTGATACCTTGGACCTGTAATATTGATACTTTTATCCAAAACTCTCACTCCTTGCAGAGATAGCACATCTATCATTTTGTATCTAAATTATAACATATTTGCCTGTTAATACACAAAAAAGAAAGACTAACTATGCATAAATAATTGATGCAAAGTTAGTCTTCTATTATTTATTTTTCTAACTGAATGTTGTACCAGTGATTCTGAAAGTCCTCTATTCTTCAGTCTTCTGAGTTCTATCCAATACTTTGATTATTATAAGAGCTACTGCCCCTCCTATTAATGCGGTAAATAGCTGCGGAAAGCTGAGAGCGACCTTTATAGGCGGTTTTACAGCCACAAAATAGTTTACTGCAGAATACAACAATCCGAACTTCAATAAGGCAGCAAGGCCAACCCCCATTATCTTCCCTTTAGTCTTCAATATAGAGTAGACGGCCACATATAAGATGTTGCCTGCTACAATAAATGGAACCACGGGAATCAATGCAGGAGGATTAACCCCCAAAACTACAGACATAAGAGGGGTTATAGCACCGATTGCTGCCGCCCAGGGCAAGCCGCAGAGCTGGGCTGCAACGATCAGCACTGCATTGATACCAGAGCCCGTTACCAGCTGACCCATCTTCACAAACTGAAAGACTAAAGCCACCGCAAGGAGTATAGCGGCTCTGGTTAAGGTCTTGGTACTTTTATCTATCATGATCTATACCCTTTCTCTTTTCACATAATGAGTATGGAGCAGGTGATGAGCTTTATGCCCGTTGGCTTCTCCTAAATACTCATCGTATAAGGCTTTGATTTCAGGATTCTTATGAGATTTTCTCAAAGGCATTTCAGCGTCCATGGTATATAGCCCCTGAGCTCTCTTTTTGCATACCTCTTCAGTCTTTTCCTTATCTATTATAATCGGCTGTCCTCCGCCATTTATGCATCCTCCGGGGCAACCCATCACTTCTATGAAGTGATAGTTGGCTTCCCCATTTCTAACTTTATCAAGAAGCTTTCCTGCGTTGGCTGTGCCGTGGGCTACAGCAACCTTTACCTCAAGGTCTCCTATCTTAACTGCTGCTTCTTTAATTCCCTCGAGTCCTCTGACAGGGTTATAATCTATGTCCTTTAAATCCTGTCCTGTAAGAATGTCTGCTACAGTCCTCAAAGCAGCTTCCATTACACCGCCGGTTGCTCCGAATATTACGGCAGCACCTGTTGATTCACCCATAACCTTATCGAATTTGCTATCTTCCAAGGTACCGAAATCCATTCTTGCTTCCTTGATCATCCTTGCCAGTTCTCTGGTAGTTATGACAGCATCTACATCCCTCAAGCCGTCAACTTTCAATTCTTCTCTGCCTGATTCAAACTTCTTGGCCGTACAAGGCATTATGGATACAACAAAAATTTTCTTGGGATCAATACCCATCTTTTCTGCATAATAGGATTTTGTCAATGCGCCCAGCATCTGGTGCGGTGACTTGCAGCTTGAAAGATTATCAAGAAAATCGTTGTGATAATGTTCACAATATTTAATCCAGCCTGGAGAACAGGAAGTGATCATCGGAAGCTTGCCTCCGTTTTTAATCCTGCCTAAAAGTTCAGTGCCTTCTTCTATTATTGTTAAGTCTGCAGCAAAATCCGTGTCGAAAACTTTATCAAAACCTAATCTCTTTAAGGCAGATACCATCTTTCCTTCTACGTTAGTGCCTACAGGCATACCGAATTCTTCGCCCAAAGCAACTCTAACCGCAGGAGCTGTCTGTGCTACAACGTACATATCGCTGTTATCCAATGCTTCCCAGACTCTGTCTCTGTCATCTTTCTCCCTTAATGCACCCACAGGACATATCTTTATGCATTGGCCGCAATTTATGCAGGCTACTTCAGACAAGCCTTTATCATAGGATGTGGTTACAGTCGTCTTGACTCCTCTTCTTGCAAAGTTAATAACCCCAGTGCCCTGTACATTCCTGCAAACGCTTATACACCTTCCGCAGAGTATGCATTTATTCTGATCCCTGACCACTGAAGGTGATGCCGTGTCTACCGCGTATGTTATCTTTTCTCCTTGGAAGTCCAAACCATCTATGCCCATTTCTTCACAAAGCTTTTGAAGCTCGCAGTTAAGGTTTCTGGAGCATGTCAAACATTCTCTTTCATGTCTGGCCAATATAAGCTTGAGAATTACAGATCTGGCTTCTCTCACGTCTTTTGAATTGGTTTTTACTTCCATGCCTTCTGCAACGGGAAGCACACATGACGCCTGCAAAGATCTGGCTCCCTTTACCTCTACAACGCACATTCTGCAAGCTCCGACCTCATTAATATCTTTTAAAAAGCAAAGTGTAGGAATATTAATGTTTAATGACCTAGCAGCTGCCAAAACTGTTGTACCTTTTGGTACTTGGGTTTTGATACCATCAATTGTCAGGTTTACCATTTCCATAATGTTTATCCCCCTTGTCATGTAAATTGGATAAGTTACTAAAAAATAAACTCCCCAAAAAAGGAGTTTATTAACAACCATAAACAAATCCGTATACCACTAAGGCTACGGTTCTCAAATTTAGCTCCTTTCCAAACACGGGCAGCATGAGCATTTTCATTCAAACCCGTTAGCCTGTACTCCATAAGAAAAATGCTCTCTGGACTACCGACTCGGAGTTATTTTTTTATCATATTTATTCTAATATATTGTTAATGCTTTGTCAATTAGTTTAGAAGCAATTAATTCTATTTATCGGCTATCGGATTTATGTGAAATTGATTCTAATTCCTTTCGGCACATTCAGAAGTTTCTCCCCTTAAAGTCTCTATACCATGCCTCAGCACTGGAATTACAACGCTTAGACATTCTCGGACTCCCTTGGGACTTCCGGGCAAATTTATTATAAGGGATCTGCCTCTGATGCCTGCCATAGCTCTGGAAAGCATAGCCTTAGGCGTCGCTTTAAGGCTTTCAGCCCTCATGGCTTCAGGTATCCCCGGTACAATCCTCTCAATCATCTCCAAAGTGGCTTCCGGAGTAACATCCCTGGGTGAAAAGCCGGTTCCGCCGCTTGTCAAAATCATATCGATGTTTAAACTGTCAGCCATTTCTTTTATCGCTTTTTTTATATCTTCTCTTTCATCCGGCACGATCATATATTTTTTCATAATGCCGCCCATAGGCTTCAGCAATTCTTCTGCGGCCGGCCCCGATTCATCTTTCCGCTCTCCTCTGGAGCCTTTATCGCTGACGGTTATTATGCCGAATGTAAATGCAAAATCTTTGTTCATAAGCTTCCTCCTTCTTTTCTATGGGGTATTTCTTATAGGTCAGCCACTAGCCGCTGGTCGCTAGCCTCTGGCATTAGGGTATTCCTTTGGGGTCCTGGGGAGCAGGAACCACTGAAAGACACTGAATGGGGCACTGAATTACACGGAAGAGAGCAATAACCCATGTCATTGTTATGAAAATCATGTTTTGCTGTCATCCTGAGGGAGAATACGACCGAAGGATCTTATACCACAGAGGAATACCAAGATCCTTCGCTGGTGCTCAGGATGACAAGCTTCGCTTTAAACCGCCCATCTACCTGTCAGATTATTTGATATTCATTTAGTGTTTTTTCGTGTTGTCTTTGTGTCTTTCAGTGGTTCCCGTAACTCTCTGACTCCAGCGGCATACTCAAAGCCAGAGGCTAGAGGCCAGAAGCTAGTAGCTGACCCGTAAGGAACACCCCAGTCCCTCCTGAGTTCTGAGCTCTGAATCCTGAGTTCTAAAACCCATTTGCCCTAACACTTAGAGCTCAAATCCCTGAAATAAAAATCTCCTGATTTGCCGCCTGTTTTTTTCACAAGATGTATATCAGATATGACCATCTCTTTGTCTATGGCTTTGCACATATCATATATAGTAAGGGCTGCAATCGATACGGCCGTCAAAGCCTCCATCTCCACGCCCGTAACTCCGTATGTTTTTACCGTTGCAATGATATCGATTTTGCAGTTTTCCTTATCTATATTGAATTCAAGATCCGCACCGTAAATATTGATGTTATGGCACATCGGTATTATTACAGAAGTGCTCTTGGCTCCCATTATTCCGCCCACCTGAGCTACAGACAGCACATCTCCCTTTTTTATTTTGCCCTCAATTACAGCTCTTATGGTTTCCTTTTTCATGTAGACGGAACCTCGAGCCACCGCTTCTCTCAAGCTTTCCTCCTTTTCCGTAACATCCATCATCTTTGCATAGCCTTTTTCATTTATGTGAGTCAATCTTTCCAAAGCGATTACCTCCCAATCCAGTTTCTTATCTACTATTATACTTCCTCAAGCCAATTATTAACAGTATACTTTATTCAAATCAAACGATAACTCCATCCGAGCTTTAGAAAAAGGCATAAAAAAAGCTGCGATAATTCGCAGCTTTTTATCTGTTTTAGTACATTCCCATGTCTCCGCCCATTCCGCCTCCAGGCATCATGGGTTTTTCCTTTTCAGGAAGGTCTGCTACTATGCTTTCGGTTGTAAGAAGCATTGATGCTATAGATGCAGCATTCTGCAATGCGGATCTTGTAACCTTTGTAGGATCAACTATACCTGCTTCTATCATATTGACATACTTATCGTTTGCCACATCATATCCTACTCCGGCTTCGCTGTTGATGACCTTCTCAACTATTACTGAACCTTCAAGGCCTGCATTTTCTGCAATCTGTCTTACAGGTTCTTCCAAAGCTCTCTTTATGATCTGAATGCCTGTCTTTTCATCCCCATGAGTATCCTTTAAAAGAGCCTCAACTATTTTTATAGCATTTACCAAAGCAACTCCGCCGCCGGGTACTATACCTTCTTCTACGGCTGCTCTTGTTGCTGCAAGGGCATCTTCGATTCTCAGCTTTCTTTCTTTGAGTTCAGTTTCTGTTGCAGCACCAACCTTGATAACTGCTACGCCGCCTGCCAATTTTGCAAGCCTTTCCTGAAGCTTTTCTCTATCGAAATCAGAAGTTGTCTCTTCTATCTGAGCTTTTATCTGTCTTACTCTATCCTTTATAACCTGAGCATCACCTGCACCGTCAACGATTATGGTGTTCTCCTTCTGAACTTTGACCTGTCTTGCTCTTCCTAATTGGCTCAGCTTTGTTTCCTTAAGGTCTAGGCCCAATTCTTCGGATATCACCTGGCCGCCTGTGAGCACAGCTATATCTTCAAGCATTGCCTTTCTTCTGTCGCCGAAGCCTGGAGCTTTTACAGCAACACAAGTGAAGGTTCCTCTGAGTTTATTTACAACCAATGTTGAAAGAGCTTCGCCTTCGATATCTTCTGCGATTATCAAAAGCTTTTTGCCCTGCTGTACGATCTGCTCTAATACTGGGAGAAGATCTTGAATGTTGGATAATTTTTTATCCGTGATAAGTATATATGGATCATCCAATACAGCTTCCATCTTTTCTGTATCTGTGATCATGTACATGGAAACATAGCCTCTGTCAAACTGCATTCCTTCAACAACATCCAAAGTTGTGCCGAAGGTATTTGATTCTTCAACAGTTATAACGCCATCCTTGCCTACCTTTTCCATAGCTTCTGAAATTATATCCCCTATGGCTTCTTCTCCTGCTGATATGGAAGCAACCTGTGCTATGGCGGATTTGCTCTCTATGGGCTTGGAAACGCTCTTCAATTGTTCTACAGCGGCTTCGACAGCCTTGGCTATACCCTTCTTCAATACCATCGGGTTTGCACCTGCTGCAACGTTTTTCAAGCCTTCTCTGATTATAGCCTGAGCCAGAATTGTAGCTGTAGTTGTTCCATCACCTGCAACATCATTTGTCTTTGTTGCAACTTCTTTTACCAACTGAGCTCCCATATTTTCAAAAGCATCTTCCAGCTCTATTTCTTTCGCTATGGTAACACCATCATTTGTGATCAGGGGAGAACCGAATTTCTTATCTAAAACAACATTTCTTCCCTTTGGTCCGAGAGTTATCTTAACTGTGTCAGCCAGTTGATTTACTCCTCTTTCAAGAGATCTTCTTGCATCTTCGCTAAATTTAATCTGCTTTGCCATTTATTTAACCTCCCTTTATTATTCTACTATTGCCAATACATCATTTTGTCTGAGGATCAGATATTCTGCTCCGTCCATCTTGACTTCTGTTCCTGCATATTTGGAGTATATTACCCTGTCTCCAACCTTTAATTCCAAAGGAACTTTCTTGCCGTCTACAATCTCGCCTGAGCCGACAGCCAGGATTTCACCCTGCATAGGCTTCTCCTTTGCAGTACCGGGCAGAACTATACCGCTTTTGGTTGTTTCTTCGCTTTCCAATACTTTAATAACTACTCTGTCTCCAAGTGGTTTGATATTCATTAATAACCCTCCTTAAAGTTTTTGTATTTAAAATTTATATGTATCCCCTTTATTAGCACTCATTAGCGTTGAGTGCTAATTACATTATTATAATAATTAATGAAATTATTATTAGCAAATTCATAATTTTCTATTTTAGTGGGTTTTTTGGCTATATTCGCCTAATATTTCAATTTAACTCCGTATTACATTGTTTTTCTCTCCCTATATATGCAATCAAGCTATCTATATGAAAATTTTACCTAATTTATTGTCACCCATTATTGCTAATATATTCGTTCGTTGAATCGTTTATTGAAATTAGCATGGTTTTCCAGTATAATTATATAAATATACCAAGTATTCGATATAAGGAGGGTTATCAATGTCGTTAAGAGATGTTTTGAACAAATCTAAAAAAGAGAAGAAAAAAGCTCAGGCAATAGATACAGCTAAGAAAGTAGGAGTAGGCCTGGGGGTAGGCGCGGCAGTTGGTGCGGCCGCAGGTGTGCTCTTTGCGCCTAAAGCCGGCGAAGAGACCAGGAAGGACATAGCAGATGCTGCTAAAAATGCTGCTCAAAGCGTAAAGGAAGGCGCAGGAGAAGTAGGAGAAAAGATATCCAAAATAGTGGAAGAAGGAAAAGAGAAGATAGCTAATCTTAAGAAGGATAAAGAAGCCGATGAAGAAGTTGCCGCAGGAGGAGACAAATGCTGCGACGATCATGAGAGCTGCTGCGGAGGATGCGCTGAGGTCGAAGAACCAAAAATGGGCAGCTGCTGTGAAGATTAATAAGAAGAAAAGGGGAGTAGGATATGATATCGTATAAGGATCTGGGACTGCTCATACTTTTTCTGATCGCCACAGGGCTGGGCATATATCTGTTTATTGCATTGAACCACCTCACCTGCATATTGAAAAGGGTAAGAGGAATATTGGACAAGCACGAGTCTGATATTGACAAAACTTTGGACAAGCTTCCTTCCATCGCCGGCAATATTGATGAGGCTGCAGTAAATGTAAAGCAGGGTGTGGAGAAGGCAGCTGCTACGGTAGATTCTATAGGCGATACGGTAACTGAGACCGTGGCCGCTGTGAGCTCAGGCACTCAGGAAGCTGTAGAATATGTGAAGATTATCAGCGAAATAGTTAAGGTACTGATAAGCACCTTTGGGAAAAAATAATACCCCGATCAGGGGTATTATTTTTTTAGTGTCCCTCGCATGAGTCATGGTGTTCGTGCTCATGGCAGACGCTGCCCGCAGATTTAAGCTCTCCCTTTAAATAGCTCTCCGCATTGTGTGACGGGTCACCTGAAGCACCTGTTATGACTTCGATGTTCTTTTCATTAAATATTTCGATGGCTCCGCTGCCCATACCACCGGAAATTATTACGTTAACACCCAAGTCATTTAGGTAATTAGGCAGAAAACCGGGTTTATGCCCTGGATTTTGGAAAAATTGCTTTCCGCTTATCCTGCCTGCTTCCTCTGTAAATATTTCAAAGCCCTCGCAATGTCCAAAATGCTGCGCTACCTGATTTCCTTCTCTTGCTACTGCGATTTTCATAAATTATCTCTCCTCTCATTTATTTTTATCAGCTTGTCAATACCTTATATATCTCTTCCCATATACCTCTTAATGCATCTGCTGCAGGGCTGTCTGGCATATCCATAACGGTCTTGCATTGATTTACTGCTTTGACTACCGAAGCATCAAAAGGTATCCTGCCTATTAAAGAAATGCTCTCCTGATTGCAAAATTCCTCAATTTCATAAGCCTTGTCTGTATTTACATCATATTTATTTATGCATATCAAACAAGGTACCCCAAATCTCTCTGCAGTTTCGATGATCCTTTTCATATCATGAATACCTGAAATAGTCGGTTCCGCTACGATAAGGACTAAATCTACTCCTGTTATAGAAGCTATTACCGGGCAGCCAATACCCGGTGAACCGTCAATTATAGCAAACTCTTCATCAGCGGCGAAGTTTTTTAAATTTTTTCTTACCTCTGTCACCAGCTTTCCGGAAGCTCCGTTTCCAGTTCTAAGCTGGGCTTGTGAAAAGATTTCCCCATTAATTGCTGATACCGTTGTAATCCCTGATATATTTTTCTCCAAATGAATCGCTTTTTTCCCTTTGTCATCTTTTACAGGGCAAAAAGCCTCACATACACCGCAGCCCTCGCATTCCATAGGCTTCAAAATGCCATTCCTGATGGCTGAGAAGCGGCATAGCTCTTCACATTTGCCGCATTGTATACATATATCATAATTTTTCACGGCTTTTTTTAATCCATAATAGGGCTTTTCTTCTTTTATCTCCCCATCAGAATAAATTATATGAAGATTTGGTGCATCTACATCGCAATCTGCGAAGGCTTTTTTCCCAGCCAGCTTTATGAAAGCCCCTGCTACGGTGGTCTTGCCTGTACCGCCCTTACCGCTCAATATGAGCAACTGCTTCATGCTGCACCTCCTCTTGAACTCTTTGAAGGATTTCCTCGAATACAGCAAGGTATTTATCATCCTCTGCAGCAGCAATCCTTCCTTGTGAATTCATAGATCCGATCCTGGCATCGTATGGAACCCTGGAAATAACAGGAATATTATTTTGTGAACAGTAATCATCCGCTACGGTTTCTTCTTCAATATATTTGTTTATTATCACTCCGTGAGGTTTGTCAAACAGCTTCACCAACTCATACACCATAGCCAAATTATGGACGCCAAACAAAGTAGGCTCTGTAACAAGGATACAATAGCCGCAATCCTTTATGCTCTCCATAACGGCGCAAGAGCTTCCGGGAGGGCTGTCAATAATATAAGTATCGTCTTTTGAGATATTCTCCGATAATTTCTTTATAATGGGTATGCCCACTGCTTCGCCGGTATTTAATATACCTGTTCTCGTTTTGACTCTCCCTGATATTCCATATTCGACTTTTCCTATGACCCGTCCCTGTTCTGTCAAAGCCTTTCCCGGGCATAGCAATATGCAGCCCCCGCAATCATGGCAAAGCTCTTTAAAAACAAGCAATCTATTATTAGCCAAAGCCAAGGCATTGTACTGGCAAAAATCCACACATATTCTGCAGGCATTGCATTTCTCGAAATCAGCTTTAGGTATCATGACCTCTACATTTTCCTCGGCGGTAATCTCGGGTTTAAGAAACAGCCGGCCATTCGGCTCTTCTACATCACAGTCAATGTATGTTGCGTTTTGAGCTGCAAAGGCGAGATTGACTGAGACGAAGGTTTTCCCCGTGCCTCCTTTGCCGCTGAGCACAGCAATCTGCATTTTTAAGCTCCTCCATGGTTATGATATCCGGCGTGTATATCTGTCAGCTCTTCAAGTATTCCTGAAATAAACATTTGCACTGCATCGCTGACAGTTCCGGGTGAAGCTTTATAAATTTTGATTCCTCCCGCTTGCAATACATCCGCTGCATTCTGACCGCAACGAAAGGTGATAATTGCATCGGCTCCGCTGTCCACAACAGCCTGAGCAGCTTTTATTCCCGCTCCTCCTTGTGCACCGGCTGCAGTATTGTCAATTACCTTATAGCTCATATCCTTGATGTCCACTAAAATAAAAGTTTCTGTTCGCCCAAAGCTTTGGTTTACCGGGCTTTCAAGGCTTTTCCCCTCTGAAGGTATTGCAATTTTCACAATGAACAACCTCCCTATAATAATTTTGGACTGATTTATGGTTTGAGATTCTTTTCTATAAAGTCCAAAGCTCCAGATAGATAATCATTGTTCAGCCTCTCAATTTCGCCTTTATCACAAGCCTCAGCTATAGAAGGGTCTATTGGCATTCTGCCGAGGACCTCAATCCCCAACTCACCTGCAATATCATCTATATGGCTGTCTCCGAAAATTTTAATCTCTTTACTGCAATCCGGGCATTTCACATAGCTCATATTTTCTACAATGCCTAATACGGGTATATTCATGGATTTTGCCATATTGTAAGCTTTCCGCACTATCATATGGACCAGATCCTGGGGAGAGGTCACTATTATAATGCCGTCCAAAGGTATGGATTGAAATACTGTCAGCGGCACATCCCCTGTTCCCGGAGGCATGTCAAGGAATAAATAGTCTATGTCTCCCCAAATGACATCAGACCAAAACTGTTTCACTACACCGGATATAAGAGGCCCTCTCCATATCACGGGAGAATCATCACTGTCCAACAGTAAATTTACAGACATTATTTTTATGCCATTATGGGTTTTCTCCGGCAATATACCTGACTCAGAGGACATTGCCCTCCTGTTTATCCCAAACATCTTGGGTATTGAAGGTCCTGTAATATCCGCATCCAGAACTCCCACTTTGTAACCTTTTCTCCTTGACAGGACTGCAAGAGCGGAGGCCACCAGGGATTTTCCTACCCCACCCTTTCCGCTGACTACTCCTATGACTCTTTTTATTGAATTCAACTTATGAGCCTCGACACTGAAATCATTTTCTATTTGTGCATCTCCACAGCCTCCTGAGCAGCCAGTTCCTTCCTCGCAGCTCATGTTTTCGCATTCACATTTATTCTTATCCATAAAACCCATCTCCTATATATTATTATTTATATTTATTAAATAAATTCTTTGAAGTTTTGGACAAATAAAATTTATCTGCCTCTGCATCCATTGCAATTGGTGCAATTCTTATACACTTCACAGGTATTGCACATCTCTGCTTTATCACTTGCTATCATGCAATATGTGTCTTCAATCTTCCAGCAAGGCTTTGCCTCATTCACCGGAACCGGGCTATTTTTGCGGGCGCCTCCCCGGCAATCCTTTTTGAACCAGCAAGGATACATGGAAATAATATGCTTTACTCCAGCAATATTGAGACCCTTTTCGTCCATCAAATATTTAATGAACTTCAGCCTTTTTAAATCATTATTGGAATATTTTCTTTGATAACCCTGCCTGTCAGGTTGTATAAGTCCATTTCTCTCCCATACCCTCAGAGTTTCCGGATGCTCGCCTATAAGGCGAGCAACCGTACCTATGGTATAAAGTCCTGTGCATTCGTCAAACATAACAATCACCATTTAAATATTTCTTTTTTAATATTATATAAGTTGCAATAAATACGTTACATAGCTTTTATCAGTTAATATAAGCTTACTGCTGTAAAATATTTAATGCGTCATATATAGATATTTTATATCATCAGGGGCAAATAGAGAAGGCTATATCATCTCTCTTATTCTATTCCTGTAATCCATAATTGTTGAAATACCTGACACTTCACCGGCTTCCTTAGTAAGAGCTATTATGTCGGTTCGATCTATTTTGTCCAAAGCAAATTTACGATTCAGAGCCATCATCTGGCGAAGCCCTGTAGAAACCCGGTTGATATAGGAAAATACCCCAATAGCTCCGGGGGCAATATTCTCGGCATCAGGACCATATGTATCTTTCAGCAGCCTCACATCTCTATAAATGCCCGACAGGCTATCTCCATATTTCTGCAGATCTTTAGGTATCTCTCCTTTAGCGATCAATTCCCCTGCTCTTTTGCCTGCCATAGCTGCAGCCATTGCGGCTCTTCCTATGGCGATCATGGAAATATAAGGTGCCCCTAAGGAAAGGCCCTTAAAAATCTGGTCTTCCATTGCAAATCCTCCGGCTGCTGCGACTTTTGGCAAGGTATAGCCTTTATCTTTCATCTCATTCAATATATCATACAAGATGCTTTCCATATATACAGGCGGCAAGCCCCATTCATTCATCATCTTGCACGGGCTGTTTCCGCTGCCTCCCCCGGCGCCGTCAAAGGTAACCAGATCAATCTTATTGTTCGAAGCAACCTTCAGCACCCTTATAATATCCGCCGGGTCAAAAGCCGCCATCTTAAAGAGAATGCGCTTTACTCCATGCTCTCTCAATTGAGCTATTCTTTTTTCCAGCATTTCTTCGTTCCACATGGGAAGCTTGCCTATTCTTTGAAAGTGGGGGCCGATGCCTTTTTTATGCTTCTCCTGAACTATCGGATCAGAAGGGTCCGGAATTATTAAATATCCTTTTTTCTGAAATTCCAAAGCATCCTCCAGCTTATATACAAAGCCCATGCCTTGTATGCCTTTAGCTGCCTGCCCGAACTTAAGCTCTACCGTGGTTGCTCCCAATTCTTTTATTGCGTAATCTAAAACTCCTATATGTTCATCATCCACATTAGCCTGCAGTACAATATCACCATAGCCATTATGATATCTATTAAAGCTATTAATCATTTTCTCCAAAAGAGGAGATTTTACTACCTTATTATTGCTCATTTGCAGTTCCGCGTCTTTGACCACTGCATCTTCGCCGATGACTGCCATTATTCCTGACAAGGCAGCACCCCCATAGTAGTCGGGCCAATTCAGCTTAGCCATAGCCGGCAGAATAAAAGGTGCTTTTAGTTTGATTGGATTATCAATCCCCACCGCAGTGCCGATATCCACGTTAGGGAAGCTGGCCTTGTATGTATCCGCATCAATGCCTGATGCACCAAATACATGACCATTGATATTGAAATGCGAAAAATCTACCGGATAATCCTTTTCCGATGCAAATTGGCTTTTATCGGCTCCGACAGGATAAAGGGCTTCCTCCCCCCGGATAGCGGAATAACCGATTTCACAGCTTCCTATGCAATCTGCCGTACATACGGAACACATCCCTGAAAAAGGCGATAATTTTTCAGGAGTCCTCATTTTCGTATTGGTAACCGTACTGCCTAAGGATGGACTAAAAGACATGAAAAACCCTCCTTTAAATTTAAATCTGGACACAGTTCTCTATTCTTATAAATAAAATTATGTATACATTAAGCCGCATCTTCCAGACAAAAAATACACATGCATCTCATTAAATTATAACTTTTTATTTATTATATTTCAATAAATTTATTGAAGTTTAAGGTGAAAACTATTCTGCTTTATCAATATCTTTAAGCCTTTTGTTTACAGCATCCAATTGGCCTTTGAGATATTCTGCGGTGCTTTTTAAATGCTCAGCTTCATTCATAGAAAAAATATTCATATCTTCAGCACAATAGCCTCTCATTGCTCTTCTGGAGGGCAATGAAGGATTGCATCTGCAAAAGGGATAAGCATTAGGACCCTGTCCTCTCATATTCCATCCTCTCATTCTTACACCTCCTCCTCTTTATAGAGATGCATGCGATTATCCCTTTTAGTCTCTGCCTCCTCTGAATCTCCTGCAATGACCCATACCATTCCGACTGTCACTCATAAGCTCATAATCTCCGCCTTCTATCCTAATTGCTTTTCCATTTATAATGGCATCTGCAATTTTATGTCTGGCAGAATTAATAATTCTCTGAAAGGTACCTCTGGAAACATTCATTTTTTCTGATGCGGAATCTTGTTCCATAGCTTCAAGATCAGAAAGTCTGAGAGCTTCTACCTCTTCAAAACTGATTATGACTTCTTCGAAATCTTTGGATTGGGGATAAAAATATTGATTATCGGGCATAAACTCTATTCTTCTGCATTTTCTTGGCCTAGGCATTTTATCACCTCATTTAGTTATGTGCATATGCTCATAACTAATAATACCTCTGATTCTTACTTCTGTCAATAAGTTTTTAGAAAATAGAAATATTTTACTTGACATATTTTGTTTACAATCGTAAACTTAAATTAATGTTTACAATTGTAAACAAAATCATGATAGATAGGAGGTATTGCTTGTGGGCGATATTCCGAGGATTTCGGAAGCAGAATGGGAAATAATGAAGCTTGTATGGAAAAGCAGCCCTATAACATCAGATGAGATAATAGCATCTCTGTCAGATAAAATGAATTGGTCCGGCCAGACCATAAAAACATTCATAAACAGGCTTCTTAAAAAAGGTGCAATAGGCTTTGAAAAATCCGGCCGCAACTATTTATATAATCCCATAGTATCCGAAAAGGAATGTATAAAGGCTGAAAATAAGTCTTTTCTTGAGAGAGTATATGACGGTACTGTAAGCATGCTTTTTTCAAACTTCTTGGAAGACGAACCTTTAACCGACAAAGAGATTGAAAAGCTCCAAAAGCTTCTTGAAGAAAAGAAAGCAGAGAGGATTTAATATGGATATGATAAGCAAGCTTTTTCTCTGGGTTCTATATTCTTCGATAGCCGCCGGTATTTTATCATTGATCATAATACTGATAAAACTGATTTTCAATGATAGAATCGGCCCAAGATTTCATCATGCATTATGGCTTTTAGTTCTGATAAGGCTTCTTGCACCGGTGGTTCCCGAAAGCCCTTTAAGCATATTAAATCTTTTGCCTGCAAAAATTCAAAATGTTATTGACTCTAAAAAGACTGCTGTTTTGGATGCCTCCGCTTTTTCAGCGGAAGGATATGATCATGATATTAGCGGTGAAGTTAATAGCTACAGAGATCATGGCAGGAATTATTATGAAAACGACTATGTGCTTTCCTTTGAGGAATACTCAAAGGATCAAGGAAAAGAAACTTCGGCTGGATACGCTTTAAGAATAGCTTCCCTGACCTGGTTTGCCGGATTCCTTTCTATGGCTCTGTTTGCTTTAACAGCTATGTTTAAATTTAAGGGTAAAGCCATATATTTCAGAAGACTTGCAGAACCGGAGATTGTTTCTTTACTGGAGGACTGTTTAAAAAAGCTGGAAATAAAAAGCGGTATTCCTATTTACACAGATGAAAGTTTCAAAAGTCCCTGCATATCGGGAATTATAAGGCCCAGAATCTATTTGCCGGAAGGCATATGCAGCAAAATAAGCGGCAAACAGCTTATGCATATCCTTTTGCATGAATTGGTCCATTACAAAAGAAGGGACTCTGTTTATAATCTATTGGGAACAATAGCCGTGATGGTACATTGGTTTAACCCTGTGGTATGGTTTGCTGCAAAAAGGATGAAGCTGCTCAGAGAAATTGCCAGCGATGCCTATGTGCTTGAAATACTTGGGGAAGAAGAAATAATGCCATACGGTATGACCATGGTCAATCTTTCCAGGATGTTTTTTAATGAGCATAGTCAGTTAAGCCTGATAAGCTTTTTCGAAACAAAAAATCAAATTAAAAGGAGAATTCATATGATCAAAGCATTTAAAAAAGGTTCCTATAAAATTTCTGCGGCTGCGGTTATATGCTGCATACTCATAGGAAGCATAACCCTTACAAACGCTGTGAGCTCCAGCAGCATAACAGACAGCGGCATCATGACCGCAGAAAAATCCCCGGACATGTTGATTGATAAGGCTCCGGCAGACGAGGCCGAATTTCTCATTGATGCACCGCTAAAATCCTACAATGATATTAATAAAATGGCAAAAGTTGCAGGCTTTAAATTCAAAGTGCCGGATTTTGTTCCTTCAGACTATAATCCAAGCGCCTTCCACATTATAAAGGCTTATGAAGGAACAAATGCGGTAAAGATTTTCTTTGATAAAGAATCGGGTAAAAGGTTAAGCTTTGCTTTTCACGCTTCCACAAAGGATCTGAAAGGATTTTTTAAAGAAAGTGCAAAAAATGAATACATGGGCAACGAGAATATTCAGTCTGAAATAAACAGCAATGAAGAACCCCTTGGCTATGGAAGTCTAAAAGGCTCAATTCTTACTATCACGGCAATAATGGCTGATGATGAAAGCAGCTGGGAAACCACAAAAAAATATTTACTATGGCAGGATGAAGATATATTCTATGGTATAGAATATATCCGGGATATAAAAACACCTAAAGGAGACATCAACAAGAGAACAGACCTGTCCCAGGAAGATGCGATGAAGATCGCAGAATCCGTAAAATACCTGCCGCATATAAAAAATGTGGATTATGTCCCTATAACTCCCGAAATTTCCACTGAAATCGGTCAACTATCAATATATGATAAGGAAGATCTTGAAAAAGCAAAAACTCTTTTGGGATTTCCGATCAAATTTCCTTTAACCATTCCGAAGGATATAAAGGCATCCTATGCAAGTGTGGGCATATCCCCTGATTCGGATATAAAAGGCAATAAGATCAACTATGAGCTTGTAATGATTTATAAGCTTCCCAATGACTCTCTCACATTTGTTCAAAGGGAAGGCTCTAAAATATATGATCACGCAAGGGAAAAGGGATACTTTGAGCTAAGCATCGGCAAAGCAGATGAATCAAATAAAATAAAAACCCAATCATTATTGATTTCCGGCAAAGATGTCCTGCGATATGAACTTACATATGAAGATAAAATTTGCGAAACTGATTACATTTGGAAAGAAAACGGTTTCTATTGTACTGTTTCATTTTCTCCTGAAGCAGAAAATCAAGAGGAAATATTAAAGAGCCTGATAAGCGAAAAGGTAATAAATTCTGATACTGGTCAATAAAAATATAAAGGCTGTTGCAAAATTCCAATTTTGGCATTCTGAGCACAGCGAAGAATCTTTAAGACATTGCAATAAAAAGATTCTTCAGTCGCTTTGCTCCTTCGGAATGACAGGTTGAATGCGTTATGCAACAGCCCTTATTTCATAAACAACATTATGATTATAGGCAAAAATATGCCGGGAATCATATTGCCTACCCTGATCTTTTTGATTTCCAATATGGAAAGTGCTAGTCCCATCAGCAATACTCCGCCTACGGCAGTCATTTCATCCACTACTACATTGCTGAGGTAAGGAGATGCTACAGATGCCAGCAGGCTCAGGCTCCCCTCGTAGATCAACACAGGTACGGCGGACATCGCCACCCCAAGTCCCATGGCAGCAGCAAATATAAGCGCAGCCACCAAATCCATCACGGCTTTTGCATAGAGAACCTCATGATCTGCCGAAAGGCCGCTTTGCAAAGAACCCATTATTGCCATTGAGCCGACACAAAAAAGAAGGCTTGCAGTTACAAAGCCTTCAGAAAAGCTTCCGCCGACACCTTTGACTTTAGACTGCAGGGAATTCCCCAAGCTTTCCAATCTCTTCTCTATATCGATAATTTCCCCTATAAGGGTTCCCAGCAGCAAGCTGGCTATTACGACCATTATATCCTGTGATTTCATGAAAAATGCCACGCCCAATCCAAAGGTGAATAGGGCAAGGGCATGCATTATCGAATCTCCAAATCTCTTCGGCAGACCTTTTTTCATAAACAAGCCTGTAATTCCGCCGACAAAAACTGCAGCAGCATTAGCCACTGCTCCTAATAATATCATTCCTTTTCCCCCTTATCGCTGCCTATCTTCATCTCTCTTGCATAATAAAACAAATATTCCTGTGCAAAGCCTGCCAAGTTTCCGAACTTTTCCCGGGCAAAAGCATGGATAGCTTTCATAGGCACATCATGATGAAGGTAAAAATGCTCAGTCACTCTTTTTATCCACACATCCGTAGGATATGAAGCATATTTCTGCATAGAAAAAAGCATTATGCAATCTGCTACCTTGATACCCACTCCTGGCACCTTCATAAGCTCCTGCCTTGCACTATCGATATCCATAGCCTTAATGCGGTTCAAATCAATTGTACCGTCTATGACCATTTGTATGGCTTTGACTATATATTTGCATCTAAAGCCTGCTCTGCACTTTTCTATATCGGAAAGCTCAGCCTTTGACAGCTCTTCGGGAGAAGGAAAAGTATAATAGGTTTCGCCTTCATAATAAACAGGCTGTCCATACATTTGAGAAAGCAGCCCTATGCTCCTGGCTATCATGGGTATCCTGTTATTGGCCGACATTATATAGGATATAAGCATCTCCCACGGGTCCTGTTTTAATATCCTTATGCCTTCTCCATATTTTATGGCTGTTCTTAAGATTTCATCTTCAGCAAGCATTTCCTTGATCTTTCCGTAATCCCTGCCTAAATCAAAATAATCAAACCATATATTTTTGAAGTCTTCCATATTTGTATTTAAAATCTGCACTCTGTTGTTTTCTTCATCTGATTTGACATTTATCACCTTGCCGAAGGCAATGCCCGTATAGCTGCCGTCAGACGAAGGCTTCCACCGGAAGCATTGGCCGCATTCAAATATGTGCTGGGCATTGAAATGACAAATATTTTCCAGCACTACTCCATTTTCTACAGTTCTTATGCTCATATCATTAATTTCCATATTTCTCACATCCTATCAAATCTCGCCTATATATATTTTTCTGTCCGGCAACATCAGACCCACAGTCCATACATTTACAGCGATAACATTCAAGCCGGTGGTATACTCCAGCTTTTCTCTCACGATTTGCTGTATATCCCTCATCATTAAATCAAGCCTTTTTTGCAGGCTCAAGGATACTTCGACATCTATGATAACGCCCTCGGCTTTGTTGTCTATCCTGACTTTATTCACCTTAATTGTACCTTCTGCTTTCAATGCAGTCATCTCTACAAGCTGAGCCAAAGCATTTTTAGATATTTCATACTTTCCCAGATAGCTGAAGGTAGGCCTTATTATGGTCTTTTCGGCTATATCCCCGGCTTTTTCCTTCCTTCTGAATATCTTTAGGGAGTCTATAAAATATCCCGAAAAGTCCTTTTTAACTTCCACAGTCGGTACAGGTATTACATGCTTGCCTTCAAAGCGCCGGGATTTTACGGCAGTATCGATCTCTGAATCAGTGGATATGTCGTTTATATATATGACTTCACAAGGCATTGGTATATCCAAAGCCTCTGTTATCTGCTCCACCATCTTTTTCGAGGTCCCAAGCACAAGTATTCTTTCCGGCGAGAGCTCCTTTAAAGCAGTTTTCACCGCTTCCTTGTGCTTTTCATCTTTAAACAGAGCTCTGCGGACTGCAGCAAGCTTGGTGCTCTCTTTTTTGGCGGAGCTTCCAGTGATGACTCTGGTGCCCCCGATCAAAAGGCCGTCATCGATAATATATTGAGTATTTTTATCTTTGGCAACCATGAATGCCTTATAGCTTTTGCCGGTGCCGCTATGGCCTATGAGGGCATATACTTCCATAAGATATTACTCCTTTACGATAAACGGGGATACACCCCCTCCAAACGACCCTTCTACCTGGGGTATGTCCCCGTTTATTAACAGCATTCTAAGATATTAATATATTTACCATTGTAACATATTTATTATCTGTTTTCAGGAAATATTTTTGTCAATATCGTTATCAGCATATAGAAAATAATTATTACTGCAAATATTCCCACCATGCCGTTTACCATAACCTTCAAGCTTTCATAAAAAACTGCTATATTCATCTCTTACCCTCCTATTTCACTAATGCCAAAATCAATCCGCCTGCAATTATAGAGCCTATCTGTCCGGCAACATTGGCACTTACTGCATGCATGAGTATGAAGTTTGTCGGATCTGCCTTTTGCGCTTCTTTTTGAATAACCCGTGAAGACATTGGGAAGGCCGATATGCCCGCTGCTCCTACCATAGGGTTGATCTTATTCTTGCTGAAAAGGTTGAGGAACTTTGCAAACATTACGCCGCCTGCCGTATCGAAAACAAAGGCCGCCAGGCCCATCAATATTATCTTTACGGTACTGATATTTAAAAAGCCTTCTGCAGTCATCGTAGAACCTATTGTGATCCCCAAGAGAATAGTTACCAGATTGGCCAGCTCATTTTGTGCCGATTTAGAAAGCCTTTCCGTCACGCCGCACTCTCTAAGAAGATTTCCGAACATCAAGAAGCCTACCAAAGCAGCACTGGTAGGGGCTATTATGCCCGCAATAATTGTGACTGCAATGGGGAATATTATTTTAACCCTCTTGGATATGCTGTTTTCCTCATAGGGCATCCTTATCTTTCTTTCTTCTACGGTCGTCAAAGCCCTGATGACCGGGGGCTGTATTATTGGAACCAGAGACATATACGAATAGGCCGCTACCGATATGGGCGCCAAAAGATTTTTAGCAAACTTGGTGGCCACAAATATTGAGGTAGGTCCGTCCGCCGCACCGATTATCCCTATTGATGCAGCCTCTTTGAGGCTGTATCCCATAAGAGCTGCCAAGCTCATGGTAAAAAAAATGCCGAACTGAGCAGCACCCCCGAAAAGAAGCATCTTAGGATTCTTGAGGAGCGGTCCGAAATCTATCATAGCACCTACGGCTACAAAAATAAGTAATGGGAATAACTCAGTAAGTATTCCTATATTATATAGGATTGTAAGCGGCCCGTGCTCTCCAATAGCTCCGGACAGCGGAATATTGGCCAATATGGCTCCGAATCCGATAGGCAATAAGAGCATGGGCTCATATTCCTTTACAATTGCAAGATAAATAAGTACAGAGGCAATCACAAACATGATGATGTTTCCGAGGCTCAGCGCCTGGAAACCGGTAAATAAGTCCAGCATTTTCTACATCTCCTTTAGTATATAAGCTATGTTTTACAAATTTTTTAATCCTTATTAAAAAATTCGAATGATATCCTTCATTATTTTTTAATTATGCAAGATATCTTTCTTAAATCATATTATCATATTCTTCAGCAAAAAGATATTAAGACCTTTAACACAAAATAACATTGCGTTAAAGGTCTCACTTGACGCAGTCACGATAGAGCCAGGCTTATAAGCTGTGATGTTGACTCTATCAACTCAAGGAGCAGTTACTCCCCTTTAATAAGTAGATTTTACCACCTGAATTTTTGGGTGTCAATATTTTTTCGTCTTTAAAACTTCTTCTCTCTCCTTGAGCAAATACGAGATGGTAAAAAGACTTTCGCTTAGATGCACGTTTTCTACGATAATATCGTCAGGCACGCTGACATCTGAGGGCGCAAAATTCCAGATCCCCTGAACTCCGCCTTTGGCCAAAGCCTCGGCTACCTTTTGGCATTGGCTTTTGGGAGTGCATATTATGCCTATATCAATACCATTATCCTTTACAAAGCTCTCAAGGTTTTCTACGTCATGAACCTTGATATCGTTTATTTTAAGGCCGATGAGCCTTGGGTTGACATCGAATATTGCCTGAGGAACAAAACCGCTTTTTTCAAAAAAAGTATAGTTCACTATAGCTTGCCCAAGATTGCCCGCACCTACTATAACCGTCTTATATACCTTATCAAGGCCTAAAATCTTGCTGATCTGCTGGTGCAAATCGTCCACATTATACCCGTAGCCTTGCTGCCCAAAGCCACCAAAGCAATTTAAGTCCTGTCTTATCTGAGATGCGGTAAAGCCTGTAATCCTGCTGAGCTCCTGAGAGGACACTCTTTTTACATCATTCTTCTTCAATTCTGAGAGATATCTATGATATTTAGGTAATCTCCTTACAACTGCCATAGAAATGCTGCTAAATCTTTCCACTATATCAACTCCTATATCAAAGGTAAATTATTGCAATATTCTAAATTCAGGCTATAGTCAACAACAATTTTATTGTTAATATTTTATTATATGTAGGTTCAAAAGTCAATTGATTACCGAATTTATTTGGTAATCAAAGTAAAATTTCAAACCGGGCAACTGATATTATATTTTCCAATTGTGCCTTATATATTTATATATTTATGAATCTTTGGTAGAATTATTATTGTAAATATCCTTTCAGGAGGTCACAATGATAATTTTATCGACAAAAGAAATACAAAAATCTTATGGTATGGATTTGATCATAAAAGATGCTTCCTTTACCCTGCAGGAAAAGGACAAGGTCGGAGTAATAGGTGTGAATGGAGCCGGAAAATCCACTTTATTTAAAATAATTGCCGGAATCGAAGACAGGGACAGCGGTGAATTGTATCTGGGCAAGAATATGAGCATAGGGTATATGTCTCAGTTCTTGGATTTTCAATGGGATACGACTCTATGGCAGGAAATGCTGAAGGTTTTTTCCGGCATAATAGGTATAGAAAATAAGCTGAAAGGTCTGGAACATGAAATAAGCAGCATGAAAGCCGGCACTGATGAAGCCAAAATGGAATCGCTGATGAAGGCTTACTCATCCTTGCAGCAAGAATATGAAAACAACGACGGTTTCGCATATGAAAGCAAAATAAGGGGCGTCCTCAAGGGCCTTGGTTTTTCTCCTCAGGACTATGATAAGAGGGTGGCTTTGTTCAGCGGTGGCCAGAAGACCAGGGTAGCCCTGGGCAAGGTCTTGCTGGAGAAAAGAGATATCCTGCTCCTCGATGAACCTACCAATTATCTTGATATTGAAGCTGTGGAGTGGCTGGAAAGCTTTCTCAAAGACTATAAAGGCGCACTGATGATAATATCCCATGACAGATATCTGCTGGACAATGTGACAAACAGAACCTTTGAGATGGAAAACGGCAGGATTTTAGAATATGAGGGAAATTACTCCTATTATATTGTAAAAAAGGATGAGAACAGAGAGCAAGCGCAAAAAGATTATGAAAACCAGCAGAAAGAGATAGCCCGTCAGGAAGCCATAATAGCCAGATACCGGCAGTACAACCGGGAAAAAAGCATAAAGCAGGCTGAAAGCCGGGAAAAGATGTTAGAAAAGATGGAAAGGCTTGAAAAGCCTGAAGCATTGCCTAAGAGAGCTCATTTTAAATTTGAGCCCAAGCTGAGAAGCGGCAATGATGTATTGAGGTTGGAAAACGTCTCCAAAGCCTTTGGCAGGCCTTTGTTTCAAAACTTCAGTCTTGAAATCAAGCGGGGCGACAAGGTGGCCTTGCTGGGCCCAAATGGGATAGGAAAAACTACTTTGCTCAAAATAATCGCCGGCATGCTGAAGCCTGATAAAGGTACTTTGAGATTCGGCATGTCCGTATTCCCCGCATATTATGACCAGGAACAGGAAAGCCTTAGCACCGACAAAATGGTCATCGATGAGATATGGGATGCTTATCCGGAACTCAACCAAACGACCATAAGAAATGCATTGGCAGCTTTCCTTTTTCAAGGAGAAGATGTTTTTAAGGAAATATCCGTATTGAGCGGCGGAGAGAAGAGCAGGATAGCACTGCTGAAGCTAATGCTCTCAAAGGCTAATTTTCTTTTGCTGGATGAGCCCACCAACCATCTTGATATGGAGTCAAAGGGAGTATTGGAAGCAGCCCTGTCCGGCTACAGCGGCACCGTGCTTTTTATCTCCCATGACAGGTACTTTCTCAATAAGGTGGCTACCAAAGTAGTGGAGCTCACCCCCCAGGAAGGCAAGCTGTATGACGGAGGCTACTCCTATTATCTGAAAAAAAGAGAATTGTTCGATACTGATGACGGCAGCACAAACGAGCCCGAAAAAAATTCGGAAGTAAAAAATGATTGGCTGAAGCAGAAGGAAGAAAAAGCCAAGGAAAGGCGCCAGCAAAAACGCCTGGAGACCATTGAAGATGAGATTGAAATTGCTGAAGCCAGGATAAAAGAGATCGATGCGCTGCTGGGACAGCCGGATATATACTCAGATCATATCAGGTGCAATGAACTGAGTGAAGAAAAAGAAAATTTATGCGCTCAAATAGATGAGCTGCTGGAAGAGTGGGCCGACATGCAATAGCCGGCCCGCTTTCTATTGTGCCGTCTTGATGTTCTTGCTGGAATTTGCAACATGCTCCATTATGAGCTTCTCGGCTAAAAGCCTGTCTTTTTGCCTAAAGGCCTCCAAGATGCCCTTATGCTCTGCAAGGGCTGCCTCCATGCGGCCGGGCACCTTGAGCGAAGCATACCTGGCCCACTGAATGTATACTTGAAAGTTGCTCAGCATGTTTTTCAGGTATTTGCTGTGAGATGCTTTGAAAATTACTTCATGAAACTGAGTATTAAGCTTTGCTACTTGAGAAACATCATGCTTGTGGGTATAGAATTCCATAAGGTTATATATATTCTCCAGCTCAGCGAATTCCTCTTCCGCCATTTTATCCGTCGCCCATAATGCAGCCAGGCCTTCGATCCTTCGCCTTATTTCATAGATATCCTCTATATCTTCTTGAGTGATGCCTATAACAAATACTCCCCTGTTCGGTATGCTTCCAACCAAACCGTCCAGCTCAAGCTGGCGCAGAACCTCTCTTACAGGTGTCCGGCTCACTCCAAACTCCTGTGCCAGTTTCTGCTCTATGAGGCTTTCGCCTCTTTCATATCTTCCATCCAGGATGTCCTGTCGGATCTTCTCATATATTTGTACCCTTGTAAAATACTCCATTAAATCACCTGCCGTTTAGCTACCAGGTAAACTATCAATTATAGCCTTTGTCATATCGAGAGTAGAAGCAGTTCCGCCCAGATCTCTCGTCACATGCTTGCCGTTTTTTATTACCCGGGACACGCTGTTATAGATTCTCTCTGCTGCATCCTTTTCTCCCAAATGCCTTAGAAGCATTACACCGCATAGAATTGCAGCCGTGGGATTGGCTATGCCCTGGCCTGCTATATCCAAAGCCGTCCCATGAGTAGGCTCAAATACCGCAGCTTCTACACCTATATTCACACCCGGTACAACGCCGAGCCCGCCTACTAACCCGGCGCTCATTTCCGACAATAAATCTCCATAGAGATTCGGCAATACCAGCACATCATAGTCCTGAGGATTCATTACCATATTCATAAATAAACCATCGGCAATCACTTCTTCGTATTCAATATCAGGAAATTTGCCGGCAACGCTTCTGACGCTGGATAAGAAAAGCCCGTCACTGAGCTTCATAATATTTGCCTTATGAGCACAGGTAACTTTTTTTCGTTTTTCTTTAACGGCATAGCTGAAAGCCATGGAAGCGATCCTCTCCGATGCCTCCCTTGTTATGATCTTGATGGATTCTGCCGCATCCTTCCCTATCATATGTTCTATACCCATGTATAAATCTTCTGTATTCTCTCTGAATATAACAAGGTCTACGTCTCTATATTTTGTTTTAGCACCCTCAATAGTCTTAATGGGCCTGATATTTGCATACAGGTTCAGCCTTTGTCTCAAGCTTATATTGGCGCTTCTGAAGCCTTTTCCTATTTCCGTAGTAGTTGGACCCTTAAGGGCTATCCTATTGATCTCAATAGAATTAATGGTGTCCTCAGGCAATGGATTATTGTACTTAGCCATAGCTGCCTGCCCTACCTGCTTTTCATCCCATTTGATATCAACTCCTGCAGCTTCGATCACTGAAGTTGCTGCACTTATTACTTCCGGACCTATGCCATCACCGGGTATTAAAGTAGCTTTGTACACAAGAAGACCCCCTTCGTATTCGTATATTTGTATTATTGTATACAATTATACTTTTGTTTGAAGACGGTGTCAATATTTATTTGAACTCAGGGCTCAGAATTAAGCCTCTGGCCTCTAGCCGCTGGCTTCTGGCATTAGGGTATTCCTTTTAGGTCGAGGGGGGACGGAGAATAATGCTAACCTTTGGGATGTTTATAATAGCGTTACTATCTTTAATAATTTCGATAATGTCGATATTCTTTAAGAAGTAATATATCGAAAAGAGAATCACACTGCAATTGCCCTGCAGTGTGATTACTTTTTAATCCGCTAATATGAGGCAACCACATTTGTGGCAGTCTCTTTAATATTATTATACCAAATTGAAATTATTAATCAACAAGTAATAAATAATAAATCGGTTTCCGTCTTCCTACAGCGTCAAATTAGGCACCGCATTGAGGTTCATCTCCGATATCTCCCCTCGCAGAAGCTTATAATAACCGGCACTGCCTATCATGGCCGCATTATCCGTACATAATATCGGGTCTGGGTATAATACCTTTATTCCCTTTTCCAACCCTTTATTGCTGAGTTCCTCTCTCAGCTTGCTGTTTGCAGCCACACCGCCTGCCAGTACCGCATAAGGCGATTTTTTCTCTTCTGCCGCTGCAATGAGCTTATCCGACAGAACATCCACTACAGCCTGCTGGAAACTTGCCGCCACATCGGGAATATCCGGGGAACTGCCCTTCATCGATAGGCTGTTCAAGAAATTTAAGACGGCAGATTTTAATCCGCTGAAGCTGAAATCATAGCTGCCTTCTTCCAAATATGCTCTGGGAAAATCTATAGCATGGGGATTTCCTTCCCTGGCTATCTTATCTACCAGCGGTCCGCCGGGATAGCCCAGCCCTAAAGCCCTTGCTATCTTGTCAAAAGCTTCTCCTGCCGCATCATCCCTTGTCATGCCCATTATTTCATATTTGCCGTAGGATCGGACATTGACTATATGGCTATGCCCTCCCGAAGCCACAAGACATACGAAAGGAGGCTCCAGCTCTTTATGCTGAATAAAATTTGCATATATATGACCCTCTATATGATTGACGCCGATAAGAGGCAGCTTCCTGGCATAAGCCAATGCTTTGGCAGTAGTGAGTCCGATGAGCAGGGCTCCTACCAGACCCGGGCCGTAAGTGACAGCTATTCCGTCTATATCGTCAAGCTTCAAGCCTGCCTCATCCAAAGCCAAGTCTATGACCTGGCTTATATTCTCTATATGCTTCCTCGAAGCCACTTCAGGCACTACCCCGCCAAATTTTTTGTGTACGCTTATCTGACTCGAAATAATATTAGACAAAACCTCTCTCCCATTTCTGACTAAAGAAGCCGAGGTTTCATCGCAGGAGCTCTCTACGGCTAATATTACCGCATCTTTTCCCATTTTCATCTCTCCTTTTATGGCTGCGGGATACGAGGAAGTAACCCTAGGCTGCGCACCACGTACCCTAAAAAATGCTTCGTATTTTTTATATTATGAACAAAAGGCAGGATATTATCCTGCCCCGTCTGCTATTATTTACTGTTTTCCAGAATATCTAAAACCCTTCTTATATCTATACTGTTTGCTTCATTTTCCTCAATAATTTGGTTGAAGCCATTTTTTATGTTTTCGTAGCTTGAAAACTCATGATAGAACAGCCTTTCGCCGCTGCTTTGTGCGACTTCAGCAACAAAGATATCATCCACTTCGCTTAGGCGTATAATATGACCATCTATTTCAAATTCCCGGAGCAGCAATTCTATTCCCCCTAAATGCATGAATATAATATAATATGATAACAATTACATATTATATCACATAGCTTGGGACATATAAAGCAAAATAATTAATATTTTATTGAACTGCCTTTGCTCTGGGTCTGCCAAGCCTGGTATCCAGCACTATTCCAAGGCCTGCGCAGGATGCAAATATATATACCAGCCAGCCGAGGACAGGTATGAATGGCAAGATGAAAATCAGGATCGAACCTACCAGCAAATAAATATACGGAGCACTTCTTCCCTCCAGATTACCCGTAATTCTCCTGCCTATGGCCAATTTTATCGCAGCCAATCCCAGGAAAACAGTGAGGAAAAAGGCGGCAATAAAAAACGGTATCAGGAAAAGGCCGACAATAGTTATAGCCAATGCTATGATGGCAGGCAAAAACAACAGATAAGCCGCTATGCCTATGCCGAATCTCCTCCATATCTTTACAGGGGCGCTTTCGGCCATGAAGTCAATCCTATCGGGAATTATGATCAGCAGCAAGGCTGACAGCCCGTAAAACACTATGAGCCCGATCAAAGATACGATTCCCAGCAAAGGTATGAAGTTCATCCCTCTGGTATCGAAAGGCCCCTTTAGGCTTGCAATCTCTCCTGCAATGACAGAGCCCTGGGATTTATCCACCTCTCCCATTACTGCGGCAGCACTGCCTCCGATAACAGCGTTTTCACCCGCTATAATATCTCCGAATATTGAAGCCACATTACCGCTTACCCTGCCATTGATCCTTGCGTCTCCGAATATGACGGCAAGCTCTCCGTCAATGGTTCCGTCTACAACAGCATCACCGAACATTACTGCCACGGCGCCTTTTATATTTTCGTCCTTATTGATTTTTAAATCTTGACCCATAGTAAAGGATGAATTATCATCCCTCACAGAAAAAGCAGCGGTGAAAAAAACCATCAATATCAGCAACATGACCGCCAGAAAATATTTCTTTTTCATCCCGCATCCCTCCTTATTCCTGCTGCAAATTAATGAACCTGATAAGCTCCAGATTCAGCAGCATTACCCCGCCGGCAATCAACAGCATAATATTCATATAATCCCTGACCAGAATATTTCTCAGTATGAGTAAATTTTCTATGGTAATGGGTAAATAAACAATTATCTTCATGATGTACGCTCCAATAAGCTTTAGAAAATAAGCGCCATAGTTAAGCATCATTTGGAAAGTTCCAAGCTCCCTAAAGAAAGGCAAGATTGCAAAAATAGCCATATAGTATGCAAATACGAATAAACCTGCAGCACCCATAAGCATGCTGAGCATGCTGGCTTGAGTTCTTTGCTGCTTTATCCTTGCCATAACCTTAGCTTCAAGGCTTGCGGGTGCCTCAACCTCCGGCAGCTCGCTTATGCACTTTGACATTTCCGTCAATATCTGAAATTCCCGGCTGCATCCTTCACAGTAAAGCATATGCCTATTCAACATCTTCAGCTCAACTTCGCTTATATCACCATCTACATATTTCATAATAAAATCGCTTATTTTGCTGCATTCCATATGCTCTCACCCTCCTTGTCTAACTTTTCCAAACTATCTTTAAGCATCTGACGTGCCCTGTACAGCCTGTTTTTGACTATTGTCAAAGATTCTCCCGTTACATCCATTATTTCTGAATAGGATAGCCCCCTATTATGGAAAAGCACTATGAGCTCTTTGTATTTTGACGGTAAGCTTTCTATGGCTTTTCTTACCATTTGCTGCTTCTCATGCCTTATATACTCTTCCTCGGGAGTTAAGCCTTCATCCTTCAAATCGTATTGCTCTTCAATAGGAACCGTATCTCCTTTTCTCTTCCTCAACAAGTCAAGACAGTAATTCGTCGTGATTTTCATAGCCCAGGTAGAAAATTTAAATTGGGGATCGTATCTCTTAAGGGCTTTATACATCCTTATAAAAGCTTCCTGAGAGGCATCTTCCGCTTCCTCATAGCTGCCGAGCATCCTATAGGATGTATTGAAAACCAGCTTTTTATATCTGGTCACCAGCTCTTCAAAAGCCAAATCATCACCTTCCAGGCATTTGTTTATTATATCTATATCTGCCCCATCCAAATTAACCCCACCTCTTTTGCCGGTTCTGATATATATACGGATTTCTCAGACAATTGTCTGAGAAAAGAGCTTATGCATTCCTTTATGGTCAGCTTCTAGCCTCTGGCTTCTAGCTTCTGGTATGAAGGTCGCGAGTCTAGGGTCAATTGAGAGCGGGGAACACGGATTTTCACGGATTTTTCCACGGATTAACACAGCTTTCTATTTTAACTAATGCCATATCACACAGGAATGCGAATTACAAACCTAAGACTAAGTAAGACAGTTCTTCATTCAGGTGGAGTTTATCTCCGGCTGAATGTTAGAAATGTCAATCGGGTTCGTAGCGTGCCTTGCCTGCAGTTAATAAAAACTGAAGGCTTAGGCACGATAGAACGGGGTAAACTTGCTTACTGCAGCTTCAAAACTCGCTTTGGCTCAAACAGTTGAAGCTGCGGGCGTTACGCGTCGTTAACTTACTCTAAGGTTCTTCACAAAATTCCTGCTTAGATATGGGTTTAGTTAAACACCCTCCGTGAAAGATTCAGTGCAAATCCGTGTTCCCCGTCTTTCACAAAACCTCAAAGAACTTCCGTGTTTTTTTGTGAAATTCAGTGTCCTTCAGTGGTTTCCGTTCCCCGTCTTCCACGACCCCAAAGCCCTGCTCTGGCTCCTGAGTTCTGAGCTCTGAACCCTGAGTTCTAAGATAACTCCAGCCACATTATAACCGCATCTTCTCCGGTGTCTTCATAATATCCTTTCCTGACTCCGGCTTCTTTAAAACCATATTTTTTATACAGATTCAAGGCCGCCCAGTTCGAAGGCCTTACCTCCAGCGTCATCCTCTTTACGCCGTTTTCAACGGCAATGTTTATGATAGCCTGCACCAATGCATCTCCGATGCCTTTGCCCCTGTGCTCCGGATGCACGGCTATATTGGTTATGTGCCCCTCGTCCAGTATGATCCACATTCCTCCGTAGCCTACTATCTCTTCTCCGATTCTTGCCACCAAATATTTTGCCATATTATTGCTGTAAATCTCTGATGTGAAGGAGTCTAAAGACCACGGAGTGGCAAAGCTCAAGCATTCCACATCATATACAGCCTGAATATCTTCTCCTGTCATCGGTGCTATCTCAATTTTCTGCTTCTTGTCGTATTCCACTTCCGCCTGGGATTTTCTTATATAATAAAGCCCTAGATCATCATAATTCAAGGCTTCTCCTGCTTTATACAGCTCTTCTGCCAATATTGCCACTGAGGAAGCCCTCGGATATAGAGCACCAGAATGAGCTTCAACAGCGTTTGGAAGAGCATTTTTCAGCTTTTCTCCAAAAATAGGCATGGCATCTCCAAGCAGGATTATATCCTCTCCAAAATCCTCAAGCCTTTCGATGAGCTTATCAATATCTATGGCCCTATAATCTTCCTCTTTGGTCAGCTTTTTGCCATCGCATCTGTAGAGAACTGCATATACCATATTTCTTTGAGCATCCAGCATCGGACATATCAATCCCCGGCGCGGAAATACATTATAAGCCAGTGCATCTAAAGTAGGAACGGCTATTACCGGTTTGTCCAGAGCCTGGCCCAAAGCCTTTACAGCCGCTGCTCCTATCCTGAGTCCTGTAAATGAACCCGGACCTGTTGAGCAAGCAAAGGCATCTATATCCCGGACTTCTATGCCGCTGCTTTCCAAAGCAGTATTCATAATATTGATCAGCTTCTCCGAATGCTTTTTCCCATCGTTTATCATAAACTCGCACAGCAGCCTTCCATCCTCTATAAGGGCTGAAGACGCCGCTGCCGTAGATGTATCAATCGCTAATATTCTCATCCTTCTCCATCTCCTTCAATAGGTTTTCATAAGCCAAACCTGAAGCTTCCATCCTTATTTCCCGTTGGTCCTGGTTTTCCAGCTTTCTGATGGTTATCCAGAGCCGCTGGGCCGGTATCACATCCTCCACACTATCCGCCCACTCCAGCACAGTCGCTCCGTCCCCATATAGATACTCATCGCAGCCCAATTCATACATCTCATCGGAGCTTCCCAATCTGTATACATCAAAATGATAAAACGGAATCCTTCCGGAAGTGTATTCATTTATTATAGTATAGGTTGGACTTATAACATGCTCCGATACTCCCAGGCCTTTTCCTATGCCTTGAGCAAAAGCGGTCTTGCCTGCCCCCAGGTCCCCCGTAAGACAGACTATGCTGCCCGGGAAAAGCGATCTGCCCAATCTTTCTCCTAATTTATATGTATCTTCTGCATTTTTAGAAATAATCCTAAGCATAATAACCTCCAGCACAATGCAAATACCGGAGCAAGATGCTTTGCTCCGGATATTTTTTTCATTTTAATTATTATATTTCATTTTTTGCTAAAAGTATACCTTATCTGGCTCTTTTATCTGCCACTTCGTTATAAACATCGGCATGAAGTATAGGAGATAAGCTCTTGTAAAGCATCAAGGTAACTATGGATAAAACAATACCCTTTATCAGATTAAAAGGCAGTATCGCCGTAAGTATAAGAGGTATATTGTCCATAGAAACCGGGCTGTTGGTGAAAACCGGTATCAGAATGAAGAAGTTGAAGACGCACATGGCTGCCGCCATAACTATTGTACCGGTGGTCAAGCCCAATATAGCAGTCTTCCTGCTTTTATTTCTAAAGTACATCGATGCTGCAACCAGCACATAGGCTGAGCCTGTAAGGAAATTTCCTACCTCTCCGATTCCGCCTGTTGATGAGCGTACAACCAGATGAAGTATATTCTTTATAAGCTCTATCATGACTCCCACCCATGGTCCAAGAGCAAAAGCACCAATAATAGCCGGCAAATCCCCTAAATCAATCTTTAAAAACGGCGGAAATAAAGGAAGAGGAAATTCAACTAAGTACAAGAGGAATGCCAATGCGGATAGAATACCTATTTTTGTTACCAACTGAAGTTTTGAGTTTCTCATTTTTTTGCCTCCTTATAATAGAGCTCAGAGCTCAGGGTGAATGTATTACTTTTGGGACTTTTTTTGGAACCACTGAGGGACACTGAATTTCACTAAAAAACACGGAAATGTTCCAGCGTTAACCCATCTTCCCCGTCCCCATCAAAAAAAGTCCCCGATTACATCAGGGACTTATTTCATACAATACCAATAAAAATAAACCTTCTTCCATCCAGACTTTACTGTCGGCTCCGGAATCTAACCGGATCTGCCATTCGGCTCGCGGGCTGTACCGCCGGTAGGGAATTGCACCCGTCCCTGAAGATTACAAAATATTCAATTTCTATTTGTATTATATTACAATGTTAATTTTGCGTCAATATTTTTTTACAAAATATTTATTTTACAAAATTCATAAATGTCGTAATTATGCCGACATTGAAGAAATCTATGAACAAGCTTCCTACCAAAGGAAGTATGAAAAAAGCCGCCGGAGCAGGACCGAATTTGGCTGCAATGGTCTCCATGTTGGCAATCGCATTTGGAGTAGCACCCATGCCGAAGCCGCAATGTCCGCTTGTTATCACTGCCGCTTCATAATCTCTGCCCATGAGGTTGAAGGTTACCAGGCAAGCAAATATCGCCATCAAAACTGTTTGTGCAAGCAGCATGACCACCAAAGGCACTGCCAGATCTGCCAGCTCCCAGAGCTTCAGCCCCATGAGAGCCATTGAAAGAAATAACGACAAAGATATATTGCCTATAATATCTATCTCTTCCATGTGTACTTTCATAGCCTTAGTGCTGTCGGAAATATTTCTCATTATTGCTGCTGCAAACATAGCGCCTATATATGGAGGGAAAGTCATGCCGGTTTTTTGCAATATGGCTGAAATAATAGTTCCAAGCCCCATGGCAATTATTATCTGGGAGGCAGCTGCAGCGAAATTGCCGGATATGAGCTTTTTCGCTTCTTCCTTTATATCCGATGAAGCTGAAGAGTTTCCTGATTTTGAACTGATTTTTACTAAAGAGTTTCGTTCGATCAAGCTTTTTGCTATGGGTCCGCCTATCATGCTTCCCATGATCAATCCGAAGGTTGCAGAAGCCATTGCCACTGTATTGGCACCAACAGCCCCGGCTTTTTCAAACAAAGGTGCAAAAGCCCCTGAAGTACCATGACCCCCTGTCATAGGAACAGAGCCTGTAGCAAGTCCTATAAGCGGGTTTAGATTAAATGCCTTTGCAAGGCTCACACCTAAAATGTTTTGCAGCACTACTAAGATCACGGCTGCACCCAAGAAGATTATGACCTTCGTACCGCCTTTTTTTAATAACTGGAAGCTTGCAGTAAAGCCTACTGTAGTGAAAAAAGCGGTCATAAACACATCTTTCAGGGCATCATCCATCTTAAATGTCAATACTCCGGTCTGTCTCAATAACAAAGCTAAAGTTGCAAATATCAACCCTCCTACAACAGGCGCCGGGATGCAGTATTTTTCTAAAAACCCTATTTTCTTTTTCAAGCCCTGGCCTAAGAATAGAACGACCGCAGCTAAAGCGATGGTTTGAATCATATCAAGCTTTAAAGTCATTTATATACCTCCAAAAAAAATATAATTTCATAAATAAATTATATGGAGGCATTACGTCAAACTACAAAGTTCTATTTAATGTAACAAAAAAGATTTTTATTATTCACTATTTAGCATATATATGCATGTTAGCCTTCAATTTTCTAAATATTCAGTTTGGATATGACTCCTTCCACAAACTTTCTGATATTTATTTTTCCTCTTTCCTCTTTTGAATTTTCTATATATCGCATTTCCTGCTTTACCTGCTTAAAATCAAACAAAGCGGTGCTGTATTCAACAAATTTGCTGTTGTAATAATCATCATGCCCCAAAGCAGCGATGTTTTCCAGGGCTTTTAATATAGCTCTCCTTATGCGCTGCTCAACAGCTTTGACATGGAGGGAAGGTTCAATCTCACGGTAGAAATCCTGAAGCTGGTATTGCTGGGACTCATGTTGGTTTTTAAAGCTTATGGCTGCATGAATAAGTTTAGTAAGATCTCTGACCCCCGATTCGCCAATAATGCCTATTTCCGTAAAAATCCTTGTTATTTCATCATCTATGCTCAGCTTCGGCATGGAGACATTGTCATTATTGATGCGGCCTACCGCATTTTTGATCAATTCCACAGAGCGTTCCAATTCGATGCTATGGCAAACGCCCTTGATCACGTTGACAGCCTCCGTCATATTGATGGGTTTGCTTATGAAGAATACAATGCCGTTCTCATAAGCCCGCGAAATCATATGTTCGTCTTCGACCTGTGAAATCATTATAAATTTGCCCTTATAGCCTTCTTCTTTGACATCTTTTATTATCTGTATCCCATCTTTAACCGGCAGAAGCAAATCAATGAGTACAATGTCAGGATTGTAAAAAAGTATCTCTTTTTCAGCGTGAAGGCCGTTATCAAGCTCACTGACCACTTTGCCCAAGTCATTTTTTGAAATGATATGAGCGAGCATTTTTCTTATATTTATATCATCATCAATAATAAAAAAAGTATTTGACATAAATCATCACCCTAATAATATATTTTTCGGCAAGCTTACTGTAAATAAAGTCCCCTGCCCCGGTTTTGAATCAACTCTGATGGTTCCCTGCAGTTCTTCTATGATATTTTTTACATGGGAAAGCCCGATGCCCGTTGATGCTTTGCCCGTGCTGCCGGAATATTTTGTGGTAAAGCCGGGATTGAATATGTATGGCAATATATCCTCTTCTATGCCTTCTCCATCATCTTCCACTTTAAAATATATACGATGTTCGCCGCTGCTTTGCGTCACTTTTATCTCACCGCTGCTGCCGCAGGCATCAATCGCATTCACTATCAAGTTATTAAGCACCGTGAATAAGCTGTAATATTTATTAAGAGAAAAATTATCTTTAAAGTCAAAGCTTATGGAAATATCCTTGCCATGTTCCCTGACATTCAGATAACGCTTTGTGTTTTCCTTTATAATCTCCTGCATATCCGCCAGGTTCATAGCGCCGTCCGTTTCAAAGTCTTTGAGGAAGCTCTCAAAGCCGCTGAGCACCCTGTTGTAGTCTTTTTTTATTTCATGTATCTCTCTTGCGATATCAAGGGTGTCCGCCTGCAGCACCTTATCATCCCTATATCTTTCATAGAGCTTATAGCTTTTCCCCATAACCTTTTCTATGTCCAGCATTGACTTTTTCAAATAGAACATCTCGGCTTGTATATCTGAAACCAGTATATTAAGCTGGCTGTATCTTTTTTGATGCTCCCTTCGCAATATGAAAAGCTCCTGATTCTTATACAAAAGGTAGATAAAATATGCGGTGGTGCTTCTCACTATACCTACCAGGAGGATGAGCTGTATCATTCCGAAGCTTACATATCTATCGCGGATTAATGCTTCGGCTATATTGCTCAGCGAATCAACCGCGGACAAAAGGATTATCCCGGCAAGGATATGGCTTTTGTATCTCCTTACCATGAAGGCCGCTGCCAGAAGCCCATAGGTCAAGTAATAGGCGGCAGATGGCAGGTTATATCGCATAATATTTTCAATGGATGTATTTGCATATAACACATCTATTAAGCTGCGCAAAATAAAAACCATTATACCGGAAAAAACAGAAGCATAAAATTCCGAAACATTGTCCTGGATCAGTATTATCAAGCTTAGTACTATTATGCCTGCCGAAAATCTCAAGCTGCTGCTAAAGGGGTAAAAATATATTTCTCCAAAAAAAGCTACGCAGATCATGGGCAATAAATATTTTTTCAATCTTTCCATATTATTTTCTCCTGCATATAGTCCAGTTACACTTTATCTCGAATCATGATGTTTCATCCTGGATCAATGGATCACCCTTATTTATTATTGCCATTAGTATAAAATCGGATAGGAGGGAATTAATTATTTTAATTCCCGACCTTCCAGTCGAGTAGCAAAGAGGAGTTTCACCTCAATGCTCTCACGGAACCGTACGTGAGCCTCTCAGTTCATACGGCTCTTATCATTCGCTCATACAGTTTCCCTAGAGAGCCCAATGTGCAAACATGTTGGGTTCTCTTTTTCTAACTTGGCATAGCCATTCTTCGGCTCTTCGACGGTGTCCGCGGAAATTCTTGTACTTGCACATAGCCCACTTTATCAGGCGTCTTTGCACGCAGTCTAGCGTGCGTTTCATTGCCGAACGATTGAACTTGCCAAAATAATTCATCCATCCTCGCAGGATGGGATTCAGTACCTCGGCTATTTGGACTAATAACTCCACCTTGTGGTGTGCCAGCAGTTCTAAGAATTATCTCTCCTTTTTCCGTTTGAAATGGCGCTTTCAGCCATCTCCCAATGTACAGCAGAATCCACTGTTCCTTCACATGTTTTCGCACTGCCTTCATCAGCAATTGGTGATCAATGTTATGGTTGGTAGAAGGCAGCCTTGGATTAACCCTTGTACTGCCAGCCCCAATCAGAACCCGGCGTGCAGTTTTTCCGCACCGGGCTCCCCAGAACGGTACGTTCTGTCCTGCCGCTTCCCCATGTACATAGCTTTCCTATGCTCCGAGTACTATCAGCAAGTCCGACTCCCGCCATGGCATCCGTTTGCTTGTGGATGGTCCTTTCAGCTTGCGTACTCTGCTTTCGCAAAGACCGTGACGGATCTCCCAGGTTCCGTGACAATTCCCTTTCCACCATGCCATGCTCTCAGACCCCGCCGGAGTCTCCATTTTCCTCGCCTTTATCGGAAAATTACTATAGCCTTCCAAGTATTCGACCTTGTCGGCCTCCGGACGTTTTAACGAGGCTCAATCGCTTCACTTGCGTTACGGCCTAGTGTCGCTCTGTCTACGCTTAGTATGAGTCGTTACCTTCCCACACCCAAGACTTGATTCTAGGTGAGGCGGCTACACCTCTTGCCTAGGTTGGAATCTCACCAACTGAAATTACCCAGCTTATCCTGGCGCACCAAAATACTTTTCCAAGTCCATATCAACAGCATATTTATATCCCTGTTCAATATTTTCTTGGCTTCTTTTGATGGCATCGTGAGCGCTTCGCTTTGGTCTGAACCCAAAACTATTGTCAGAAAATTGTTTCTCGTAAATCTGCGTAAGAACTTGTGCTATTGCCTGCTGTATAACCCTGTCTACTACTGTAGGAATTCCCAATTTCCTTTTCTGCTTTCCGTCTTCTTTTGGTATTTCCACCCTTCTGACCGGATTAGGACGGTATTTACCGTCCAAGATTGATTGCTTAAGTTGCTCTCCATTATCTTTGAGATATTGTAAAAGTTCACTCACTATAGTTTTGGGCTTTAATTTGTTTTGCAATCTTACCCAGCATATATATGCCTGATGTAGTTTCTGTTCGTCAGACCAGAATTTTGCCTTAAGCTTCCTTCAGATTCCACTTCACAATGGGCACCCTTGCTCTTGGCTATGTGCTTGGCACTATTAACCCGCACTCGGAACTTTCACCCGTTAGATTGCGCCCATGCTGGGCGCACAAAGAAAAGGTCATCGCAAAGCCAAGTCTTGCGATGACCTAACAGCTTATATATCATCTTCGATAAACAACTTGTCCGTCTATCAGCACTGCTTCCGTTTTGGCGGTTGCATTGAAGGGATGCCCATCAAATATAGCGATATCCGCATCCTTCCCAACTTCGATGCTGCCCACCCTGTCAGCTATGCCAAGTATCTCGGCAGGATAGATTGTGATGGCTTTCAAAGCTTCCATTTCATCCAGGCCTTCTTTGGCAACAAAACCGGCGCAGATAGGCAAATGCTGAATCGGTATAACAGGATGATCCGTCATTATGCAGAACTTGACCCCTGCCTTCCAAAGCGCTACAGGGGATTCAAAGCTTTTGTTCTTTAGCTCGTGCTTTGACCTCTCCGTCAGGTGAGGCCCGCTTATCACATATTTCCCCTCCCTGGCCAGTTCATCAGCTATGAGATGGCCTTCCGTGCAATGATCCAATGTTATATCCACATCAAACTCCTTTGCAATCCTTATGGCTGTGAATATGTCATCTGCTCTGTGGGCATGAGCCTTCAAAGGTATCTCCTTATTGATGACCTTCTGCAATGCCTCCATCTTTACATCCGGCTCCGGCTTCTTATCCGTATCCTCCTTGGCCTTTTCCAGCTTTTCCTTGTAGGCCTTCGCTTTCATAAGCTGTTCTCTCAATATGGCTGCGGTAGCCATCCTGGTTGAGGGGGATTGCTTCCTTTCAGAATAAACCCTCTTAGGATTTTCACCAAAGGCAACCTTCATTGCCGCAGGTTCTTTGACTATCATATCATCGATTCTTTTACCATAGGTCTTAATGATTGCAAATGTACCGCCTATTACATTGGCGCTGCCCGGACCGGTGCATACCGTGGTTATGCCGCCTTCCCGCGCTTCCTCAAAGGTTCTGTCCATTGGGTTTATACCATCTATGGCTCTAAGCTGGGGTGTGACAGGGTCTGTCATCTCGTTGCCGTCTGCCCCCTCAAAGCCTATTGAATCCTCCCACATGCCCAAATGGCAGTGAGCATCTATCATACCGGGCATTACTATCTTGCCTTCTGCATCCATTACCAGGGCATCTTCCGGTGCTTCTACAGATTTGCCGACAGCTATTATCTTGCCGTTATCTATAAGCACGCTTCCCATTTCATAATCCTTGCCGGCCATTGTAAGTATTTTGCCGTTTTTTATAAGTATCATAGCAATATCACCTCATTTATTTCGTTTTGAGGCCCCAGCCCCTATACCTCATTATATAATAATGAAATGTGTAAGAAAAGCTATTTAATGGTGGCTTTCTGTAGGATAAAACAAATATAATCACTCCGTCCGGAGTGATTATAAATAACATTATCATATATAGTTTTTCAGCTTATCCGCCATATCCTTTATTGCACTTGATACATTATCCTCACCTGCTTGCGCTCCGCTATCGCCGGGCGGTACATTATCGTTTCCGTCATCCTCCGGCATCACTTCGCCCGCATCATCATCATCCTTGCTTCCGTTATCTATTATATCTGCATTGCCCGGTTGTGAACCACCGTCATCATCTTCATTGTCCGGGTCTGCGGGCTCCGGCTCAGCCGGTGCCGGATCGCCGGGAGCTGGATCGGCAGGTGCTGGCTCTGAAGGCGTCGGCGGCTCAGCCGGTTCCGGGTCACCTGGAGCAGGCTCGGTAGGCGCAGGATCGGTAGGTGTGGGCTCTTCAGGTGTCGGGTCACCGGGGACAGGATCCGTAGGTACAGGGTCTGTCGGTACAGGGTCTGTCGGTACAGGGTCCGTCGGTATTGGTTCTGCAGGCGCCGGCGGCTGGGCCGGTATCGGGGAACCTCCCGTTGACGGGCTCGGACAGGTATGGTTTCTAAGCCTCTCCACATCTTTACTCAATGACTCATAATCCTGGGCCAGCTGATCCTTTTCATTTTCGATCCTGTCAATTTCTCCAAGAAGCTGTTCCTTATCATGGGATAGAGCCTCATTGTTTCTCATAAGCTCTTCCTTTTTCTTGATCAATTCTTCTTTCTCTGCAAGCAAAGCATCGTATGACTTTTGCAGATCATTAAACTTTTCCTCTAATATCTCAAAGTCATTAATGAACTTAGCCATATCCTCATAGGTATTGATGTTATACTTGACCAAAATATCAATAGCCATCGCACCATCTGTCCGCATGCTCATGATGGAGGCATCACCGCCGCCGTAAGGCCATTGGCCCCTCCTCATAGATAGAATATCATTGCCCTCTACCTCTGGAATCTCTATTTCAAAATCATTTATATAATCATTGAATGCTCTTACCTTAATAGTGCCGTAAAAAGTATTATCCCTAAGCTCAAACATGCTGATATCCCTTATGGGCATCACAAGCTCTTCACCTTCATCTCCGGGATATACTTTTATAGGGCTTATTCCGCCTACCAAATCTCTGAGATTGCCTATTATTTCAAAATATACTACAATTGGCTTCCCATCATCCCTTGCATTAATGATATATATATTTGTAGCACCGGTTTGTATCCATTTCTTTGCGTCGAAGCTTTCTGCATCCACATAAATAATCTTATCTGATTTTAAAGTGTTTATTGCAGCATTCACATGTCCGCTTGCATTGAAATATGATTTTGTAGCTATCAAATCTTGCGGCATCAATGCTACAAAGGAAGATGTCACAGTATATACCAAAGCAACTCCAAGAATATTTACAGCTTTTTTGCTTACCTTCATACAATCTCCCTCCCCGTATTACTCTTTATCTAAATATCTTACGATAATGGATACAAATTCAGCCCTCGTTATTTTACCAAGCGGTTTGAAGCTTCCGTCAGGATAACCGTTGATTATGCCTTCCTTGTATGCCTTGGTCAGGTATCCTTTGCTCCACATCGGAAAGGTCTTCTCATCGTTAAAAACCCCTGAGAGGATGCTTGCAGGTTCTTCTTTATCATCATAAAAAGCCCTTATTATCATAGCCACAGCCTCGTCTCGGGTGATCTCTTTCTTGGGCTTGAATTGCCCGTCAGGATAGCCCTTTGCTATACCATGTTTAGTAGCCGTATAGATATAAGGCTTTGCCCAATTCGCAAAGAACAATCTATCCTTATACCCGGTCTTGCCCTCCTCCGGCTTCAGCTTTTTCACATTGACAATGATCTTTGCTGCCTCAGCCCTCGCAATATTTCTATCCGGTCTGAAGGTCCCGTCTCCATAGCCGTTTACATACCCTAAGTCACAGCCTAATTTATGAATATAATCCTCAGCCCAGTGACCGTCTATATCGTTAAAAATATGAATATGCTTTGGCTTTTCAGGCTCCTTTACTGCCGCTGCTGCCCTGCCACCGCCGTCATCGTCGTCGTCTTTGTCTTTTGGAGGCTTTACGGGATCTTCATCATCCTTATCTCCGGCCAATACTGCCGTAATATCAGCTTTGGCTGATACCCCCTGGGCTGCATTTCCCGCCCCGCCCAGCATCTTCACCGTAAAGTCGATATCCACTGATTGGCCGTTTTTAATCTTTGTACTGCCCACGCCCAATTCTAACGCCGTCTCCATCCACTGTCCCAGTGTAACGGTTTTGCTATAAGGTATCAATCCACCGAATTTGACCTTTATATCAAATTCAATATTATTTACAAAAGCCTTATAGGATTCGTTTTCTTTATCCGCAATGATGGCTCCGTCTTTTCCCCTTATCTCGTTTTGTGACAAGGCTAAGCTTCTCACAGTTACAGTCTGCCCTGTTTGATTGTTTATCCTCATGATGCCGTTTTGAGATACGCCGGGAGCCAACGGCATGCCGCCTCCAAATAGGGCTCCCGATCTGCTTCCGCCGGATGTCAGGTCAATATTTATTATATTTCCTTCATCTGCCGAGACAGAAGCAAATCCCGATGAGCAAAATGTGAATATAAATACTAATAAGAATAAATAGGTCCTCTTACGCCACAAAATTGATCACCTTCTCTCTCATCTATGATTGAGGTGGATTGTATCGGTTATCGTCAATAAATATTATGTTATTGCGCCCTATAACCTCTATATGTCCTTGATTAACCTTTCCTTCAAATTCTCCGCAAAAATAGGTATTAACCTGATTATAATCACCATCAATATAAAGAGGTTTTTTAGGCTTTGCTCCATTTGCTGAAGCCTCACCTGATAATGCTTTATTATCCTTATAATAGCCCAGGGATATATTTCTCATGATAACGCCGCTGCAATTTTCAATACTTAAGAAATATTGATCCGGATTGCTCTTCTTGCTGTTATTGCTATCCTCTGTATGCTTGAATTCCGGTGCATCTCCCTCTCCAATACCGACTATTGATATATTCTCTTTATTATCTAAAATCAGTCTGTCGCATTGGTATTCTCCTTCCTCTACTACAAGCACATCTGCGTCATCCAGGCCATTCAGCGCCTCCTGCACAACTTTATCACCTTCTAAAAGCACATAGCGCTCCGATAGCTCCCTAAGAGGAGTACCCAATTGAGATGCCAATATCTCAAATTCCAGCAGGCTATCTTCTGCCTCGCGATGTCTTTCTTCTATCTGCATCAGATCCAGTTCAGCCCTGAATACCATGGTTATTTCATCTTCTGATTCAACTGTTATTGGGTAAAAAATTATGAGGTCTTCTTTTATAGTATCTACATAATTGTAAAATACAGGAATGTCCAAAGCAGTTATATCTTTATCTTTGCCATGGGTAAAATAGATATGAAAACTCAAAGCATCCGACAAGCCCGCCAGGCCGGCAATACTGTCCTGGGAAAATCTTATACCATATAATTCGCAGGGCAATGTCCCCTTATTTACTATCTTTGTCCTTTGCTCCAATACCTTATCAGGCGCCAGTCCTCCAAGGTCGATCTGCCCTGAGCCGCTCTCCCCCTCTGCTATAGCTATATCAAGGGTGCCTGCGGTAAAGGCATTGGCTTCGCTGGCAGCAGTGCTCATAAACCATGATATGGAGCCGCGGCCTAATGTGTACATCATTATAGATAGTATAAGAATTATATAGATCAATCTTTTCTTCATGAAAACACCTCTCTTTTATCTACCTCCTTGGGCTAAACGCTTATTAGTATTTATCCGCAGCCGGCGATGATGCCGGCTGCGGATAGGAATTGATCAATTTGCAGTAGGAAGCAAAGACCAGTATTGATATTCGGAACCATCTGCTAAAATAGTCCTTACTGTGCCATCAACCAGTTGTATTCCTGATAGTCTGACTTCAAACCCATCCCAACCGGCATTGAGAAGTTTTGCTTTTTTAATCTTTACTACATCTCCAGACCAGTCAACAACTATATCACTTTCTGTTAATGGGCCATCTCCTGTTACATCTATCTCTCTGTCAACTGGAATAATGATGATTGTCTGTTCTGCGTCAATAGTATTGTCCGGGCTCCCCTTCTCATGCTTGATATCGATTTGATAATGTTCAAATCCTGCTCTAAATATACCTGAACCTACATCATCATTGGGTTCCCAATCCCAATCAAAGTTGACATAAGTATTGTCATTCTTGCCTACAACGCTAAATGCCGGATCCCATGGAATTGTTGTGCCGGCTCCGCTGGTTCTGCCTAAGTAAACTTCTGTCCCTATAGGCTCACCGTTTTCCGGTACTTCATTCTGTGTTGCATAAACAGTCAAATCACATTTAAAGTTTTTGCCTTGGAAGTCGTTGCCTGCCGATTCGTCCATAAGCACTGAAAGCTGCATTGTTCTTACATCCCCTACCGGAACATCGACAATGGGATCAAAGAAACCGCCATTTTCCCATACAAGCTGACTGAATTTTCCTTCATATACTCGTTCTCCGCCAATTGTTACAATTAAATTTAATACATCATCCATCTTTCTGCCGAGGGTATCTGTAAAATTCAAGTCCCCTGTAAAGTTTGACGCAGTTATGCGATATAGTTTAAAAGACAAACTGCCTACATTTTTCAGCTCTGTAGTTCCTAAATCCCTCGGTTCTCCCGGTTTTATATTGCTCAGGTTTAATGTGGCAAATCGGTTTGCAACATCTTCACCGTCTATGATGCCGCCCAATGTCAAAGTTCCTGCTACAAACGTATTATTTGCACTGGTTGCCGTGCTTGTAAACCACGCCATGGTGCCTACGCCTATCATGCTGAATGCAAGAGCTACAACCAGCATCATTGCTATATATTTTTTCTTCATACACACTTCTCCTCACATCTTTATTATTGCCCTACCAACTAGCCTGCAGCGAAATCAGCGCTGCAGGCCAGTATTATTTTATAGAGGCTGGCTATATTATTCAGCCCAGCCTGGATTTGTGGTCTGAGTAGCATCAAATACGAATTTTATTGTAGCGCCCAATCCTTGATAAGCATTACCTGCTGTAGATGGGAATGCAACTTTGAAGGTTAAAGTTTCATCTACACCGCTTGCTACATCAGTTGAAACTACTTTGTCTGTCAATCCGCTCAACTTGCCGTTATATATTTCGGTTCCGCCTTTTGTTATTACTACATCAAGTACATTGTAGAATAAATCATCACCCGCAGTTTTTGATGCACTGACTTTATACTTATATGCTAATGAGCCAATATTTTTTACTACTAAATCTTGCGTTATTGAATCATTTGGTGCCCAATTAGAAGCGGTAATAAAAGCAGTATTCTCGCCTTCATTTGGGACTCCAATCTTTAATGTTCCTGCTTCAAACACATTATCTGCACTCGTTGCCTGGCTTGTAAACCACGCAAAGGATCCTGCCCCTATACCAAAGGCTAGCATTGCCACCAATACCAAACTGATTATCGCTTTCTTTTTCATTTTTTCTTCCTCCCAATTTTTAAATTAATTTTTTGATACCGAAACCTGAGCCCTGTCATCCTACATCTTCAATGAAAAAATTCATTGCTCCCCTAATTGCTCCTTTCCCATGTATTTTTCATATCCTTAACGGGCATATATGTTGAACGAGACTTCATTCAGAGGGGGATTCAACCCCCACTGAATGTTAGTCGAGTCCATACTGGACTTAGCCGCTCTTGGCATAAGGTGAATTGCCCCTCTGGGCAAGAGAAGGCACCCTGGGGTGCCCGCCGCCTATAGAGGCGGGGGTCGCCTGTGCCCTGTGGGTATAGAGCGGGTTAGTTCAGTGATAAAGGGCTAGCCCCTTATATCCTCAGCTTTTTCTTCTTTTTTCCTCTTTTCTTCTTCATCCATCTCTTTTAGGAAATTCTTTATCTCTCCTCCGGCCAGCACCCCTACGGGTATCAATATAAAAAGTACCATGCCAATGGGAGTTTGGATAAATTTGGTCACATATCCCCCTTTGGGTATCTTGAAAACATATTTGCCTACAATGTTCTCGCTATTGGCCTTAAGGTCTAAATCCGCTACGTTATTGGCATCTCCTTTGGTGACAAAGCTTCCGTCCGGATTTTTATCTGTTATCCTGTGAGTCACCAATGTGTTTCCGGAGGCTCTAAAGGTTATGATATCTCCTTTATCCAGTTCCTCCATCTTTACAGTCTTTGTTATTATCATGTCTCCCGGCTTAATAGCAGGGCTCATGCTGCCTGTGAGAACATACATAAATTTTAAGCTTCCGATGCCGGGAACATGCTTTGGATCTGATTTCGCTTTGAAAGAAGAAAAAATAAAAAGTGCAAGGCACAAAACCAGGGCTGCACAGATCACATCAAAAAATATCTTGATATATTTTTTTATCAATTGTTCCTTCCCCCCATATCCCTCTGATTTTTTTAATTAAATATATAGACATGAATAAGGTTTTATTCCTATGTCCATAGGAATTTTTTACTATATTTGCAGCTATAGTATTGACTTTTCCATATTTTTTATTCCTTAGGATTTTATTCTATGGAAATATTTTATGCATTCGCTTCGAATAAATAATAATCACCATAGAAGGAGAAAAATAATTATTTTAAAGCCATGCCTGGCACACATAGAAAAACCCACCTACTTGTAAGTAGATGGGTCGGTTGCACCATTGGCTAAATACACTCCAGGTGCCCATTTAGGAAGTGTATCTCATTGCCTCCCATATAGTATAAAAGACTTATTTTCCACAGGACTATATTACTACAGGCAGGAAGGCAAATTTTGTTATATTCAGTTGTCGTTTTATATTTTTTTGAAAACAATGTTTTATTGATTCTTTGCTTTTTCTTCCGCTTATACCTTTTTTTTCTATATGATTAATTAAAGATATAGCCAGCAAATGATGTTCTTTGGGTTGTTACAATCCTTTAGGAGAGGTTTTAATATTATTTTGTCGGATTGTTTTTTTCCATTCCTTCGCTGCCGCTCAGGGCGGGGGGCCGGATCAGTTCAAGCCCTTCATGCTGAGGCTGATCCGGCTTCTTTCCAGATCCACCTCCAGCACCTTGACCTTTACAATGTCCCCAACCTGTACAACTTCCATGGGACGCCTAACAAATTTATCTGCCAGCTCCGATATATGAACCAATCCGTCCTGATGGACACCTATATCCACAAATGCGCCAAAATCTATTACGTTCCTCACGGTCCCTGTAAGTATCATGTCCGGCTTCAGGTCCTTCATTTCCAGCACATCGGTATGAAAAATGGGCTTGGGCATCTCATCTCTCGGATCTCTGCCCGGCTTTTGCAGCTCCTTTATTATATCCCTCAATGTAGGCACTCCTATACCTATCTCCTCCGACAGCTTTTCAACACTAAGGCCGTTGACCTGCTGCAGAGCTTCTGCCAGTGATTTGGGCTCGCTTTTATCGCAGCCCAGCTTTTCAAGCAGTATTGTAGCGGCTTCATAGGATTCTGGATGCACCGCCGTATTATCCAGTATGTTTTGGGATTCGGGTATCCTCAGGAAGCCTGCACATTGTTCGAAAGCCTTCTCTCCAAGCTTTTTCACCTTCAAAAGCTCCTTTCGGCTCTTGAACTTGCCGACTTCTTCCCTATAGGCCACCAAGTTTTTTGCCACTGCAGAGTTAACGCCGGATACATATTGCAGAAGAGACGGAGTGGCAGTATTCAGATCCACCCCCACAGAGTTCACGCAGTCCTCCACCACAGCGTTTAAGGCTCCTGATAAATTCTTCTGAGACACGTCATGCTGATATTGGCCTACTCCTATGGATTTCGGATCTATTTTGACCAGCTCCGCCAAAGGATCCTGGAGTCTTCTTCCTATAGATATGGCACCCCTCAAAGAAACATTTACATCCGGATATTCCTTTGCCGCCAGTTCAGATGCAGAGTACACGGAAGCTCCTGCTTCATTGACCACAATATAGTGCAAGGACTTATCCGTTTCCTTTATGATCTCTGCGCATATTTTTTCAGATTCTCTTGAAGCCGTACCATTTCCCAGGGAGATTATTTCTACATTATGCTTTTTGATAAGTTTTTTCAATTCCTCTTTGGCTTCCTCCACTTTGTTCTGCGGAGGTGTGGCATAAACCGTTGTGGTATCCAAAAGCTTGCCTGTATCGTCCAGTACGGCTATCTTGCAGCCGGTCCTATAGGCAGGGTCAAAGCCCATGACATTCTTTCCCTTTATGGGAGGCTGAAGCAGTAAATTTTTTAAATTGGTCCCAAATACCTTTATTGCTTGCTCCTCAGCTTTTTCTGTGAGCTCATTTCTTATTTCCCTTTCTATAGAAGGAGCAATGAGCCTGTCATAGGAATCCAGCACCGTATCGCTAAGTATCGTTCCATAGGGGGATCTTTCCATTATTATGCTTGCCTCCAGCTTGGATATTATCCTGTCCTTAGGTGCATCGATCTTGACTGAAAGCATCTTCTCCTTTTCTCCTCTGTTTATGGCCAATACTCTATGAGACGGTATTTTCTTTATAGGCTCTGCAAAATCATAATACATCTGGTATTCGGACTTTTCCTCCGTCAAGCCCTTGGTGCTTATGGTGCCGAGATTAAAGGTCAATTCTCTTATAAACTTCCTGTAATCTGCATTGTCCGAGATATCCTCAGCAATTATATCCAGGGCTCCTTTTAAAGCATCTTCCCATGTTTCTACTCCAAGCTCTTGATTTATGTATTGGGATGCAATCTCCTCCAGGCTCCCGTCGGATTTTTTCTGCTCCCATAATAGTTGAGCCAAAGGCTCCAGCCCCTTTTCCTTCGCAATGGAAGCCCTGGTCCTCTTTTTGGGCCTATAGGGCCTGTATAAATCATCCACCTCCTGAAGCACCTTTGCATCTTCTATCTTTGCTTTCAGTTCATCTGTGAGCTTGCCCTGCTCGTCTATGAGCCTTATGACTTCAGCCTTTCTGTTCTCCAGATTTCTAAGGTATTCCAGCCTTTCACCCAATTCTCTTAATTGTGTATCCGATAGTTCTCCTGTTTGTTCCTTCCTGTATCTCGCAATGAAAGGTATGGTATTGCCTGCATCTATAAGCTGTATGGTATTCTCTATCTGCCATGGCTTGATATTTAATTCGCGGCTAAGGGTGTTTACTATATTCATAAAAAATCGCTCCTCTCTCTATGGGGTATTTATTTGGGGGCGGCCACTGGCTTCTGGCTGCTAGCCTCTAGCATTTGGGTATTCCTTATGGGTCATAGGTGGCGGGGAATACGGGTTTTAGAACTTAGGGTTCAGAGCTCAGAGCTCAGGAGTTAGGGTTGGACTCTGGGCTCTGAGGAGAACGGATTAGTACAAAAGGGACAATTAAGCTTAGTATATATGAATGTGCTTCGCATATAATTCAAGATACTCATCACTAATCATTAACCTTTCCCTGCCGTGTCCTTCAGTCCAAAATTCCGTGTTAATCCGTGTTCTCCGTCTCTTCCTATTTGCCCATCTGCCTATCTGCCTATTTTCCTATTAACCTATCAACCTAAAAGTTGGCCTTATCTCTCCTATTTTATCTCCCTGGCTGTTTTTTATATCTCTGATATGGAAATGCTTGAGTTCTGCCAATTCTTCATCACTTATCAATTCAAGCTGCTTTAAGGTCTCCATGACCACTGAGGATAATACCCGCATATTGCCATCTTCTATTTTTACGGCTATGCCAATATCCTTTCTAACAGCACCTACACAATATACGCCATCCGATCCGACCTTGGCTGCCATCCTGCCTCGGGTGACTCTCATAAGCTCGCTGTCAAAGCCTCTTGTGCCTGCAATCATTTCAGGATAGCCGGTCATGGCCATAACTATTTTTCTTGCGGCCGCAGCATGCTTTTCTTCAATATGAGAAGGGTTGGCCAGCTTCATATAGGCCTTTGCCATGCTGCTTATAGGCATCGCATGAACAGGAGCGCCGCAGCCGTCAATAGCTATTTTTATGTCTTCCTTGTCTATATCGGCAAAATCGGCTATCAGCTCCAATATCCTCTGCTGCACCGGATTCTCAGGGCTCAGATAGGTATGAGCATCAAAGTCCTCCTTCATTGCAATAGCAAGCATACCCGCATGCTTGCCGGAGCAGCTGTGAAATACACTTTTCTTTTCAACGCCTTTTTTAACATACTCCATAGTAACCTTTTCACTCAAAGAATAGGATAGGCCGCATTTCAGATAGCGTTCATCCAACCCTATTTTAAATAGTATGGAAAGCACTGCCATGACATGGAAATCCTCTGCATAATGAGAACCGCACATCACCGCCAGTTCTCTCTCCGTCAGACCGAAATAGTCAATGGCACCGCTCTCTTGCACCGCACAGGCTTGAAAAGGCTTGGCGGCAGAGCGCATGCAGGTAAACTTGTCCGGATCTCCCAGATATGCAACGGTCTTGCCCTCTCCGTTTACAACAACGATATCACCCCTGTGGATATTCTCCACTATAGGATCTCTGGTGACATTTACCAGTATTTCAGACATATATCATCTCTCCTGACAAAAATAATCCATTTACAATATACATTTCTTTTCAAGATTTTTCAATGATAAGGTATTGCTCCGGGATCTTAGCTAACGGGAAACACGGGTTAACACGGTATTTTTACACAGAATTACTACGCGTTATCCGCACCACGATAAACGAAAACATATCTGGTCATTCTGAGAGCACAGCTCGAAGAATCTCAAATTAGATCCTTCGGGCGCAGCCCTCAGGATGACAAGAAAGCCGGTCTTTCATAACAATGACAGGCTGCACACAGCCAGCGTCTTTCAGTGGTTATAAATACATCAATTGCCGTGTAAATCCGTGTTCTTAAAAAAGACCCATGAGGAATACCCTAGTTTCTGAGATCTGAGCTCTGAGTCCTGAGTTCTTTCTTGCCAACCCTCCGTATTTGTGCTAATATATGTTCATGCGATAGACAAGTGTGTTTATGAAGCGTACAGAAGGGAGATGTAAAAATGACTGGGGATAGAATGCTCATAGTTCAATCCAATGTGCTGCCGGATGTTTTTGAGAAGGTAATAAATGCAAAAAGACTGCTGAAAAGGGGAGATGCCGTCACCATACAGCAGGCCTGTGAAATGGTAGCTCTGAGCCGCAGCACTTTTTATAAATACAAGGATACGGTGTTTGATTACACTACTCAGGAGAGAGGCAGGATAGTAAACCTTTTCATGCTGCTGAGGCATGAGCCTGGGGTCCTTTCTGATATTATAAATGTCATAGCTTCTCTAAAAGGAAATATACTAACTATAAATCAAAACATACCTGTTATGGATGTGGCATCGCTGACCATTACGGTGGACACTAAAGCAATGGATGTCACTCCGGATCAATTGGTAAAAAAACTTTCTGAGAAAAAAGGCTGCAATAAGATTGAAATAATCGCCATGGAATAGGAGGCATACAGATTGTATAAGGGCTTAATAGAAAGATACAAGGATTATTTAAAGGATATTTATTGTGAGGATATAATTACGCTTAATGAGGGAAATACGCCCTTTATTCACTCAAGGAATTTAAGTGACGCGGTAGGAAATTGTGATCTCTATTTCAAATATGAGGGGGTCAACCCTACGGGTTCCTTCAAGGACAGGGGTATGACCGCTGCGATCACCAAAGCCGTCAGTAAAGGCTCCAAAACCGTTATATGCGCCTCCACCGGCAACACCTCAGCTTCGGCAGCTGCCTATGCGGCAAGAGCCGGAATAAAGTGCATCGTGCTTATACCGGAGGGCAAGGTAGCCATGGGTAAACTGGCGCAGGCTATAGTATACGGAGCAGATATAATTCAGGTAAAAGGCAATTTCGATCAAGCTCTCACTCTGGTAAAGGAGGCTGCCGAGAGATTCCCCGTGACCATAGTAAATTCTATAAATCCCTATAGGCTCGAAGGGCAAAAAACCGGAGCTTTTGAAATCTGTGATGATCTGAGAAAAGCTCCTGACTATCAATTCATGCCTGTAGGAAATGCCGGAAACATCTCTGCCTATTGGAAGGGCTACAAGGAATATAGAGAAAATAATGTGATAGGCCATCTTCCCAGGATGATGGGCGTGCAGGCCGCAGGAGCTGCACCTATAGTTGAAGGAAGAGTCATTGAAAACCCTGAAACCATCGCTACTGCGATAAGGATAGGAAATCCTGCTTCCTGGGATAAAGCCAATGCTGCTCTCATAGAGTCTCAAGGAGCCATAGACAAAGTAACCGATGAGGAGATCCTGGAAGCATACAGACTTTTGTCTGCTCGTGAAGGCATATTCGCTGAGCCTGCTTCCTGTGCAAGCCTTGCAGGTTTAATGAAGTATGTCAAAACTCATGATCTCTCCGGCAAAACCGTTGTTTGCATACTGACGGGGAATGGCCTCAAGGATCCTGATACCGCCATGAACCGTGAAATCGATATCAAAAAGATATCCGCAAATATTGATGATTTGATGAAAATCCTGTCCTGAGGCGGTGTGATCATGATAGAAATTGCTGTAAAAGCCACAACGGCAAATCTGGGGCCCGGCTTTGACTGCCTGGGACTGGCCCTGGATATAGAGAACAGGGTCAGGTTTACTGAATCGGATATGGATTTTGAAGATAAGAATAATCTGATATATATGTCTGCCAAAAAAGTATTTGATTCTGTGGGAAAAGCCATGCCTTTCATACATATAGAACAGGAGATCAATATACCCATTTGCAGAGGCTTGGGAAGCAGCGCCGCTTGCATTGCCGCCGGCTGTACAGCCGGCAATGCCCTGTCCGCTGCAAATTTGTCCATAGATGAGCTGATAAAGATGGGCACTGAAATAGAAGGCCATCCCGATAATATTGTACCTGCCTTTTTAGGCGGCTTCACTGTGTCTTCTCAAGACGAAGATAGGGTAGTTTATTTCCGCAAGGAGGCCTATGAAGGCTTTAGGTATGCGGTAATGTATCCCGAATTTACCCTCCCCACCTCCCAGTCCAGGGGAGTGCTTCCGAAGGAAATAGCCTTTGGTGACGGAGTATTCAATATCAGCAGATCATCCCTCTTAACTGCTGCTATGATCACAGGGGACGGAGAGCTGCTTAAATATGCCTGCAAGGATGCCATGCATCAGCCCTATAGGAAGAGCTTAGTAGCGGGCTTTGATGAAATAACAGGCAGGGCTCATTCGCTGGGCGCCCTGGCAGCATTCCTGAGCGGCGCCGGCCCCACCATCATTGCAGTTTTACCGGCGGATGATATGGGCTTTGAGTCTGCCATGAAAAAGCATTTGAAAGGCATGGCAGGCAATTGGACATTGAATGTGGCCGCTGCATCTAATACAGGGGTGGAAATAGTGTAGGGAACGCATTGTATGCGTTCCCTATAATTTAACCTATAGTTTAAACCTTCCAACATTCTTTTGAAGGCTCTCTGCCATCTCGTTCAGCTTGGATGCGGATTCGTTTATCTGCTGCAAAGCCGAGGCTTGCTCTTCGGTGCCCGCCAAAATGTTCTGAGTCCCCTCAGAGGTAGAAGCAGATATCTGGCTGACATTATCCAATGACCCTATTATTCTGTCCATGTCATCCTTGAGATGGTAGATCGAGTCGGATACGGCAACAATTTTTTCCGAAACGGATTGAATCATGGAAATTATGCTATCAAAGTCACCATAAGTTTTTCTTATGGCTTCTGCACTGTGATCCACATCATTTAATCCTTTATTCATAGCATCCACAGTATTCTGAGTCTCCTTCTGTATTTCACTTATAACCGTCTCTATATCCATGGAGGCTTCCTTCGTCTGATCTGCCAGCTTCCTCACTTCATCAGCCACAACCGCAAAGCCTCTCCCTGCTTCGCCTGCTCTGGCAGCTTCGATGGCGGCGTTTAGAGCAAGCATATTGGTTCTGTCCGCAATATCCCTGATGATATTTACTATGCCTGTAACCTCTGAGGATTTTACTCCAAGCTTCTCCACCAAAGCAGCTGAATTTTCTACATTAGTCTTTATTATCTCCATGCTCTCATTGACCGCTTTAATGTTATCGGTTCCTTCTTGAGCTTTCTGTGCTGCTTTTCTGGCATAATCAGCGACTTCCTTAGAATCCCCGGACACCCTTTCAACAGAAGAAGATACTTCATTAGCAATGTTTGTGGTCTCACCCAGCGAGCCGATCTGTGAAGATGCCCCGTCTGCCACATGATCAACGATGGCGGAGATCTCCTGAATCGAAGCGGCGCTGATATTGGCATTTTCACTCAAGCCCTGGGAAAAAGAAGTTACTTCTTCTACCGCTTTATTTACTTCCTTGAGGATTCCCGCCAGGGAATCCGCCATAGCATTAAGAGAGCCTTGAAGCTTGCCGATTTCATCATTGGATTTGACGGTTATACGCTTTGAAAGAATTCCATTCTGGTATTCCTCGGCTACTTTAGTCATTGCCAAAAGTGGCTTTGTTATAATCAAGGCCAACCAGTAGCTTGCTGCGGCAGCAATAATAAATGATATGATTGCGATAATTGCGTATCTGTTTTTCTCCTTTTCTACCGGCTGTAAAACTTCCCAAAGCTCTATCTCGCTGATCACTCCCCATCCCGTCGATGGTATGATATCATATGTACCCATTACTTTCTCGCCTTCACTGTTCTCGTACTGCCCGGTACCGCTTTCTCCTTTTATGACCTTCGTGGCGCCTTGTATCATGCTGGTTACCGCATTATAGCCGTTAAGTACCTTTTCCTTGTATTGGGGATGGGCCAATATTGCGCCATTTCTGTCAACTATGTATGTATAGCCTGTCTCACCTGTTTGTATCTTTTGGCAAATGCCTTGTATGTAGTCAAAGCCGATATGTGCGCTCATTACTCCGGCAGGCTTTTGGCTCTGGTCCAATACAGGAACAGCTATGATAAACACCGGAAGTTTTGTCCTTTTGTCGAAAAACGAATTTGAAATGTAGCGTTTGCCTCCGAAAGCTTCTGTAAACCAAACCTCTTGGCTTGCGTCGCTTCCGTTTAAGGATGTGTCTGTGGAGAAGAGAATATTGCCATTTTCATCAGCTAAGGTGGCCTGCTTTATACTTTGATCGGAGGCAGCCAGCTTTCGTATTGCCCGTTCCTTGCCAATTGGGTCAAGAGATAATAGATCCGCAGATTGCGGTATGATCTCTATAATCTTTGCTGTCTGGGTAATGTAATTGTCAAACTTCTCCAAGTAGCTCTTATTTACCGATTCATTGAGAGCTTGTATGCTTGCTGTCATGTTTTCAGTAGATGATTTCAAGCTTAAAGAAAGTTGTACGAAGAGGGGTGCAATAGTAAAAATAATAACCACAAGAGAGATCCTGAACTTTAAAGTAAAAATTTTCAAAGATTCCTTCCCCCTGTCTTTAATAATAAGAATGCTATCAGTCCGGATGAAGCTTGCAGCTCCGGCTGAACCTTAGAGACTGTTTATCCGAAGGCCTAGCGCAGGTTAGTTCAGTGATAAATCAGCGGAGGCTAACCATCGGATAAAATTAGAGTTAATTAACAGAATAAAACAACAATTGCTAATAATTATATTTTACCAAAGTTTTTGCAAAAAAACATCGTTTTCAACACAAAAACACTCTCATATACATTTTGTGACTTTTGTCCTAGATTTCTGCAGATAGGATGTCATAAATGCTAAAAAGACAGGCCTAAGCCTGTCTCTTCCATTTCAGATATGCATTAATAAAGTTGTCTATATCTCCGTCCATAACGGCATACACATTTCCTGTCTCTTCGCCGGTCCTATGATCCTTTACCATGCTGTAAGGGTGAAAAACATATGAGCGTATCTGGCTTCCCCAGGCTATCTCCCTATATTCTCCCTTGATGTCCTCTATCCTGTCCTTCTGCTCCTGCTCCTTTATTTCAAGGAGCTTGGCATAGAGCATTTTCATAGCCATTTCCCTGTTGCTGTGCTGAGACCTCTCATTCTGGCATTGAACAACAACTCCTGTAGGTATATGAGTGATCCTCACCGCCGACTCGGTTTTGTTTACATGCTGGCCTCCGGCACCTCCTGATCTGTAGGTGTCAACCCTCAGATCCTCAGGATTTATATCGATCTCCACGCTGTCATCCAGCTCAGGCATTATATCTACAGATGCAAAGGATGTATGACGCTTTCCGGCCGTATCAAAGGGCGATATCCTCACCAGGCGATGTACTCCCTTTTCTGATTTCAGGTATCCATAAGCATTTTCTCCTTCTATCAAAAGAGTAGCGCTCTTAATGCCTGCTTCAGTATCCTTCAGCATATCAAGGACTGTGATGCTGTATCCCTTGCCCTCTGCCCATCTTGTAAACATTCTGAGGAGCATTTCAGCCCAATCCTGGGCTTCAGTTCCTCCGGCCCCGGCATGAATGGTAAGTATGGCACTATTTCCGTCAAACTCTCCTGTGAGAAGTGTCTCCATGGTAAACTGCTCTATATTCTTCTTCAGGCCCTCAAGCTCTTCCTCTATTTCACCCAGCAATGAGCCGTCTTCCTCTTCCTCGCAGAGCTCCATGAGAACCTTCAAGTCTTCAAAAGCTTTTTTTAGTTCTTCTATTCTTTCTATTTTTTCTTTGAGCCTCTTTGATTCCTGCAGCACTTTGGCAGCATTGTCGGAGTCATTCCAAAAGTCCTGCTGCTCCATCTTGCTGTGAGTTTCTTCGAGCTGCTCCTTCAGCCTTTCCGGGTCAAAGTGACACCTCTATATCATGGATTGCCGCCTCCAAATCCGGCAGCTCAAATCTGTATTGTTCAAGTTCAATCATAGTTTTTCCTCCTCTATCTTTGGGGTATTCCTTTGGGGTCTTCTTTTTTAATCGTTAAAAATGGCGTAAGCCGTCATTCTGAGCGTATGCGAAGAATCTTTCTATAGATTCTTCACTCCGCTTACGCTCCATTCAGAATGACAACTGAGAGGGCTGAACTATAACATTATGTTAATTCAGTAATACCCATTCTTTATTCTAATTCCGTTCCCCTCCGTGCTAATCTGTGAAAGATTCCGTGTCAATCCGTGTTCCTCAGTTCTCGTTTCTTCCGCAGCATTTTTTATATTTCTTACCGCTGCCGCAAGGGCACGGGTCATTCCTGCCTATCTTTTCTTCCTTCACAACGGGCTTATAGCCGCCGCTTTGTTCCTGATTTGTGCTGACTTCTTCCGCAACCTGCTCCCTTTGCGGTATCCTGTTCACATTCACGCTGTATATATATTTTATAGTCTCTTGCCTTATATTCTTTATAAGCTCCAGGAACATATCATAGCCTTCAATCTGATAAGCTTGAACCGGATCTTGCTGTCCAAAGGCTCTGAGGTTTATGCCGTCTCTCAGCTGATCCATAGCATCCAGATGATCCATCCACTTAGAGTCCACAACCTTCAGCAGTATAACCCTCTCCAGCTCTCTCATGTTCTCTGAGCCTACCTCTGCTTCTTTAGCCTCATATAGCTTCAGGGCTCTATCCATCAGAACATCATTCAGCTCTTCCTTTGTCAAGCCGCTGATATCTTCAACCTTCAAAGCTCTCTTGGGCAGGAAAATCGACTGGAGATATTCCAGAAGCCCTGCAATATCCCACTCCTCGGGATATTGGCTTCCTACCGTAAAGTTATTTACCGCATCGGAAACCACTTCTTCCAGCATATCCATGATGGAATCCTTAATATCTTCTCCCATCAGTACCTGGCGCCTTTGAGCATATATGACCTCTCTTTGCTTATTCATTACATTGTCATATTGGAGCACATGCTTCCTTATATCAAAGTTTCTCGATTCAACCTTCTTCTGGGCATTTTCTATTGCTTTGGTGAGGAGCCCGTGCTCTATCGGCATATCCTCCTCCATGCCGATTGTCTCCATAAGGTTCATTATCTTGTCTGAGCCGAAAAGCTTCATAAGGTCATCTTCCAGAGATATATAGAACCTGCTGCTGCCCAGGTCTCCCTGCCTGCCTGCACGGCCTCTCAGCTGGTTGTCTATACGCCTGGATTCGTGTCTCTCCGTGCCTATTATATGAAGGCCTCCCAATTCCTTGACTCCTTCGCCCAGCACGATGTCCGTACCTCTGCCGGCCATGTTGGTGGAAATTGTGAGAGCGTTCATTTGTCCGGCTTTGGCTATTATTTCAGCTTCTTTCTCATGGTACTTTGCATTCAGCACCTCATGAGGTATGCCTCTTTTCTTAAGCATGCTGCTCAGAAGCTCCGACTTTTCTATGGATATGGTGCCCACCAGTATAGGCCTGCCCTTCCCATGAAGCTCTGCAATCTCATTTACTACAGCATTGAATTTGCCTTTCTCGTTTTTATATATAACATCAGGATGGTCTTCTCTTATCATAGGCTTATTTGTAGGTATCTCTACAACATCCAGATTATATATGGCCCTGAACTCATCTTCCTCGGTCTTTGCAGTACCTGTCATACCGGCAAGCTTTTGATACATCCTGAAATAGTTTTGGAAGGTTATGGTCGCCAGAGTCTGGCTTTCTCGCTCTATCTTAACTCCTTCCTTTGCCTCAATGGCCTGATGCAATCCATCGCTGTACCGTCTCCCATACATGAGCCTTCCGGTGAATTCATCTACTATTATTACTTCCCCGTCCTTAACCACATAATCGATGTCATTGTTCATCAGCGCCCTTGCCTTTAAGGCTTGGTTGATGTGATGCTGTATCTCCATGTTTTCCGGATCGGCTAAGTTTTCTACACCAAAGAATCTTTCTGCCTTTTCCACTCCCGCTTCAGTGAGGATAACCGTCTTTGCCTTGGGATCAACAGAGTAATCCCCTTTATTCTTGATGGTTTCTTCGTCCTCTTCCTCACCTTCAAAATACTTGCTCAGCATCTCCGCCTTGCTCTCATCCTTGGTATCGGCACCTCTCTTTAATGTTTTAACAAAATTGTCTGCCACATAATAAAGGTGGGTGGATTTCTCACCGACACCGGATATGATAAGAGGAGTTCTGGCTTCATCTATCAAAATGCTGTCCACTTCATCCACTATGGCAAAGTTGAGCTCTCTTTGAACCATCTGCTCTTTGTATATAACCATGTTGTCCCTGAGATAGTCAAAGCCGAATTCATTATTGGTACCGTAAGTAATATCAGAATTGTAAGCCTGCTGCCTTTCGCTATGATCAAGGCCATGGACTATAAGGCCTACGGATAATCCCAAGAAATTATAAACCTTGCCCATCCATTGGCTGTCACGAGTTGCCAGGTAATCGTTTACCGTCACTACATGGACTCCCTTACCTTCCAGTGCATTGAGATAAACTGGCAAAGTAGCTACTAAGGTCTTTCCTTCACCGGTTTTCATCTCCGCGATCCTGCCCTGATGAAGCACTATGCCGCCTACGAGCTGGACTTTGAAATGCCTCATGCCCAAAATTCTTCGTGAGGCTTCCCTCACTACGGCAAAGGCCTCGGTCAAAAGATCATCCAGGGTCTCACCATCGGCAAGCCTGGTTTTAAACTCATCAGTTTTGCTTCTGAGTTCTTCATCGCTGAGAGCTTGCATTTTTGGCTCAAGAGCTTCGATCTCATCTACCAGCTTATCCAGCTTTTTTATCTCTCTATCATTCTGGCTGCCGAATATTTTTGTCAAAATTGACATATATCATCACTCCTATTAATTCTCCATATCAATAAACATTCATTTAATTTTAACATAATAAAATTATTATAACAATAAAAATGGAGGGTATTCCTCTTAGGTCTAGGAAAACGGGGAACACGGATTTTCACGGAATATTTCACGGAAATACACGGTTAACCTTTTAATCTTCAATCAATATCAGTATTCCACAACACAATTTAACTACACTCTTTAGACTATAAATAGCCCATAAATTCTTCAGCAAATACATGTTTAGCTTGACTGTGAACTAACATTTTTGCGTGCCATCCCTTATAAATTCAGAATTTTAAATAATAGACAAAGGAAAAACACCGGTTAATATTAAAAAAGCACGAAAATCCGCGGTTAGATATAAAAACTATCCTTCCGTGAAAATCCGTGTCCTTTCAGTGTTAATCCGTGTTCTCCGTTCCTCTATTTGCCTATTGGCCTATTTTTCTGTTTTCCCAGCATAAGATGCTGTATGTATATAAATACTCCTACCGCCATTAATATATCTCCCAGGCTGTATACCTTGGGCCGTGGATAATACTTTGGCAGTGCCAATATATCCGATAGAAATCTAAGCTTTGTAGCATCGCTTATCAAGGTGTGCGTTATTATCCTGCCTTGTTCTATGGCGGCAGCATTATCGATCAATCCTGCCGAAATAAGGGCTTCCTTTGATATAGGCATTTGCCCTCCGTTTGCCATTATGACTATGAAATTAAGCAAGACTCCTGCAGTGATGATCCAGAACGGATATTTATCAAGATTCATAAACAATCCAAAAAATAATAATATATATGACAGCAAATGGATGAATGGTATTCCATCCACTACTAATTTAACGCCTTTGGAAGCAAAATATACTGCTGAGAACTCGACCAAGAAAGAAGCTCCTATAAAATACCACCCTCTAATCTCTCCCGAGGATATATTTGAGAATTTCCCTCCCCTGGCCTTTCCTACCAGCAGGCCTCCTCCCAGACTTTCAACCAGCAACCTTCTCTACCTCCCCTTTGTGTCCCATCATATTCATGAATTCCTGGGCTACTATAGGATTGAACAAAGTCCCCGACTCCCGCTTTATTATCTCCATAGCTTCCTCATCGGTCATGGCATTTCTATAGGGTCTGTCGGAAGTCAGCGCATCATAGACATCGACTACACATAAGATGCATGACTCTATGGAAATCTCGCTTTTCCTTTTCCCGTTGGGATATCCTGAGCCGTCGAAATGCTCATGGTGACTCAGTATAATATCAGCGGTTGCTTTTAAAAAATCAATCTCCTGAATGATCCTGGAGCCTATGGCCGGATGGAGCTTTATCTTTCCGTATTCATCGTCGGTGAGCCTGCCGGGCTTGTTTAAAATATGCTCGTCCACACCGATCTTGCCTATATCATGAAGCATCCCTGCCAGCTTAAGGTTTTCTGTGGTTTTATGAGACAGTCTCATCCTCTGCCCCAGCTTGTAAGCCAGCTCGCTGACCCTCTGGGAATGGCCCTGAGTATAAGGGTCCTTGGCTTCTACAGCTTGGCATAATGCTTTTACAGTATCCAGATACATGCTTCTCATATCTACATACATCTTAAAAGAATACCTGGCCAAAAGCAAAGGCCCGAAGAACAACAGGACTCCAAGTATTTTATAATTGATATAGGCTATAGCCATTATTATTCCTAAAGGTGCTAAAGCTAAATAATCTTTGATAACCCAAATCATATTTGTATACAGCATTTTATAAAAATTGTCGCCGGACAATATGGTCATCAATATGGACATGATAAGGGCATTCACTATTATATATACTACTATGCTTGCAAGCATAGGCAATATATTTATGAATTCCAATTGGCCCGGAATGCCGCCCAATGCTTCATAGCACAGTCCTGCCAAGCCTGATGAAAGAACTATATTGGCGCCGTTGAACAGAGTTTTATATATAGGGGTGTTGAATATATGATACCTTTTTCCGTCCTTTGAGGCTACTCTAAACATTACTCCTAAACTCGGTATCCAAGTAGCTTGTGGTATTCCCAAAATAAGTAATACAGTAAGGCTTACAGCAAAGCCTACAGAGATACCCCTTTGATTTGATGTAGGAATAAGAAGGGACTCTGCTGCAATAGATAAAACAAGGAAAAAAAGAATAGTTTTTAAATCCAAAACATCCAGTCTATTAAAAGTGAGCACCGTAAATAGCACGCCTAATACTATAATAAAAGAAACATAATACTTCAATTTTCGGGGCATCATATCACTCCTTTGTTGAATGACCGGCATTTTCCGTTTTTAGAACCAGGTCTGGTTTGCTCCTCCAGCCAATATAAGAGAAAGTATAGTTATTAATATGGAAACTATCTTTTTCACGGTTTGCCCTCCTTCTTTTCAAGGCTCTGTCCTTCCGCTAATCGAACAGGCAAACTCACTCCGCTAGAAAAATGCCGGTCAAAATTTAAACCATTTTGCTTATCATCCTATTTAAAGCGTTGAGTGCGGATTTTACTACAGCTTCGTTTTCGTCAGTCTTTATTAGACTGCTGCCTATAAGGAGATTCTCAGTATTTTTATATGTATATCCAACCAGACAGAGAAAAACATCCCTGCCGGCAATTTTTGCCTTCTCAATGCCTTCGAGATAAAATATGCTGCTGGTATTGATAAAAGCCTCTAAAGCCAGTATGGTAGCCTCAGCAACAGCCTTATATTTATTGGTTGTGGATTTTACTTTGATGCTGACACCCTCAAAGGTCTTTCCTTCATTATCAAGAACAACAGTAGCCTTGAGGCTGTTATCCATATTCATCATGGATATGCTGTCTATTCTCAAACGGTTATCCTTATACTCATTTTCTTCTATTTGAGCAACGCTGATCACTTTATAATCTATTTCCATGTTGAATCTTGCACTGATGGCCGACTGTATATCCCGAACCAATTGCTTGATATTCCTGCCGGTAGAGCATAAAACGTGGATATCTTCAACCTCGTTCTTATCACCCAGTATGACCTTGCAGGATAAGACATCCGGAATCCTGCAAACCAGAGATTTTATCTCGTCTTCCAACGCAATTTTATTATCATCCACAAAATTCACCCCTATAGATATCATCGATCTGTTATTATATTCGACCAAAACTTGTCAATTCCTCTTTATTGGCAAAAAAATGAACAAGCCGGACTATAAACGTCCGGTGCTTATTATATTTGCCATAAGACAGAAGGCTGACAAATGACTTTACAATAAAAAAGGCTTCTAAAATAGAAGCCTTTTTGCTAAAACTCCGGTTCTATTAAACCGTAATCTCCGTCTTTTCTCTTGTAGACCACATTGACTTCATCGCTCTCTGCATTATGAAACATAAAGAAGCTGTGCCCCAAAAGCTCCATTTGCAGAACCGCTTCTTCCACAGGCATAGGTTTCATGGCAAATCTCTTGGTCTTAACTATTTTGGGCTCATCATCATCATCTTCTTCTTGGTTAAAGGAGAAATTCTCGAATCTCACACTGCCGTCTTTTATCTTTCTTTCAAGCTTTGTCCTATATTTGGCAATCTGACTTTCCAGCTTTTCCACAACGTTGTCAATGGATGAGTACATATCCTCGGTAGCCTCTTCACCCCTCAAAATAACACCGTTAAAGGGAATTGTAACCTCAATAATGTGTCTGTTCTTTTCTACTGTCAAAGTTGCGTTTGCTTCAGTATCAGGATTGAAATACTTCTCAAATTTGGATAGCTTCTTCTCTACTCTCTCCTTCAAGGCATTTGTTACTTCAATATTCTTTCCACTGACTCTTATGCGCATAAAAACATCTCCTTTCGCAACTATTATGCTACCGTTTATATATAATTTATTCTACATCAGGTTAAATAATCCTTCATTTATTTATCCATTATTTAGTTATATTTATCACATTCATTATTCTCTGAAGCTCTATAATATTATGGAATATTTATGTAATCCAGGTCCTTCTATTAACTATAAAAAATTGTCAATTTGTGATGAATACTTATTAGGTTACATAATAGAACAAAGAACTGCGTATTACCAAAGCTTGCTCAGGCTTTCGTAAAAAATAGGAAATTTTATCTAAATCACAATCTTATCCACATATAATTACCGCCGTCCTGTGGATAATGTGCATAAGTCTGTTGATAACTTGCGTTTACAGGGTTAATACTGTTGAAAGATTGTTGATTACCTGTGAAAGAAAAAAATGTCGAAACCTCTGAAAATCCCGTATGCATAAAAATTTACTATCCGCTTATATAAATACATTAAAAAAGGTAAATAAAAAAGCCACATTAGGAGCGGTCAGATAGGGATTTATAATTCCTGAAAAATTCGGCATAGTCGTTGATATTCGGCTATGCCGTTTTTTCGTTTATTTTGGTAAGTCGATAGCGCCAATGCAGTTATAGAAAATTTGAATCCGCTGAGTTCTGCGGCCATCTACCTTTTCAGCCTTAAATACTATAATTTTGTCAATGAACTCTCGAATAATCTCTGCATCCAATTCTGTAATTTCTGTGTACTTTTTAACCAGTGCCAAAAAGCGGTCGGTATTGAGGGACTGTTCATTTACTGTATCAATGGTATGCTTTAATTTGGTTATCCTTTCTTCCAGTGCCTTCTGCTCGGTTTCATATTCAGCCGACATCTTGTAAAAACGCTCTTCGGGAATTTTGCCCATCACATTGTCTTCATATAGCTTTCGAATGATTTTATCTATGTCAGCAATGCGAGTCTGTGCTTGTTCGTACTCCTTTTGACTTTGGCGGAGTTCTTTGGCAAGTTCCTTTTCTGAATTATTCATTACTATACGGATGAATTCCTGTTCATGGTCTTTGGCAAAGGAGGTTACACGTCTTAAGTCTTCTAGCAAAAGCTGTTCCACTACAACATTGCGTATCTGATGTGAACTGCACATACCCTTTTTCTTGCGGTAAGTAGCACAAACGAAGTATTCCTTATCGTGTGTCCATCCCTTGCCTCTAACCTGATACAGCTTTGCTCCACAGTCGGCACAGAACATCATGCCAGAGAGCATTCCCATTTCACCTAATCGCGATGGTCTTCGCTTGCCATCTCTGATCTTCTGCACTGTTTCCCAAGTGCCCTCATCAATAATTGCTTCATGGGTATTTTTGAAAACCAGCCAATCTTCTGGATTGCTCAATATCTTGACTTTGCTCTTGTAGGACTTTTTAGAAGTCTTGAAATTTACCGTGTGACCTAGATATTCCATTTTAGCCAAAATATCTGCTACGGTACGAGCCGACCAAGCATATGGGTTTTCAGGTGGTCTTGCTGGAGTGTTAATACCCATTTTGCGAAGATGAACCGTAGGTGTATCAATGCATCGCTTTTCAAGTTGCTTTGCTATCTGCGTGGGTCCAAAGCCAGCCATGCACAGTCGGAAAATATCTCTGACCACTTCGGTGGCTTTCTCATCTATAATCCAGTGCAACTTGTCTTCAGGGTCTTTAATATAACCGTAAGGCGGATTGGTGCAGAGTGGCTTGCCTGACTGTCCCTTGGATTTGAACACAGCACGGATTTTCTTGCTAGTATCCTTAGCATACCATTCATTAATAATGTTAAGAAACGGTGTAAAGTCACTGTCTGCTTGGTTTGCACTATCAATACCGTTGTTAATAGCAATGAATCGTACATCTGCTTCAGGAAACATAATCTCTGTGTAATAACCTACTTTAAGGTAATCCCTGCCGAATCGTGACATATCCTTGATGATAATCGTTCCAATTCTACCGGACTCTACATCAGCAATCATGCGGTTAAAGTCTGGTCTATCAAAAGTTGTACCGCTGACCCCATCATCCACATAAAATTCGATGTTACGAAAACCGTTGTCCTCAGCATATTTTTTTAGTATTGCCTTCTGGTTCACTATGCTGTTACTGTCTCCTGCAAGCTCATCATCACGTGAAAGCCTGCAGTAAAGAGCAGTAATTTTTGCTTCTTCAAATGCTATTGTTGATTTACGTATAGTGCTAAATGTTGACTGCCTATTCATTTTTCTCCTCCATTTCCGACAGTCTTCAAGCGGTTTAGCACTATGTATATTACCGTACTACCTTGAAGAAGTCGAGTTGATTTCCGTGGGTTTATATGAACTATCTGATAACTTTGAAAGGCTTTTTGCGTTGACTGTAATCAGTCGTTTCAGCTTGGAATATGCACTTTCCTTTGCTGAATCACTTACTCGTGATTCCACCACATAGACCGTACCTCCGATATCGGATTTGGTTGTGCGGCTGTTACTTTGATTTTCCATATCGTGACCTCCTGTCCGATGTTTTGAAGGAACTGGCACTGAACCGAATTAATGATCTAGTGCTAATCCATTATTTAAGCTTTTATTTGTAATATTTTCAGAGCATCCGGTTGAATTAGCTTCCCATCCAATCTCTCGTAAGCAGAAAAGCCAATCTGCCCCTGCAATGCATATAACTCACTTAATTTTTTTATCGTTATTGGTTGACGCTCAATCAGCCAGTAGTATGATAAATCTCCAAATACAATGCTTTTCGCTCCTGCAGATAATGTAGGCATATATGGAGAGGTAACTACAGGCTTTCCGAAAATGGTGTTATCTGAAGAATTCCACAGATAACTGCCATTTGTATTTTTAAGGGTTCTAAGAAGCATGGCAGTATTATCGTGCATGATAAACACAGCGTTATTTCGGTATTCATCTTTTAATGAAAAATACAGCGAAATAATCTCGTCAAAAGAGATAATAGCACTATCTGCTGTAGTTACATCTGCATCTGCTGTAAGGATACCTGTAGGCTGTGTTGTGCCATTTCCATTAAGCAATGCATTTTCCTCAGCCTTGCCAAAACGCTTCGCAAAATCACCCATCAGATATTTTTCAAGATTAAAGTTCATATCAGTGACGAATGAGCGGTTTAGCTTGACAAGAGATGCCAGCTTGTATGATTTCACCAGAAACTGTGTAAATGCATCGGCACTTTCAGGGATTGGATCTCCGTCTTCAATCCAATCTGCTGTACCCGTTGATGATACCGCTTGAATTTTACCTTCTGCAGAAGATAGATTGATAACAGTAGCAAATCTGCGGAATATATTCTCCTTTGCCAAAGCAGTGTTAAAGCCTTCTCTGAACTCATCTGGTGCGACATAGGCTCCTACATTATCAAAGCCCTCGCTTAGATTTTGATTGTTTTCTTCTTTTCCTTTCATAACATTCCAAAACGCTCTATTATAAGTTGTTGATGTTGCCATAATCCTTTACCTCCTAAATTTTATTAAATGTGGGGTATATACCCCGTTTGAAACCGCGTTTTTTTACACGTTGCCCCACGCCCGTTGTCCAGATGAAAAAGTGTGGAGATTTGACCTCCCCTAGGGGCAGGTATTAACACATGGAGTTGTATCCATTGTTTTCACTGGTTTTAAGCTTTGTAGCAAGATGTAGCAGGTAAAAACTAAACTCTCTATACGAGAGCGATTTTTTATATAACCTGTTTTTCTTGCTACAAGCTGCTACACTGTGTTTAAATAAGAAGAAATTCTTCTTCAGTCAGCTTATATCCGATAAGCATTGTGGTCATTCCACCACCAGAACGTGGTCGTTTCCGTTCTACACGGGCGATAGCTGTTAATGCTTGTTTGAAGTTTCTTGCATTCTCCGAATAACAGCCATTGGCACTGCACCAACGCTGATACCGGCCATACACTTCGGATGTCCGCACCTCACTGTTAGGACTTTCCTCCAAGGCATCCTCGAAAAATAATGCTATTTTATCGCTGTCACGCTTATAAGCCTCCGTGGCTGTCTTAACGGAATTAGGTAAAGTCAAGCCTTCCTTCTTTAACAGCTGATAGCCTTCAATTAGCCAGTTAAGGATAGCACTCTGATTCTTCGCTTTGGCGAATTCGCGTTTTAAGTTTTTATCCTGCTCGCTTTCATCGAAGTGTCGTTCAAAAGGGATAATCACCACTCTGCCACTGGAAAACAGCGTCATATCCGTAATAACGGGCAGATAATTGGTGTTGATATACAGCTTAAACTTTGGTGAAAAGTCAAAAGAATTCTCATGTAGAAACCTTGCGTTGATGGTGTCACCACCCGTCATGCTTTTTACCTGTGCAGCATTTAAGACAAGTCCTCTGCTAGGTTCGGAGATATTCACAAAGCGTACTCCTGCAAGCCGGGCAATATCTTCACTTGGACTTGAACTGTTATTGTTCTTTTTCAGACTGATAGTCTCCGGCCTTGCGGTACAGCCATAACTGCCTAACACCTTAAGAACGCTCTCACATAGCGTACCTTTACCATTTCGAGTTGTAGCACCATAGAGAACAAACAGGCATTCATACCGAGTGTCTCCGCTGATACTGTAGCCAAAGGCTTTTTGGAGGAATTTTGCCTTTTCCTCATCTCCGCTCATAATCTCATGAATAAATCTATCCCATCGCTCACTTTTTGCTTCTGGGTCATATTTAACACCAGATATCTTTGTAAGCCTGTCCTCGCTGTTATGGGGACGAAAATCCATAGGCATTAAAAACAATGTGCCATTGGAACAGTTGAGAACCTGCGGTTCTTGGTCAAATTCAGCCATTGCTATGGGATATACACTCTGTGCATCTTTAAGTACCGTTTCTCGGTATCTTCTTGACTGCCACTTTCGGCAATAGTCAATGTATGCCTTTCTTTGATGTTCATCCTGAATAGTCAAAGCATAGGTTAGCAGTTGGTTAGCCAATGATTTACACATTTCCATCACTTTGAGATTACCGACATCAGGAATCCAAATGCCATTTTCATAGCAAAACCACATTTTCCTTTCGGGAACAAAGCGGGCAAAAGATTTATAATAATCAGCAAACAGCCTGCTTGCCCCAATATCCGTCCAAGGGTAGCGATCGTTACTCTCAGGCTTAAAGCCAGTAAGAGAACATTCACCAAAATCCTCTGTAGCTGATGAACGCTTGCCACCTGGTTTATATATTTCAGTAGCATTTGCGATTGCTTTTTCTATGGTTATTATTCCATAAGTACTGCCAGACTGTGGTCTATTCCATTTATCCCGCATTAGGCCGCTCTGCCGGAATAGTCTGTCCATCTGTCCAATATCCCTGCCACACCAAAATGCCAGCATACCGCAAAGTGCCAAATCAGCTTCACTGGCAGAAGCATAGCCTGATGTATCCCCTTGCCATAATGCTTTGAACCTTTCTCCATTTGCCGATTTTAAAGCCTTCTCAATAACAGACTTGTCAGACAGATAGGATTGACTTTCTGTATCCAGAAGTTGCTTCACAGTGGTAGGACGTAGCATATACTTGTCTAGTATCATCTGTAGTTCATTCGATTTCTCCGCTATATCACCATCTGCATATACATTGCCTGTTACGGTAACAAAACGATTTGTTGCTCCGCCCACATAGACCTCAACTCCCAGCTTTCTGTTGTTGACATAGTATTTTGTTTTGTCAAAGTTAAAGCCTGTGGCCTTAAAGAAAATATGAAGCCCTTTTTCAGATGGACTGTGTTCCATATAACAACCACTAAAAGCCTCTACAACAATTTGGGAAATAGGCTTAAGCTTACCGCTGCTATCAAAGCAATCATCTAAGTCGATAACACATATGTCATTACCCACCAAAAAGCCGATACCGTCATAATCACTTATAGCAGCTACCGCCGAACTAAAATCTAAAAATGTACTCCGCTGATCTGCTTTTGCCCTTTTTCCTGTTACCGGGTTATAGGGAACTTTGGTTTTTCTACCACTTCGTTCTTCATATTTCCAACAGCAAAACTGTGGCTTATCTTTAAGCACCTGCGGCAAGTTTTCATATTGTATATTCAGTTATTTCACCTCCTTGCCTGTTATAAATGGCCCGAAACGCTACGGTTCCAGAGGGTTTGCCTTGTTTGACACAACCTCGTTATCTTTCAAGGAATACGCTCGGAATTATCGTCATGGCATATTCTGCTTGAAGTATCTCTTGCATTTCGGGGTATTCAGTTGTCAAGGAGCAGTGAGAGAAAAACTATGCTTTTATTGGGGGATTGTTTTTCCTCTCACCTTATAGCCTTGGTAGAACACATTAGTTGAGGATTTTAGAAAAATATTTTCTTCCTCATCCATAAGCGAAGAATTCTATTGATTCGAACCCCTAAAATAAAAAAACAGCCTGTCTATTTTCCAGAAAAGACGGCTGTAATGCTTATGCTTTTGCTCAAATTTGAGCTAAAGCGATATTAAGTTTAAGGAGGCTGAATGCTGTAGTTTTGGATTTTTCAATTAGAGTTTCCGACTTTTTTGTCTAAAAGTATTTATTTGAATAAAGTAAAAAAGAAAGACATATACAACTATCATTATTTTTGTTAACATTGTAAAATTACTTCACAAACACAGAATTATCATGTTATTTTTGAAGAAAATGTGCTATAATGGAAAAAACATATATAAAGAGGTGACCAAGATGACCGTTAGCTATAAAAAGCTTTGGAAATTGTTGATAGACCGCGATATGAAGAAGAAAGATTTGCAAGCTGCTGCGGGAATAAGTCCATCGTCAATTTCAAAGCTTTCTAAAAACGAATATGTCAGTATGGATGTTCTTGTAAAGGTTTGTACGGCGCTTGGCGTTGATTTTAAAGATATCATGGAATTAGTGCCTAATATGGTTGAAGAAAGGGAGTAGAGTTATGGAAAATAACAGAAAAGAACAGGAACGGGCGGAATTACACCGCACGATATGGAATATGGCAAATGATCTAAGAGGCAGTGTAGATGGATGGGACTTTAAGCAATATGTTCTAGGTATGCTGTTTTACCGCTACATATCTGAAAATATTACTGCCTATATTAACGCCGGAGAATGGGAAGCTGGCAATACGGAATTTGATTATGCTAAGCTATCCGACGAAGAAGCAGAACAGGCACGAGAGGATTTAGTTAAGACAAAGGGCTTCTTTATTTTACCCAGCGAACTTTTTGAAAATGTCCGAGCTCGTGCAAAGGACGATGAAAACTTAAATGAAACACTGGAACAGGTTTTCAGTAATATAGAAGCATCTGCGCAAGGAACAGAGAGTGAAGATAATTTCAAAGGTCTGTTTGACGATATTGATGTTAACAGCAATAAGCTAGGTAACACTGTAGTAAAGCGTAATGAAAAGCTGGTTAAGCTAATGAATTCTGTTGGAGAAATGAAGCTGGGAGATTACAAAGACAATACTATAGATGCATTCGGTGATGCTTATGAATTTTTAATGGGTATGTATGCATCCAATGCAGGAAAAAGTGGTGGTGAATACTATACGCCGCAGGAGGTTTCTGAACTCCTTACCCACTTAACATTAGTAGGAAAAACTGAAGTCAACAAGGTATATGACCCCGCTTGCGGTTCTGGCTCTCTACTGCTAAAGTTTGCAAAAATTTTGGGAAAAGAAAATGTACGTCAGGGATTTTTCGGTCAAGAAATCAACATTACAACCTACAACCTGTGCAGAATTAATATGTTCCTGCACGATATTGATTATGACAAATTTGATATTGCCCTTGGGGACACACTAACAGATCCGCAACATTGGGATGATGAGCCTTTTGAAGCCATTGTATCAAATCCACCTTACTCTATTAAATGGAAGGGCGACAATGATCCTATTTTGATTAATGACCCTCGCTTTTCTCCAGCGGGAGTATTGGCTCCTAAATCCAAGGCAGACCTTGCTTTTATCATGCATAGTCTTTCTTGGCTTGCAACAAACGGAACAGCGGCTATCGTTTGTTTCCCCGGTGTAATGTACCGCGGAGGCGCTGAAAAGAAAATCAGACAATACCTGATTGATAATAACTATATCGACTGTATCATTCAGTTACCGGATAACTTGTTCTATGGTACCAGCATTGCTACCTGCATTATGGTGCTGAAGAAGTCTAAATCAGAAAATAGTACCTTATTTATCGATGCATCAAAGGAATTTGTAAAGGTTACGAATAACAACAAGCTGACACAGGAAAATATTGAGACCATTCTTAACGCATTCAAAGATAGAAAAGATATTGAGCATTTTGCTAGGCTTGTGCCAAACAGCGAAATTGCTGAAGAGGATTATAACCTGTCTGTTTCAACATATGTGGAACAAGAGGATACGAGAGAAAAGATTGATATTGTTGCCCTCAATGCTGAGATAGAAAAGATTGTGGCGAGAGAGCAGGTTTTAAGGGAAGAAATAGATAAGATTATTGCGGAAATCGAGGTGAGCAAATGAGTAGGTTAGATGAATTGATTGCTGAACTTTGTCCAGATGGAGTGGAGTATGTTCGACTTGCGGAATGTTGTGATATAGAGGACAATAAACGGAAGCCTGTTAAATCATCATTACGCATACCAGGTGACACTCCGTATTATGGTGCTAACAATATCCAAGATTATGTTGAGGGATATACGCACTATGGACAATATGTACTAATTGCAGAAGATGGCTCTGCAAGTCTTGAAAATTATTCTGTACAATATGTAGATGGTTTCTTTTGGGCTAACAACCATGTCCATGTTATAAAAGGCCGTAAGGATCTAGATACCAAGTTTTTATATTACTACTTAACAAGTTTTAATTTTATCCCCTTCTTGACCGGAGGAACAAGAGCTAAACTAAATAAGGGGAATATGGAGGAAATCCCAATCCCCCTTCCCCCTCTAGCTGTTCAGCAGGAAATTGTCCGTATTCTGGACAATTTCACAGAGCTTACAGCAGAGCTTACAGCAGAGCTTACAGCAGAGCTTACAGCAAGAAGAAAGCAGTATGAGTATTACCGCAATGAAATTATGCAACTAAAACATTGGCATGATAGAAAAACTATTACGGAAATGTCTTTAGGAGATATTTACGATTTTCAATATGGAAAGGGCAATGTAATTCCTACAAATGGAGGTGAATATCCTGTTTATGGAAGTAACGGGATTGTAGGAACACATTTTGAATATAACAGCGAAGATGCACCTGTAATTGGCCATATTGGTGCATATGCGGGAATTGTAAACTGGGGATATGGAAAGCACTTTGTAACGTATAATGGGGTTATTTGTAAACTAAAAAACAATAGTGTTCATAGCAGGTATGCATACTATTTGCTTTTGCTACAAGATTTTAGGGCTCAAGCAAAGAGTGGGTCACAACCATTTGTTTCTTATGAAATATTAAAAAAACCACGTGTATTAATACCGCCTTTTGAAGAACAGAAACGCATTGTCGCCATTCTTGACCGTTTTGACGCTTTGTGTAACGACTTAACTAGCGGCATTCCTGCCGAAATCGAAGCACGGCAAAAGCAATATGAATATTACAGAGATAAACTGTTATCTTTCAAGGAGGTGACGGCATGAGCATTTACAACATCGTTGCCAGTACTGACGAAGCAACTGTTGTTGCTGAATATGCAGCTGAATATAATGTCCGACCTGAAAAGTATCAGAGCGAGGCAGAACTTGAGCGGGAGTTTATCAGGCAACTAACTTCCCAAGGATATGAATATATTTCAGTACACAATGAAGCTTCATTGATAGAAAATCTCCGAAAACAACTTGAAGTGCTTAATGATTTTACATTTACTGACAGTGAATGGGATAGATTTTTCACAGAATGTATTGCCAATACAAATGAAGGAATTGTTGAAAAAACCAGAAAAATTCAGGATGACCATATCCAGATTCTAAAACGAGAAGATGGAACAACAAAGAACATATACCTTTTGGATAAGAAGAATATCCATAACAATCGTTTGCAGGTTATTAATCAATACGAAGAAGCAGGCGGCAAACATGAAACCCGATATGATGTGACCATACTTGTAAACGGACTTCCGCTGGTTCATGTGGAGTTAAAGAGGCGCGGTGTTGCTATCCGAGAAGCCTTCAACCAGATAAAAAGATACCAGCGTGACAGTTTTTGGGCGGCTTCTGGTTTATTTGAGTATGTGCAAATATTTGTAATCTCCAATGGCACACATACAAAGTATTATAGTAACACCACAAGAAATGCTCATATCAAGGAGCAAAGTAGCAGTGAGCGACGAAGAAGTAAAAAAACGAGTAATAGCTTTGAGTTTACCAGCTTTTGGGCAGATGCAAACAACAAAATTATTCCTGATCTTGTGGACTTTACTAAAACATTTTTTGCCAAGCATACCCTCTTAAATATTCTAACAAAATATTGTATTTTCACATCTGAAGACCTGCTCCTTGTAATGCGTCCTTATCAAATAGCTGCTGCGGAACGTATCTTATCACGTATTGTAGTATCAACCAACTACAAGAAGATGGGCACAACTGCAGCTGGAGGATATATTTGGCATACAACAGGCTCTGGTAAGACATTGACCAGTTTTAAGACAGCCCAATTAGCTTCTGCCTTGCCTTACATAGACAAGGTGCTGTTTGTTGTTGACCGTAAAGATCTGGACTATCAGACGATGAAGGAATATGACCGTTTTGAAAAGGGAGCAGCTAACGGTAATACGTCCACAAGAGTTCTTCAAAGACAATTGGAAGACAGGGACGAAAAAGGAAATCCTCATGAATACAAAATCATTGTAACCACTATTCAGAAGCTGGATATATTTATACGTAAAAACAAACAGCATGATATTTATAAGAAACACGTGGTACTGATTTTTGATGAGTGCCACCGTTCCCAATTTGGTGAAATGCATCAAGCTATCACGAAGAGTTTTAAGAACTACCATATCTTCGGCTTTACGGGAACTCCGATTTTTGCTGCCAATGCTAGTTCAGGAGGTAACCCACTGCTTCGCACAACCGAGCAGGCTTTTGGAGAAAAACTGCATACTTATACCATTGTGGATGCCATCAATGATGGGAATGTTCTGCCTTTTAGAATAGATTTTATCAATACCATTAAGATGCCTGATTACGTTAATGATAAAAAAGTCTATAGCATAGATAGGGAAAAAGCCTTAGCAGATCCACAGCGAATCAGTGAAATTGTTTCTTACGTTCTTGAACACTTTGATCAGAAGACGAAGCGCAATAGTTATTATACATTCTCTGCGAAATGGGAAGAAGCAGATAAGCACAACCCTAAAAAGATGATAGAAAAGCGTGAAACAAGGCGAGTTGCCGGTTTTAACTCTATATTTGCTGCTGCATCCATCCCAATGGCAATCAGATACTATAAAGAGTTTAAGAAGCAGATAGCGGAAAAGAACCGTAACCTTACCATTGCAACTATTTTCAGTTTTAGTGCAAATGAGGAGGAGCCAGATGGACTGCTTCCTGAAGAGGATTTTAATATGGAAAACCTCGACCAGAGCTCCAGGGATTTTCTTGATGCGGCTATCCGAGATTACAATTCCACATTTAGCACAAATTACGATACCTCCTCGGACAAGTTCCAAAATTATTATAAAGACCTCTCTCTTCGTGTAAAGAATCGGGAGATTGATATATTGATTGTTGTCAATATGTTCCTGACAGGCTTTGATGCAACAACCCTTAATACGCTATGGGTAGACAAAAATCTGCGGCAGCATGGACTGATTCAGGCTTTTTCAAGAACTAACCGCATCCTAAACAGCGTTAAGACTTATGGTAATATCGTTTGTTTCCGAGATTTGAAAGAAGAAACAGACAAAGCTATTGCACTATTCGGCAATAAGGATGCAGGCGGTATTGTACTGCTAAAAACATACGAAGAATACTATAACGGCTATGATGATAAAGGTGAATATAAGCCGGGCTATGCAGAACTGATTGTAAATCTTACAACACAGTATCCCCTTGGTCAACCTATTCTGGGGGAAGAAGCAGAAAAAGACTTTATCCGGTTATATGGAGCAATACTCAGGCTCAGAAATATTCTTACTTCTTTCGATGACTTTGAAGGAAATGAGATTTTATCTGAAAGGGATTTTCAGGACTATCAGAGCATTTATATTGACCTGTATCAGGAATATAGAAAAGGTGCTGATGGTGACAAAGAAACTATCAATGATGACATAGTTTTCGAGATTGAACTGGTCAAACAGATAGAGGTAAATATTGACTACATCCTTATGCTTGTAGCCAAATATCAACAATCCAGCTGCAAGGATAAAACCATTCTTACGACCATTGATAAGGCTATCAATTCGAGTATTGAACTTCGAAGTAAGAAAGAACTTATCGAGCGTTTTATTGAGCAAGTCAATGTATCGACCAAAGTAGATGAAGATTGGCGTAAATTCCTCCATGAGCGTAAGGAAGCGGATATTTCAGCAATTATAGAAGAAGAAAAGTTAAAGCCTGAAGAAACCCGCCGATTCATCGACAATGCTTTCCGAGATGGGATACTTAAAACAACCGGTACAGCCATTGATAAAATCATGCCACCTATATCTCGCTTTGGCGGAGGCAGAGCCGCGAAAAAACAAGGAATTATCGAAAAACTAATGTTATTCTTTGAGAAGTATTTAGGGTTGATATAGATTAATATCAATCGCTAATTCAAAAAATAATATCTTTATAAAAAGACCAGTCACAATCAGGCATGAATGCTTGAAGTGACTGGTCTTTTTTGCCCCGCTTGAAGCTGTTCATTTAAGTTTTTCTTCAATCCCTAAGAGAACGCTTCTTTATGTGGCTATTTTATTTACCTTTTTATCTTCTAGCGTCAAAGCATTCCTTGCAATATACAGGTCTATCATTTGTTGGTTTGAAAGGAACCTGAGTCTCTTTGCCGCATTCTGCGCATACTGCATCATACATTACTCTTTCTCTTTTTGCACCGCCATTGCTGCTTGCTTTTCTAGCAGTCCTGCAATCTTTGCATCTTGCAGGTTCGTTCTGGAAACCTTTTTCTGCGTAGAATTCCTGTTCTCCAGCTGTGAACACGAAATCCTGGCCGCAATCCTTGCATACTAACGTTTTGTCCTGAAACATGAAAATCCCTCTTTCCTTAAATACTTTAGGCTAGTGCCGGTCTCCAGAACTTTTTTTGGGATTTAAGTTTCCAGAAAAACGTTCTTGACCTAATCACATATACCCGATAATATAAATTTACCAGCTGACCTGGTCTTTGCCCCCACACTCGCCGCCGGGAAGTTTCGCTCAAGCAGTTATGCCCCTCACTACAGCTCCTCTCAGGTTAAAACCTGGACGGACTTACCCCTAAGCCGCACCATGCTCGCAAAGTATTTACTTTGTTTACGTGGATCGCTTTGCCTGCGACTGGCATCGATTTTCAACCACAGACCTGGTAATTTACTACTTTTATATTATATACTTTATTATTAGAATATACAAGATTTTTGTATGTATTTATTAAATATTTGTACAAATTGTACGAATTCTACTTTTTTCTATCAATATATACTCCGCCTACATTAACATTAGGTGTTTCATATGCTTTTAATGATTTTTTCCCAAGCTTTACTGTCTTTAATTGTCTTTTTATACCATCGATCAAGTCCGAAACTCTGCCTTTGTTTTCCTCCTCCAGCTTCATTATATCACCAGCCAAATCCAGAATTTCACCTGTAATTTTTTTAACAATTTTCAGCTGGGGATAGCTTTCAGCGTCTATGCTATCCAAAGTATCCACCTTTAACTTTGATTTCATAAGCTGATAGATTTCGGCAAAAGCTTGATCAATATCTTCGATCCTATCGATTTCTTTTTGCTTTTCATCTATAAATCTGCTCAAGTTTTCTCCCTGGTTTTTATCAATATCAGCTTTTTGAGCTAAAGTCAGCTTATGTATTGATTCCATAGAAGTTTTCTTTTGCTCCAGCAAGCTCTGAAGCTTTGATATCATATCCATTACATCCATATCCATATTATCACCTCAAAAAAACAGGGCATGATCACCATGTCCTTATTTATTCACTGTCTGGCGGTTTTTGGCCAATTTCATAGCCTGAGACCAAGTATTTCTCAAATCTTCTGCAAAAACCACTACCTCTTCTATGGCAGCCTTATCCTTTTTAATATTTGCATTTACCAGCTGCCAGTTCATATATTCATAAATAGAGTATAAATTTTTAGAAATATCATAATCCATATTCAAAGTGCTCATAAATTCTTCTATTATATTTTGAGCTTTAATAATGTTATTATGCGCGCTTTGAGGGTTATTCTCCTCAATAGCTTCTATCCCAAGCTTCAGAAATTTCACCAATCCGTTATATAGCATCAGAGTCAATTCTTGAGGCGTGGATGTATTGATCACGTTTTGCTGATATTGCTGATATGGATTTGCTGTTACCATAAATCTGTCTCCCCCATTTCGATTCTTTATCACTGAACTAACCCGCCCTAAGACCCCCGCCTCTATAAGCGGCGAGTGCCTAAGGGCGGCTAAGTCCAGTATGGACTCGACTAACATTCAGTGGGGGTCGAATCCCCCACTGAATGAAGTCTCGTTCAACCTTAGTTGCCTCCAAGACTCTGTGACAGCCATGCAGACTGAGAGTTCATCCTGCTCAGGGCAGTTTCTAATGCTGCGAACTTCATATAAAGAGCATTTTCCTTATCATAAAGCTTCTCTGTAAGATCGTATATCAGCTTTTCCTTGTCGCCGATCTGTTTGACCATAGTACTTTCGAATTCTGTCAAATCACCGATTATGCCGGCCTTTTCCAAAAGAAGGCCCTTTTTGCCATCTTTGTCTCTTGTAGTCCTTATATTGTCCTCAAGTACATCAAAAAGCCTTTCTATTACGCCGCTTCCGTCATATCTCTCTTTTCTTTCAGCTGCAGTTGCATCGGGATCATATCTTTTCTCAGGCTGCTTCGCGAATATATTCATAACTTTATCAGGATTATCAGCAATGGCTTTTTTCAGCTTTTCTTCATCAATATTGAGCCTGGCTCCCTCTCTCCATTCTCCTGTAGAAATGCCTATGGAAGCAAGGGTTCCGGCCTCCGTGTTGTCTCCCATGGCTCTTCTTAGGCTATACAACACATTGTTCAGCAGTCCGTCATTTCTGACGAGGCCTTTTTTGGCACTTTCTTCCCACTTTTCGATTTCGTCTTCATCCATTGCATCCTTTTGCTCATCTGTGAGAGGCAGGTAATATGAACCGTATCTCCCTCCGCTTTTGGGCCTTGTCTCGTTTATCTTAGCAGTTATTTTATTTACAATCTCATTGTATTTGTCTATAAAATTCTTTATCTTGTCGAATATGGCGTCCGTATCCTGAGCAAGGGTTATTTTAGTTTCCCCTGTACCTGTCAACGTGTATGTGACACCGTCTATGGTAAATATGTTGCTATCTCTTTCTGTAGGAATAGGATTGTTTCCACCATCAGTGCCTTCTATTTTGCCATCCAAGAAAAACTTAGCATTCTCGCCTGTTTTAACTTCTGTAGCTATTGAAGCAGCAAAACCTAACTCTTGGAAGAATGCGGCACTCTGAGTCAAATCTATCTTGGCATTCGTGCCCGTGCCCTTTGATTCCATGAAAAATTGATCCAGGAATGGGCTGTAGGAAATCTTTACATCAGCTTTGCTATTATTGATAGCGGAAATCAAATCGCTGAACTTTTTATCCGCACCCACTGTTATCGTCTCACCATTGATCTCCAGCGAGTACTTGCCATCAGCCAAAGTTAAACCACCAAATTTATTGGCTACATCCTCCATGCTGCTGCTTGTGCTTAAACTATTGGCGCCTAATTTACCAGCCTCCGCCTCAAGCCTTGCAGTTTTTGCCAATTGTACAACATCTATGGTATGCTCCATCATAGAAACCTGGGAGTTCGCCGATGCGGTTACAACACCCTCTACCGAATACTTGCTCTTATATGCATAATAAGTATTCGAAAATCTCATGTTGCTGGCTGGCCTTGTTGTTTCAAAAAACTCATCCTTAAAACCTTTCAGTATACTGCTGAAAGATCTGTAGTCGTCTCTTTTCCACTCCAGCAGCTGCTTGTCCTGCTTGACCTTGTCAACCTTCATCCTCTCTACGCGCATCATCTGCTGAATGATGCTGTCGGTATCAAGTCCTGAAGCCATACCGGTAAATCTTAACTTCGAATTTAACATACCAGAGATATTATTAACCATAATATCTACCTCCTTTCATCCACCAAGATACCTGCCATCTCCCACATCTTGGCTACCATATCAAGTATCTTTTCCGGTGGAATTTCCCTTATAATCTCTTTCGTATCTCTATTGATAACCTTCACCATGATCTGTTTTGTGCTTTCATGTATTGAATACTCAAAGCTGCAGGTGGCACCGGTAATGGCTTTGTTAGCCCTTTCTATCATGTTTATCCATACGGATTCATCAATAGAAAGCTCATATTTTGTTTTTTGAGACAATTCCTGATAGCTGTAGTTATCCTTCTGATTGTTGCTATTGCTGCTTATTGCCTGTACATTGCTCGCATTTTTTCTCACTTCGCTGCTGATACTACCAGTTGTCTGCATAGGCGAAATATTCGCCACAGACTCAATTCTCACAATTATCTCCCTCCATGGAAAAAAATTAAATCCTTTATTAATATATATCGTAATAATAAAGGATTTTCTTTAGCATAATTTACATATTTCCCAAATATACATGATTCAGATATTGCCTGGCGATATCCCTGCTTTTTAGCATCACATCTATATCCGTGGGGGGCAGAGTCATCTTGTAGGTTGGGAAATACCGGGACAGGTGAAGAGGAATATCCCTATCCAGACTTGCTAAATAAGAAGCTATACTTGCTACTTCTTCTGGCGAATCATTGAGGCCGCTGACCAAAAGCGTAGTTATTTCTACATGACATTTATCATGGGACTCTTCTATGGTTCTTTTCACATGCTCTATATCTCCGCCGCATATATTCTTGTAATAACCCTTATTGAAGGCCTTTAAATCAATATTCATGGCATCCACATAGGGCAGAAGCTTTAACAGCGGCTCTGTCTGAATATATCCGTTGGTCACCAGAACCGCCTTGAACTCAGGATACCTTTCCTTCAGCAGCCTTGAAGCATCATACACATATTCATACCATATGGATGGTTCATTGTAGGTAAAGGCAAGGCCTATATTGTCCTCCGTAGATCTGCAAAGCTCTGCCAGCTCATCCGGTGATATATACCTGCTCTCGGCTCTGTAATGAGCTATCGAATAATTTTGGCAAAAATCACAAGAAAAGTTGCAGCCGAAGCTGCCCACAGATAGTATTTTCCTTCCCGGCTCAAAGCGATACAAAGGCTTCTTTTCTATAGGGTCCATGGCTATGGCTGTTATCTCTCCATAGTTTATAGTCTTGAGAGCATTATTCGCATTAATTCTAACAGAGCACAAGCCGAACTTGCCCTGCGATATGACACAGTTATGAGGACATAAAAAGCATCTTATTCTATCATCATGCTTCTCCCAAAATCGTGCATCCTTTATCACAGAATCACTCCTTATGCCTTATGATCTCAAATTTCACAGTAGAAGCTAGGACAGCAAATCCATATAATTCTTATTGAAGATCTTTTCGACTTCTTCCTGCTTTATAGGCTTGCTGAATAAGTACCCCTGAAGATAATCGCTTCCGGCTCTTTTCATCCTTTTGAATTCCTCTATCTCCTCTACGCCTTCAGTAACCACTTTCAGATTCAATCCATGTACGAGCGCTATCAGTCTGCCCATTATCTTTATGCTTTCCAATTCTATAAATTTATCCTTGAGACTTTTATCCAGCTTTATTTTATCTATGGGCATAAAAGTAAGGTAATTCAAAGAAGAATAGCCTGTCCCGAAATCATCCAGGGAAATCACTACTCCCAAAGCTTTTAACCTATTTAGAATATTTATTATTTCATGTTTTTTCTCTGCAAAAGTATTTTCCGTTATTTCTATTTCCAGCAGCGAAGGGTCTACGCCATAATCCTCTAATATTTTGCTGATATATTCAACAAGACTGGCATCATAAAACTGTCTTGGAGATAAGTTTATAGATACGGGCAATGGTCTATGACCTTTTTCAGCCCATATGCTTATCTGCTTTACCGCTTCTTTTATCACCCATTTGCCTATGGGCAATATAAGCCCTGTTTCCTCTGCTATAGGTATGAATTCCTCAGGAGAAATATCATTGCCCCTTATTCGCAAAAGAGCTTCAAAAGAAGAAATATACCCTGTCCTTGTTTCTATTATAGGCTGGTAAAGCAATAAAAAGTCTTCATTCCTAAGAGCTTTTCTCAATGCGTTCTCTATATTGATCTTATCATTGAATTTCTCCTTCATCTTTTCATCAAAGAATAAGTATCTGTTCTTGCCTGATTTTTTAGCGCTATACATCGCGATATCCGCTTTGCTCAGAAGCTCATCGATGCCGTTTCCATCACCGGGGTATTGAACTATGCCCATGGTCACGGTTATGCCGTTTTCCATATTGTCCACAATGATTCTGTCCCTGACAATATTTTTCAAATTCTGAGCGTACTCTGCAATCCTATGAGGCGCCTCTTCTCTGATAAGAATAAGGAATTCATCTCCCCCAAATCTAAAGGGAATTGTGTTTTCAGCGGCCCACTCCTTGAGCAATGCTGCAAAGCGTTTCAGCAATTCATCTCCATAAACATGCCCCAAAATATCGTTTATATTTTTGAAGTCGTCTATATCCAGCAAAAGCAGAGCTCCCTTTTTATTATTCCCCAGCTCCTTCATCAATATTTCTGTAAGCTTCCTTCTATTATAAAGTCCCGTTAAAGGATCATAAACTGCCAAGAATTCTATATACTCTTCTTTATGCTTCATCTCAGTGATATCAATCAACACTCCATGCAGAGCATTGATCCTATCTCTCTTGCCTTTGATCCCCTTGCCTCTTATCATATACCAGTGGATCTCATCATCTTTGTCAATGATTCTGATCTGTGTATCGATTTCCTCTCTTGTCCCATCAATGCATCTATCGATCTCATGGATCAGCGAGCTTTTATCCTCTTCATGAACGACTTCATCGATTATCTCATAGATGCTCTCCTTTTGAATGGCTTTATAACCAACTAAGTCCACAAAATTCTTTGAAAATTCTATTGTTTTTTTCCTGGTGTTTATCTCCCATATGAAGCTGCCGGTTGCTTCAATAGCTATTTCATATTTTTGCCTTAACTCTTCATTCTTTTCCGAATACTCTTGTATCTCATCATATTGAGCTCTCAACTCTTCCTCATTGGATACCAGCTGTTCTATGGTGGCCTCCAGCTCCACATTGGTCGACTCCAGATCTTCCTTATACCTTGCCCTTTCAGTGACATCCGTATATATACCATAGCCTCCCAGCAGTTCATCTTTTACCTTCATAAGAATAGCCCTGATATTGACTACGATAGGAGCTCCCGTCTTTGTATATCTTACGTCTTCAAAATCTACTATGCCCTTTTCAAACAACTCTTCGGTCATTTGCACCGCTTTTTCTTTTAACTTTCTCGGCACCACCAGATCATCAAGGTTCCTTCCTATACATTCTTCTCTCGTATATCCGAAAATCCTCAAAAAGCTTTCGTTAACATCAAATACGGTGTGGTCCTTATCAAAACATGCGATTCCATCGGGGCTATTGACAAAAAGAGTCTCATACCTTTTAAGCAATATATCCTGTTGTTTTTGAAACTTTATATTTTCGCTTATATCTCTTGATATAGATACTACCGCTTCAATTTCTCCCTCATCATTAAAAATAGGCACCGCTTTCCCCCAGTCATAGTAATCCAATTTTGAACTGAATGTCTCACCTTCTACAGCACCTTCTACATTTCGCAGGAAACCTGTATAATATCTTTTCTCCGCTTCTTCATCCGGCTTTAGCACCAGGTCTATGAGTGTCGGTCTTTTATATCCGTAAAATATTTCTGAATGTGCATAGTCTCCTTTGCCCAATACTCCTTCTCTCTTTACTCTTGTAAGCCTTTCCATCGCACTATTCCATAATATTATCTTTCCATCCTTATCTATAGCAAAAATAGGATCAGGCAGCACCTCGATAACTCTTTTAAAAAATTTCTCAATATTCATAAAGACTTCCCCTTCCCTATTCTTATGCTATATATCAAATCCGTACTTGCTGATGCGCTGTAACATTGCTAACCCTGTACCCGCTTTATATTCATTCTACTAAATTCGGTAAATTTCTACAATGCTTATATTGTCGTAATTTAAAATCAATTCTAAAGATTCTCACCAGTTCTATTTATTCTCTGTCATCAGAGTAAAAAAATAAGGAAGTGAAAATAATCACTCCTTATGCCTTATCACCTCGAATTTTTCGATGGAATAATCTGCTCCATTCGGTATGCCTGCCTTCCGCAAGGCTATGTCAAGCTGCTCCTCCACAGTATCTACACCTTCCAGATCAGGAAGCAGCAATCCTGTCCTTCCCCTCCATCTGACTATTACGCCGTACTTTTGGGGATCCAGTTCTTCCTTTGAAGCCTTTTGGGCTTCAGTCAGCACATCTACAGAAAAATCTATCTCCTCCAGTTCGGCTTCTGCTACAGGGCTGAACCTCGGATCCTGGGTTCCTGCCTCCACAGCATTCCTTATAATCTCCTCAGCAATATTTTCTGTCACAGGAAAGATGGTACCTATACAGCCTCTCAGCTGGCCCTCCTTTTTCAAAGATACAAAGACTCCTCTTTTGGTGTTTTTCATCTCCTCTGTCACATAAGCAGGCCTATAATCAATATATTTATCATAAAGCAAATAATGGGTGAGGCTTTCACGAGCAAGCCTTACATATGGGTCCGAATTATTTATTTTCTCACTGAATCTTCTTTTGCCCGACTCAAGCAAAGCATTGTACATATCTGTATCGGAAGCTTCAAGAGAAAAGCTCATGACTCCGTAGCCTACTCCAAAGGTGCCTTCATAGGATAAAAGATGCCCTTTGATATTATAGCCGTCCATAGCGCCAAGCATTATGTAATATGAACGAAGGCCGCACTCAGCAGCTTTTTCTACAATATTGCAGTCCATATTGAATACTCCCTGAACATCTCCCGCCTGCAGCAAGGATATGATCTCTCTGTCAAAGGCTTCGCCTTCCGATGTATAGCCATAGGGGCCTTCAGCCCTAAGCTTATGAGACAAGTCTCCGCTTGCGATAAATACAGCTTTGGAATCGCTCTCCTCTACAGCTTTTCTTATGCACATGCCAAATTTATATAGCTGTATCTTAGGGAGCATACCATAGGTTATATGCACCAGTTTATAGCCGGAAAGCTTTTTGTTGATAAAATATAGAGGCACCATAGCACCATGATCCAGCTCATAACCTATTCCGTATCGCTTTGCAGAGTTTTTGGTTATCTCCGCTGTCATAATGCCTTCTTCTTCTGCCATCTCTATTATTTTCTCAGTAAGGTATATGTCTATTTCTTCCTTAAATGCTACTTGAGGAGCGCTGAATTTCCCCAAGGTTCCCTTTATGCTGTTATCATAGGTCAAAGCCACCGCATCGCTAAACACAGGCCCATGAGGAGTCACTATAATTATTGTATCTGCATCCAAAGATGCTATCTCCGCTGCTGCTTTATCAAATGCATCAAAAGTCGCTCTTATCTTTTTTTCCTCTCCCCGGCCAATCTCCGGGATAACTATGGGAGGATGGGGCATGGTATAAAAAGCAGATATGCTGCCCATAAAATCACCTCGATTTTATTTATATATTAGCTATATTGTACCATAAGGGACAAAAAAATCCTGCTACGATCCAGCAGGATTTTTTTGTTTATTGGATTCTAAAAAATAATCAACAATATCCTCAATGGATACAAGACCCACCAGGACATTTCCCTCTACTATAGGCAATGCGATAACATCTTTGCTCCTTAATTTTTTGGCTACCTCTATAATTTCTTCATCTGCCTGAGCCTTCACCACTTCTTTTGTCATCACCCATTCTACAGGACAGCTTTTATAATGCCCCGGCTCCATTAGGAAGCGATGGATATCCGCCTTTACTATTATTCCCAGAAGATTATTATTTTCATTGACAATAGGAGTTCCATGGATTTTTTCCCTGTTCATTATTTCTAAAACCTTGTCAACAGTATCACTAGGCTTTACAGCTATTACAGGTGTTCTCATTATTTCTCTTATCTTCATTGAAATAACTTCTCCTTTCCAATAGACCTATTATGCAGCTTATAGAAATATCATAATCTTATATCTACATTTCGTCCTAAATTCGGATTCACCGACAATTCCATTGCTTTCACAGTCTGCTCCAGCATTTGATTTAAATCTGCAGCTTGCACCTTGGCCTGCTCCATTGTCATTTTCAGCACTGAAATACTTGCCTGCTGCTTTATAGCCGAATGATTCATTGCTGATGCTAATGCCGCTATGTCCATATGATCATCTCCTTTTACTAAATAAAATCTCTCCTATCATCCGTTTTAAGGCATATTTATTATGAAACAATATAAGGTACAAATATCCTCTTGATTTCTTCTCTCCAATTCTTAAATGATGGAAGAATATTTCCTGATATTTGCTTTTTCAAATCTGCCTCTTTGCCCTGTTCATAACTGCTTATCGCCTTATTCATGCTTTCTCTTAGGGAGACTGCTAAAATGTCTATATCATTTTCCGGCAGTCTATCCTTCATGGGATATATGGCATCTTCAATACTAGCTATGGCTTCCATTACGTCTTTTAAGACGATGAAAGCTTCTTCATAGCGCAGCTCTTCCAATTGTTTTTGTATATAGATAAGCCCTTCTTCTGTTGTCTCCAGCAGTTGTAAAGACTTTTCTATTACTTCATGGTATTTTCCCATATTGTCCTCCTTTGAACTTATCTTTAACTTTGAACGAGACTTCATTCAGAGGGGGATGGAAGCCCCCACTGAATGTTAGCCGAGTCCATGCTGGACTTAGCCGCCCTTTGAAACCCGCCGCCTACAGAGGCAAGGTGAATTGCCCTATGGGGCAAGAGAAGGTGCCCTGGGGTATGGGGGTCTTAGGGCGGATTAGTTCAGTGATAAAAACTTATATTGTCATTAAATATTTGCCATATTCAGTCTTTGCCAAAGGCTCTGCTAATGATTGCAGTTGTTCTTTCGAAATAAACCCGTTGCGGTAAGCAATTTCTTCAATGCATGCAACATAAAGCCCTTGTCTTTTTTGGACTGTTTGAACAAAATTACTTGCTTCTAAGAGTGCATCGTGGGTGCCGGTATCCAACCATGCAAATCCTCTACCTAAAAGCTTAACCCTTAAGCTTTTATTATCCAGATATTTTCTATTTAAATCTGTTATCTCTAATTCGCCTCTAGCTGATGGTTTCAGATTTTTGGCAATCTCCACTACATATTTATCATAAAAGTATAGTCCCGGAACTGCATAGTTTGATTTAGGCATTTTAGGCTTTTCTTCTATAGACAGTACATTCCATTGAGCATCAAACTCAACTACTCCATATGCTCCAGGATTATTTACATAATACCCAAAGATGTATGCTCCTTCCTTCAAGTTAGAAGCCTCATGCAGCATAGCAGAAAAACCGTAGCCATAGAAAACATTGTCTCCCAAAATTAAAGCAACCGATTCATTGTTAATAAATTTCTCCCCTATTATGAAGGCTTCTGCGATACCGTTGGGCTCAGCCTGTACTGCATAAGAAAAGTGCATACCTAGTTGAATTCCATCACCTAAAAGTTCTTTGTACATTGGCAAATCTCTAGGCGTAGATATAATTAGCACTTCTCTAATTCCGGCCAGCATCAATACAGATAGTGGGTAGTAGATCATGGGTTTATCATATATCGGCACAATCTGTTTGCTAATAGATTTTGTAATAGGATATAAACGCGTTCCGCTCCCTCCGGCTAATATAATTCCCTTCAAAACTGCTACCCTCTTTCTCTGTCAAAGTACATTTTTTTATAATAATCTTCATAAGCCCCAGAAGTGATCTCCTCAAGCCATTTGCTATTATCTAAATACCATTTTACAGTCTTTATGATTCCTTCATCAAAAGATGTTTTAGCACTCCATCCAAGTTCATTCTTTGTCTTAGTTGGATCAATAGCGTATCTTCTATCATGACCCTTCCTATCCTTCACATATTTAATCTGGTTTTCGCTTATACCTTCTTTCCGTACATCATCTATTAATAAGTTTTTTAGTATCCTGATAATCGTCTTTACAATATCAATGTTTGTTTTTTCATTTTCTCCGCCTATGTTATAGACTTGTCCAGCTCTTCCTCTATTAACTACTAAATCTATAGCGCAGCAATGATCATCTACATATATCCAATCTCTAATATTTTTCCCATCTCCATAAATAGGTAGATCTTTACCATTTAGGCAATTATTAATTATCAAAGGAATCAATTTTTCGGGAAACTGGTATGGCCCATAATTATTTGAACATCTCGTTATATTTACAGGCATTTTATAAGTATCATGATAGGATTTTACCAGCAAATCTGCAGAAGTTTTACTAGCAGAATAAGGGCTTCTTGGATCAAGAGGAGATATTTCGCTGAAGTATCCTGTCTCTCCTAAAGAACCATATACCTCATCGGTAGAAACCTGGATAAATTTTTTCCCCTCTTCCCATTGGTCTCCCTTCATCCAGGATCTTTTTGCTGCTTCCAATAACACGAAGGTTCCCTCAACATTTGTCTTTATAAATTCCATAGGATTTTCTATGCTTCTATCCACATGAGATTCTGCCGCAAAATTTATTACATAGTCAATGGAATATTTATTAAATATTAACTGCACTAATTCTACATCTGTAATATCACCTTTAATAAAGATGTAATTTTTACTCTCTTCAACACCTTTTAAATTATTTAGGTTCCCTGCATATGTAAGCTTGTCCAGATTTATAATAAAGATATCTTCATATTTCTCAATCATATAGTTAATGAAATTAGAGCCAATAAAACCTGCTCCTCCAGTAACCAGATAAGTTTTCACATTGATTACCCCCTATATATTGCTAAAAGTCATAGATAAAGGCAGTTTCTCTAAAGTACGGATAATTCTTATCCTTTTCCGAAAGCAGTAATTCCTCAACTCTATCCAGGGGCCATTCAATATTAAAAGAAGAGTCATCCCAGGGATAACCGCCTTCATCTTCCGGATGATAAAGATCAGTACATTTATATATAAACTCAGCCTCATCCGACAATACTAAAAAGCCATGAGCAAATCCTTCAGGTATATACATTTGCTTTCTATTTTCTTCACTTATAATACACCCATACCACTGCTTAAAAGTTGGGGAATTTTTTCTTAAATCAACAGCTACATCAAATACTTCTCCCTTAAGGATTCGAACTAACTTTCCTTGGGGATGCCTTTTTTGAAAATGCAATCCCCGTAGCACACCTTTTTTTGATTTCGATTGATTATCTTGCACAAATTTCAGGTTTAATCCCGCTTCTTTAAAAGCTTTTTCATTGTAAGTCTCCATAAAATAGCCTCTTGAATCGTTAAAAATCTTTTGCTCTATAATATAAAGACCTTTGATATTTGTTTCTGTAAATGTAAAATTGCTCACTTCTTCATCTCCTAAAGCTGCAGCCTGTTTTTTACAAAATCATAAAGGGCCTTTTCCCAATCCCTCATACCGTCTCCTATTGTACTTCTTAACATCATATTGTCTAAACAGGAATAAGAAGGCCGTTTAGCTTTTCTTGTAAACTGCTCTGAAGTAACCGGTTCAACAATACAATCAATTTCGGCATACTCAATTAACTTGCAGGCAAAGTCATACCAGCTGGTAATACCATTCCCTGTACAATGATAAATGCCATATTCATCGGTAAATGCTAACTTTAGTATGTGCCTTGCTAAATCTTCTGCATTGGTTGGATTACCAATCTGATCATTAACTACTTGCAATTTCCCTTTCTCTCTTGCCAGTCTTATAATTGTTTTAACAAAATTATTTCCGTTTTCTCCATAAAGCCAAGAAGTTCTTATTATGAAATATTGGCTGCAAAAATCTCGTACATAATTTTCACCGAATAGCTTTGTTTTGCCATATACATTTATAGGATTTGGTGTATCGTATTCTCTGTAGGGCATTTTTTCTCCATTTACAGTAATCCCTTCTCCATCAAACACATAATCTGTTGAAATATGAATAAGCTTGGCTCCGACGGATTCAGCGGCGGCCGCTAGATTTCTTGGGCCTAACGCATTGACTTGAAAAGCTTTTCCGTAATCTTCTTCAGCTTTATCTACATTGGTATAAGCTGCACAATTGATGATAATGTCTGGCTTAATATCTTGTATGAAGCTTAATACAGAAGATCTATCTGAGATATTTAATTCTTTAGAACTTCTTTTTAGCAAAAAAATATTAGCTTTGGCTAAAGATTCAAAGTCAACAATATTGTCTTCTAAATTTTTTATGATTTCTGAACCTAATTGTCCCTTATAGCCTACTATCAAGAGCTTTCTCACCATTACCACCTATTATCCTATTTATTTAAACGAATTAATCGTGTCTATAACATATTCAATCTCACTATCTTTCATTCTATACCATATAGGTAAACTAAGAACTTCTTTTGATATTTCTTCTGCAATTGGAAAGTCGCCAAGCTTAAGGTTTAAATCCTGATAAGCCTGCTGTAAATGCATTGGTATCGGATAGTGGATCAATGTATCTATTCCTTTATTTTTCAAATATTCCTGTAAATTGTCTCTTTTCTTTGTCCTTATGACGAATAAATGCCATACATGCTTTGCATAATCAGCTTCTATCGGTTTTATAATTTGGGGATTATTAATACCTTCAATGTATTTTCTCGCAATTCTTACCCTATCCTCATTCCATCTGTCCAGATTTTTCAACTTTATTCTTAAAAAAGCTGCCTGAATTTCATCAAGTCTTGAATTTATACCTTTATATATATGATGGTATTTTTTATCAGATCCATAGTTTGCTATTGCTCTTATCTTATCAGCTAATTCTTTATCATTTGTGACTACTGCACCTGCATCTCCTAACGCTCCTAAATTTTTTCCCGGATAAAAGCTGAAACCGGACGCATCCCCTAAACTCCCTGCTTTTCTATTCTTATACAAAGCTCCGTGAGATTGGGCCGAATCCTCTATAACTTTTAAATTATACTTCTTTGCAATCTTATTTATTTTATCCATATCGGCTGCTTGTCCATACAGGTGAACCGCTATTATTGCTCTTGTCTTATCCGTAATTGCATTTTCAATCAAATCTGGATTAATATTATATATTTTGGGCTCCGATTCAACAAAAACAGGTTTTGCTCCTGTATAAGATACTGCAAGTGCAGTAGCAATATATGTATTAGATGGCACTATTACTTCATCGCCAGCACCTATACCATAACTCCGCAAAATCAGATAGAGCGCATCAAGCCCATTGCCGCAGCCTATACAATACTTTGAATCGCAAAATGCTGCAAATTCTTCTTCAAATTTTTTTACTTCTTCTCCTTGAATAAACCAATTCTTTTTATACACTTCTTTAAACTTATTTAATAGCTCATCTTCAATTTCTTTATGCATGGGTTCAAAGCTTGCAAATGGAATGTTCATATGACTCACTTCTCCTAAAATCTTTTTTTAGCTTCTTCTAAATAGTAATCATAATTTCTAATATAGTCATCCTCGTCATAATACTCTGAAGCAAGAACCAACAATACGCTACCTTCAGTAAAATCAAACATCTCACGCCATATATAAGGACCTATATACAATCCTAAAGATGGTTCATTTAATTCTATCACTTCTTCACCATCAGGATTTTTGAGTCTTATTTTTACAGAACCATTAAGGCAGATAAGAACCTGATGAAGCTTTCTATGAGAATGGAATCCTCTTGTTACTCCTTGCTCTACTTTGCTGATATAGTAAACTCGCTTTATTTCAAAAGGTATATCGATTTTTTCTTCTATTGGAGTAAGATATCCATATTTATCTCTAACTTCCTTAAATTTTATTAATGCACAGTTTAACATAACTAATCACCTTCTTGTAAACTTAAATTATTAAACCATGTTTCATAATCAGATTCTTCCCATGGCATACCCCTCTTAAAAGTATATCTCCAAGGATAGACTGGCTCTCCTGTTATTCTGTTTCTTATTTTCCGTACAGAGCAGATTTCTTTAGATGGATTTCCTACAACTACAGTCTCTTTGGGTACATCCTTAGTAACAATTGCCCCAGCACCAATTAAAGCATCTTCATTAATATGAATTCCCGGCATTATGATACTTCCAGTAGCAATAATTGCAAATGAATCAACGGTAACTCCTACTAATTTGCCTGATGGTGGAGTTGGATCATTTGTTAAAACAACATATGGAAAAATCCAAACATAATCATTTATATTACTTTTTTGGCCAATATGAACATTGCTATGTATACTCACAAAATCGCCAATTTTACAATGTCCTTGTATATCAGATAATGTTCCAATTCTAACATTATGTCCGATTTTAGTATTTTCTCTTATTGTGACTTTGTGCCCGCTTTGGAAATTATCCCCTATTATTGTATCTCCGTATATTATATTCTCGGTTCTGATTAAAGAGTTTTCACCGATTATTAATGGATGTAACTTATTAGTTCTGTCTTTATAGAAATCCATCAAATACTCTCCTAATATACATCTTGCTCCTATAAAGCTACCCTTCTTTATATGAACATTTTCTCTTATTATACACCCATAGTCTATATATACATTATCTTCTATTATTACTTTGTCACCAATTATAACCCCTTCTTTTATAGTTACATCTTGTCCTATTTGAGCTGTTGGATGGATCATTTATTCAAATCCTCCCTCTTAATTCTTTGCTTGCTTTCCACTTTACAGTAACATCTTGGATCTATATATTAAAATGGAAAAAACCATTATTAATTCTATTAACTATTCAGAATCTAACATATATTACATATATTATTTTCAAAGTTTTTCTATAAAAACAATTATATCATCATAATTCTTTACTATTTCCATGTAATGACTGTTTGCTATATTTCTAAATAGAAATATATTTGTTTTTATTTTTGAGCCGCAAATGTCTTTAACTTTGCAAAAAGAATCATCTACAAAATCAAAGTCTAGTGCGATCGTTGGACTAATGTTGTCCATTTAAATACTCCTATAAATAATATATGATAATATCATAGTACATCTCTTACTTTATTACAGAACTCACAGTTTATAATATCATTTTGCCTAACCTGCCCATTTCCACTATCATATATTAAAATATGTGGCCTTTCTCCATCAGAAAGCTTATCATAAAAAACATTTTCTGCTAGCTTCTTTGTGCTGAGATATGTTTCATACTCGCTTGCTTCCGATAAAAGGTCATCTTTTGATATTTTCCTTTTTTGCAGACGTTTAATTATCTTTTCTTCATCATTGCAAACACAATTAATAATCGTTATGTGAGCATCCACGTTTTTTGCAAATTCATAAACTTGTTGTCTTTGCCATTTAAAATTATATGTCGCATCTAGAATCACATTATCAAAGGTTTCTAATATTTTACCCGCTTTATTTAGAACTTCGTTATATACTATTTTAGATACTGCAATAAATCTTTCATCGTCTAATTCAAACTTGTATTTTAGAGATTCCTGCTGATTCGGATAAAGCCCTAATTCTTTACGTATAAAGGCCGTATGCAATATTTGCACATTTTCTAGCTTATTAAAGATTTTAATTGCTGTTGTACTTTTTCCGCTTGCAGTAAAACCATTCATCATTATAATATGCTTGGACATTCCTGCACCTCAACTTTATCATCTTCAGCTGGTATCCTAATTGCAAAATGGATAATATCTTTACACTCCGATTCATTATAGCCATGTCTGTCTCCCGGCTCCAATAGCACTCCATCCCAAGGATTCATATCATAAAGCTTTCCATTGACTTTGATTTTGCCTCCTTCTGGGAAAAAAATTAACTCGGTTGACTTTGCATGATAGTGCTCTGCAAACTCTCCTTTTGGAACATCACAATGATAAAGAACCATAGAGGAACTTAATGAATCAATATTCATTTCCAGTAATTTGGTAACTTTTCTGCCATCTTTACGTATTGAACAATGCGCAACATCTTTTCTAATAATTTTCAACCTAATCCCCCCTTAGTAATTGATATTTCAAATATTCCAAACTATCATCCAAACATCTTATTTTGAATCCTACCATTGTGTCCAAAAGCTTTATATCCTTAGGTCTTGCCGGAAAACTCATCTTATCTAATTTTTTATCAGGTATTATTAAGGATTCATTAAAGCCAAATACCCTTGAAATCCTTAATCCCCACTCATATCTTGTGACAGGTTCTTGGCTTGCTACATGAAATGTTCCTATTAAATCATCTTCAATAATTTTTTCTATCGCACTTGAAACATCATCAATAAGCGTCGGATATTTGATACGTCCGTCATCCAGAACTATTTCCTGCTCGTTTTTTAACCCATTGATTACTTGCATAGTAACGGTATTCTTATCGAATCTATCATTGAATCCGTGCAATATTCCAATTCTAACAATTGCATAATTAATCCCTCGATTTTCTATTAATATTTCACTCATTAGTTTAGTATAGCCATATATTTGCAAAGGTCCTGTCTCACTTTTTTCCCTATAAGGTCCATTTTCTCCATCAAACACATAATCTGTTGATAAATATATAAGTTTTGTATTTTTATCTTTACACCATTTTGCTATTGTGTTAGTAGAATTAGTATTTACAATCTTCGCTATATATGGTTGTTTCTCGCATTGGTTTAAATCTGTTATAGCAGCAGTATGAACAATTACATCAGGATTATAACTATTTAAAAGTTCCAGTATGCTTTTAGAATCGCTTAGGTCCAACTTAACTAAATCTTTTGATTTGTAGCGATTGTATGTACCTTTGATTTCATATCTCTCAGAAAGTTTATTATAAACATTTTTGCCTAAAAATCCATTTGCCCCGGTTATAAGAATTTTCATTTATTAAAAATCCTCCCAGCATTTTCTAGATCATTTTTGGTATTAATATTAATTACGTTTCCTTGAATGCACGGAACCCTTTCAGCAACATCCTTTATAAGGAAAAAACATCTTAACTCAATCACTTTGCATATATCATTTAAAATTACAGCCAGAATATCCTTTTTATACTTTGGCTCCTCTATTAAATCCTTAATAATAAGAACATGGTCTTTGTCTAACTTCATCATCCCTAAATATACATATTCAGACTGAATGCTTTCAGAAATTTCTTGAAGTATTACTTGTCCAGATTTATTTTTTTCATATTTAACTTTACTTCCGGAGCTACTGTGCTGCTCGCCAACTAAAAGTACGCTTCCTTCTTGTTGTGCTAACTCTTTAACTATGCGCTCGTCATAGACAAGATCTCCATCAATTATTAATAAATCATCTAATTGTTTCATTTCTTCTAAAGCAATTTTCAAACTCTCTGTGCTATGTGTCTCCATTGAATTCTTGTTAACTATTGTTTCTGCTGAGTATTTATGAGCAATTTTTAAAGCTTGTCCCTCAGTATCTTTTGTCCATACTCCTCCATTTCCAATAATAACAACACTTTTTATGATCGAATCAATACCTTTCATGCATTTTAGACTTCTTTCTAATAAAGGCTCATTATTAACCTCCAGTAAGCATTTAGGGATGCTTGCTCTCAGTCTACTACCTTGCCCTGCAGCCAAGATGAATGCATTCATATATTAAACTAATCCCCCTCCCATATCCATGGAATTCATCATCATATTATAGTCTTCTACAGAGTTAACATTATAAAAAGTAATTTCTTCTTTCCAATTTTCTATTTGAAAATTGTCATAGAATTGATTAATCAGTTTTACAGCAGTTAAGTACATTGCAATCGCTCTCCTATCATCTCCATTTCCTTTTATATGAAAAGGCATAACACTACTAAAATGACTTACTTCGGCAAATAGAGTTTTCATATGCCAATATGGATCATTCTTGATATACTCATATCTAGTCAAAAGTTCTTCCATTCTTTTGCATATCTCATCATACGTCAACATTGCTGACTTATTTGTTAACTCTAAATTAGCCTCTAAGATATCTGTATCTTCTCTCCATTTCAAATCAACCACAAACTGATCTGTATGCAAAAAATCGTACTTTCCATTAAAAGAGTGCCATAATTTGCCCATATCATAATAAATATCCGACCCTTCTATTTCTCCTCTTGGATCTGCTAATAAAAATTCTTGATTATTACCCGGCTCTATAAGTATGTTTTGAAAATGCAAATCTCCATGAACCATTGATAGGGCTTCTGGCGTAAGAGCGTCTATCAGTGAAGGTCTCTTTGTTATTTTTAAGAAAAGTTCCGGAATATTCCTATACTTTGTCCCATTCAGAACAATATAATCAGATTTTATCATTTTAGCTATAGTTAAGGACTTTTGACATGCCTCTATCAGCCTTTGGTTAACTCGGGCTATGTGCTTTATGTAAACCCAGTTTTTAGGCGCTTTACCTATTCTTCTTGAATATATTTTCTTAAACATCCAATCCAGTAATCTTTCCAAAAAATTAACAGTATTTTTAGCGTCAAATTCTCCCAGCATAATTAGTTCCCTTAAATTTTTACCACTATAATATGGCATTTCAAACCACGTTACTTCATTAGATATCTTATAATTCAATACTTCCGGAAAATATGTTTTCAGCTCAGCAGGCAAATCTAATAACCATTTTATCTCATTAGATAGCTTCTCCTTGCCCTCGTTTCTTGCTTCTTTTTTGACGATTAGTTTACATCTTAGATTTGCATAAGAACCCCCAACAAGTTTATTATTCTGTTCCTTGGTTGCGTTTCCGTAAACTAAATCCAAATAATCTAAAGCAATAAAATTATTATCTTTTAAAATATCCTTAATGCCATCAACCATATCATAGTTTGTCTCTTTATATAAAGCTAATTTGAGATCTTTAAGAGTCCTATTTGATATCTTGGCAATACCGGAATATATTGCCCAAGGAAACATACCTCCTTCAATATCCTTTCCAACCTCCACTACCCGATTATCTTGACATAATACTTTGCTCCCGCTTTCTTGTGGATTTAGCATATTACGAGTTAATAATATATTATCATTTCTACTATTTAATAATTTTTCAATAATAATACTTTCAAACACAAGGTCACCATCAATAATCAATACTTCTTGATCCTCAATTGCATTAAGGGCTATTAACAAACTATATTTGTTGCCTTGCTTTAAATTCTCTTCATTCACTAAAATATTAGCATTTAAGTTATGTACTTTTTCTGAAATATTATCTTTGCTCCATGATCCCTTAGAGCCAATAACTATTATGATTTCAGAATCAAAGAATCCATAAAAATTAAGTATGCGTATCTGCCTTTCTAGTATAGTTAAATTTTCATTTATTGGTAGGAAGCATTTTGGCACATCTTCTCCCTTTATATTAAATGTTTTTCCATCAGCCGCTAAAATAATAGCTTTCATATATACACCCCTTGTATAATAAAGGTAGCGTAAAGTTTACACTCCTATTTTTTATAATTAATGTACAATATTTATTTGAGTATCTATAAAATTTATTTACAATTCCAGTAGCTTTACGCTAATGACTATTCCAAATTTCTTTACATATTTCAATATAAATATTCTCTGATGCCGATTTATTGTTCGGGGGAATCAGAAAATTATTATAAAATTCTCGTCTGCTTTCTTTTTTAGGATCCTCTCCATTGCATACTAATTCAATAAATTCAACTATTTGCGTTTCATTATATGCATGATAATGTTGCTCAAGTGCAAGTTTTCCAAAATCATTAAATCTATTTTTTACGTTATCGTCTGCAAATGTATATAAAGAAGGTTTGCCACAATACAAATATTCAGCAACGAAAGAAGCACTATCTAAAATCATCGCGTCAGATGAATTAAATAAATCAATATACTGGTCAAGCTCAACCTGAGTATTATTTAAATTCTCCCATTGCTTGTAATAGCTATCTGTGCGTTCCTTGCCCCAATAATCATATAGTTTAACCTTTAAAAGTGGATGAGGTTTGAATGCAATCTGAATCTTATTGCTGTATTTCCGCGCTATATCAATCATAGTTTGATAATACCTCATGAAATTTGAAAAATTAAGATTGAGTTTTTCTCTATCATCAATCGTATGGTGCGGTGCCCATATGATTCGTTTTAAATTTTCATCAGGGTTTTTCCAAATATTATCACATGTTCTAACCCCGTATACAAGGTCATCTACTCCCGGATATCCTGTGACAATTACATTGCGTCCCTTATTTCTGGCGATTTCTATTGCCATTTTTTTATGCATATTTGTCTGATAAAAAGCCTTCCATAGAATATTGTGAAAAAAAAGGTTATACATAACTTCATGTATTTTCCCTATATAAAAGCCATATTGTGTATAACAAGTCAGTGTATCTTTAAAATTTGTAATATAATACTTATCCATTATTAATCCTTCATAAGGGTTAGTATAAAAAATAATATCCGGAGCAATTTCATGCTTCACATCTAGATAAGTATCATCCTCTTCGTCATATGTTTTAATCGCATTATATCCTTTATTTTTGAAGAGTTTATATGACTTTTCCATTTCTTCAAGCATATTTCCTTTACCGTAATTAACTACTGGGCATATTACCACAACAGGATCAAACCTTGGATCCTGCTCCATAAGTTGATATATTTTATCATATTTCCAAACTGACGAATGAATTGCAAAAAAGGCTACCTTAATAATTTCTTTCTTTTTCACTCTTTCAAGTGCTTCTTTATGGAGTAGTGGTTGTATTTCAATCTCTATATCTTCGCATGTGGTCTCTACTATCAATTGAGAAACACTTTCCGAAAAAATTAACTGCTCTTTATTTCCATTACAAATTTCTTTTCTTTGGAATAAAGCAAGAGATAAATCTTCATTACTTAATAAATTTTCAACATTATGATTCAAATATATATTATGAGCTTTATTCTCTACTCCTTTATATATTTCATTTAAATAGTCACACCATTTGTAAATATGATCCTTCTCAATTTGTATGGATAACTCTTTTCCTTCTTTTTCTCTATAGTTTTTATTTGATATTAACTTGCTTATATAATTAACAAAATCCTCCATATTATTGAAATTCATATCATCACTATTATATGATATGTCATTAAAGGAAAGCGTTCTATTGTTATAGTTTTGTAATGCTGCAACAGGCAGTTTATTTAATCCGCCATCTAATGCCGAAGTTACGGAACCAACCATATAAGAATCTATATATATATCCGCTATGGCATAATATTTTTCTATATCTTGTTGTATCCCTATAGGAAGAATTCTACCTTTTGTTTCTTTATTCGCCTTCCCCCATAATTCCATATTATCAGGCCCAACGACAATAGCCACAGCATCATTGTGTCTATCAAGCACTCTTTTTAATATATCTATATAATGAATTTCACCGAATGTTTTAAACTTATAAGCTGACGCTATAGTTAATAAAACTACGGCATTTTGTTTAATACCTAACTTATTCCTAATCCTGTTTTTATACTCAAGTTTTATATCTGGCAACTCAAGAGGCAAAGGCAGAAGTGAAGTTCTACATATATTTCTTCTTATTTTTGATAATTTTCTTCCGGATTCTCTAAAGTTTATTAAGTTGTCAATTATGCTTGTCCCTATCCAAAAAACATGATCTCCATGATTCATAAATAAAACCGGTGGTCCTCCTTCTACGCCAAACGCCATAATAGGAATAGGGTCAAACATATGTACATGAAGAACAACAATATCTGCCCATTCATAGGCTATTTTCCTTAAAACGGAAGCTCTATCTATAAAATTAGCAAGCTGCTGTAATGAATAAGCCCACCCACCGCTTTCTTGGGCCGCGTTAATTAGCCCCATCGGAGTTGTGTTAATTTGCCAAGTAGTTATGAGGGAATGAATTGACTCATTATCCTTTCCTATCCAATTTTTAACTAATCTGGTGTGCCCGCCAGTAGAATACCCCTCACTCAAGACATGCAGAACCTTTCTCTTCTTGTTGTTAGTTTGGGGTATATCTAGCTTATAATTACTTTGTGGCACATGTTCTGCGCATTCTATCAATATTTTTTCCAGCTCTGGTGATGTATAAAAACCCGGATGATTTTCTGAAGCATATCTTGCTCCTTCAAAACACCATCTTGATGCTTCCTCATAATTTCTATTATGTAAACTATTTTTTGCATTATGGACATACTTCAAAAATTCATTTTTATTATTGTATACAATCTCCAAAGCTGGAATTTTATCGAAATCAAATAAATCGCTAGTTTTTTCTGAATGAAGATTAAATTTATTAATTATATAATCATCAATAGGCTTTACATATTCTTTATCATTAGTTTTAGTAGCATAATAATTTCTCCATACTATAGCAGCTTCGTCAAGAATATTATTTTCTTTTTCTATATCATATATAAAAGTTTCAATAATATATTTATGATATTCTTCCATAAATATATTGCAATAATCTCCGAACTCAACTCCGGTATTAGAGCCACTAGCCTCATGAATCACCCACGTTTCTTCCTGTTTTGGAATGACTACCTCATAACCAGCTTTCATAAACTCAAGGCTTTGCGATATATCATAAAAAGACCATCCATCAAAAATATCTTCTCTCCAAGGAATATCATACTGCGTTACCATAATGAATCCGTCTACTGCCTGAACTTTTTCATATTCGCTTACAACTTCATTATATGCTAATAACTTTATTACTCCAGTCGGGGTACTATAAACCTGCCCATATTTTTGACTGCATTCATTACAGGCCCCATTGACAGGAATAACCTTAGTGCCTGTTAGCCCTATCATGCCTATATTTCTATTGCTCGTTAGAATATTTAGCATGATATTTATGAAGGACCGATTTCGTATATAAACATCTTGATGCATATATACCTTATACTTTGCATCTGAAGCTCCCATGGCCTTGTTATATCCTGCTGTCATAGAATTAGCATTTTCTATTGAAATACATTCTATTTCATATCCTTTTGGCACTTCTAGCTGATCAATGTAATAAAGAGCTTCATTGTAAAGCTGTTGATTATTTACACAGCTTATAAAGCAAATCTTATTCTCCTTCATCATATTGCCTCCTCTATTTGCTGTTTAAGCTGCTGTAGTTCCGAGTCATCAATATCAGCTAGAAATTCTAAAGCAAGTTTATTCTCTTTGATTTGATGCAGCACATAAGCAATGTTATAGATAGTATCACTATTTTTGTTATTCATTTTAAATGCCTCTTCCAAAAACATTAAGCTTTTATCAATAATATTAAATTGATAGTATACAATACCGACTATATTAAACAGGTTTACTTTATCAATTCCATGCTTTACTATAATCGATTTTAAATCTTCTGCTTCTATATTACCGCCACTAATCATATTTCTAAGTTTTTCTAAATTGTTCTCAAAATCTATATTGTTGTCCAATCTTCTGATAAGCTTTTCAAGGGCTTTGTTGTCGTGAGCATTACCATCTATTAAGCTATAGCTAATTTTATCTAAATCTTCTTTTCTGTAAAAAGTTAGTTTTATATTTTTTATAGGTTCTTTTATACAGTCTTTTTTCATACAAAAAATTTGCTGACCATTGACTTGAATTAATTCAAATTTATAATTTCCTATCTCATCTAATAACTTCTCCATTAGTTTATTGCTTAGTGTTACTTTATCTTTATAGAGACAAATATACACTTTTCCTTCATCATTTAAGTACTTTTTTGTGTATCTTAAAATTTCTAAAATGCTTGTTTCATTGTCTTGAAGTTCAGTGATTATTATATAATCGAAAGTGCTCTTCTTGAAAGTCTTTATTTCCTCCAGTTTACCTGCTTCAATATGGGCAAAATGATTTGTATTTACTATTACTTCTTCTATAGCCTCTATTCCATATAGCTCAGCAGATGGAATCGCATTTTTTATATCAAGCAGTGTCCCGCCACCGGCACATCCAATATGTAATACGCTGATATCATGCTTGTTGTTTTCTTTACTAATCAATTCTGTTATTTCTTTTTTTATCTCTATAATATAATAAGGATCAAATCCCCATTTCTCTGCGAATTTTCTTTTGTTATTTATTAATAATTCGCTGTATTCCTTAGATACTTTTCCAAATGATACGCTTCCAAAATGATGAACGAAGCTATCTTTACACAGCATCAGCCTATACCCTGCTCGTCTTATCCTAAATGAATAATCGTCATCTTCAAAATTCCCCGGTGTAAATATTTCATCTAATAAACCTGCTTTTTTAACTACTTCATTTTTGATCAGCATGCAAAAACCAACAAGTCTCAATCTTTCTTCCCATAGAGACTCATTGTTGATATTATTAATTTCTGCAAAGTTAATCATCTCATCCAAATTAGTATAGTTAACAGATATAGTCTGATAATTAGAACAAGAATTTGTAATTGATCCTGCTGCCCCTATATCATCACTGCTATATAAGCATTTTTTTAAATTAGTCAGCCAGTTCGGTGTAACTACCACATCATTATTAAGCAGCAAAATATCATTATTATTCTTTGCTGCTTTAATCCCTTGGTTACAGCCCTTGGGAAATCCCATATTATCATCATTAAGGATTAGATTCAAATCTTTTTGCTCTTTAAGCCATTCTACGGTTCCATCAGTAGAATTATTATCAACTACTATAATTTCATATGCACCTTTTGGTGTGTATTTTCTAATGCTTTCTATACATAGCTTATTATATTGAAGATTATTATAAGTCAATATGATAATGCTGGTTTTAGGTATCGCATACTTTAATATCTCTTCCTTGCTCTCCTTAGCCCCCAGTTCTTGCAATATCTCATATATCTCATCTTCATCGCTTTCTTTTCTGGCATTTTGCAGCACTTTCTTATAGTATTCTATTGCCAATTCATTGAGGCCATTTGATTGATATAAATAAGCAAGATTATATAATAAATCGAAGCTTGTCCCATCTATATCAAGTCCTTCTTTCAGCACCTTTTCCGCTTCGTCCATATAGCCTTCCATTATAGCTATGACCCCTTTGATGGAATAGATATCTATATCATCCTTGACTATCTTTTCATACTCTTCAATAGCTTCTTTCGCTTCTTTCAACATGCCGCTTTCAACTAAGGTTTTTATATTTTCTTTTACTCCGCTTTTATATTTATCAAAATCCGTATTATCTAATTGATTTGTTTTATGGTTGGATAAATTTTTTTCTAGCTGGTTTAGTTCCTCTATTTTATTTTCCTCTTTTAATAAATGCTTTAATTCTTCCAAACCCTGCTTCTTTATGTTATTCTTATCGAAAACAGCTTCCTTATATTTTTCTATGGCTGCATCTTTCTTTTTCTGAAATAGCAATACCTTAGCCCATTCAATTTTGGGCAAAAAACTTCCTGCTCCGTATTTTGAAGTGCCTTTTTCATATTCTCCCATTTCTACAGCTTTTTTGAAATTCTTTGTTGCCAAAGAATATTTTTTTATATTGGCATAAGCTATCCCACAATAATAATATATATCAGGTATTTTCCCTATATATGGGTCATTAGCTACGGTCTTTATAAATTCAATTGCCATTTTATATTTCTTTTCAATAACCATACATTGTATGAGCCTGATTACCAAATCATCGTGGAAAGCCATCCTTGTTTTATTAGTCAGTCTATGGGATTTTATAAAATCATCAATTGCAGTATCATAGTTTTCCTGGCACATTTCCATAACGCCTTTGTTGTACCAGTGGAAAGGTACATTTGGTTCTTCTTCTATCTGAGCCTTTATGATATCCATATTTCTTCCTTGTTTCCCTTTTTCCTTAAAAACAGTTCCTGTATAACCGTAGTGATAGATTTTACAAATATCTCCGTCCACTATATCGGGAATAAGAATCTTCCCATCTATAAGAATCTGCTCATGAATAGCCCCCCTATAACTTGGGTTATCATTTCTGTAAAGCCTTGTCATTGTAGAAGATATAGTAATATTATCCCTGTCCATAATGTTATAAATAGGGATTATATAAGCCTTATCCTCCCGGCTATTCAAAAATTCCTCCAACCTTTTCCTATCACAAAAAAGTCTTTCATCCGCATCTAATACGAGTATCCATTCTCCCTCAGCATATTCTAAGAATTTATTCCTTGCTTTGCTGAAGTCATCTTCCCAGATATATTCTATTATTTTTACCCTGGAATCCCGGGCATATTTTTCTCCTAAAAGCTCCTTTGTTTTATCGGTAGATCCGGTATCAACAATTATTGCCTCATCCACCACCTCAAGGGCTCTATCTAAACAATTTACTATATTCTTTTCTTCATTTTTTACTATCATGCAAAGGCTAATTTTCACTCTCATCCCACCTTATACTTCCAATTCTATTATATTTCATTATATACCACCATATTATTAATATCGACATTTTTCTTGATTCGCTTAAGACATATACCGCAATATACTTGAATTAAAATAAAAACATTCGGAAGGATCCTTCCGAATGTTTTTATTTTAATTATGACTATCTCAGTAATTGTAATACTGACTGAGGAGCTTGATTTGCCTGAGCCAACATTGCTGTGGCTGCCTGCTGCAATATGTTCTGCTTAGTGAATTCCATCATTTCCTTAGCCATGTCTACGTCTCTTATTCTGCTTTCTGCAGCTGACAAGTTTTCTGAAGTATTATCCACGTTTTTGATAGTATGCTCTAATCTGTTCTGAACAGCACCCAGCTTGGATCTTTCAGCTGAAACCATTTCTATTGCAGAATCAACATCGGCTATCTTAGCAGTAATTGCAGTAGCATCTCCGTTTGAAACTGCAGCAGCAATACCGCTAACTCCTATTGCAGATGCATCCATATTTCCTATATTAAAGGAAATAAATTGACCGCTGTTTGCTCCAACCTGAAGGTTTATCTGTGAAGTAGCAAAGCTTCCGGCAAGCAATGTCTTTTTATTGAATTCAGTCTTTTCTGTAATAGCAGTTATTTCTTCTTCTAATTGAGCCAATTCTTCATTGATTCTAACTCTCTCTTCATCAGTGTTCGTATCGTTGGCAGCCTGAACAACCAATTCTCTCATTCTCTGAAGCATTGCATGAGTCTCAGTCAATGCGCCTTCTGCTGTCTGGATCAAGGAAATACCATCCTGTGCATTTCTTGAAGCCATATTGAGGCCTCTGATCTGTGATCTCATTTTCTCGGATATCGCCAAGCCTGCTGCATCATCACCTGCTCTGTTGATTCTGAAGCCCGATGATAATTTTTCTATAGACTTTGCACCTGCTGCATTGTTAACACCTAGCTGTCTATGAGTGTTCATTGCCATTAAGTTGTTGTTAATTCTCATTTATTTTTCCTCCTTGAATTATGTTTTTTATCCGGAGTCCTTTCCGGAATTTATTTGCAAAGACTCCATTCTCTAATCCGTGGGCCCTACTTCATAGAAAATATTGTCTTTTGCTTTCATATTTATATATCGGATGTTGGTTTATGGAACTTTAGCTCTTTTTATAATATTTTGTGGTTTATTTAGATATTTTGGCAAATGGGTAAGCCTGGGTATTCCTTTTGGGTCTTAGATTCTTCACTATCGTTCAGAATGACATGTTAGACGCTAGCCACTGGTATTTGGGTTTTACTTTGGGATCTGAGATCCTTCGGGCAGAGCCCTCAGGATGACAAACGTGTCTTTTAGCGATTCCTGTCCTATTTCTTCATAGCCTTTGCCAATGCTTCCAAGTCTACTTTGACAGATGCAGATTCCAGATTTTCTTCTTTTACTTGCGCCAGAAGCTCTTTTCTAAAGATTTTCATATGCTTTGGGGCTTTGATGCCTATCTTGACTTTGTCTTCGGATATCTCTGTTATTATTATTTCAATATCGTCACCAATGACTATGGCCTCATCTTTCTTTCTTGCCAAAACCAGCACTAGACATCCCTCCTAAAGACTTGATGCTTCATGCTGTAATTGTCGTCATTCAACAGCTCCTGAACCCCTATTTTGTTCTTTGTGTTTATAACTATAGGAGCTCTCAGATTGGCCGTCATTTTTTTTAAGTCCTCCGGAATATTCAGTATGGCTAATGTTAAGACATCTTCCGGGCTTTTGAGTTCCAGCTTTTCTACAGTCTCATCACTGATGTCAAAGCTATAGTCTCCTACTATCATAGCAGGAGGCAGTGTGATAAAGCATAGGCCTTCTTCCTCAGTTGATTGCAAAAATGTAAAGTCTGTATCATCGTCATTAAGAATTATGTATTTTTTTTGTTCCGGGAAGCCTGGAATTCCCTCTACAAAGCTGATTATTTGATCTTCGTCTATATTTACTTCGCCAAAAAATCTGGTTTTGACTTTCAATTTGGAGGCCTCCTATCAGGGCCATAGGCGAATGAGTGCCTTTTGAACCCAGTTTTATAATTCAATTCTACATTTTTCAACCAATTTTTACAATAGGAATTTTATAAATAGGTGATAGAACTCAGGATTCAGAGCTCAGGGTGAATGTATTCCTCTAGGGTCGCGGAACGCATAGAATGCGTTCCCTACAAAGCGAGACTTTCAGTGGTTTGCGTCTCCCTTACCTGATAAAATCAACCAGAGAAAGGCTTATTATCTTAGAGCCTACCGAGAGAGCAGCATTATATACATTTTCCTGCATTTGAAGCTTTATTATGGTTTCTGCCATGTCGATGTCTTCATTTTTGGATAGCAGGCCCCTCAGGTTTACATTGTCATCCTCTATCCTATTAAGTGTCAGCTCCAATCTATTGGCTTTTACACCCATCTCTGCTCTCACAGAGTTAAGGTTTCCTATATGAGCGTCCAGCCTTGCAAGATTTTTGCTGATTCCATCAGAATTGTTTGTATTCAAATCTTCAATCAGTTTATCAAGCATCCCTAATAATTGGGTGGCACCTCCGGATTCTACCCTGTCTCCTATAAGGAGCCCTTCTTTTTCCGTAGTAAATCCCAGGGAAGCCATCAATGCAACATTAGTAACAGGAGTGCCCCCATATACCAAATCAAAAGGAGAATCCGAGTTGAATTTTATGCTTCCATCTACGCCGGTAACGGTCACGTACCCTTTAAGGTCATTAAGAGCAGGGTCAGTATTAATTTGATGCTGAATATCTTTTATCAAATCATCAAATGTATTACCGGGTGTATTATCATAGGTTTTTGCAGTCAAGTTTATTGTATAATTATTGCCGCCATAGTTTATATAAAGCTTGTTATCTGGAGATGCAGGTATTGTGATATCGCCGTAGACCAAGTCCAATGCGCCGCCTTCTATAGCATAGGCAGCTTTAGCGCCTTTTAAGCCGCTGGTGGCATCTTCAAATCCCAGTTTGTCAAAATTTGCAGCATCTAATTTAAAATTCTTATCGGCGGATATGGCAAAGCCCCCATCCTTTTCATACAGTTTGACATGACCTGCCAAACCGGAGGTTTCAGCCAATTTTTTATTAAAATCATATATGAATTCTTTATCTTCTGCAGCACCATAAGCTCTATCCATTTCAATCTCATATTTATTGTCGCCATAATATATGACAAATTTATCGCCTGCTGCAGTTCCGCTAAAACCGCCTTCGGCTTTCAGCAAATACTCTGTAGAACCATGAAATATTTCCCGGTCAATATCGTCAATATCCGACACTACAACCTTTGATAAATCAGCGTTTTTGCCCTTTTCAATGCCCATGATATCCTTGACATCCATGGTAGTACCGGCGCTATCTATATTAAAGTTTCTGGGTCCTTTGAATACTACGATTCCATCTTCCAGTTCTGCTTTTACCAGACCCTTCAATGGAGTGGCATCAATTTTTTCATTTAAGTCCTTTACGAATCTGAGGCCGTCTATAGAGTTATAGGTCTCATTATCCATAGTTATATTAATAGGTGCCATGCCTTCATATTCTATGGTTATGGTATTGTTGCTTCCGTCGAAAGTCACGCCCTTAAATTCACTGACGCCTTTCAAAATGTATTCATCATAGGTGGTGGTGGCCATGCTGCCAAAGATCTTCTGGCCAAGAGTATTCATGCCTATCCTATCGCTTATTCCTACATTGACTTCGATGGTTTCCCCGGCTCTAAGTATACCTCCATCCAAATCATAGGTGCCGTCCTTATTGAGAAGGGGCTTGTCGGTTTTAAAGCCTGAGAAGAGGTAGCTGCCGGCATAAGCAGTATTGCCGATGCCTATTAATTGCTCCTTCAGTTCTTTTATCTCGTCGGCAATCTTCTTTCTATCATCAGGGGAATAGGTGCCTGTATTGGAGCCCTGGACTGTCAATTCCCTTATTCTCTGCATGACAGATATTATGTTATTGACGGCCTGCTCACTGCTCTGGAGCCAGGAGTCGCTGTCCTCAGTATTTCTCTTATATTGCTGCATATTTAGTATTTCAGTGGACAAGCGAAGACTTCTGGTGACACCTATAGGGTCATCAGATGGCCTGAGAAATTTCTTTTGAGAAGAAAGCATCTGTTGGGACTTGTCCATTTTTGTATAGTTTTTATATAGATTTCTTAACAGGTTATTAACCATCATAGTATTCGTAACTCGCATTTCATCACCTCTTTGTATTTCTATGGGGTTAGTACGGAATACATGCACTCTGAGTTCTGAGTTCTTCATCCTGAGTTCTATCTTCCTACAAGCCCAAGCCTATTGATAGTGGTGTCCAAAATGGCATCCAGAGTAGTTATCGCTCTCGCTGCCGCATTATAGGCCTGGCTGAATTTCACCATGTTTCCCATTTCTTCATCCATCAAGACTCCGGAAGCGGATATTCTCCTGTTATCCGTATCAGTGATGAGGATCTCCGAATTGATCGCCATTCTCTCTGCCTGCTGTGAATCCACTGCAAGAGAGGAAAGCAGGGCCTTTATAAAGTCATCCGGGGTACCTGTGGTAGAGCTGAACATATCCGCTTTGTCCTTGAGCTTTATCAATTCCTTCAGATTATCATTATTGCTTTCTCCTCCTATGTCAGAGGAAGCTGCTATCAAATCCGGATCTACAAGCAGAGCTCCGCTTACTCCGAAATTAGTGCAGTTGATTTTGCTGTAATCTCCGTCAGGTACATTAAAGAAATCACCGCCGGCCTCGCCCTTAAAGTCAATACCCTTGCGATGCACTTCATTTATCTTGCTTGAAAAGTCCCTGGCAAACTCATTGAGTTTATCGAGATAGTAGACCAAACCTCTATAATTCAATCCTTGCCCGTTGCCATCTCTAATATCCAGCAGGCCCTTCAATTCGCCGCCTCTTATGCTCACCTTCTGGCTCTCCAGGCCCTTCCAGACCACCTGGGCCATCTTGCCCGCACCCAGCTCGGTTATGCCTGCCACATCCTCCTCTACATAGGCGAGCTCGTCGTAATTTGTATGATCGACTAAGGTTATGCCTCCTATTTTTATGCTCATGTATTCATTTTTATTGCTGTCTTTCCTTGTGCTTACATCTATATCGATTATCTTGGAGAGTTTATCTAACAGCACATTTCTCTGATCTCTCAGGTCATTGGCCTGAGAGTCCCCCAGCTCCATGTTGAATATATTATTGTTCAACACTGATATTTGATAGGCCAGAGAGTTTATCTCGTCGACTTTGGTTTTTACTTCCTCATTGGTCTCTCTTATGGAGCTTATTATTTCATTTCCGTTTCGGTTTATAGATTTGGCCAAAGTATTGGCATTTTCCACAACAGCTATGCGCCTGGTGGAATCTCCGGATTTTTTAGAAAGCTCATCCAAAGCAATGAAAAATTCATCAATGACCTTTCTTATGCCTGTCTCGGTGGGTTCGTTAAAGATAGACTCCATATTCTCCAGGTTCTGCTGCTTTATTTGCCACTCTCCTACCGCTCTGTTCTGGTTCCAATACTTCTTATCCAAATATTCGTTTCTGATCCTTAATATATTGTAGGTATCTACCCCGGTGCCTATGACACCTTTAGGGTCTCCCCAAAGAGGCATAGAGGCTTTCTGCATCAATACCTGCCTTGAGTATCCTTCCGTATTGACATTCGCGATATTATGGCCTGTCACATCCAAAGCCCTGCGACTGGCAAATAGACCGCTATTCACTATGTTTAAGCTTCCGAATGTAGTTCTCATATCACTGCATACCTACCTTCCGACTATTCCAAGTTTATTTACTATGATTTCAAGCATCTCATCCATTACATTCACCATTCTGGCAGATGCATTATAGGAGTGTTCAAACTTTATGAGATTGCCCATTTCCTCATCCATGGAGACGCCCATAATGGCTCCTTTTTTATTCTCCAGTTCTATCACCATAGAACTTTGAGCCTCAGCATTGATGGCGGCTTCCATACCGGCTTTGCCAAGGTCCAATATAATATTTCTGTAGTATTCATCAAAATTATATTTGCCGCCTGCCGAATCATAAGCTTCCTCTCCGAAAACCTTGCCGCTGCGCAGCTCCAAGATTTTTAGTGCTATCTTGTTGTCCTCCGCATTATACGGAGGCGGAGTTATTGCGGCTGCGATATTGTCATATTCATTTAGCTCCGGGTTAAAAGCGATATTTGACATATCTATGAAATCGCTGTCCGGATCTCCTCCGTTTATAAAAAACTTTCTCTGAATATCATCTCTCACTCCGTAGCCGGAAATATGGATCTTATTTATTTCTGCCGCCAGGCCCTTTATCATTTCATCCAATCTGGTACGGAATTTATCCACCAGCTCATCTCTCGTATCAAAGAGAGCCTTTATCTTGCCCCCTTCTATTGATGCAGGCTGATTATCCCCTTCCCAGACAAGCTTGACCAGGCCGTTTTTCGAGGGATCCGGCACTGCCTTAAGCTGTTCCACGACTCCGTAGTCCACCACAGCCCTGCCCTCTATCAATATGGTAACTGATTTGCTGCCACTGACTTGTATATTCGCCAATGTTGAAAGCTCATCGATGAGAAGGTTTCTCTCATCTCGAAAGTCATTGGCAATCGCCCCGCTGGTTTCAACCTTCTGCACCAATCCATTGAGCTCTGCTACTCTCTTAGTTATCTGGTTTATTCTGTCTACATTCTCTACGATTTCTCTATCTTTATCAGCTCTATAATCCTTAAGCAGTTGATCTGTGTTTTTGATAGACTCTACCAGAGCTATTGCGCTTTCCTTTACCAGAGCTCTGGAAGTAAGCCTGCCGGTTGGCTTAGACAGCTGATCCCAAGCATTCCAGAAATTATTCATGGCAGATTGTATGCCTTCATCGGAAAAATCATTGAAAATGCCTTCCATATCCTCTATGCCGCTTTGCTTGGCTGTCCAATAGCCCAAATCCTTATTGATCCTTCTTATTTTGTTATCTAAAAATTCATCCCTGTATTGCATTATGAGAACTGCATCTACTCCGGTGCCTTTTCCCATCTTTACCCCTGCCCTGGTCCAGCCTATCTGCTGGGGACTGGAGGATGCATGGATGACGCTTTGCCTCGAATATCCTATAGTATTGACATTGCTTATATTATGACCGGTAACATCCAGAGATCTCTGCTGGGCAAACAAACCGGATACTGCAATACTCAAACCGCCGAATGAACTCATGAAAATACCCCCTATATTTTAGCATCAAAGAGCCTTACATTATTATCTTTGCTTTCTTCCGGTTTCCCTTCGTATATAACATTTTGACCCTCCATAGAGTCTGAAATGAGGTTTATGGAGAAATTTATGTATTCAAGAGACTGCTCTATAAGCTCACCGTTTAAATCATTGATTTCCTTCAGCTGGTTTAGCGTGTTTCCTATTGAACCTGCAACCTGCTTGAGATGATCACAGCGGCTGTCCTTTACCTCATTGCATATGTAGCTTATGGTCAAGTTCTCCCGGCTGCAGCCCAGCTCCCTAGCTAAAGCCTCTGCGGTACTGTCTCTTTCATCTTCCAACTTTCCTATTTCAAGTATAAGATTCCCTTCCAGCTTAATAAAGTTGTCAAGCTCATTGACTTTACCCTCTATTATTGCATCCTTTTTTTCCATGGATAGGGATAAAAGCTTCTCATATATATTTTTTTGATTTTCCAGGCACAGTATTATCTTATCTAAATTATCCATGACCACAGCACCTCAACATTATATCTTTTTATCAAACTTGCCTGACATCATCTTTTCTGCAATATCCTTGCCGTCTACGTCATACAGGCCCTTATCCATCTTCTCTTTTATGTCGTTGACCTTATCCTCGCGTATATCCGGAATCTGATCTATGGCTTTCATACCTTTATTGACAATTTGATAGTCCATTGCCTTCTGAGAAATGGTCAATTCATCCTTCCCGCCGTTTAAAGAAAACACCTCTTGGGTTTCCTTCTTCCTTTCCACAGAAAAGCTCTTGTATATTTTGTTTATACCCGGAATTTTGTCTATATTAAATCCCATAATATCACCTCATCTATATCTTCTACTCATATTATCTATCGGTATATAGACCTATATAGTTTATAGGGCAATAAAAAAAAGAAGGCTAAGTTCTTCTACCTGCCTTCTCTCCTTCTAATAACATGCATTTTTTCTTTTCCTGAAGTCTTGATGTAATCATGTCTTTTTTGGTTTATGCCGAATTCTTTCTTCATTCGATAGGTAATATTGTTTTTGCATTCCTCACAGAACCTTCCCGATTTGATAGGCCTTCCACAGGACTCACATTCCAGAACCAAGTTGCTGTTCTCTGAATTTATTTCCAGCCTTTCGTCTCTAAGGAATCTCATTATTTTTTCCACCGATACTCCCGTAGCATCAGATACCTCAGGTATTATAGCACCCGGGTTTTCGTAGAGGTACTCCTTCACAAGCTTAAACTCTTCTTCATCTTCTTCCAGGCATTTATTGCATATGGGATTATAGGTATATGCAAAAATCTTACCGCATCTTACACAATTTCTTAATTCTGCCATTGACCCACCCGTTACGTAAAACTTATAAAACTCTTTAAACCATTATAAAAGTTTATGTTTACTTCCTCATTCAACGCATCCGACTTCGGCGAACCTACTATCGTTTGATGTGATGCTCCAGAGGCTTAGATTCCGCTGTAACTCAGCGTACATAGTATCATAATCCGTTTAGTGTCTTACGATACCTTGTATCTTGATAAATTAATTGCAGCATTTTTATCCCTATCTATTACAGAACCACAACATTCACACTTGAATTCCCTTTCAGAAAGTGACAGTTTGGTTTTCATATGCCCACATTCTGAACAAGTTTTTGATGAAGGATACCATTTATCTGCTTCTACAAATTCAATTCCATTCTTTTGGCATTTATACTGCATCATTTGCTTGAATTCATATAATCCCTGTTGTGCTACTGCTTTCGATAAATGCTTATTCTTCATCATTCCGCTAATATTGAGGTTTTCCATAACTATCCTTGATGGCTTGGTTTTCACTATCTCGGTAGTTACTTTGTGCCTATTGTCGGTTCTAATATTATCAAGACGTTTATGTAACTTTCTAATGTTTTTTTCAAGTTTTATAATGTTGCTTGTTTTAACGTAACTCCTCCCTTCTCTATTTATTTCATATTTGTTCGATATTTTGCGTTGCAACCTACGCAGTTTCTTTTCTAACTTTTTTACTATTTTTGTTTTATTGATGTTTTTGTAGGGTTGCTCTATATTGGAGCATATTGCCATATCCTTTACACCAACATCAATTCCAATACTTTCGCCTGTAAGTTCAATAGGCTCTTGCTCCACCTCAATACCTACCGATAAATACCAGTGAACTCCATCAAATTTAACTCTCGGATTAATGTACTTTGTATCTTCCGGTATCCTGTATTTTTCGGAAAGCCGTACCCAACCTATTTTTTCAATTCTTACCTTTCCATTCTTGAATTTTATCTTTTCGGTATCTTGATAAAATTTAGGTTGGCTTTTCTTTCTACTTTTGAATTTCGGCTTATCCGCAAGCTTTTTGAAAAACTTATAGTAAGCATCGCATGCATCTTTTACTGCTTGCTTCGTTATGTTGTTGCTGTAATTATTAAGCCACTTGTATTCTTCTGTTTGCTTTAAAAGCGTTAACTCTTTTCTCAAATCTCCATCCTTTACAAGTTTGCCACCGTTTTTATAGTTTTCTTCCTGCTTTGTTAGGGTCCAGTTATAGGCCCATCTAGCTGTTCCAGCACTTTGAAACAGTTTTGACTTTTGCTTGTTATTTGGCTCAAGTCTAACCTTCAAGGCTGTTATCATCTTCCAACAACTCCTTTATTATCTTTTTGCTTGTTGCTCGGCACTCTACAATATCCTACAACTTTTCTTTTAGCAGAATTTTCACTTTTAAGCCCTAAATAATATTGAAGTTGTTGTTGAGAATAGTACCTGTAACCACTTTTACCTAAATGGTTTGGTTTTAATTTGCCTGCCTTATCCCAATTTCTAAGTGTTTGCTGAGTAACTCCTATTAATCTCACAAATTCTCCGATTGAATAATATTTCATTTTTAGGTGTTTTATAAAGTTTTGTAAATACTCGATAGCTGTCACAATACCTCCAAATCTAAGTATTTATTCCTGCCGCTGCAGTTAAAACATAAATCTGCTTTGCCCCCGAGGTCAAAAGTATTTTGCTGCATTCATCCACAGTGCTGCCTGTGGTATATATATCATCTACCAGCAAAATCTTCATGTTCTTTACATTATATAACATATTTAGAGAAAATGCATCATTTACATTTAATCTTCTCTCCAGCTTGTCCAGACCATATTGCTCTTTTGTATCCCTATTCCTTATGAGGCAATCCTGCATCGTAATGCCCACAAGCTTTGAAAGATGCTCTCCTATGACCGCAGCCTGGTTGAAGCCTCTCTTGTGCAGCTTGGCTTGAAAAATAGGCACAGGCACGATCATATCGGCATTCAGGCTTTCAGCATGCATCACATCTGCCATATGCCTGGCCAATATTTTGGCTATATCCAGCCTGCCTTCATATTTAAATGCATGAATCAGCTCTCTGCCGGTTCCTCTGTAATAAAAGCAGGAATAGGCAGAATGAAAAGAGTAACTTCTTTCCATACAGTCCGGGCATATATTCTTACTATAATTATCGGCTAAACCCTTTCCGCACTTTAAACATTTTCTTTCATGTATGAACTCTATGGAAGCACTGCAGATATTGCAGAGTGCTTTCGGAGTTTTGACCCCGCACAATATGCATCTATTCTTGGGAGGATATAGAAGCTTCATTATGTTCATTCAAGTTTCCAAGCCTTTGGAGCCTGTACTCCAGGCCTGAGTACCTCCTTGTAACATAATTGTTTTTTACCATGGAATAAATACACCTTTCCTGCCCTACCAAAACCACCATCTGCTTTGCTCTTGTCAAGGCAGTATATAAAAGGTTTCTGGTCAGCAGCATCGGAGGTCCTGATGTGACAGGCATAACCAATACAGGAAATTCCGATCCCTGGCTTTTATGTACTGTCACTGCATAGGAAAGCTCCAGTTCATCCAGATCCGAGCCTTCATACTTCACTACTCTCTCGCCGTCATATATGACCTCAATGGTTTGTTCCTCATTATCCACCTTGGATATTATACCCATATCTCCGTTGAAGACCCCTTCTCCCTCATAATCGGGGTCTGACAGGCTCTGCCATTTCATCTTGTAGTTATTGCGGATCTGCATTACCTTATCCCCTTGACGAAAGATCACATCCCTGAACTGTCTTTCAGTCTTGCTGAAATGCGGTGGATTCAACACTTTCTGCAGCTCAGTATTGAGATTTATCACTCCGCAGATTCCTTTTTTCATAGGAGATAGTATTTGTATGCCTTCATGGCTGTTATACCCCGAATATTTGGGCAGCCTCTCCTTGCAAAGCGCCTTTATCTTTTCCAGGATTTCCGCCTGATTTTCCTCTCGGATGAAGAAAAAGTCCTTATCCTTTATATTGAGGACAGGCGGTTCTCCCTTGTTTATCCTGTGAGCATTGACAACGATCATGCTTTCCTGGGCTTGTCTGAATATTTCATCCAGCCTTACCACAGAAACAGCCTTGCTGTCTATGATATCCTTGAGCACGCAGCCGGGGCCTACTGAGGGCAATTGATCCACATCACCCACCAAGATGAGCCTGGTACCTTCACATATAGCCTTGAGCAGGCTGTTCATAAGCAATATATCGACCATGGAAACCTCATCCACTATGATCGCATCCGCCTCCAAAGGAGAGTCTTCATTCTTCTGAAAGACCATATCCTCATCCTTGTCACCGAAACCATACTCCAAAAGCCTATGTATGGTGCGGGATTCCCTGCCCGTAGCCTCCTGCATCCTCTTAGCTGCTCTTCCGGTAGGCGCACAAAGCAGGACGTCAAGCCCCATCCTCTCAAAAAGCCTTATTATGGTCTTTATGGTTGTGGTTTTCCCCGTTCCGGGACCTCCGGTGATCACCAGCAAGCCTTTTGTTGCAGCCTGCTGCACCGCTTCTCTTTGATTTGCCGCCAGGTCTATACCGTCCTCTGCTTCCAGCTTTCTTATTTCATTATCTATATCAAATTGCACCGTTGAAATAGGAAATTGAGCTAAGGTGAGAAGTCTCCTCACTATGCCTACCTCTGCCTTGTGAAAAGCTATAGAGTATACGGCCTTTACATCGTCCAGATTTTCTATTACTATCTTTCTGTCTATAAAAAGGCTGAGCAATATATTTTCAATCACTTCTTCCCTCACATTGAGAAGCTCAGCGGAAGTCTTAATAAGCAGCTCCTGGGGAACATAGCTATGCCCGTTATTGTGAAATTGATTCAACACATACCTGGTGCCGGAGGCTATCCTGTATTCGGAATCAAGGGGTATTCCCATTGTGAGAGCTATCCTGTCAGCCATTTTGAAGCCTATCCCGAATACATCCTCGGCCAGGTTATACGGATTTTCCCTTATGACCTTTATCGTCTCGGCCCCATAGGTCTTATATATCCTCACCGCATAAGCGGGGCTTATCTTGTAGCCTTCAAGGAAAAGCATTATGTCCTTGAGTTCCCTCTGCTCGATGAATGCATCATATATCTTCTGGGCTTTTTTATCTCCTATGCCCTCTATCTCCGTAAGCTTTTGCGGGTTGTACTGGATTATATCCAGAGTATCCAGGCCGAACCTTTCCACCAGCTTTTTAGCGGTAGCCGGTCCTATACCCGGTATAAGGCCCGAACACAAATATCTCTCTATCCCATTTAAGGTAGCAGGGGTCACCACATGATAGGCCTCCATCTTAAACTGCTTTCCATAATCCGGATGCTCCACCCACGCTCCTGCAACCCTTATGGTCTCTCCAATATTCAAATAGGGGAAGTACCCCACTACAGTGGTTTCTTCGCCCTCATCACAAATCTCAATAACTGAGTATCCGTTCACTTCATTTCTGAAAACTATTTCATTTATCATGCCTTGAACTTCATCCATGCTAAAACCCTCGATCTTACTTTCTCATTCCTAATTCCTCATTTCTCATTATACCCCATTTTCATAGTCCTTCAAACTATTTTTAAGGGTAAGTATCTCTCTGGCCAGAATTAGAATGTCCGCTTTTGTGGCCGGCTTATCCATGTTGGAGTACATTTTCTCCAATACCTCCGGATACGGGCCGCAGCCTTTTTCATTTCTATAATGCTCCAGGACCAGCCTTGCATTTTTTATATGCTTGTTTACCGTACCGATACTGCATAAGACCTCCAGCTTTCTCCCGCATCTAAGGCAGATTTGCGCCCTGTTTCTATCCTTGTACTCCTTTATCTCCGCTATCGAGCCGAGATCCAGATACCCCATGGCACAATCATTTCTGAACTCAGGAGTCCGAACCTTCAGCTGCAAAAATATCTTATTGCCGTTTATAGGCAAAGGTATACAATTTACACTCTCTATAATCCGGCTGTATTTTTTTCTCAAGCTTCCATAGTCTATTGAATAAAATTTGCACAGATTGGCCCTGAATGCCCTCATAGTCATGGATATCATCAGGTCTTCCCCTTCGGATACCACGACTTTGGTCACTTCTCCCACGCCCTTTAAATATTCCGGGGTGAATGCACAAATATCATATTGTTGAAAAAAATCCAAATTCACATAAGCCACCTCCTCATCGGATAAATTCCACTATTTTCTTAAAGTATAACCGAACATACGTTCGGTGTCAACTGTGTAATATATCCTTGAGTAAAGCGAAGCCTCATTCGTCTGCAAAGCGATATCCTACTCCTACCTTCGTAATAATAAAACGGGGCTGTGCCGAGTCCTTTTCTATCTTTCTCCGGAGGCTTGCCATGAAAACCCTGATAGATTGCGGATCTCCGGCTTCCCCATAACCCCAAACTTCTTTTGAAATATAATTGTGGGTAAGGACTTTCCCCCGGTTCGCGATCAATAGCGAAAGCAGCTTAAACTCTATAGGCGTCAAATGTACCTCTGAGCCGTCAACGAATACACGCCCTTTTTCAAAATTGACAGTCAAATAATCGCAGATAAATTCTTCCGACTGTGCAGGAATCATTTCCCTTTTGGCTTTTCTTTCGACAACACGTATACGGGCTAAGAGCTCACCCATATGAAAAGGCTTTGTTATATAATCATCTGCCCCTGCATCAAGAGCTGTTATCTTTTCATGCTCCTGGCCCCGGGCCGAAATTATCATAATAGGTGTATCCGAGTCTTTCCTGATCTCCCTTATGACGTCTATGCCATCCATATCAGGAAGACCAAGGTCGAGCAGGATGAGGTCCGGATTATTGGAGCGAAACAATGAAATCCCGCTTCTGCCCGTACCAGCTGTAACAAACGCATATCCATAGGCTTTAAGCGACATGGATATAAAATTGACTATATATTTATCATCCTCAATAAGAAGTATGCTAAAGCTATTTTCCATTTTCCTCATCACCTTCTTTCATCGGAAGGCTAAACCGGAACAAAGCCCCGCCATCAGCCGGAGCTTCAGCCGATATCGTGCCCCCATGGGCATCGATAATGGCCTTGCAGATGGCCAGGCCCAGCCCTATTCCGCGGGTTGAATCCGCCGATTTGCCTAAAGAAGCCTTGACAAAACCGTCAAACAAGCTGTCTTTGATGCTGCGGTCAATACCTGGTCCATTGTCCTGCACCTCAAATACAGCATTATCATTTTGAGCATATACTCGCAATATTATATCTGTCTTATCGCTTGTATGCTTTACAGCATTGTCAAGAAGATTTGTCAGCACCTGTGCTATGAGAGTTCCATCCATTGGAAGCGAAATCAAATTGTCCGGCAGGTATACTGTCAATCTGTCTCTGAATGCCGTTCCGGGAATATGAGAGAGGGCTTCATTGACCACATCATCTACCACTTCCATGCTTTTATTGATCGTAAGCTTTCCCTCGTCAATGCGCGTCATATTTAGAATGTTTTCAACAAGCTGCGTAAGCCAGAGGGCCTCTTCGTTTATATCTGCCGCCAGCTTTCTGACCGATTCGGAATCGAAACCGGCACTGCCTTCCGCAAGCAGACCGCTTGCTCCGACAATAGCGGTTAGGGGCGTTCGCAGATCATGGGAAATGGCGCGGAGCAGATTGCTCTTTATGTGTTCTCTTTCCATCGCCACTTTTATATTCTCACGTTCCCTGTATATAAATTCTCTGTCAAGTATGAGAGCCAGCTGAGAAGTGATGCTTTTAGCTATATGCCTGCCGTCGGTAGTAAGCTGTGAGGCATCTCCATATATTCTCATCACGCCTAAGCTTTTGCCTGAGCTTATTATGGGCAATTCCTGAAAATCGGCAAGATGCGATAATTGCTCCGGCTCTTTATCCTGAAGGCTGGTGAAAACCTGATCCTTTCCTTCGATAAATACGGAGCAATGACATCCCGTATATTTGTGAGCATATGACAGAGCAAGCTCTATGGCATTTTTTTCTCCCGTGACATTCAGAAAGCCTTCGTTAACCTCAAATAACAGCTTTGTCATGCGCTCGCTTTTACGCGCTGCCTCCGCTTGTTTTTGAAATCTTGATGTCAATGAACCTGCTATGAGTGCTACGCTGAGAAAGAAGAACAAAAGTATCGCATCACTTGAATTGTTCATCCTTAGAGTTCTCAGCGGCGGCGTAAAGAAAAAATTGAAGAGCAGCACGCTGAAAAATGCCGCAGTTATACTATAAATATATCCACTGGTCAGAACGGTCACCGCAAGGACTCCAACGAGAAAGACCATTAATGCGTTTTCCTTGTTGATGCCCAATTTCCCGATCAGTATGGATACACCCGTGGCAAAGGCGGTGATCATGACTACATATGCCATTTGTTTGGCAAAGGATACGGCTCTTATTTTCCCCATAGACTTATCCACCTTTAGAAAAGTGTTGAATTAATCTGTTGTTGTGCCAGCTGATAACAAGTTAAATTAACTCCTCATATTCCCATTATATCACAGTTTCCCCTATATTCTTTTTGTGAACTTAAATACGTCTTCCTTCCTGCCGAAAACTATCAAATGTTCTTCATGTGTAAAAACATGATCCGGCTTAGGAAGGGGCCTTATGTTATCTCCTATCTTTGTTGCAAGGATGGATATGTGATATTTGGTTCTTACGGCCACCTGTTCTATGGTCTTGTTTATCCACGAATCCATCGGTGTGATTTCAAATACCGAATACTCCGGTGTCAGCTCGATGTAATCGAAGACATTTCTTGCGTTATACCTTACCGCTGCCTTTTCAGCCATCTCTTTTTCCGGATATATGACCTCATCGGCTCCGCTGCGCATGAGAAATTTTGCATGTATATCCCGGCTGGCCTTCGCTATTATCTTCTGGGCACCCAGTTCCTTCAGCAAAAGCGTGATTTCAAGGGATGATTGAAAATTATTTCCTACCGCAACGATGCATATGTCAAAGTTGCCGACACCTATCGAACGTAAAACCGGTTCTTTAGTACAATCCCCTATCTGAGCGCTGGTCACCTTAGGCAATATCTCGTTGATCTTTTCTTCAGAAATATCGACTGCCATGACCTCGTTGCCAAGCTCTTCAAATTTCATTGCTATATGTTGTCCAAAACGACCCATACCTATTACCAATACAGATTTCATTTTTTCTTCACCCTATCATTATTTTTTCACACGGATACTCCACCGGAACATTTTCAGGGGTTTTCGTAAATGCCAGAGCGATGGACAATACTCCAACGCGCCCGAAGTACATCAATAAAGCTATCTGCAGCTTTGATACCGCACTCAAAGCCGGTGTTATACCCGTAGTCAGGCCTACGGTACTCATTGCAGAAAACACTTCAAAGAGCAACTGCTCCATGGTAAAATCCTGCAGCAGGCTGAGTATTAGCGTAGCTGACATGGCTACGGCAAGATACGTAAGAAATACCGCACAAGCCCGCCTTAGAGCGTTTCCCTCCAGCTTCCGCTCATATGCCCTCAAAAAATCTCTTCCCTTTATAACCGAGATGGCCGACATAATAAGCACTGCAAGCGTTGTAGTCTTGATACCGCCGGCTGTAGAGCCGGATGATCCTCCAATCATCATGAGGATTATGGTCAACAGCAGCGTACCGCTGCGGAGCGAAGCTATATCAACGGTATTAAACCCTGCCGTCCTGGGCGTAACGGATTGAAAGGCTGATGCTATGACAGCCTGAAGAGTATCCATCTCTTTGAGAGCATAACCTCTCTCCATCAGGAAGAACAATATGGACGGAACTATTATCAAAGCGGCAGTGGTGGTAAGAACGATCTTTGTATGAAGCTGATAGCTGTGGAAAGACAATTTATGCTTATGGATATCTTCCCAAACAAAAAATCCTATGCCGCCGATTATGATAAGGGACATGATGACCAGATTGACCAAAATATCTCCCGAGTATCTCGTCAAGGATGAAAACTGCTCGAACCTCCCCATGAGGTCAAAACCGGCATTGCAAAAAGCTGAAACCGAATGGAAAATTCCATAGTATATCCCCTGCCAAAGCCCCATTTCAGGACAGAATCGAACAGCAAGAAGTATAGCACCGATGCTTTCGCAAAGGAGCGTTCCTATGAGGACATGGCGCGTAAGCCTTACGATTCCTCCGAGATACATGGAGCTTACTGCTTCCTTCATAAGTTCACGCTCCTTCAAGCCTATTTTCCTGCGCAGGAACATGGATATGAGAGTTGCCATGCTCATAAATCCCAAACCGCCTGTCTGGATCAACAAAAGTATGACTATCTGCCCGAAAAATGACCAGTGGGTGTAGGTATCATAAACAACAAGGCCCGTAACGCAGGTCGCCGATGCCGCCGTAAAGAATGAATCGATAAACGGCGTATAAGTGCCCGTCCGTGAGGCTGCAGGCAGGCTCAGGAGAACAGCGCCCGTCAATATTATAAGCATGAATCCTACAGCAATGATTTGTATATATGAAAGATACCATTTTTTCATATCAGATTAACCCTTCTATCAACGTCTGATTTAATTATCGAGACAATATATTCCGGAGAAAAATGCTCCGGCTGCAATATGGCAATATTGAGCATATTAAAAAGTTTTTTGTTTCCCGGATCATTGCAGACAGCTCCGGCATATACTTTCTCATCCCTTTTCTTCGCCATTGACGAGACCATCAAGTTTTCCAAATCGCTTTCAGAAAAAGCAAAAATATATCCGAAATTTTTTTCATCTAAGATTTCACTCACCTCAGTAATAAAAACTATATTTAAATTTTCACCATTTTTATAGGACCAGGCAGGTGCATGCACATCACTGCCTATATAAACTACTGCATCAGCATCAGCCGGCTGCGTGCAATCCTCGGGATACTCTTTGACAAAACCGTCCGAAGCAATAAAACAGTCCAGCTTGCTCATCATAATAAAACCCAATATTCCAATGTATAAAAAACAAATGATCAAAAGAGCCGCATCCATCAACATCACCTTCCAGGCATCTATCCGATAGAAATAAGTGTAGCACGCATGGTATAAATTTTGTATTAAGATTGGCGCTTGCAGTATAAAGATAGTATAAGGAAACAAATCCAACGAGGCCGGCATTTCTTTTACCGCAGAAATGCCGGCCCCTTATTTGCTTCTAATCAAGCTTTGATGCTATTACTCTGGATAGTTCGTTTATGGAACTGGTGAGGTTTTCCATTTTACCCTCTATCCTTATCAGGAGATAGATGGATATCGCTATAGGAAAACCTACATTTGCCACTCCGTTAAATATCTCTTCCACGATATCTCCCTCCTGCTCTATTTCATATCCATCTCTTGAATAGTGGTGTCCACTATTCTTGCTCCATGGATTGCAGCCAGGCCGCCAGCCTCAGTTGCAAACACATCTTTGGCTATGATACCCTCCATCGCTGTCTTTACAGTTTCCGGAGTAAGATTGTCGTCTGCATTGTCCACGCTTATCTTCATGGTCTTGCCGGCAGCATCCTTAAATACCATTTCAAGTTTCTTTGCCATGCTTTACACCTCCCTTCAATCATTCTCACTTATTGGGCTAAGCCTCTACCAGTTCGGAGTCCTCAGCTTTGTTTATGCTGAATACTTCTTTGGTCTGAAGCCCTGCTATGATCCCTGCGGCATCATAGATGTCCTGATCTGCAACTTCAGGCTTTACCTTGTTGTAAGTCTTTGAGATATATGTCTGCTTGCCGTCTTTGACCTCGCCCAGATATTTTATCTGGAGCTTTACATTTTTTACGTTCGCGCTTACTGCCATTCATATCACCTCCCTTCTGATATACAAGTAACTGCAAGGAAGGTGATTTTCCAAAAAAATAAAGAGGCTGTTGCAAAATTCCAATTTTGTCATTCTGAGCACAGCGAAGAATCTTTAAGACATTGCAACAAAAAGATTCTTCAGTCGCTTTGCTCCTTCAGAATGACAAGTTGAACGCGTTATGCAACAGCCCCTTTTGCGGCCATAGGCCCTAGTCGATAACAAGCTCCACGAAGCGGCGCAGGATGGCCGAAGCCTCCCCACGGGTAGCTTCTCCCGCAGGATCGAACAGGTTGTTGGGTTTGCCAATGATAATACCTGCCTGCTGGATAGCTTTTACGGCGTCCTTCGCCCATAAGTTGATTTTTGTGCCGTCGGCAAAGGCAACAGCCTGCCGTGATGCAGGCAGCTTGCAGCCGGTAGCTTTGGCGTAATTCACCATCATCACAGCCATCTGCTCACGGGTGATATAGCTGCCGGGGTCAAACTTGCCGCCGCCAATGCCCTGCACTATCTTGTTTTTGAACGCCCACTCGATGTAGGGCATTGCGGAATCGCTGCTCTTTACATCTGTGAAGCTGCTGGCCTTATAGGTGCTCACATCTGCGCCTGACAATTTGCCCAGCGCCATCAGGAATGTCCCGCGGGTGATGGCGGTATTGGGAGCAAATGTGATTGCACTCTTTCCGCTGATAAGACCAAGACCGGCAACAAAGTCAATGTCGTCCTTTGCCCAATGGTTCACCGTATCGGTGAAAGCGGCCCCGAAAGCTTTATAGCCCACGCCGTAGATTGACAGGCTGCTTCTTCCAAAAATCAGTCTGCCGTTGTCATAGCCGGAATCGCTGAGCATATGCGGCCTGCCGTTTTTATCGACGTATACGCCGCAGAGGCTGCCGATCTGCTCATCGCTTTCAGGCTTATATTGGATGCCCAGCATGATCCTGCCCTTTTTGAAGTCAGAAACATGCACAGTCTTGCCATCTTTCTGATAGCTTACGCTCAAATCATAAACAGGCCGTTTGCCGATCAGTGCCTTTGCCGCATTGGACAGCCCGGTAATGGGGTCAGCCGCAATGGTAACGGTTCCCGACGCCTGAGATTTCATCTCCCCTATGGCTTCTTTATCAAAGGAAAAGCTGACAAGTGGGGTGTTCACATCAAAGCGTTTTATGCCTTCCTTTTCCAGCAGTTCAAGGGCTTTTTCCTCCAGCTTTATTCTCATGCTTTTGCCCTCTGCGCCGAACCCGATATTTAGCGCTGCTCCGATGCCGTCCGCTGTTTGGCCTTTGCCATCCTTTTTCGCCGCTTCGATCAGTGCTTTGACTTGCGCTTCTGTGATGGTGACATAAGCCACACCACTCCTATCCACCGTGCCTGTCAGATTCATGGATGCCATATTGGGCTGAGCGGGCTTTTTATCGGTGGTGATGCCCGGCATAGAAGGCGCGCTGTTGCCGGAGGATGATCCGTCGCCTTTATCCTTATCCTTATCCTCGCCTTTATTATTTTCTTCATTGAATGTTTTTGTGGCTAATTTCAGCTTTGCAGCTGCTCTGGATATCTCCTCGGCGCCGGCGTTTGGATCATCATAAACAGCCTGTGCTTCGTCAATTATAGCCTTATACCAGGCCCTTAAGGCTTCAGAAGCTCTGCCTCCGGCAGCAAGGCTTGCCCTGGCGGCATCGATTGCGGCTTTCAGGTCTGATTTATCATTTTGGCTGATGTTTATGACAGCGTATCCTTCCGGCCCCACTTGAATATCGCCTGAAAGCCGGGCGGAAATATATTTTGCCCGTATTGCCGTTTTGCCGGTATGCAGGGTCTTAATATTGCTTTCATCTAATTGAATCAGCTCTCTCGCATACATGATATGCCATTGTATGTCGGCATTATCAATGGTTATTTCATCGCCGGCTGTTTTTCCGGCAATCGATAAAGCAATCGTATCGCCCACCTTTACATCAAGAGTAGGAACTCCTTCCGGATCAAGGGTTATTGGTTTGCCGTTTGCCCTAAGCTCAATGCTGTTAATGTACGCATATTTTTGATTGACTGCATAAACAAGCAATGATGTAGTATTGCCCGCTTTATCCACTGCCTTAAATGTAAGCTCCGCATAAGTATCTTTATTATCACAAATCCCTGAGTACGCAAAGGTTCCGTCCGCCTTATCAATGCTGACCGCCTTTCCGTTTACAGTAAGGGCGGCATTTACCTCAGTCATTCCGGTAACAGTATACTTTCCGTGACTGTCAGCAAACACCACATTTGTGCCGAAAGCTGAGGTGATATGACCCTCTCCGTCCATCTCCAGGCTCTCTGTATTTTTCTGCCCAAGGCTTAAAACAGGGGCTTGGGTATCAACTGTAAATCCAAGCTGTGCATTATCCACACTTTCTGCAAAATCTGCACCCGTCGCAGAGTCTTTGGTCTCGGAATATGCACAAAAGTCTATGATATACTCGCCATCATCCAGTTCTTCGTCAAAAGTCCATGTATCCCTGAACTCATAGCCTTTTATTACAGGCTCCGAATTTTTGTAAAGCACCATCTGCACAGGCCTGTCAAATTTATAGGTTGCGGTGAAGCTTGAGTCATTGAGATACTGGGAGCCCGCATTTGTCGTCACAGAAAGAAGCCTGGGTTTTTGCAGTTCGGGCATTGTATAAGGCCCGCTGCGCACCGTGTCTGCACCGTAATAGTATTTGTTATTGCCTTCACGAAGCGTCTTCACTTCTGCATAGTAAGCTTCGCCCGGGGAAAGGTTTGCTTCTTTTCCTAAAATGATGTCGCCGCCGACCTTAAACTGTCCGTAAGCATTATCAAGCTTCGCACCGTCAGCGGTCACAATATTTACCAGATAATCCGTATAATCAATATTGTCTGCGTCTTCAACCTCAAGCAGGAGGTTTCCGTCTCCGCCGTAATCGACCTTAACGGATTTGACGGGCTGAGGCAAATTGGTGTTGACAAATTCAAAGGGGCTATCGCTTATTGCAAGGCTTATTCCGCAGCTTTTCGATGACAGCGTCGTGATGACATAGTATGTGCCGTTTTCAAAGCTATCGGGCAGCGTTACCTTGTGATTGCCGCTTTCATACTTTTTGAGCTCTGCATGGGCAACGGATATCCCCAGTGTTTCGTCCTTTCCGTTTGATGAGGTCTTGATCTTTTCAAGCGCATCTTTATCCTCTGTCAGATAAATGTCCAGAGTCGTATCCTCATCGTACTGCCCATCGGTTGTCCAGTTCACATCTACATCGAATGAATTCTCACCGGTGCGTGTATAAGCCGTCTCTGTAAGCTCCGGCAGATTGTCAACTCCGCTTACGGAATAAGTGGTGATCTCTATAGAATCAGTTTTAACCGTCAAAGTCCAATCACCCTTTTCAATCAAAGCCTTATCTGTAACGGTGATATAGATATACTTACCGTCCCCGGCTCTGTCCTGAACCAGGAAATTACCGCCTCCCTTGCCATCATCCTCTATCATTGTGATATCCTGACCGCTTGGAGATGTGATGCCCAGGTCTTCCGGTTTCGGGATGGCGTAACCTTTGTACGGGATTTCAAAGAGCAGCGCGTCCTGATCCTTCGGATCGAAGTTTTTTGTGATAGTATGGCCTGTATTCATAAGGGCAAATCTTGGGATTACCGTTTCGGATCTCAGAGGATGAATATTCGTACCGTATAAGGCTTCATAATTTCCTTCCGTATTTTCATCCTCCGTCAAAGCGCTTCGCATCATTTTTGAACCCTGCGTGAGATCAATGGCGCTGCCAAAGCTATGGCTGCCGCTCCAGTAGTAAATTACACCGAATTTTATCCCGATGATCTTGAAGTTGGCTCCTATATAGGAATTGGTCACAGCGGCTTCAACGCCGGCTACTTCCTTGCCGCCGACAAGAGGCACTGAATCGGGTATGCAGATGCTCGCGCATACGTAGCCGTACAGATAATTCTCCGCAATCGTTATGGTAATGCCTCCCTTTATCAGCCCATCAATCACGCTTATACTGCCGTAAGCCTTTAAATGCCACGGTTCAACCCATCTTGCATATACTCCGGCGTCAAGATTGACAATTCTTTTGTCGCCCCTGAAGGCCAATGAGCCGTTCAGACCCATCTCTTGCAGGCTTAAGGCCAGATCAAAATCTCCGATCAGCGTATCCATAAGCTTAAGCCTTGTAAACAAAAGGAGCGTTATCGGCGGCAATCCGCTGACTGTATCGCCTCCGACGGTATCGGCAAGATTATCTATCCCTCCCCCAAGGCCGGTCATATAGAGGGGCGGAACGATAGGGATTATCAGCCCGTCCCTGATGTAGAATTGAAGGGAGTTCGGGATTATCTTTTCAGAATTCTTGACCGTAACCTCTTTGAAGGATATGACGCCCTGACATTCCAGTACCTTTACTTTTACCCCCAAATCAAGCTTATATATATTATCTATTGTGTTGATTTCCAATAGTGCGTATATCCCGGGCGCATTTTTTATAAGGGAGCCCAGAATATCCTGGGGAAGAGCTATCTCAACTTTGGTGTCTATACCTATAAATCCGGTATCATAAACCTCAAGCTTTCCGTCTGTTACTTCCGCCATTTCACCGTAACGAATCTCATTTATTGCTGCGGTAATCTTACCCTTGGAAAAAACATTCTTTTTTGTAAGCGCATCATCATCATCGTCCTTATCCTTTTTCTTTGTATCCTTGATGGGAATGCTTACCATACCGCCAAACCCGACACCATAGGTTGTGGACTTTTCCTCATCCCTTTGCAGTTCTGAGCTTAAGACGCCGTATTGCATCTTTATCAGCAGTCCGCCAATGGATTGAACCATGGATGCAGCGCCTTCAAAAGACAGCGTCAATCCTTTGCAGTCTTTTATGCGCGGATCCTTGCCGGGATTATATCTTTCCTCATCAAGGGTATAAGGGGTTCCTTTTTTAACATTAATGCTCCATTCTGATTTCCAAACGCTGATGGAATTGATAACGTTTATTTTACCGTCGCCGCTTACAGAATAATTTGTTCCGTCCTCTTGAATGATTAGAGGCGTATCGCTTTCATAAGCGAGCATATTGTTTATGGTTATTGGGCTGTCAGCGGAAGATGCCTGATAATATATCCTCTTTTGACCGCCGTCCTCCTTTTCCATCTGAATGATGTACCCGCGTATGATAAGTAGAATTTCGTAATCACTGGTATCCTCTTCGCTGAAATCATGACATATACGGTCAGCGGTTGTCATACCTCTATAGAATTTCTTATATTCGCCTTCACCGGCGAATGTAATAATTTTATAATTCGAATTATTATATCTCACAATGGCAAGAATACCGTAGGAAAGCTGTTTGTATTTCTCATCGGCAGATACTGTAAGACGGCAGCCGGCAGTGATTTCATCCGTTCCGAACCCCTCTTCAAGCTGAGGGTCTCTTAAGCGGAAAACCATCTTATATTCACCTACCGAAAGCTCTTCCCGCGTTTTAAAGCTTAATGCCGTATATGTGTCGTCAGTAAATGCCATATCAGTCTTCTTAATCCGCACCTCACTCCCGGAGGTGGTATGAACAAGATACATATCCCACAGATCACTGCCCTTAAGCGATTCAAATTCCTTCATTTTGCCGGATATTGTAACGCATTTCTCACCTTGCGTATATACAATCCCCGGTTTTAATGAATTCATCTGAATATCAGGAAGATTTCCCGTTACAGCAGGCAGCAGTATATCCCTTGAAGCGCTTGCCTCGATTGTTTTATCTTTGTCAACTGTGACCTCCGTTGCAGTAAGAGATGCATAAAGCATTTTTGCGGTAATAGAATTCTGCTTGTCTGCCTGCACCTTAAAAGTTACCGTTTTGGTTTCGCCCTTCTCAATCTCTGTCCAGATATTATGGTTTTCGCCTATGATACTGAGGCCGGGGTCCGCCGTAAGTGTGAGCATGGCTGCCATAAGCTTGTTTGCGCCGTCTACAGAGTTATCAAGGTTTATCCTAACATCGAACAGACCGTCATTTTCATACCCTGTTTTATCCTTGTCCAGCTTTACCTTATCCACTGCGATATCAAGTCCAACCCTGTCGGAGGCGGTATCGGACGAGAAGTTGCCCACGCCGTAAAGCAGCTCCGCATTTTTGCTCCCTCCCGCCGCTAGGTTGCTTTCACTCCAGTAGAAGACCAGGGCGCTGTCCGGTGTCCTGTATTGGTTGGAGTAGTTTGAAAAATCGCAGTAAGCATCGGCGGTATAGCTATATCTGGTGTTTGCAAGATTTGCCCAGTGGCCGGCAATCACCTTATCGGGAACAGCTCCGTCATTCCACCCTTTCAGCAATGCATATGCCATTTTAGTTGGAGATGACAGCGAATCTACAAGCCTTATTTGCTGAGGAAGCTCAGAGCCCTTGTATTCTTTTTCGGTGATCTGCGGGTTTGGTTTGGCATCAGTCATGATATAAGGCGCGTCAGTGTTGTTGTCCAGCGCCGTATCAAGCAGGATCCTTAATCCCACATTTCCCGATGAAGAGGTATTGTTTATAATCTGATAGGATATACCCACATTTCCCGTCAGATCATTTTTTTCATCAACAGAAAGAGCAACTTTTTGAACAACCGAATATCCCTTGATATCCCACCGTACGGTCAAAAGCCTGCCTTCTTCGGAGATCACCGGTTCGTGCAGCTGCGATGCAATACCGAACATACCGTAGCTCTGACCGAAAATATAATCCTTTCCGTCAATGCGGGCTGTAGTGAAGCTTGTGCCATTGCTTCTTGTTTTATCTTCCTTGTAGAGAAGAGGAATATTGTTGTCGTATTTTTTCTGAGGGTGGCCCCCAGTTGTTACTATTGAGAAGCCACCGGTTTTATTATTGATGGTGTAAGTCAGATAGCCGTTTGAAATGCTGTATTCCTTTTCCGCTGTTTCCGCAAACACATTCAGCGGTATCAAGGCGGTCAGCATTGAAGCAACAAGTAACACAGCAAGTGTCTTTTTCAGTATTTTCATCATTTCCATCAAATCGCCTCCCTTACTTAATTACCGCTTACATAGACATAGACATTGAAATAGTCACGTTTATCGGTCTGAATGTAAATGGTGTACCAGCCCTTTGAAAGCTGCCTGAGAGCATACTTTCCGCTGTTTTCGGCAACAACCGTCCCCCTTGTTTTCATTTGCCCCATGGTGTATTGACCCGGTGCGTATTTGACATATGCAGTCCCGCTGAAATTATAGAGAGATACATCAAAGCCTCTTCCATTTACAACCACTGAAGATGTCGCATCCGGCACAGCGCCGTCTATAAGTGCAACCGTATCGTAGAACCCTATAAGGCTGACTGTCCGGCGTATTTCACAATAATTGCCCACCGGGTCATATACCTTATAGGTAATGTAATATGGCCTTGCCCTGTCAAAGGTATTCCTGGCAAGGTCATCGGGGTCAAACCCGCCCCAGTCAACGACTACACTTGCAGTCAGATCAGTGGTTTTGCCGTTAAATGTATCATAAGCCTTATAGTCTAAAAGCAGCTCTTTTTTATAGGTGCCGCTGTTTTCTATGAACATAAGCTCGGAGGCATTGGTAAGCTCAATCACAGGCGGCTTCTTGTCAATGATCGCTATATCGACGCCGTAGGAATCGCTTAATCCATTTGCGGACTTCAGGTTAAAATTGAAAAGTCCATTCTCCTTATATTTCAATTCATGAGCTGTAGAAAGCACCGCATCCTCCGCTCCTCCGATGTATGAAGTTTCTTTGTCCGTCGTAACGGTAACGGTGACATCCTGATTGGTCGCGGGATACAGATCGTCCGCAACGGTATATCCTGCCTCGCTGCCCGGAAGTACAGAGCCGCTTGCCGGTTTTAATACCCAATCCCGGTTTTCATTCTTGTAGTAGTAATAGCTCCATGTCACCTTGGTGATTTTCGGAGCGGCCTTATCAATACCGCTAACAGCCAGGTCAATGTACTGTATCATCCCCGCGTCATCGTACACCTTAAAGGTATAGGTCTCATTTTCTATAAGCGTAAATGATGCGGCATTTGCACGATATACAATGCCGTTGCAGCTCACATATAAGTCCTCAAGCTTTCTGAAAGGATCAACAGGCTCACCGTCTTTCATTTCCCGCTCAAATGTTACCTTCACACTGAGTTGGTCAGCGGCAAGCTCTGCGACTGCCGCAAGGCTTGGGGGCTTATCATAAATATTACTTACTGTTATGACATCACTGCCTTTATTCCCGCATTCATCCTCGAAAAACACCGATACAGCTCCGTTTTTGCTGAAATTAAACAGATTGTTTGCGGTGGATACCTGATAGTCCTTGGTTGTCAGCGGATCAACAGGCTCTGTGTTCGTTATGGTTACACCGGATTTCGTAAAGCCTTTGATCTGAACGCTGACGTTTTGGTTTGTGACGGCCTCTGTGCTGTATGACAGACCGGTGATTTGCGGAGGCTCTTTATCTATATTAGCAACAGCCAATGACTTTACCGCTTTATTTCCGCTCCAGTCGTATGCGGTTATAACATATGTGCCGTTCTCACTGATAACCGCAGTGCCTGTTATGCTTCCGTCTCCCTCAGGCGTTAAAACGATCGGTACATCCGTCCCCTTCGCAGAAAATTTCACCTGGGCAATTCCGCTCTTTGCATCTTTTATTGTTATTGAGATGTTAACCGGCTGATTTGTTTTGGAAGTATTATCAATGGTATATGAAATTTCGGGGCCATCCAGGTCAAACCTATCCGCAGAGACTTCTTGCTTCACTGTGTATCCGAAGCCGTCGGACAGTTCAAATTCAAAGGTGTTGTCATAGGGGGTAAGGAGCCGTTCAGCCAAACCGGAATTATTGGCTGCATACATTTTCCGCGTGTTGCCTTTATCCGTAAAGTTTATCACCGCTTTGGCAGTTCTGTAATATTTTCCATCCTTCATTTCCTGCCAGTTGCCTTCGTGGTCCTGGTAATAATAGGATACCGTGTAGTCCTCACCGGAAACAATCGGCTCTTTTTGAATATTTTGTATGGGTATTTGAATCTCCGTTTCCATACCTGACCCATTTTCGGCAAGCACATACAGTGTGCCGTTTTCGGGGACTTCAATCAATGCATTGTCAGCTATCGGTATATATTCAATTTCCTCCAGCCCCTTCCTCAGATAGTATTTCAATGATTTAATGCCTGTTTCCGGATCTGAAGGCATGAGCGATACAAACACATTGTTTGCGGTCATGTAAGGCGTGCTCACGGAATAATCAACTTTTGGTGCTGTGCTGTCAAGGCAGTTTATGACCAGTGTTTCGTAAATACTCTGCCCATTTTGATAGAAGTCATTGGCAGGATAGGAGCCATAAACCGCTTCACTCACAGTGAGCTTGCCGGCTTGATAGGAGCTTCCAATAAAACCTGCGCCGTAAACTGCCTCACTAACAGTTAGCTGGACATTTTTATAGAAATTGGGCGTACAATTAGAGTAGTAGACTAATTCCTTATATCCGCCAGACCTTTTATCATCGCTGAACTCTTCGGAAAGGTTAGGCTCAAAGGCAAAATCAGTATTTTCATTTTCATCATCCAAAGGATTTAAGACAAAATCATCATATGTATCACTGTCAAATGTGATATGCAAATACACAGGCTCAGTGCGGTATTCCCCATGAATTTCCTCCATGTCGAGCTCTTCTGTATCACGGTAAAGCCTCTGTGTCAAAGGGACGCCCTGGCCGAACTCAACACCATCCACAGTTATCTCAAAGGTATAGGTGCGCCCGTAATTGTCGGCTGCATATATTTTAAATGTGCCGTTTTTAGAAGCCGTATATATATGAGTCTTTGTATGTCTTCCTGCGTTATTTAAAGCAAGCTCCTCATTTGTTTCGTCCAGCGTCATGTCTTCTTTTGCCTGGCTTGTCTGCAAGTCCTTTGGAAGTATATAAACCGGCATGTTAAAGTTTATGGTCACTGCTGCATTTTTTCCGACCAGGTTCGAAGCAATTTTATAATCAATGATCTGCGCTTCCCCCTGATATTTTGCCTTAACCCCCTGGCATACTATTTCTAGTGTTTCATTGCCCAGATGGTCAACGGCGTAAACGCCTATCTTATATGAGCCTGTTACACCCTTGAGATAATAAAAATATGAGCTTGCTGTCTCTCCAAAGCCGGTTTCAGTGCTGAGAGCCATAACTACAGAAAAATCATGTGAATTATAGATAAAGTCTTCTTCTCTTATCTCGCCGTTGAACGAGACTTCATTTATAAAGGCGAATCTTGTTTTTTCAGCTATTGCCCCTTCTACATTTATAAAGCCTGTAGGAGCGGGATTCCCCAGATCATCTTCTTCTCTGTCCATAATGCCTCCATCGGCTATTGGCCCCCGGCGATCAATGCATGTGACTTTGATCGGGATTATCGTCTCGTTTCCGGCCTTATCCCTTGCAGTTATTTTGGAATCAACACTGTCAGTAACCGTAATATTATATCTGTTGTAAAGCCCGGTTCCTTCGTCAAGCTGAGGCTCTGAAACAACAATATTGCCGTCATCGGAACGAAGTGTCATCCCCTCATTGCCTGAAGCGGTATCCTGAAGAATGACTGTCCCCGATATATTAAGCCTCGTCGGCATGCTGTCCTCCATCATGAGGAGGTATTCAGGGCCCTTTATATCATAGAGGATTTTTATGGGCTCTATGGTTGTTATCCTGTCCGGCATAATATCCGCCAGATTATCGGCAAATGCGGCGTTTGCAACTTGAATGTATATCGTGTTCAGGCCTTCCTCCAACCCTATGGGATTGCTTATGCCAAACTCGGCAGACAAGCCGCCGTCGCCCGGTTTAAGCTTTTCTCCGGTCATCCAGTCTCCGTATTTTATTCCGTCTTCCGATATCCTATATTTCACATGCTGGTTTTCAGCGAATAAACCTGCACCGTTCATCAGCTCCATAACCTTAAGCATTATCCTATAGTCATTCTTAGAGGTAAGATAAAAATCACCCGCAGTATCATTCAAATCAGGCTTTGCTTCGGCTTTTGGCGCACCGCTTCTTATATAGACCGTGCTGCTTTGCACCTCTGTCTTGATGCCGTTATTGTCCTCCGCCGTGAAAATCAGCTTATATGCGCCGCTCTTGACATTTTCAAGACTTAGGTCGGTATTGACAATCCCGTTGTTTATTTCGGCTCTTCCCGCTGCTATCGCCACATCCGTATTGGAGGCGTCGGCGATGATATATGATGCATTTTTTATTCCTGAAATATCGTTTGCATTTAATATAAAGCTATGTGAATTCCGCACAGACCCGCTGTTTTTAACCGTGATACCTGCCTCGGGCGGTTTGTTGTCGAATACAAAGCTTCTTGTATAAACCCTGTAATTTCCGCTTTTATCTGTTACCGTATATTCAAGTGTGCACTCGCCATTCAGCAGAATTTCCTTGCCGCTCCCGTTAAGCTGCGAGCCGCTTCCCACATTTTGATTTGTATACAGATGGCTTGGCGTATAGCCTACCCATCTATATTTTATGGTATAGTTCGGATTGTAATCAAAGCTGATGTTATAGTCAGAGGCCGGATAGGAATATGAACCTGCAATAAGGGTACATTCTATACTCTCGTTATTCATATCGATATCTGCATAGTTATATCCGGTTTTATAGTCAACACCGCTTTGCTTAATTTCAATATTATCGGCAGCTGTATTGTTTCCGGAGGAATCGGTTGCGAAATAATAAAGCCTGCCTTTGAAAATATCGCCGTCCTTTAGTTTTAACACCACCGTTGACGTGGGAGCGTCACTTTGTTCAATATATGCCCATTTTCCGATCAGGCTTACGATGTTCCCGCTTGTCTTTGTTTCTCCCTCAACCTTCGGAACAGCTTCGCCGTCTTCAACAAAGCAGTAGTATAAAACGCCTCTCTCGGATAAGTCCTTTATTGTGAACCTAAATTCGGTTGACCTTGATTTGTCAATATTATTTTTCGGCCGCTCTGTTGCATTAAAGGAGACATCAGGAGCTTTATTGTCAAGCCATACGCCGGGATATGCCTTTTGCGCTTTATTCCCCGCAAAGTCATAGCCCGAAAGAACCAGCGTATACCTTCCTTCTTCCTTATTCATAAGCTTTAATGGTATTTTTGTGCCGGCGGAGCGGGGCGCGATGTGGCTCCCCGTGCTTCCCTTATTGTTATCAAAGTTTTTAATGTTGATGCTGAGAGCCTTTTCACCATTTTGAGCATAGCTGTCCGAGTCATACAGAGTATAGCAAAAATACCCTGCGTTTTTTTCTTCCCGGGGGCTGGCATTATTTATGTATAGGTTTTCGCTGGAATTTACGCTGAATTCGTGAGTGTTTTTCCATATCCCTGTTATATTTCCTGAAAGCGTTAAATCAGGGGCTTTGGTATCTATCTTATGGGTTGAGATGTAGCGCTCAACCGTTTCGGAATAGGGCTTATCGCCGTCAACAAGCTTAAAGCCTGCCATATTGCCTGACTTTGAGGTTACGCCCTTCATTTCCAGGGTAAGTCCGCTGCCGTCATTATCCTTTCCCTGGGGAACAGGGAAGGTAAGATATACATACCTGCCTTCGTTCTTTATTTCTGTCGGTTCCACATAATCCTTATTCGCATTATAACGCAGCCTGAAGATACCGCTTATGTTTTTGGCAATATCGGCCGCATTATAATTATCATGATTATCCCCGCTCATGATTTCAAGCCTCAGCTTTATTTGACCGGCTGATGCATTATAAAAATTATTGTCCTTATAAGCCTTGAAGGCCTCGCTATCATTTACGACAGCAAGCTCTCCGATTGCAAAATTCTTTCTTATTATATCCACAGCACCCGAAAACTTATATCCGCCGTTAAAGCTGTTTGTGCTGCGGCTGGCGTAAGTGAGTGTCGGCGTAACCGTCAGCTTGTTCACGCCTTTTTTAGCCATCTCGCTGTAAATTTTGCTTTTGTCCACGGTAAAGCCTCTTCCGTAATCAATACCGTCATATTTAACGCTATTGGTTGTGATGAAGGCATCAGGAGCCGTATATCTGGCTTTACCGGAACCCATCCCGGATAAAGCTATGCTGAAAACAGGAACATCTCCTCCGCGTTTTTCATAATATAAATACGGATTGAGGTAGATCTGGTCAGATATGATTGCATTCCAGTTAAAATCCTTTATACCGCTTTGTGCGCCTTCTTCCAAATATAAGACATCATTGAAGACTGAATTGAAATCACCGCTGCCCTTTACCTTTCTTCTGGACAGATCAGTAACATCCAGCGTTATTCTATCCGGATTCCCGCCGCTTTTGCTGATCCAACGATGGCTGAATTCGAATACTTTTTCTGTGAGCTCCCCCAGGGTAACAGCTATACTTTTTATGCACAGGCCATCCCCGCTCTGGTTAATGAGTTCAACGGTTTTCAGCATATAGCCAGGCTTGTCGATCCTTATTCTATACATGCTGAAGGTGTTTCTTACGAAATCATTATTTTTGGGATCGTCAAGACGGAACATCCTTACTGTGCCGTCATGGAAAACAAAGCGAGCATCGATATCTCCATCCGTTCCGTCACTTTTGTCACCCTCCACCGCTATTGAAAGGCGATATGCATACCCATAATCGTCCGCCGGTACCGTATAATCAATAAATGGACCGGCATATACGGCGGCAGGAGCTATCATTAGCAGTAACAGCACGATTATAACCGTTATCGGCATTAGCCTTTTTGCTTGCATTCTTCAACTCAACTCCTTATATAATTATTTAAGTATTATTTCTTCTATATATAACGCATTGAACGAGACTTCATTCAGAGGGGGATTCAACCCCCACTGAATGTTAGTCGAGTCCATACAAGGTGAATTGTCCCGCAGGGATAAGAGAAGGTGCCCTGGGGCACTGGACTTAGCCGCTCTTGGTACCCGCCGCCTATAGAGGCGGGGGTCGCCTGTGCCCTGTGGGTATAGAGCGGGTTAGTTCAGTGATAAATGCATTTGTAGTTTTAAAAAGGCATATGCCGTATTACTACGCGTTATCCGCACCACGATAAACGAAAACATATCTGGTCATTCTGAGAGCACAGCTCGAAGAATCTCAAATTAGATCCTTCGGGCGCAGCCCTCAGGATGACAAGAAAGCCGGTCTTTCATAGCAATGACAGTTTTGTAAAATATTTAATGCGTTATATAAAAATTTCTTTAATTCAAGTATATATAAAAAAATGGCAAGCAGTATATTCTATTGATAGCTCTATTTCCGGTGATTTTTGCTATGTTTATATAAAAAAAGACCTCCAAAACCGTTATGGTCGGAGGCCCTTTGTCAAATTCCCTATTTTTGCGTCATCTTCGCCCGATATTGGGAAGGAGTCATTCCTAATTTTTGCTTAAATTTTTTTGCCAGATTCCCGTTATAATCCACACCGCATTCGTCAAAGACTTGGGTTATGGACAGATTGTTGTCGCAAAGCATTTCCTTGAGCTTGCTGAACTTTACATCTTGATAATAGCTATAGGGCGTGATGCCCGTATACTGTTTAAATAAACGGGTATAGTGATACCTGCTCATGTGAACAATATCCGCCAGCTTATCTATGTCAAATTCCTCTTTCCAGTGGTCGTCTATGTATTCTTTTCCTTTCATAATTTCTTCTCTGTCCTGATAATACCTGGATGTGATAAAAATAAACACGATAAATAACAATTGATCATTGCTGTCGCGTATAGGCAAGGCAGTCATGTTGTGGAACATGCTTCCGGAAACCAATTCTTTATTATCTCCCAACCGTTCAATGATTTCCTGATGCGGTACTTTCACATCATATGCGTAAACAGTTTCTCCCTGAAACGCCCTCAGAACAAAGTCTTTGACTCCCCACCTTTCAAGGTTGGGATTCAGCAAAATATTATGTTTTTTATAAAGCCTTTCAGGGTTTGATATCTTAGCGAACTTTAAATACTCTTCATTGGCCAAGAGCATCGTGCCGTCCGGCGTGCATATGTGCATAGGATAGGGAAAGTGCTTCACGATTTGGACAAACAGTTCTTTGTTTTCATACAGTGACTGAAAGGGCCATGAGTCTTCGTGCTTTCTTTGTTCATATAGGTCATATATGTCTTTAGATATCGCCGGCCCCTTTTCTTCTTGAATCGGGGCTTTTTTGCGTCTTCTATCTTCAGGTTTAGCAGCGTCTTCAGGAATAAGCCACAGGTTTCCCTTTTTCACCGCACCGCCTATTCTGCCCTCAACACAGTACAGCGTCACGATCCTGATCCCAAGCCCCCATTTTTCACCGGCTTCCTTCACGGTCATATAATCCACAGGCCATGCCCCCTTTCAATATGCTGCCTGGTTTTATTATATTGCAAGATTTAGCATATTGCAAGAATTGGCAATGTAATGTTGAGTCTGCGGGGCGGCATGGCACCGCCCCTACAAGCTCCACAGCATGCGGTAATTGTCAACCAATATCTTTTCTATAGCTTTATAAGCCTTTTCTAATCTTTCTTGAGTGTCAGCATTTTCAGCTTCCGAGCCCTTTTCTGCTTTTAAGCTTATGGAATACTTCAGAACAATATCATCCTTTATCTTGCTCTTTCCTTCTCTATCAAGCTCTTCCACATCCTCTGCTTCTATAGAGGAATTACCATCATTGTCAATCATGATATTTTTATAGGTGATCCCGGTTTCAATATCATCTTCTCCGATGTCTTCAACACCTGCAAAAATTTTATAGTTAAAATCCTTTCCTGCTATATTATCTATCTCCGATTTAATCTGAGCCTTCATATCAGCTATTTGGACCCTTGCAGGATTTTCATCAGGCCCATTCTCTCCTCTGTTTACATATTCCAGGAAAAATAAAGAGGCAAACAGCAATAGAAGAGATGCTAAAGCTATTCCTGCGGTCCCCAATATTTGAGTCTTGTTTTTTTCGATAAATTTCATAAGAGGACTGGAAATCTCATAATCTATATCCTTTATCATCATATCCAACAGTTTGTTATTGCAGCCATATAGTCTTTTCCTTATCGCTTTATCCTTAATGGCTTCTCTGTCATCATTTATAAAATAATTCTTCACTGCATCTTTATGGCTTTCATAATTGAGAGTATTGGTGAAAACATTGTTTTCAAAGGACCATATTATATAATCGTAAACCGAAGCTTTCCCTCCATTGGAATAAATATAGCCCAGCATTTGCTCCGCATCATATTTCGGCTCCCTCACAGTTCCCCCTTGGATAAATGCCATTGAAATATTCTCTAAGCTTGAAGGCTCAATATTGCTTTTATAAAGCTTCTTTATCAGGGATTTCATATTATCTGCGTATATGCCATATCTCTTATCAAGCATTCTTTCCCTGATGCTGCTCCTGGCTTTTTCGCCGTCTTCCGCCATCAGGCCCCTGATATCCTTCAGTATTAAATATTTCTCTTCATCTGTGCCGAGCTTCAGATAATCCAGATTTATTATGTCTTTGCTCTCTAATTGGCTTAATTCTATGTTTCTATATATATATTCCTTTACTCTCTTCAGAATATATTCTCCGTACTCCTTGCAGGCTTTGCCGGCCTGGGGCGACCCAGAGTTATTGCAAAGCCCGGGGATAAACTGATGTATCTCCTTTCCCATATAGATCTTGTCCCTTGACTTTTCTAAAAAACCCAGCAGCTTATCCAGAGTTCCATTTATGAAAAATCCCTCTGAAACAACCTTATAGGATGTATCAGCCCAGAATTTGATCTCATTGAAAAGCTCCTTCAGGCCGGTTATGCTATTCAGCCTTTCATTGAAATAATCCTCTATGATAAATAGGGCATTATATTTGAAGGTCATATCTATCAATTCTTTAAGGAGATCTCCGTCCTTGGATATGGTCTTAAATACCTGGGAGGCATAGCTTGCATCTTTAAAGGCCTTGCTGTTTTTTATAGCCAGCAGTATTATAAAAGCTATTTTTACATTAACGCTACTGTCGCCAAATCCGTAATATCTCATATAGGACAAAATGGTATTATTTGTCGGTATATACCGGCTAGCCTCCATCAAATCCTTCTTTTCCTTATCCAGCAGCTCAAGGAAAACACCGTCCAGTTCCTTTTTATCAAGCCTGTTGGTTTTATTTAAATACTTAAAAAAGCTTTCCAGGATTTCTTCCCTATTATCGATGAACAGCTGTTCATCTCCGTTTCTGATCTGAAAAATCCTGCTCAGCTCATCATAGGTTTCCAATTGAATCCGCTTATCCTGCTTCATATCCGCTAAAATAGGCTGACAAAATCTATAAAACTCCTCAGGGCTTTTGCCGCTCATCATGTTTTCCCATATAAAATCTAAATAATCATGATGGTCTATATTAAAATCATTATATGGAATCCTATTTTGAGACAGATCGAATACATAATCCCTTTCATACCTGCTGTCGCCCATTCTGATGCTGCCCTTTTCAACAAAGGTTATATTTATATACTTTTTCGCCTCTGCTTCCCTCGAATAGGTCATGAACCCCATATTGCTCTTCAGATCATAGGGCAATCCCATAAAGATATGCTTCAATAAAACTTTGGCATACAGGGATATATCCTTTGCCTCCACATTCAATGATATATACAGCTTTTTCTTCCCCTCGACAGTCATAAATGCTGCATAAAGCATTTTCTTGAATATTTCTTTGGTTATTCCAAGCTTCTCGGTAAGCACACGCTTGTTTGCCTTGAGGTCTCCTGCATCATCATACTGCAGCCGGCTGATCTGCTCTATCAGCTTCCCTTTTTCTATGTCATAACTCGAAGCAAAGCCTTCAGCAAATATTAATCTGTTGAAGTCCTTCAGGTACCCTTCCTTTTCATTGCCCGGTATTATAAAGTTATGGGTGAAAAAGGTATTCCTCAGTCCGGTGAAGTCGGCGCCCACATAAGAAGTATTCCCTATGATCAATTCGCCGCTTTCAACCTGAAAGCAGGTCAGGCATTGAGGGAACTTGCTAATATCCCTTTCATCGATCTCTTCCAGGCTTTTTGGCGGGCTGTAGAAACAAAAGGGATGGAGATACTTCTTTATGAAATTATCATTCAAGCCCTTGGATTTCGCTATGCTGTCATAACCCTCGGCAGAACGGAATATGCCCCTTCTCTCTCTTGTATAATACTGCTGCTCTATCACTTAGACCTGCTCCCTTCTATATAACCAAGCTTATATAAAAGCCACAAAAAAGGCTCGTCTACTCTAACGGGACTGACTATCCCTTGAACTCTTCTATCTATCGGATTGCTTCCCAGCGCTGATACCGCAAAAAATGCTCTGTCTTTAAAATGCACTTCCAAAGCATCCGTAAAGGCTCTGTCAACCTTTTCCAAAAATCTTTTTACTTCACCGTCTATATTCTCAAATTCTGTCAGATTAAAAGTGTTCTTGTGATTTACATTGTAGAATATATTACTATTCTCTTTTATATACTCATCCTCTGACAGTATTCTCAGCATATCGCTTTTTGTAAGGACCACGGCTGTCGGTATATCGGTCTTGCCCTTTTCCTGATGTCCGATAAAGTTTTCGAAAAGACTTATTATAACCTCCCTGGGCTCATCATACTTGGAGGCAAATTCTCCCGAATCCTCACCTTTCTTTATATCAATTTTATTTCTTATGGTCCTTATTTGAAGGGGGTCTACCAAAAATAAAATACCTGCAGAATTCTTTATATGAGTTGCAAATATATCCATATAATCCTGGTCTATCATACCTTCGCCCGCCACATCAAAAAAGACTAAAGTGACAGGGGGTTTGTTTTCATTTTTAAACTTAAACTGAAACATCAGCGGCTCCTGCCTGACTTCTTTTTGTGTCGGATCAAATAATACTCCCCTGTCATACAGCGGCTCCTCATAGGATTCCCTGAATTTCTTGCTCACATCAACGCTTACGGGGAGGCAAGCAGCATCAAAATTGTAGGCGGTGAAGTTCTGGAGGGTATGTATCAGCGAGGTCATATATACAGATTTTCCTACCTGGGATGCTCCCACTATTGATATAATATTGCTGGGAAATTTCCCTGCTGTTATAGGCAATTCATTATGGCATTTGGGGCATAATCTTTTATTCGTGGCTATGCCGTGTTTGTCTATTATTTGGACCAAAACCCCGTCTGCATACTTCTTGCTCTCCTCGGGTATCCGGTCCAGATCCTCGATGATCGCCTCCATATCGGGCAAAGGCGCCAGATTAAATTTGCTTCTATACTCATTCAGAAGCCTGTCCTCTTTCAGAAAGAATTCCTCATCATCTTCCTCTGCATGTGCGGCCCTGAAAACTACTTCCTTGGGAGAGTATTTCTTAAAGCAAAAAGGACAGACTATATCATAATAGGGTGGTATATGCTCTTTCTTGTTCCTCCCGCCTAAGCTTTTTTTAATATTATCAAATATGCCCATTTTTATCCTCCTACTCCCGTATTAATTCATAAATCTCGCCGTATTTTTTGCCGTCCTGAAAAAATATTCTTATGCTGTCGTCTTTTTTGATCTCTATCTCCGGCAGCTGATTTCTTCCTACATTAAAATCCTGATTAAAGGAATAGCACTTGCCATCATCCTTATTTATTGGACTGGCCCCTGATTTTATTACGTAGCAAAGCGCTTCTTTTTCTATGGCCTTATCGCATCTGACAATTATTTTAATGATTTTTGTATCCTTAAATAATCTTCTTTTTTCCTTAATGGAATAAAATATGTTAGCCTTGCCCAGGCTCAATGTTATCCTGTTATCTATCCCATTTTGATCGATAAGCAATAGCTTCCCGTTTTCTTTCACACATGGGAAAATCCAATATGTGATCTTTTCTATTTCATTTATTCTTTCATAATATCCGTAGAACTCTTTATATTCTTCTTTTGTGTATAACCTGGCGTTATTATTATTGATCATGTCTGCGGTCGCTGCTTCATCTTCACAAGACTTGTATATATATACGAAATCTATCCCATTGGGCCAAAGCCATTTCAAAACAAGCTTGTCTCCATCCACAAAACCCTGAATGTCTTTTATTTGCCCTCCCGATGATGTGCGCTCTCTATATTCCACAAAACATCCCCCCTAAAAGCTTCTACTTTGGGTTTTGCCTATATCCCTTGATCCTCTTGAGCTTGATTCCTTCCGGATATCCGCATTTTTCTTCCCTGTATTTTGAGCTTCGTTGATACCTACGGCGAAGGGGAAGAGAGCAAATATTGCCGAGAGGGAAATATCCGCCAGCAGCCTGTGGAAAAAGCCCATCCACGGCGCCAATCGGAAGCCTGCTTCTATTATTGCTCCCCCTGCTATGCCTGCCAATAATCCTCCCAGTGCAAAGCTTCTTGCAATATATTTATCATCAAACAGCACTCCCACGGAAATTCCTATTATGGCGCCGATAACGGCTATAAAAGCTATTCGCATTATTGAATAAAGAATGCTGTAGGAAGTGCTCCCATGCCTTTCTCCTACCAATAGCCTTAAATCTTTCTCCCTGTATATCTTGTTGAATATATTTTCAACATTTTCAACTCTGGATACATTATAGTAATTGCCTCCTGTGGCCTGGGATATCCTCTTCAGCATTTTTACATCGCTGCCCGCCATTCCTATAGAAAATATAGGGATATTGGATTCTATATAGGGTTCCAGTGTCTCTTGAAAAGTATCGGCCAGATTAAAGTTATCTCCTCCGTCCGATAGGAGTATAACCATTGCAGCCCTGTCATCTTGAGCCGCATTATATATATCTGAAAAGGCATTTAAAATAGCGCCTTTGATATTCGTCCTTCCATCCGGTATCTTGTAATCATCAAGCTTACTTAAAATATTGCTTTTGACCTCCGGGGTCACAGCCTCCATATTTTGAACTTTATTTACATTGTCGCTGAAAACAGAAACAGATATTCTGTTTTGCACATTCATTTCAGCGATCAGGCTTTCCACGGCTTCAAATCTTTTATTTTGCGGGTCAGTGTCTTTCAGGCTGCCCGAATTGTCTACCAGTATAACTATATCATCTATATTCCTTGCCTTTTGAAAATTCAGCCCATAAATATATTGGAAAAGGCCTGCGCATAAGAACAATAGAACAAGGGTACAGGGAACAAGATATTTCAGGGAGCTTTTATAATACTTGCTCGTCCAGCTTGCACTGATCAAAACAGGCCTTATTTTTTCAGCCAATATGCACATTATACCGATAAACAGGGCTAAAATTCCAAAATACATCCCCATCAAAACAGTGCTGGGCCATACCAGCAAAAATTTATCAATGAGCCATTCTCCAAAGAAAAATCCTAATAGCCCTCCGGTCATACTAAAGCACAGCATTAAAATGCTAACCCTTCTTTTTACCATTTACCTTTCCCCCTTAAATAGAACTCAAACCCTAGCACATTGAACGAGACTTCATTGCTATGAAAGTCCAGCGACCTTGTCATCCTGAGGGCTATGCCCGAAGGATCTAATTTAAGATTCTTCAGTCGCTTTGCTCCTTCAGAATGACAGGAAATACTTTCGTTTACCGTTGTGCGGGCACCGCGCTGCACTCTTATATCAGTCAGTACAACACGCCACTCACAAATAAACAACAGATACAAATAATAAAACCCCATCCGTGTTTCCGTATCCATCTGACCCCAGCGGTATACTCAAAGCTAGAGGCTAGAAGCCAGAAGCTAGCAGCTGACCCATAAGGAATACCATAGCTTCAGAACTCTGAGCTCTGAGCTCTGAAACCTAATATTCGATGCGAGGAAGCTTATCCTCATCTATTGCATGTAATCTATAGCCCTTTTTCATAAATATTTCATAATACTTCATGGCATTTTTTCCATATATGACATCCTCTATCGTGAATCCTCCCATAAGGTTGAGCTTTTCAATCCCGCTGGTCCTTCTCTCATGTATACAGCCTAGTTTATAGGTCCTGCTGCCATGATCAAGCTCAAAAGCATAACGGATAAAATCGCTGTTGTAGTTGCCGAATAAGTACTTTTCCTCATATCTATGCCTTGTGGTAAAATTCAATATATAAATATTTACCTTTCCATTATCTTCAAGTATATCATATAGCTTTTTAAATAATTCTTTTTTAGTCAATATGTCTCTTTCATCGTTAAACTTGATATTGATATTCGCCCTGTCATGCAGTTCATCCTCAAAATTCCTGTTAAAGTATTCTGTAGGGAGGATGTATTTATTGCAGCTATCTATCAGCTTCTCCATTAATTTCGCATCATCTCTGTTAAGCAGCTCATATATATTTCCAATAAATCTTTCTTCGAAATAAAAATTATCTCCGTATTTGGCTTTAAAATCTTCTATTATTTTTTTAACCACTGTTTCATAATATTCTTCTATATTTTGTCCCAGATATTCATCCTCCTGCTTAACATTTTTCAATAGGCATTTTTCTATCCTGCTTTGAATATCGAGCAATCTGTTGATATATTTTTCTAAGTCTGAATTGAGCTTCAGCAAAATCTCTTCATATTTATTCACAATGCATTGCTGTCCTCTGAGCTTCAATATCTGAAGCTTATGCCCGTATATCCTCTCCAGCATGCTTCGTTTGAAATTTCTCATTGCACTTTTTTGATTGAAAAATATTTTTTGCATAGGGCCGAAATACACCGGTTCCTCATATATGGCATCCAATTCCTTATTGAGCCTGTTGATATCCCTCTGAATGCTTTTATTTAATTCGATTATCTCATTGGATATCACATTGCCCTTTGTCCATAGATAAGCGCAGTATATACCCAGCTCCGGCTTGTTTATTATGTTTTCCCTTATATCCCTTATCACTTCGTTCCCCAGGTCCAGCGCTTCAATATTCCTTTCCATCTGCTTTTCATAATTATCTTGAAAAAATTTGCTGCATACATCATTATAGAGCTTTTTTTCTGCCAGACCTAGGTTCATGCCCTGCAAGTCCGTAAAGGAAACGTTATTGGTCATAAGGCACATCATATCCTCAACATCAAAGCTGTCTTCAGTTATGTCTGCCACCGCGGCCTCAATCCTGTCTGCATCCAGGCCCAGGGCTTTCATTATTACCGGATTATCACAGCTTCCGTTATCCTTCAGCCTTTCTATCAGCCCTCTGTAAAAATTATATAATACGGCAACAGCGATGGCGCTATTCGGTCTTTTTACTTTGGATAGCCCGGCCGTAGCATAAGAAACCCTCGGGGAATTTATGCCGATATTGTTCTTGAATTGGTTGTTATTATATATCCCATTTTCGGCATCGTAGGAACTCTCATCAACGCTCCTGTTTTTCAGCAGGCTTATATAGGATATGGTCTCATAGTTTTTCCTCAGTGCATTCTCCAGTATCAGCCCTGCTTCATTCTTATCGCTCAGCAAATAGACCAGATCAAATATGGGAGTGCTATTATTTGAAACATTTATTTCTATTCCTTCTTCGAGCACTTCCAGGGGTGCATTGAAATTATAATCCTTTGATTGAAAATATTCTATTTCTCTAAAAAAGCTCATGGCTGCAGCAGAATAAAAGCCGAAATTATCCTCATGGTTTCTTTCCAGGATCAACGTATACAAATCCGCCGATACGATCTTAAAATCCTCATAAAGCTTTGCTTTCAAGAGCAAAGCTATTTCAGGGATCAATATATTCAAGGGATCATCTGCCCTGGTAATCAATGATATATTGACCTTTTCAAAGTTGGAATACATACGCCCATATTGCAATAGATCATTCTTCAGCCTTCTTATGACATCGTTCAATTCTATCAGGCCCTTTTCATCTTTATAGAAGCTATGGCTGATATGGGCCCTTAGATCCTTATAATCAACCCCTGAGCATTGAATTTTGAAGCCGGGCGTATTTTCATCACGGCATTTATCCTGAGAATATATATGGAAGTATAATACTCCGCTGCTATTATCCCATTTGCCCTCTATATCCTGTCTGATACAGCTTATGGCATCATAAACCTTATCCCCTACAAATACAAATATTGCGGGATTAAAAGCAGTCCTTTGTTCATCCTCTATATTCATGCTTTTATCCGCAGAAAGAGCATACCCTTCCGCATATTTGATGATCAAGTCTTCCATAGCGTCCTCCTGAAAATACTATGAAAATTGTGAAGCAATTTTCATGTCTCTAGCCTCTGGTCTCTAGCCTCTGGTATTTGGGTATTCCTCTAGGGTCTGGGTTACGGGGAACACGGATTTCACGGCTAGGAGTGTTTATTTATCATATATGTCATCCTGAGAGAGGAACGACCGAAGGATCTAGATTCTTCGCTTACGCTCAGAATTTGCATGTGGTACCCACACTACGATAAACGAAAACATTTCCTGTCATTCTGAAGGGCAAAGCGACTGAAGAATCTTAAATTAGATCCTTCGGGCAGAGCCCTCAGGATGACAACGAAGCTGGGCTTTCATAGCTAGGTATTCCTCCAAGGTCTCACTCAACAATTTCACATAAGTTTAACATTATCAAACCTTGTTTCCGTTCCCCTCCGTGCTAATCCGTGACTTTCCGTGTTCCCCGTCTCCTCTCATTCTATATTTTTTCTCAGCTCATTCAATTTTGCCAGCATATTCTTATAAAAATCATAAATCTCTGTCCCGTTGATGAGTTCGTCCTTTGTGAATTCCAGTTCTTCTTTGCAGGCGGAGCAAATTTCCATCAGCGAATTTACCTTGCCCAAAAGCCCGGAAATATCTTCAGAAGAGCTTAATTCGTCACTCCTTTTTTCGGCCCTTCTCATTATCAGCGCTTTTTTCTTCTCATCAAGTCCGGTAAATCTATTAAAGATTTCGTATTCGAAATATTTCTTGACCCTCAGCAAGTTTATCAGCGATTCGCAGCCGTCTTCTTCCTTTTCATTGTCAAACACATATTGGGCTCCCTTTTTATAGATGGTGTCCGTATACATCACCTCAATAAACTGCTCCAATACCTTATCCTTATTCTCCATTGCTTCAAAGACGGAATTCAGGCTTTCTATCTTATCTTGTATTCCCTCGTATTTTTTCAATTCTATCCTCAATAGCTTTATGAGCTCCGGAGAACGGGTGAGGTTTACAAAAGCCCTTTCCTTGTCAAAGCTGCTGAATATATCCCTCCTGCCTTCCTCTTCAATGCCTGCTGCCATTATATTTTTCAGATCCGTCAGACATCTTTTCATTTCGGAGAAATTAGGCTGCTCGTTGGGCAGCACTAAATTATAGGCCGTGAGGTATTTATCCAGATCAAAAGCCTTGGTGATTATGCATTCAAACCGGTTGTTGGTGCCGCTGTTTGTTTCCTTCTCCCTGATGCAGCCAAGCTTGCACGCCTTATCAAACATTACCCTTATTTCATCATTATACTCCTTTATCCTTCTTGAGCTGTAGCTGTCTCCCCAGGACTGGACAGGAATAGGCGAGGGCAGATTGGCCCAGTTATTATCTTTAGTCTGGGAGAGATGCCTGCCGATGCCTTCTCTCTCCCGGATGGTGCGTTCATAGGCCTCTTCATATATCTTAAGCGGCGTATATGCATAAAGGGGTATGCCGTTTTTTGTATTAAGCCAGAATATCCTGTTCTTTACTTCGCTTTCCTTTATAGTAAAGGTGGATTTGCCCAAAGCATTGGTCTGATAGTTTTTTATACCCTTTAATATGCCGGGAGCTTTTATGGGTACGGATACAAAGCCCCAGGACGGGAAGTCAAGATTGCCGTCGCTGTTGCTGAGATTGAAAACCGGTATAGCGTCATCGTCCAATCTTTTGGCGATATTCTTTTCCACCAATTTCTCTATCAGTTCGCCTTCGCCATATTTTATTATTAAAAAGTCCTCCATGGATTTTGTTATTAAATCCCCGAATTTATCCGACATAAAATCGCTTATGCTGCCCACGATATCTATATCCTGCTCTTTGATCCACTTGTCCGAGCTGTCTAAAAGCTCCCTGGTAAAGTTCCTGATCAGATCGTCCTCATCCTCATTGGCAAAGGTCTTATCAATGGTCTTCAGCACATCGGGAATATTTACCACATTCCAATAATAGGTCTTGCCTCCTTTATGCTCTACTTCTTCACTGCTTACCAGTATGCTGCCGTTTTTCTCGAATATTTGATTGAGGGCATTCAGTATTTCGGTAAATACATTATATATCTTATTATTCGCATCATTTATGAGGTTGAATAAATCTTCGTAAAACTCTATGATGTATCTCGTTCTTTCTTCCTCGGCCTTGGTCATATACTCATTGATCTTAGCTTCTATATAATCGTTCTTTTTCTTTTCTTTATTGATAATGGCCTTCCTTGCTTCCAGGAGCTTGTCATCGGCACTGAATTTCAGTTCATCCTTATACTGTGGAAGCCTCTTCAAGCTTTCCTTTAAAGACTCGATATAGGATTGTATGGTCTTTAGAACGCAAAAGCCCGTGCTATTGTTAATAAGCCTTGACACATAGAAGGGGCCCTGATCGGCATTTAAAAACATCCTACTGATCTGAGCATTGAATTCCTCCAATATTTCTCCGGGAAGCTGTCTCCTCACCTTGATATACTCTTCCCTTATCCTGGTCAGGCAGCCTTCCAGCTCATTATCTATATTGATGGACTGGGTCTTGATCACATTATTGAAACTAAATCTTTCACTATGCCGGTAGCCCGGGAGCATATCCGGCACATTCTGCTCAAATCTTCTCTCTATGGAATCCTTGTTCATCCTGTTTTGCCCCATAAAATCATCCACATCATTTTCCTTCGGCCCTGCAGTAAACATCTTTTCAATCTTCTTAAACAGCCTGTAGGCGAGATAGGTGGTTATCTCTTCTATAGGAAGCACTGCAGATGATGCGCCGATGATATTGTATTTATAGTTCGCACTATAGGGGTGGGTCATCTGTGCGATATTAGTATTTATATTGCTTATATAATCGTGTATAGCAAATTCTTCACCGGAATGCTTTTCTTCATTGGCCATAAAGTTGGTGATGTTCTCCGCCGTTACATTCATGCAATAATCATAGGCATTCTCCAACAGCTTGCCGTCCGTATTGGTGGCGGATATCAGATGGCATAGATTAAAAGGCGGCAGCGGTGAATCAACAGTCAGCACGTCCCTGTACTTTTGCTTGAAGCGTTCTCCTCTTTCAGCCACATTCATCCAGTAGTCCAGTTCCTTCAGTGCGGCATAGCCGTTCTTTTTGATATAATCCTGGGTATGGCTGCTCAGGCTCGGGCTGCTCAGGTTTACATCAGGAGTAAAGAGGTAGCCCAATATATTGACCCGGTCTACACCCGCACTTCCAAATCTTCTCTCCATAAGCCCCCTGACCATATATGCAATATCCAGATAGCATCCGCTTCCCGTACCGCCTGAAAGCCCTGTGAGGATAAACACCATAAGCTTTTGGCTTGTGCCCTCTAAAAGCACATTTATCTTCTTTTCAATCCCTTTTACTACTTGGATAGCCTTGGTAAACAGCAGCAATCTGCCTGCCTGCCTTATTCCGTTGGCTCCCGTTATACCGTCCTCAACATTCAATTCCGGCGACAGCCATTCTGCAATGCAGGGGTCCAATATGCTTCTGTTTTGAAGTATGCTGCCTATCTCCGGATTGGAAAGCAAGATCAGCTCATTTATAGGGTCTAAGCCTATTCCCTTGTACTTTTTATTTCTGTCATGCTGATTTGTTTCCAAAGCCAGGAATTCCATGTTGTCTGGCTTTTCTTTCTTTCTCTTGGTCAGCCTATCCTCAGGCAGATTAAATCTTCTGTTTATCTGGTATTTTAATCTGAGCAATGCATCAATGCCGGTTCCGCCTATCCCTATGACCAACATAGGATTATCGATGGTGTCCACTCTTATTTTATCGCTTATAATTCCGCCGCCCAGCTTTACATCAAGCTGTTCTATATGTTCCTTTACTATAGCCTTCATAAATTCTCCTCCTTAGAATAGAACTCAGAGCTCAGAACTCAGAGCTCAGGGTGAATGTATTCCTTTCGGGTCTTAGGGAGCGTGGAACCACTGAAAGTCACTGAATTTTTCACGAAAAAACACGGAAATATTTTTTATTTCACATAAGTTTAATATTATCAAGCCTTCAGTGCTTTTTTGTGGAGCTTCCGTGTCTTTCCGTGGTTTCCGTCTCCTCATAAATATCGTTACAAATAATATTCCAAAGCGATGCTTTTTGAGGTATTTTCCAAATTTATTATTATCCTGTCGTTTATTCTGATTTGATATCCCTTGCCCGCATCTATGATCCTCCCTGATTTTTGTATCGTGCAGGATGATCTATTTTTCAAAATCAGCGAATCATTTTTGCCTGCTTCAAATATGATCTTCTCCGTTTCCTTATATTCCGGAAGCAGCTGCAATAAATGGTGGAGACTGACCTTTCCCTTGTAGTTATCGAGTCTCCTGTATTGAGGGGGAGCCGACTTCCCCGTATTATCATCCTTGATCTCCAGCATTACCTGGCCCGGCAGGATTTTATTTGCCCTTTTTATGATGGGAATGCCGATTATGGCAAAAGCAATGGCCAGAAATCCCCCTACTCCCAATAGTATATAGGGCAGCAGCGCTGCGGATTCCAGTGTAAAGCTCAGGCTTATATTCTCGCCCTTTCCGTCATCTGCCGTAATACTAAATTGAGTCTTGCCCTTTTCCTTTCCTGTTATGTTCAAAAAATTTCCGTTTATCGAAGCTTGAGCAATATCAGGTTTTTCATTTACAACAGTATAGGTCATTGCATCGTTATCCGGGTCACTGAATATTTTACTGAGGTCTATTTCCTTTGTCCTGTTCAAAAATACTTTCTGGTTTCCCGGATCCTTTAATATTATTGGGGCCCTGTTTTGAATATCTATAATGACTGCTTCGCTTTCCTTAAAAAAGCTTTCTGTTTCTATTCTGGCCTTTAATTCGTATTTACCCTCTTCGGAGAAGGTATATGCTCCTGAGAAATTCAGCCCTTCATTCTTTAAATCTATCTCCTGATCTGAGGCCTTATCAATATTAGTCACTATCAGCTTGGCCTTAGAGGACTTATATATCTCCGGATCGCTGACAGGCTGTCCGCCGCTCGACATATGGCAGGAAACATTTACACTGTCTCCTGCATGCATATCCTTGCCGGGGTCAAGCTCCATGATGATATCTATATCATAGTTAAAGATCAGGTTTATTTTTATCTTATCTCCGGAGATTCCCTTGACCTTTAACAGCCATTCTCCCTTTTCCGGATTCAGTATCTTTAGCATGGAATACTTGCTGGAGGTAGCATAATATATGCCGTCGGAGTTTATATCCCTTTCCTTGCCATTATTATCATAAAGCTTAAGCTCTACAGGGCTTTGGGAAAGCATGGATATATTTGCCTCTACTACATTGGAATCAGGTATGGGTATCTTGATATCCTCAAAGCTTCCTGTACCGGTAAAATAGCCCGGCGATACTATCTTCAACTTCAAATGATCCGCAAATATTTCACTCAGTATCTGGGGAAGATCCTCTGCCCTATCCGTTATGAAGTCTTTTGCCTTTGTGCTTTCGGATAATGATTTAAGCTCATCTTTGTCCACACTGCCATCCACATTCAGTCCTATTGTATATATTGGGTAGCCTTTATATTGGGCTATCCTCAATGCTTCTTTTTTGTCTGCTTCCGACTGGCTCAGGGTCCTTTTGGACTTTCCCAGATCTGTTCTGCCGTCCGAAAGCAAGATGATCATGGGCTTGTGTGCATCGTCCCTGTTTTTATCAAGCATTTCCGCTGCCCTTCTCAAGGCTAAGCCTATATCCGTATCTGATTTTCTGGGAATACTTGCTGCCATGTCCTTTAAGCTCTGCTTATCCTTGGAGCTCTTTATCTCCGTCAGCTGCTTTTCTGCAATAATGCTGTCATTATAGGCGATTATACCGATCTTATCCCCTTCTATGGAGCACATATCTATAAACATTTTGACAGCTTCTATGCTGATCCCCTTAGGATCGCTGAATTTCATGGAGCCGCTCGAATCCAGCACAAGCACCGCATCTATTTTGGATGGCCCCGCAGACGGAGCATAGGCATTAGTTATTGATGCAATTTGAAACAGTATTATGATAGCAACAATTATGGATTTGGTTCTTTTATTTATTTTAAGCATATATTTCATTTACCTCCTTTTTTTAATGAGGAGTGAGGAATGAAAAGAATACTCCTCATTCCTAATTTTTTCATCGTTTTCCGTCTCCTATCTTCGTGACTTTTATCTTCGGTATTATCTTAAGATATTCACTATCTATATAAAGTTGTTCATCGCCGGTATAATAGCCGGCAACAACTGCATTTCCTGTTTTAAAGCCGCCGGAGTGCTCCAGTATGATATATCTGTCTCCATGTGAATCGTCAAGACTCTCATTTATTATTGATAGCGCCTTATCAGTGCCTTCAATCACATCTACAATATTGAGGTTCATTATAAAACCATATTCAGGCTTGCTTTGTATATGAGCCATCAAATCCTTGTAGCCTTTTATCTCAACAAAGGATAGTCTGTAATATCCGTCGGCTGGTTGATAATAGCTCAACAGGCCTTCAAATTGGCCTACAGGATTGCTGACTTCTATGGTGCCGTCAGCCAGCAAGGCCAAATCATCAGCTTCCGCTCTGAATATTTCTTTGAAGCCGTCTTCCGCTATTTGATACAACACATATTTGGAATTGCGAAGGTCGCTGGTCCCTTCCGCCAAAATAAAAGGATGGCTTTCATTGTATTCACTCTTTACAGCAATTCCTTTTATTGATGTTCCATCATTGAATACCTCTGTGGTCATATCGATTATGCTCGCATCTTTTTTTTGCATGCATAATATCAGGGTACTCATTCCGCCGGATACATCGCTCGCTATAACAGATACTCCTGAATCCCATTTATCTTTTATGACGCTCATATTATCAAACATCTTGTTTCCATATTTATCAACGAGCATCTTTTGGGGCTCTTCTTCTATCCATTTTATCTGCGCTTCCTTTATCAAATGACCGGTATCCGCATAACCGGCCAGAGCCTCATATAGCTCTACAGCCTTGGCATACTCTTTGCCGTTGATATAAGCCCGGCCATCCTCTAGAAAACTATCGGTGTATTGTTTGAGCAAGCTCTTGATCTCCGCTCTCTTTGATTTGTTGAATTCAGCCTGAAAGCTGCTTTCGTAGTAAGCTGCATGATCGGCAAAGGCCCGATAGCTCACGTAAGCCTTGTCTTTGCCAAAAACACCCTTAAGGTAGCTTAGCATCTCCTCTTCAACCCAGGAGCTGTCCATTTTATGCTGCTTATTTGCCTGTATTATTTTGACCGCCTCATCAAGAATACTACTATAGGGGCTGTTTTTAAACATATGACCGAGCATGGCATGATCGTATTCCTTATAATAACCCTCTATCTCATTGTGCTTCTTTTCTTCATCTCCATAATATTCTGCCGGTATGCTCAATAAATCGCTTTTAAACTTCTTGTCCTTAAAATCATTTTTGCTTATTTTCCCTCTCATATCCTTGATCAAACGGTTTTTATAGTCTAAAAAAGCCGTCTTAATATTATCTTCCACTTCATAAAAATCTGCTGCTTCAATAAATATTTTGTGTTCAGCCTCATCTCCTTGTTTCTCAATCTTTGCTTTGTCAGCATTATAAGTATTATATATATCCAGCAGCTCGCTGATATCATTTTTCTCTCCAGCAGGCAAAGCCCTCTTGCTCAAGGCTTTAAGCTTTGCCTTCGTTTCGGTGACATGAGCCAATTCGGTCAATCTGTCATTTATCAGCTCATCTTTATAATCAAAATACTTTATATTATTGGACTTTTGAAAGTACTCTTCCGACAAAACCAGGCTGTTTTCCTTATAAAGCTTTTCCCCTTGATTCATATATCTTATTTTATAATATATGGTGCCAAGCTTTAAAACTGCCAATGCGAAGAGCAGTATCCCAATAACAAGTATTAAAAATCTCTGCTTTTTTAATTTTTTATAGTTATAGCTCAGCATTGTCATGATATATGTTCCTCCTTAGTAGGGCTCTGGAGTATGGGTTACGGGGAGCACGGATTTTCACGGATTCCCTTCACGGATTAACACGGCAGGAATTTTTTATTTCCCATAGGTTTGATTTTACTGCAATTTCTTTGTTTCAATCTGTTTCTGTTGTGCTGACTGATAAAAGAATGCATTGTGAAGGAGCTTAGAGTTTGTTAGCGAAGTATAGGAACAGTTGCGTCAACTGTTTGAGCCTATATACTGTTAAATCAGAAAACCATATAGCTTACTTGAGTCTTAACAGCAATGATAAACGCTACATGCGAGTTTTGACGCAACCCTATGCAAGCTTACAAAGTCTTAGCTTCGGAGCTTTAGCAATCGTTATCAGTCAACATAACAGGCTGCTAAAAATGAGTTCTGCAGCAAAATCAAAGATAGGCTCCAAAGTCCGCATCTCCTCTGTATTTCTCCTTGATAACCCTGAATGTCTCCTCATATAAATCCTGCCAATCAGGCTTATTATTGCTCGCCAGCAGGCTGCATAATCTTATCAATCTGTTTTTTCTCATATATCCGATGTATTTGACTATAAAATCCTTATAAATGTCTATATAGCTCTTGCTCTTCAGCATGGCTTCACAGGTATTGATGATGATCGCCTGCCCGTTTCTTTCGTCCAAAACCTGCTCTTCATATCTCACAATATAATCCATGACCTTTTTTGTTATGAGATCATTGTTAAGCTTAATGATTTCAAAAATATATCCGATTAAATCCTCATTATAATCCTCTACAATAAGAGTGTCCAATTCCAGATCCATATCTTTTCTTAATTCAAATCTTTTAAGGCATTGTATTTTTAATTCTCTTATAAAGTCATTTTGTATAATGGCGCCAATCTCCCTCAAGCTTTCATAGGCTTCCTTAAAGTTTTCCGACTCGAAATCCTTCATGGCGCTTTGTAAATCCTGCTCCATATCTTCTTTCATCTTGCCGATGTCTTCTCTGACTATCCTAGCTAAAGTATATTGAATATGCTTTTTATAGTAAAGCCTTTGCACAAATATCTGCAATGCCAATACAGCAAAGGCAGCAAAAACGCTCAGCAATATTTGATTAAAATTTGCTGAAAAAGCTATCGCCGTAAAGAAAGCCATAATTATTAAAATATTATGTATGGTATAATGCTTCTTGGTTATAAGCTCTGTTTGCTTAACAAGGCTGATAAATTTTGATTTGCCGCAGCTGATGCAGGGCTTATAGGATAATGTGGTATAGGTATTGCAATTTAAGCAATAGCTCAATTTCTCATAGGAATATGGGGTATGGGAAAATTCCTTAAGCTTGACCAGCTTCCTTTCTATCACGCTATTCCTCCTCATTGAGCAGCCTTAAAAGCTCTTCATCAATTTCCTTGGAATTTTCTACACCTTTGCTTATCCTGATATAGAAAATAATCCTGTAAATTGCCAGAGCCCCGATTACTGCCATAATAATATAAAAAGCCACATTAATCACCTTTATTCTTGACAAAATATACAATTCAAATTTATATCTCCAATATTCATTATACAATATTGACGTAAATACAAGAAGGATATTGCATAAACTTTTACAATTTGATAAAAAAATAGAGCGTCATGCACTCTGTAAGCTCAATGACAAGCTTCATAAGCAATAGCATCCATGTATAGTCACGTATAGTATATAAAAATTGATGACACTAATTCACTGAGCCTAAGAAAATCCTAACGCTTTCCAAAGGTCATCCGTGACCTGGAAAGCTTGCTCGGCGTCCGTGCCTCACATACGGCTTTTCTAAGGCTCAGCTCATAAGGGTCATTGACAATTTTTATATAAGCATACTTAGTCTATACATGGATGCTATTTTACTGTATCGGAATGCTCATAGAGCGTCATGCGCTCTATGGAATATTTTCATCTATGCAGCTTTCTACTTCCGGGGCTGTGGGCAGTTCCAGTACAGCGTTCAGGATGCCTTCTGCAGCTTCTTTTGAGGTGTTTTTGATCACATGCCGTGCTTTCAGGATCTGTGAAGCGTTCATGCTGAATTCATCCAATCCCATGGCTAAAAGCAGCGGGATCATTCTCTCATCGCCTGCGGCTTCACCGCACATGCCTACCCTGATGCCTTCTGCATGTCCATTATCTATGGTCATTTTTATCAAGGATAGTACAGCAGGGTGAAATTGATTGTACAGATGACCGACCTTCTGATTTCCCCTGTCTACCGCCAGAGTATATTGGATCAAATCATTGGTGCCTATGCTGAAAAAATCGACTTCTTTCGCAAAGGCTCTTGAATGTATCGCGACAGATGGGATCTCCACCATGATTCCTATTTCAATATCTTCATTAAAATCAAGGTTTTCTTTCCTTAGCTCGGCTTTGACTTCCTCTACCATTGCCTTAGCTCTTCGGACTTCCTCAATGCCGGAAATCATGGGGAACATTATTTTGACATTTCCATAGGCACTTGCTCTGAGAATAGCCCTTAGCTGGACCGCAAAAATTTCCTTCATATCAAGGCAGAACCTGATGGCCCTATATCCTAAAAAGGGATTCATCTCTTCAGGGATGTTCAAATAAGGGATACCTTTATCTCCACCTACATCCAGGGTTCTTATTATGAGAGGCTTCTTGCCCAGCTTTTCCGCAGCAATCTTATATGCCGCAAACTGCTCTTCTTCCGTGGGAAGCCTGTCATTATGCATATATAGAAACTCCGTCCTGTAGAGTCCCACTCCTTCACCGTCGTTTTCCATCACCATGTCCACATCTTGGCAGGTGCCGATATTTCCCAACACCTCCACCTTATATCCATCCTTGCTTATGCTCTCCTGCCCCTTCATCTTGTTTAATTCCTCTTGCAGCCTTTTTATACTCTCCGCTTCCTTTTCATGAAATGCGATTTCATCCTTAGTAGGATTTATTATGACTTCACCTGTATTGCCGTTAATAATAATAAAATCATTTTGCTTCGCAATATCAGTAATATTTTTCAATCCGCATACCAAAGGGATATTCATGGTCCTGGCCATTATTGCCGTATGAGAGGTCCGGCCTCCTGCTTCTGTCACTATTCCCGCTATCATATCTTTATTTATCTGTGCAGTATCAGATGGAGCCAGATCCTTAGCCACAATAATAGTTTTTTCATTTATTTGCAGCAATTCTTTTTGCTCAGCCTTCGATAGAATCCTGAGCAATCTGTTTGAGACATCTTCTATGTCGGCGGCCCTGGCTCTCATATACTCATCTTCCATCGCCTCAAACAGAGATGTATAAAAATCGGCTGCCTCACGAACGGCCCATTCGCTATTTACCCTATCTCCAATGATCTTTTCTTTAATATACGATAAGTATTCCGGATCCTCCAGAAACATTCTGTGAGCGGCAAATACATCCGCTTCCTTTTTCCCTGTCTTTTTTAAGGTCATCTCATAAAGGTCATCTATCTGCCCGGCAGCCTTGCTGATAGCTTCTTCAAGCCTTTGAATCTCCGCCTCGAGATCTGATATATGCCCCTTTGATATATTTAACTCAGGCTCTTTATAAATAAATGCCTTGCCGATCCCAATGCCGGCTGAAATCCCTAAGCCCCTCACAAGGTCACCCCCTAATCCCTTATCTTGTTTTCAATAAAATCTGCCAGCTCCAGGGCAGCCCTTTCGGCATCAGGGCCTTCTGTTTGAATTATGAGGGCATCTCCTTTTACAGCACCCATGCTCAATATGCTCATTATGCTCTTTGCATTATATTGTTTCTCACCCTTAATTATCTTTATATCACAGCCATATTTGACTGCTTCCTTTACAAGCATGGATGCGGGGCGGGCGTGTAAGCCTGTTTCATTTGATAATGTTGCTTCTTTTCTAAACATGACATCCTCTCCTGCATGATGATATACTTATATATAGCTGTTATTATGACTGATAACGATTGCAAATGCCCCAGGGCATCCTCTCTTGCTCCTCCGGAGCAATTCACCTTATGCTTCGAGACTAAGACTTTGTAAGCTTGTATAGGGTTGCGTCAAAACTCGCTTTGGCTCAAACAGTTGACGCAACTTATCCTATACTTCGCTAACAAACTCTAAGTCCCTTCACATTGAACAAGACTTCATTCAGTGGGGTTTCAACTCCACTGAATGTTAGTCGAGTCCATGCTGGACTTAGCCGCCCTTAGACACACGCCGCCTATAGCGGTGTGGGTCTTAGGGCGAGTTAGTTCAGTGCTGCACTCTTTTATCAGTCATAATAACATTATTGCTGTATAATCAATCTCTTTAACGCGGTATATTCAGCTTAAACTTCTGCCAGGGCTTGATGTGCTCCAGCAAAAATATTTCCTCATCAACGATCTTTCCCACTACCGACGACCTGCCGCTGTTCTTCATGGGCTTCAATACCAGATGCAATTCCCCGGCATAATGGCCATAGAGACTGGATTCTATAACAATATGGCCTTTTTCCATATCTATGGGATTCATCAGCTTGAATTCATAGTTCTTGTATTTCACTCTGCTTTGAGTTGATCTTATCATGTATTCGGAAACATCGCCCCTGTTGATATGAAGCTCCTCAAACAAAATATCTCTCTCAACCTGAGGAAGATCGACATATGCCTCAACGCTAAGCTCCAAAACCTCTTTATTCATGGAGCCCAATGCGCTGAGCTCATCTTCCGATGCGTAGCAGTTGGCTATTATTATATCATCTATCAATCCCGTATTCAGCAGATCCTTAGCTTGCACCGCTATAGGCAACCCCCTATGCTCTTCTAAGGTAGGAAGCCCTTCGTTGACGCCCCATGGCCCGAAGCTTGCATGATTAGAAGATACAAAGGCTGCAGTCCTGATCCCGTATTCTTTGAAGCCTTCCGTAGTCTCCACGAAGTGCTCCCGGGATATGCCCGTATATCTGTGAGGATAAAAATTATGGCATGCTATGATATTATCCTTATTAGGCAAAAAGCTCATCACATTGTCTAAATATCTGGTGCCGCTGCTGATGTTCAACTCTACTTTTATCCCATAGGGATTAAAAGACATGATGCTCTCCTCGATGCCGCTGAATCCAATGTCGAGCCTTATTCCCGCCAGGCCTATTTCATGAAATATAGTAAGATCCCTGTAATCTGCCTTTAAATCTCTGAAAACCGAAGGAGATACATCCGCTATGACCTCCATGCCCAATGCTCCCGCATAGCGGACTATATCCTTGAATCCCTCCAAGGAATCTTTGCCTTCCACAGTCAGGAAATTTATAAATACTCTCCTGAAGCCATATTTTGATGCCAGGCTTAAATAACTTTTATTTGCCTCCTGGGAAGATTTGTCCGGATAAATAGAAACTCCAAGCTTATTCATGGCTTCCTGCTCCTTCTATTTTCCTTATTGATCGATATAATTCTATAAATTCATTTGCTATATCGCGCATAGTTATGGCATTCATCAGATGATCTTGAGCATGAACCAGCAAAAGGGATACGTGCTCCCCTTTTCCTTCTGCCTCTTCCTGTATAAGGCGGGTTTGGCTCTGATGAGCCTCTGATAGCTTCTCTCCTGCCTCTTCGAGAGCTCTTCCTGCCTTCTCAAAATGCCCATTCTTGGCATAACTGATAGCTTCCATGCAAAGGCTTCTTGATTCGCCGCTGAAGTTGATTATGTTCATTATTATTAATTCCAGCTCCATATCTATCTCTCCTTGTATTGATTTATACTTTAGTGGTAAGGGCATAGTTTATTCTTCAAATTCCTTTGAACCTCGGCAAATATTGTCGATTTGCTTCCAGCATATCATAAAAGAGCCTTTTGCCGGCTGAATCATCAGCTATTAACGGATTCAGGATCATTGCCAGCACTGCCTTGCTTATATTGCCTTCCGCCGCAGCTTCAGCTCCGAGTATTTCAAAGGCTTTGATTTCATGTATCAAGCCTTTGACGGTCATGGGAAACTCATCTATAAATTTATAGGGTTTGAGACCTGATCTTGTGATCCGGCACGTCATCTCCAGGGTATATTCATCTGCAAAGTCTTTTATTGCTCCGTTATTTATGGTATCGACTACCTGCAGATCGCCTTTGTCATTGTGTATAGAAGATATTAGATTGCATGCCGCGTCAGAGTAATAGGCTCCCCCTCTCTTTTCCAATTCAACAGGCTTTGTATCCACTCCTGGATCTTCATATATCTTAAATAACTCTCTTTCTGTTTTCATAACTTCTGTGGCTCTCGTTATCCCTTTTTGGAATTGCTCCAGTTCATTCTTCAGCATTTCGACCGTCTTATAATAATATTTGTGATAAGGGCAGGGAATAAGATTTAAAGCTCGCAAGAATTCTTTATCCCATGCCATCGGCTCTATATTTTTCATATTGACGGAAATAGAACCTTCCATATACTTCTCAAATACCTCTTTTGTCTTATTCTCGTTGTCAATGAATACATTGAAGCCATATACTAAATGGTTCAGCCCTGCAAAATCTATTCTTATCCTATCATGATCTATGTTCAGCATGTCTGCTATACCCCGCTCTATTCCTATGGGAACATTGCAAAGCCCCACAAACCTTCTATGTTTGGAATACCTTGCCAGGGCCTCCGTCACCATGCCTACAGGGTTTGTAAAATTGATCAGCCAGGCTTCCGGACATAGCTCTGCCATTTCTTCGGCTATCCCGAGTATGACAGGTATTGTCCTCAATCCCTTAAACAAACCTCCCGCTCCATTTGTCTCCTGCCCGATAAAGCCATGAGACAAGGGGATACTCTCATCTTTGGCCCTTGCATTCAATCCTCCCACCCTTAATTGGGTGGTCACAAAGTCAGCGTCCTTTAATGCTTCTCTCCTGTCAGTCGTTGTAAATATCTTTATGGGCAGATTTGCCTTGCTGACCATTCTTCTGGATAAAGCTCCTATTATCTCAAGCTTTCTAAGCCCCTCATCTATATCGACAAGCCAAAGCTCATCCACCGGCAATTCATCATATCTCTTGATGATGCCTTCTATAAATTCCGGGGTATAGGAAGAGCCTCCTCCTATGGTTGCAATTTTAAGCTTTTTATCCATATTCGCTGCACTCTTTTCATTTAATTTAATTTGTTGTGCCAGCTTCACGGTAAATTAAAGCATTTTCTGTCATTGTTATGAAAGACCGGCTTTCTTGTCATCCTGAGGGCTGCGCCCGAAGGATCTAATTTGAGATTCTTCGAGCTGTGCTCTCAGAATGACCAGATATGTTTTCGTTTATCGTGGTGCGGATAACGCATAGTAATTCTGAAGGCCTTCTATATATCAGGCATTCAATTTTTCTCCCTTTTTAGCCGTCACTATTTTTTCTTTCTCCCCTGCTGATGCCTGCTTCTCTGCTATCCTCACGAAGGGCAGATATATCAGAGTGGCCACTGCAAAGTTGACCAATGCTAACAGCGCCGCCATTACGCTGCCTATTCCCTTAGCTCCTGTTGCCAAGAATGCTCCTATGCCCACGGGAGAAATCCATGGTGCCGCTACATAAGTGGGAGGAACAATCCCCAATGCCGTAGCCAGGTAGGCAATAAATGAAAGCACGCCCGGAACTATCAGGAATGGGATAAAAAGCACAGGATTCAACACTATAGGAAGGCCATACATGACAGATTCATTTATCTGGAATATTCCCGGTGCCAAGGATAGCTTTGCAACCGCTTTATAGTCTTGCTTCTTCTTAGCTACAATAAATATGGCCAGCAAAAGTGCTAAAGTCGCACCTGATCCGCCCAGATGTATATATGAGTCATAAAAAGCTTTTGTGATAAGATGCGGAGCCGGCAATCCATTCATCACCGCCTCATAATTCTCAGTCAGAGCAGGCAAATAAATGCTCTGCATGATGGGCTCAAAAATATTGGCTCCATGTAACCCAAAGAACCAAAGGAGATTTATCAGTATCGGGATCAAAATTACCGATGCCATACCTTGACCAAGCCCCATGAGAGGCTTTTGAATAACATTTAGTATGATGTCGTATAAGCTTCCCAGACCTAATGCACTGATTATATAGGTCAAGGCACCAAAGATGAAGATGGCGACAAATCCGGGAATTACCGAAGCAAATGCTTTGCCTACGGCAGGCGGCACATTGTCCGGCATTTTTATTACCAAGCCTTTCTTCGTAAGCTTTACGAAAATCTCCGTAGCAATCAATGCTACTATGATACCGGTAAACAATCCTCTGGCATCCAGGTACCCCCAGAACAGATAACCCCATCCGGCCTCTCCGTGAGCCTGAGGAAGAGTAACTATGAAGGATGCTATGGAAATAACCCCTGCTGCCAAACCGTCTTCGCCATAGCCTTTAGCTAAATTGTAGCCGATGGAAAAAGTCGCGAGCAAGGCTATCATCGCAAAGGTTCCCCACCATACATTTCCGTTTATGGGTCCCAAAATGCTGCCAAGAGGTTTGATCCAGGCGCCTAAGGTGTTGTTCAGCAAAACTGCAAAGGATCCTGCTAAAACAATAGGCATGATACCGATAAAACCATCCCTTATAGCTGCTAAATGCCTTTGAGAGCCGATCTTTCCCGCTACCGGCACGAACTTTTTCTCCATCCAACTATTGAAGCTCATTTTTATACCCCCTTCAAAATAAACAATGGATATTACTTGCCTTTGATGACAGATACTGCTTGCATGAGAACCTTCTCTCCATTCATCAGCCCATAATCCGAACTCGGGATCACATCTACGGGTATTCCCATAGGCCCCATCATAGCTCTCATCTTCGGAAGCATATATCTTACCTGAGGTCCCAGCAAAAGTACGTCAATGCCCTCTGAATTGTTCTTCAGGTCTGCTTCTGCAACAGCCTTTATCTCAGCTTCTATCCCCTGCTCCTCAGCCGCTCTTTTCATTTTTGTCACCAGCAGGCTGGTAGACATGCCCGCTGAGCATACCAGCAAAATATTGTATATAACAATCCCTCCCCCACTTATATAGTAAGAACCTTTGTTTATAATAAAAGCAACTATCATGCCAATCATATATTTTTCCCTTATGCATCTAAGCATAGCAACTAAGCCGATTCTGCTATATTTCAAGCAGGTATCTGTGCTGTCTATCTGTGCATTAAAACAAAATAGTGTGCGTTCTTTCGCACACTATTGCACTGTATTTCCGTTTTCTTTAAATAATTTCACTATATAAGCAATTTCATCGTCACCTATGCTTACCCTATAATCCCTCTCAATATCTTTTAATGATTGCTTTACTATATCCATATCTGAGGAATGCCTGTCTTTAAAATGCGATAATCCGTCAAAGGGTTTAGTAATTGCACCCGACAGCATATTGTCCAAAAGGAAGCATATATGCATGGTCATACCTACCTTTACATCTTTGGAAATCTTTGTCTCTAATCTCTCTTCTGCTTCCATGATGAAATTTTTAGCATCCTTTATTATCTTCTCACCGCTTATATGTATCATATGTTCGTCCAGCGAATCTCCCATCTTATAATACAGCTCTCCTTCATCGATTATATCCCTTAGCCTCTTATCACCCTCGGGAGTTAATATATCTATGGCTGATATGAAAGGGATCCCCCGCATTTTTATTTCTACGGTGCCCACTATAGCCCAGATATTATGGCCTTTCTCCATTTCTGCAACCCGTTCCCGGAGAGATTTTTTATCTATTATACTGATCGGCATTGCTTTTACATTCCTATTTCCGATCTTTTTATTGATCATGTCCGATATCCTTTTAGCGGACCCGTCCCCTGTAAAGCAGACGGTAAGGATGATATTCTTCTTATCCGGCTTTTCTTCTTTAGTGCTGATATCGCAGCTCCTGCCGGACAATGAGTCCATTATCTCGTCTATTGCATATCCCATCATTGCCTTTCTGGCTACATCCAGGACCATAAGGGTGCTCACCATATCCACTGTCTGAACATTGATTCCGGTCTCCTCCGCGATCATAAGGCCGAAATTTGTGAGGGAACCCATATCTACCATGAGAATGACACCCTCCCCTTGCTCAAGTTCCAATATCTTGTCTCTGGCAATTTTATATATGCTCTCCGGCTTCATGGTCAGCGGCGAGTCTATAGGCACTACATATTCCGCACCGATCAAATTATTTACTACTTCTGCCATTGAGCTTGCCGTACTTCTCCCATGCATGGCCACAACAACCTTTACCTTGGGCATCTCTTCCTTGGCAATCTTTAGCGGATCTGCGGTAAAAAACATGGTGATATAACCTATTTCATCAACCGGAATCTCTATATTAAATCTGCGGTCTATCAATTTTGCCATTTTCATGGCAAAGAGGAATTCTTCCTCGTAGTTGATCCTGATAAAGTTCAATTTGGGATTGTATATCTTCTCCCCTCTTCTGATCCTTTCAATGCTTCTTTCCAGATGAAACGACAGCCCAAAATATATCTTTTCATCATACTCCCTGTCTAAGTTTGCTTTTGCAAGGGCTAGGATTTCCTCAACGGCCTTTAAAACATTTCCGTCGACGACATTTGTTATCTCGTCCTTTATGAACCTTTGACTGATCTCCCCTATGTATTTTTGAAAATGGGATTTGATATCCAGGTTTAATATTTCATTTATATCCGTATCTTCCATGCCTATTGTTTTGAGAGAATCGATCTTTTGCTCTATAATGCTGTAGAAATCCTCTCCAATGCCTTCATTTTCATGTGTCAATTGCAAAGGCGGCTCATCCTCCTCGCTGAATTTCAGAACATCCTGGGCTGAGCTCAGCAGCTCGTCGATTTCTTTTCTATGCTCCTTGATGTTCATCATTCCCATTCTCACATGATTGGGCAGATCGCATTGATTGATTATCAGATAGCTGCTCCCGGCAGCCTTGTAATTCAAAAATGCCTTGGCGCAGGACAGCTGTATATCGCTTTTCAGCTGGCCTATATTATTGGGGCAATCATATAGAAGCAAGGATATTATGACGTTTTTATTTATGTATATGCTCTTTCCGACTCTGCGGGATTCCTCTTTTATGAATGCATCTATGAGCGAGTATCTTTCAGATAGGGACCTTTCGGACAGATTCGGCAGCAATATTACCATGGGTATCCTTCTGGAAAAGGTTTGGAGCAAATAGGATGACGGATTTTCTGTAGTTGCAGCTATTATCCGCACCTCTGCATAGTAAAGCTTATCCGTCTCCCCCAAAGGCCTGTAACAGCCCTTGTCAATATAGGTGAAAAGCATTTCCTGGCCTTGAGGGGGCAATCTATGCACCTCGTCTAAAAATAATATTCCTTTATCGGCTTGTTTCAATAAGCCGTCTTTATCCTTATCCGCTCCTGTGTACGTACCTTTTTTAACTCCAAATATATGAGCCGTCAGCAAATTGGGATTATCCGCATAATCAGCGCAATTGAACCTTATAAAAGGTGCATCGGAACCCAGCACTCCGGTCTCCTTGGCGTATTCATACATTTGCTCAGCAAACAAGGATTTGCCTACTCCTGTTTCTCCTAAAAGCAATGTATGAAGCCCTTTGGGAGGGTATATTATAGCAGCCTTGGCCTTTTCAATAGGAAGGCTCAAGCTCTGCTTCGATCCTGCCAGCTTATCCAGGCTGTTGAAATAAGCTTCCTTACCCTTTCTTTTGGAAGCAGTAGGAGGAGCAGATGTCATGGCTTTATACAGGACCGGCCTTCCTTCTGCCTTTATCAGCTTTCTTTCCTTGTACATGATATTCAGATACCTGCTTACATTTGACCTATCCAAGCCGATAAGCTCGGCAACATCCTTGGCTGATACTCCCGAAGGCTTTTCTTCCTGCAATTTCATGACAGACCTGTAAATATCGTCGATCTTGCTCATCTAATCCCCCCTCACTTTGTTGAATGAGATTTAATTCAGTTTTAAAGGTATTCAAGCTCTATTTGCTGCTATCTGAATTGTATTTATGCTTAATAAATTCTATGTAATCATTTATCTGCTTAATGGCTTCTTCAGGCAGCTCATCTTTATTAAAATCATGATAAGAAACTGTTTCAGAGACAGATGAGCTTTCTCCCGCTTCATCTTTCTCATAAAAATATCGTACTTCAGTCCTTCCCAGCAGATAATCCGTTGACACCTGAAAATAATCAGCAATTTTTCTTAACATCTCCTGATCAGGGAATCTTATTTCTGTCTCATATTTTGAAATAGAAGAATAGGATATGTTCAAAATCTTTGCCAGCTCATTGCGGCTCATGTTCTTTTCTCCGCGGAGCATAGCAAGTTTTTCGCCAAATGACATATATGACCACCTCGTATTTTCATTTTAGCACATATCGTCCAATTATAAATATGTTGGACTAAATGGATAATTTTCCTTGACTGTGGACTTATAGTCCAGTATAATGTATATATGATTTGGCCTAAGTGTCCCGATATTACAGGAGGTGCTCGATATTAAAGCGATGGATAAAAAATATGAAGAATTATCTATGTTAAAAAATATTATAGACGAAATGAGAGATAGATTGAATGCTATGCTCGCTAAGAATCCGGATCCTCTATGCGACGAGGTATTGAGCTTGAGCAAAGCTTTGGATGAGATGATCCACAGGTATACGGAATTGGAAATGGAGCTGAAATCTAAGGCTTGAAAGAAGGACAGGGCAGGCTGGAAGAAGGTTATGGCAGGCTGGAAGACAGGCAACTTGAATTGGAGGGAGACGTAAAAGATATTAGGCCTGATATTAAACAAATAGAGTTTAATGTCAACTCAATCAAAAACGAACTCCCTTACATTGGGGAAAATATAAAAAGGATTGACAGTCGCCTTTTAAAACAAGAACAAGAAACATTTCTGCTAAAACGTGTGAGCGAATAGATTATTTATATATTGTGATTTCTACTGCAATTCCTGCGCGGTTAAGGCTTTTTCAGAGTCTTTGACTGCGCTGTTTATTTGTTTCCCTTTAAATGCTTTTATTATACTTGTTCCGATAATGCCGCCTATAACGCCTCCTAAAGCTGCCAAGCCCAAAGCCAGCAATACCTTAACAGGCGGATTGAAACCAAAGGGTGCAAGCAATGGCGGATATCCCCATGGCTAATCCATTTAATCCAAGCATTGCGGTTATAGACATTGAGCTTAATGGAGAAGTACATATTATCTTCATGATTCCGCCTAAAAGAAAGCCCATTACATAAGGAGATTGTTCAGCTGCTGCTGTTACAGCCTGACCGACACTGAGTAAAGTTGCATTTACAACAGGAGTCGCAGCTACAGCAATAATTCTGGCTAATGGAGCAATGGCCAATGCACCCGCAACGATATTTATTCCTTCCGGCAATTTTTTCTCTATTGCCGGAGCGATCAACCCGATTATATAACCGGCAAAAAATCCCGGCAAAATGCCGATATTGAGCATTGCTACTCCTGCGGCAACAGAGAAAATCGGATTTGCTCCCATGTTCAGCGATACTAAGATTGCCGCAGCTGTCCCGGCCATGCTTCCGGACGAAACTCCGACCTCATTTAAGAATGCAATGCCAAGGAAATTTCCTCCGATATATCTGTGTATTGCCTCGACCAGAAAGCTCGCAATAGCTGCTCCGGCTAAACCCGACATAGCCTTGTCGCCCTTCGGCGCCTTTAAACTAAACAGGGAAAATAGTAATAATGTAATTAATAATAGTCCTACTCCTTTAATAATCTCTAGCATTAAGTACCCTCCATCTAATTTTTGTTTTTCTACTTGAAGTGAAACATGGCTTCAAAAAAGCAAAAAGACATGGAGGTATAATAGCATGAAAAAATCCGCTACTCTACCGCCCTGTCCATTTATCTGAAAGTTTCTCCAAAATATGGATTGCTTCTTCGATGCTTGATCTCTCAAGTCTCTCCAGGGATGCGTCGGATTATTGTATGGAACCTGAGAGTTTCAGCAACAGAACGAGTGCTTTTTCTGTCCTTTGCTCCTCCGGTTATCATCTCCTGATATTTCCAACAATCTTCATCCGCTTTACATTGTTAAACTATAAACATACTTTAGCATATACAAAAAATCGAGACAAGCGGTAATAGTTGGCATTCATAGCGATTCAAATTTTGCTCCCTTACTCTTTACACTTTCTTCATTCTTTGTACAGTCGATCAGACAGCTTGTCTAAAATTTTACTTTTCCTTCTGAATAGTGTTGTTCTGCTCATACCCAATTCCTTTGCCAGATCATCCAGAGTCCTGCGGTATATTATGCTTTGCTCAATTATATATCTTTCTTCCCTTGCTAAATCCTGCAAGGCTTTATAAGCTTCCTGGCTTTCGTAATTGGCAAAAACTATATCCTCCACATCGCTGCTCTCGTCTGTCAGAGTGTCTGCCAAGCTTATTCCTTCTCCTATAGGTTCATCAAGAGATACTGTTTTCTTGCCGTACCTTTCATAGTTAAGGTAGAAAAACTTAAGCTGAAGCTTTAGATAGTAAAAGATATTCACACCTTTGCTTTGCTCATATTTGTCTAAAGACTCAAGTACCGCCAATGCTCCTTCCTGATATAGGTCTTCAAATTCCCCCTTGCTTTTTGCATACTTATTGATAGATGAAATGATCAGCGGGCTAACTTCCTCCAATATTTTAGCTTTATCCAAGTCTGGCCTTTCCGACCGGTCATCGTTTTATTTCCGCGGATAAAGCCATTATATAAGCCCTGATGCAAAAAATAAAAAGCCGACTCATCACGAGTCGGCTGATGTTTCAGATAAAGTATGCTCATCAGGCATATACGTCAACAAGAAGTCCTCTTATCTCTCCTATAAGGCTTAAAACCTTGATCCCTTTCTCTTGCTTATTTATTACGGCGTCTGTCAATTCCAGAAGCTTTTCGTCTACTTTTTGGACAGTTTTGTATATTCTCATCCTTCCACCCCTGTTAAATCCTCTGCTTTGCTGAACCTTTAAGCCATATTTAACAGCCTCGGATAAAAATTCCTTTACTTTCTTCTTATAATCCCTCAGATCCTCAACAGTCATAGAATCAGCCAGTACCTTGCCTTGCTCGTCTATGTCCTCCATGAGCTTGTTCAGTCTATCTGCATCGATCTCGTCTCTCCGGGTGGACATGACTTCGCGAAAGGTTACGGAAGCTTCATCCTTCACCTTTTTTGCTTGTGCGCCTGAAGTATCTACTTTTCCTATGTTTCTGACTTTCATCTGATCACATCCTATTCCTCTGGAGTATTCCTTATGGGTCATGGTGGACGGGGAACACGGATTAGCACTGAAATTCCACGGATTAACACGGTTTTCTATTTTAACTAATGCCATATCACACAGGAAAGCGAGTTACGAACCTAAGACTAAGTAAGACAGTTCTTCATTCAAGTGGAGTTTATCTCCGGCTGAATGTTAGAAATGTCAATCGGGTTCGTAGCGTGCCTTGCCTGCAGTTAATAAAAACTGAAGGCTTAGGCACGATAGAACGGGGTAAACTTGCTTAGATATGGGATTAGTTAAAACAAGAGTCTTAATTAACTTCCCTTCCGTGTCAATCTGTGAAAAAATCTCGTGTCTTTCAGTGGTTTCCGTTCCCCGGCCTTCAAGACCCCAGAGCCCAACCCTAATCTCCTGAGCTCTGAATCCTAAACCCTATCTATTGCAATAATTTCAATACGCCCTGGGGCATTTGGTTTGCCTGGGCCAGCATAGCTGTAGCCGCCTGGTTTATTATGCTGTTCTTGGTGAACTCGGACATTTCCAATGCCATATCTACATCTCTTATCCTCGACTCTGCTGCAGTCAAGTTTTCCGCTGTTGTAGTAATATTGGAAACAGTATGCTCAAGCCTGTTCTGATATGCTCCCAGCCTGGAGCGGGATTCGGATACCATCCTTATGGCATTATCGAAGAAGCCTATGGCATTGTTGGCATCTTCTTCGCTCATGATGCTTATACCTGCTTCCGCATCTACACCTGCGGTTGATATCACGCCCTTATGGTCCGCTTTTCTGCCTATTCCCAGGAATGCCGCATCCACTACGCCTATGAGAAGCTTCATGCTCTCGCTGTCATTGGCTCCTATCTGAAGGTTTATATCCATATCCTTACCTGCATAGGTCTCAAAATCATTGTCCCTGTATTCTATCTCCAGGCCGTTGCCGGCTCCGTCATCGGTTTTGTTCGTAGTGAGTATCAAAGAGTTCCCGTTTACCTTAAAATCTATCAAAGCTTCCGCTTTGCTGTTGTTTTTTGCTGAGGTTATGGCATTGTATACCTCTGCCATCACATCATATACCGTTCTGTCCTTTACTCCGACTACTGCGGTATTTGTACTGTTGTCGTAAGGTACGGATTCATCCTTAAATTCAATAGTGACGCCGTCGATGACGAGCATATCTCCTGTCTTGGGAAGCTCGGTGAAATTAAGGTAGGTGGTCTTCCAATTGGTTGAAGTATCAGGAGCATTTAGTTTGGTAACACTTGGTTTCGCCGGGTTCAAACTGTCCTTAAAATCTGCTGATGTAGTACCGCTACTATCTACTTCAATTTTTCTTGCTTCCGAAGGAGACATATTTTTAGCTGTTTTGAGCAGCAAGCTGCTTCCTGTAACTGTGCTGGCAGCCTTATCAAATGTTTTATCATTTTCTGCAATTGCATCCAAAAGATTGTTCAAAGTTGCTCCCGAGCTTGCGCCTATATCTACTTTAATCCTGCCTGCCGAAACTCCATTGTTAGCTGTTGTATCCTCAAATTCATAATACTTTCCGTTTATCATTATGTATTGTCCGTCTGCCGGTAAACCACCTAGCTGCAGCTCTACCTCTCCCCTGGCGCTGGGTTCCGCTGCCACATCACCCTTCCAGGTGCCGCTTCCTACATACTTTATATCAGGTGAGTTGGTGGTTATAACAGACCTTGACAGCAGCGAGCCCCTCAGAAGAGGATTGGCGTTAAACTGAGTGGTCTTTGCGATCCTGTCTATATCATATGTCAGCTGGTCAATCTCATTCTGGATTGCCAGCCTGTCATGGGATTCCATGGTTCCATTGGCTGCTTGTATGGATAGCTCCCTCATCCTTTGCAGTGCATTGTGTACTTCCTGCAAAGCGCCTTCTGCCGTCTGTATCAAAGATACTCCGTCTAAGGTGTTTCTCTCCGCCATTTTGAGCCCTCTTATCTGAGATCTCATCTTTTCCGATATGGCAAGGCCTGCCGCATCATCGCCGGCTCTGTTGATCCTCAAGCCGGAAGACAGCTTTTCAATATTTTTTGAAACCTTCCCATGGCTGACTGTTAATTGTCTGTAGGCATTTATTGCCTGGATATTAGTGTTTATCCTCATATCCTATTCTCCCTTCGTTTAATCCGGCTTATTCAGCTATATCAACATTAGCCGGCTGATAATACAAATGATCCTCATAAGAGCCCAGCTTATTATTGCTTCCTGTTTCCTTATCAGATATCTCCATGGCCGCAGACCAGGCCTGGGATATGTTTTCCATAATGTTCAACACCTGCTCCATAATCTCTTTATCCTTTTTAATATTGGCCTCGATGAGCTTTTCAGCGCAGAAGCCGTACAAAGCCTCCAGCTGATCTGCAATGATCCCTGCCTTATAGTTGATCCCTGCTCCGAGCCTTTCCAATATATCATTGCAGCCCTGCAAGAGGTAATTTGAGCCTACTGCATCTCCTTCTTCCAGAGCTTTTATCGATGCCCTCAATTTTTCTAAAAATGCCTGATACAAAAGAGAGGTCAGCTCCTGAGGCTTCATATCCATTATTTCCTGCTCTTCATATATTCTCAAAATCACACCTCCAAAATCATACATATAATGTATCGTCAAAAACCCGCCTAATCTTTACATTGATTTCATCGCAAAAAATCTTTATTAGCATCTCTGTTATGTTGACTGATAACGATTGCAGAGCTTCAGTGCAGCAGCCCGACCCTAATCCTGAGCTCTGAGTTCTAAAAAACATTCTCCATTCTTTCGATCAGCAGCAATATCTCGGCTATTACAGAATAGAGCTGAGGAGGCACGTTCTCTCCCAGATCCATATCTATGAGCTCTGCCACCAGGCTCATATCCTCCTCTATGGGTATGCTCCGTTCTCTGGCCATCTCGATGATCTTTGCCGCTACCAGTCCCTTGCCGCTGGCCGTGACCGTCGGAGCACCGTCACCGATGCCGTCATAATTCAAAGCTGCAGCCATAGGCCCCGATCTGGCTCTTTTTTTTACTTGGTTGATATTCCTGTAAATCATATTTTTATGTCAAATCCTTTCTTCATAGGATTGATTGAATTTGCCGCTGTGTTGATCATACGGCTTGAAGTCATCTGCTTCTCTTCTTCTTTGGCATTGAGCCTTGCAAAGCCGATGTTGCTTACTTCATAGCCCAATTCCCTCAAATTCTCCTTGAATCCCATGAGCAATGGGCTTACTCTCTCCTTTAAATCGTCTCTATCGTTTTTCACTGTAATGCTGAGATTTCCCCCTGAGGCTTGCAGCAAGACACCCGTCTCACCCAATTTTTTTGTATCTATGAGGAAAAAAATGCTGCAATTCTGCCAATCAAGCTTTTTCTCATCTTTTTTCGAATTGATATATACTTTCATATCGCTGACATTTCCGTTGATAGTCAAAGGCAGTGCGAAAAACATGGTCTGCAGCGGCCCGTTATCTGTCCTGTTCAATAATTGGCTTCCTGTAACCTTTTGTGCCAGCTCAGCCATAGGATTGCCCTTTTCAGAAAGCTTGAAGATCAAAGATTTGATATTATTGTGCAGTTCCTCTTCCCTGACATTCTCTCCTGCAAGGAATCTGGCAGCCTCTCCTTCGTGATCGCCTCCCAGCATTCTTAAGGCTTCATACACCTTCCTCGGTGTATAGTCCTCTTGAGAAAAGTTTTGTGTCAAGCCCTTCAGAGCAGTCTTAAGCTTGTTTTCAGGACTTTTACCTTCTTCAAAGCCCTCCTTTAAGCTTGCAAAGTGAAGGACCCTCGTATTGGAAGGCTTCCAGTTCAATGATTCAATGGTGGTCTTTACTTTTTCCACCAGCTTGCAGGCCTTATCATATTCGCCCGCATCCAGGAGCGTTTTTGCTTTTTGGAGCTGACTGTCTGCCTTTACCAGTTCTTTTTCCAGCTTCATATCTGCAAATAATGCTATATCGCTTTTTAGTATAGCTTTATCCAATGAATCGATGGTCTTTTGCAAATCGATCCTTGCATTATTGATACCGGAGGCTCCCGACTCCTTTATATGTCTCACAGCCATATCCAGATTATTTGCTACATCCCTTTTGAGCTCTTTGAAGCTTTGGCCCGCCGCTTTAAGCCTTGCGGTCACTTCCGTGACCATATAATTCTTCCCGCTCAATCCGGCGGTGCCCAGCACTGAAGCTATATATTCCTGCTCTGCCCCTTCCTTCATCTCAAAGGTTGAAGCTATGCCGCTTTCTCGGGTTTTATGCCCCGTCTTGCCCGCACCTTCCTCTATATCTTCTTCTGCAGCATCCTTCAATGCCTTTATTATTATCTTCTGTCCCAGATCATCCATCCTGTAGGCTGCAGCCTGACGGCCCTCATTAGCCGCCTTCGTTAAGATGATTTTGGCTCTTGGGCTCATATCCGAAGCTGCCGATTCCAATAAGTCGCATATTTTGTTCAAAGATACTCCCTGGGCCAATAAACTCTTAACCTCTTCCGCCAGGCTTCCTATGTCCTTTGCGACCGTATTTTCAAAGCTGATGCCATAATCCTTTCCCAGCTCCTTTATGATCTCACCGACCTCCCGGCCGAACAAAGCCTCATGCACCAGCTTCAAATTGGTCATATTTATATCCAGTTCCTTGCTCAAAAGGTTCTGTATGACCTGAATTTTATCATCAAGGCTGCCCGGGAATTTGTCCATATAAGTCTTCAATATTTGTACAGCCTCTTTATCAAGGGGCACATCCTTCCCGAATATGGCTTCCAGAGCCTGTCTTATTTCCGGAGGCAAAGCGCTGCTGTGATTCTTAGGAATGCTCACCGTTTCAGCGGGGCATTGCCCTTCGCTGCTTTTTATGCTTGAAGCCGTCTTGGCCCCATCAAGCTTCGCTTCGCTGCCTTTTTGCTCCTGAACCGTGCCGTATATTTTAGCAATATCGTTAGATATTTTCATCTTCATCACCTCTTTATCTGTCTGTTAAGTTTATCGGCAACATGAGACAAAAAGTGTATACATTCCCTTGAATTTTACTGCAATAACTCTAATTAATCTGTTCTGCTGACTGATATAAGAGTGCAGCACTGAACTAATTCGCCCTAAGACCCACACCGCTATAGGCGGCGTGTGCCTAAGTGCGACTAAGTCCAGTATGGACTCGACTAACATTTAGTGGAGTTTCAACTCCACTAAATGAAGTCTCGTTCAATGTGAAGGGGCTTAGAGTTTGTTAGCGAAGTCAAGGTGAATTGCGACACAGGAGCAAGAGAAGGTGCCCTGGGGCAATAGGAAAAGTTGCGTCAACTGTTTGAGCCTAAGCGAGTTTTGACGCAACCCTATGCAAGCTTACAAACTCTTAGTCTTGGAGCTTTCGCAATCGTTATCAGTTAGCACAGCAGATATATTTCCAAACTGTTAAATCAAAGTTTTGCAGTAAAATCAATTAATAAAGGAGTGAAAATCCTTCACTCCTTCAATATGCCGAACAGTATGATCTTTTCTATTTCCTTCACTGCATTATTGATATTCAAATTGCTTTTTATAAGGAAGTCATATTCAAAAATAGCCCTAAAGGATCTTTCCAGAATGAGGCTGAGCACTTCCACGTTTATGTCTTCCCGCAGCTTGCCTGATTTTATACCATCATTCACGAGCTCCTTCATCAGGTCCAGCTTGAACTTCATCTGCTCCTCTATCCGCTCCCAGTCCTTTGGATAGTACTTTTCTATATCCTGCAAAATATCCAAGGGCATCTTATATTTGTGATGGGAAAGGAGAGCCGCATTGATCTTGCCCAGCAGTGTCTCTTCCTTTTCAACTGCTTCCAGGGTTTTATTGTTATTATCCTCTATGCTCAGCCTTATGAATTCGCTTACGATATGATCCTTGCTGTCAAAATACTTATAAATGGTCCTCTTGCTTATGCCCAGATCTTTTGCTATATCGTCAACAGTAAATCTTTTTACTCCGTAGAGGTTTATATATTTTGAAACAGATTCGATTATCCTATCCTTCAATTCTGATCACATCCTGTCAATATGCTAAAATAATGATATCACATATTTTGCTTGAATTTCAATCATCCGTCATATCCAACTATGAGCTTATAAATCGATTCTGCTCCGAAATCCAATGCTTCTACGGGTATCCTTTCATCAGCGCTGTGTATGAGCCTTGAAAAATCTATGTCATTTTTGAGGATCATAGGCGTGAAGCCATAGGTTTGTATGCCCAGCTTTGAGAAAAACCTGGCATCCGTGACGCCGCTGACTATAAAGGGAATGGGTATGGCCTCTCTATCCCCCGCCCTTAAAATAGACCCCAAAATCTCGAACATGCCCATGTCGATCCTTTCCGGCCCTCTATCATAGGATAAAATCTGCAGTTCTATATCTCTCCCGATCAATTTGCTCAACTCGTCCATAATATCCTCCGGTGCAAATCCCGGCAGTATCCTGCCGTCAAAATCCAGCCTTATCTCACCGGGAATGACATTTATCTTTTCCCCTCCTCTGACTATCGTAGCATTTACGGTATTGTGAAGCACCGGATCAAACATCCTGCCCTTATCCCCCAGCAAGTCAAGGACTTTATCCGTCAGCACAGGGTTCAAAAGCGACTTCAATACAATGTTTGTCGGAAAGCCCAAATTTGATGATAAGGCTTGGAGCATCATTTTCGCAGAGGAAGTTATGTGAACAGGAAGCCTGCTTCTATTGAGCCTGGCCAAAAGCTCTCCAAGCTTTGCCATGGCTCCATCCTTCACAGGCATGGAGCCGTGGCCTCCCTGCCCCTTTACAGTCGCCCTGATGGCACATCTTTGTTTTTCCGCCACCATTATAGGGTAAAATCTCTTGCCGCCTATAGGCATGGTAAAACCGCCGATCTCTCCTATGGCGTACTTAATATTTTTAAATAGATCAGGATAATTATCCACTATATATTTGGCTCCGTATATTCCGTCGTTTTCCTCATCACATACGATGCACAAGACTATATCTCCAGAGGGTATAAAACCTTCGGATTTAGCTCTGAGAACGGCAGATATCATCATCGCAACCGCACCCTTCATATCCAATGCACCTCTGCCCCATACATATCCGTCCTCAATAACCCCTTCGAAAGGCGGGTGCTGCCATGCCTGATCAGCCGCAATGACCACATCCACATGGCCGTACATGAGAAGAGGAGGCTTTGACCCATTGCCCTCCAGCCTGGCTATAAGATTAAGCCTCTCGCCTTTGTCTCCCAATATTAAAGAATCTATCCCGGCTCCTTTCAGCAGCTCATGTATATACATTATGCACTCTGCTTCGTTTCCCGGAGGGTTAGTGGTATTAAATCTTATGAGCTTTTGCAGCAGCTCCTCAATTTTCATACATTCCATTATTTTTACCCCCGCGCTAATCCAATATTTTTGAACTGTTTTTGGGCAGAAGCCTCATATATAGCAGTTTCTCAAGCCGTTCCAGCTCCTGTATATCCGCTTCGGAGAAAGCATATGGATTCTTGCCCGCCCTGATATCCGCCAAGGTCTTTCTGAGGTCCAGTATTCTATAATCCGTATTTCCGTTTTCCATGGGCTTGAAAAGTATATATATGGGCAGTGCCTTGAGCCCGGTAATTTTGGTAATTTTCGACCCCTTATCAATGCCCTTTGATATTTCAAGCTTCAATAGCAAGGCAAGCCTTGAGTTTTTGCTGAAAAGGTTCAAAGAAACAAGCTCACCCAGCGAGTAGATGATGAAGCCATCCTTTTCCCTTTTATCATAAGGGTCAAAGAATCTGTATTTCTCCATAGGCTGGGCTACATGGGCATGTCCGCCCAAGATTATATCCACCCCGCACTCCATGATCCTATGCCCCATATCGATGACATTCTTTATCGGATAAGTCTCAAACTCTATGCTCCAGTGAAGCATTGCCGCGATCATATCAGCTCCCTTTTCTTTTGCCAGCCTCACATGCTCTCTTATCAGTGATATATCAGTCTCCGGCTTGTTCAGCCTTATCAGATTGGTCATGTATTCCTTCCCCGGTATCGTATCCTCTCCGTTTAAGCAGTATGTATAGGATATAAAGGCTGTTTTTATGCCATTTTGTTCTATTATCGGAATATCATTTTGTTCTTCCCTTGTCCTTGCCGTCCCCACATGAGGATATCCCTTAGAATCCAGGAAGTCCAGGGTTGATACTACGCCATGCTCCCCTTGGTCCAGGCTATGGTTGTTTGCAGTAGAGAAGAAGTTTACACCCCTGCCTTCATCTATAAACCTTTCAAACATTTGGGGAGAAATGTTGAGCTTGGGAGCCGTAAGGCACATGGCCGGCACCCCCACAGGAGGCCTCTCAGGAACTATCGGCGCCTCAAGATTAGCGCATACTATATCCGCATCGAAATAAAAATCTCTCACATCATCCCATAGGTGCTCAGTATTGTCAGGAAATATCATCTCCGACGCGCTTAAATCTCCCCCTGCAGATATGGTGATCCTGCTTTCCGCATTAAAAAGCTCACCTTCCGTGAAATCCAGATCCTGGTTTGCAAAATATTCTTCTATGCCTTTGCCCTTCTCTGCCCTCTCGATCTGCTTTACTACGGACTTATAACCCCACCAAAGCTTTTCACTCATATCCATATATCTGAAATTATCTTCATACTCTTGAGAATATTTATATTTATCGCCTTTTATAAAGCCTAATACTTTTAAGAAAGCCTTAAGCAACGCAAACTTCAATTCCATAATGCCTTACCCCCATAACTTCTATTATTCATCTGCTTTGATGAGATCCCTTTTATATAAAAACTTTGCCCCTAAAACCGATGCCAAGACGCAGACAGGAATTGTTATTGCAGTGGGCAATCCGGGAACCAGACTGAGCGACACAGCCGCAACAAGGGGAGCTACAGCCAGCTTCCATTCCTTGAGGATATAATATGCTCCTATCGAACCGAACAAAGCAGGAAGGACCTGTTCAAAGGCTGGCTGGATTATAGGATTGTTGAGCTTTGCAGTTATCGGTGCTATAAGGATAATTCCCAGGATTATTATTATCTCGCTGGCTATTACGGAGCCTGCGATGGCTATCGTTGATATTATATCCCCTTCTTCCGTTGAAGGCTTTACATCTACAGCTTCCATGCTTATGGCCGCGCTTGGGATCTTCATGTTTGATATATTCCCCGTCAAATAAGACATATACATTGCGCTTGAGCCCAGCATAGGAGAAAATGTGAGTATCTCGACAACTGATACAGGTATCATAACCGCCGAAATACTGATAATACCGCTGATAAGGTTATTCAGCGGAGGTATTATTCCATATGCAAGCCACAGGATAAATGGGGGCAGAAATGTAAGCAAAAGCCCGATGATGAGAGTGCACCTGCCGATCATATGTACTTTGCTTTCATATGCAGTTTCCCTCAAGGCTTTATCATCCAATCTAATCATCAAAAGTACCTCCTAAAACAAATATGAGAACAAAGCAGTGCATGCCATGGCCCCTATCATGCTGAGAGCAAGGGCGAATTCTTTAAGCCAGTTCTGCTTGAGCTTGACGATTATCAAAGCCAAAACCGTCATTATCGATGCCCCGCATAATAAGGTCACCAGAGGAAGCCCGCCCTTTGTAATGGGATCGGCAATAAAAATGCAGAAGACTCCCAGAAAAGCCGCATTCATCAAAACAGCCCTCCATTTTGGGTCGGCACCAATATTTTTTGTGTACCTCTTTTTTATCCTTTTCAGTAAAAAAGCAACCAGGGAAACCGACCAAACAGATCCTATGCACATGATCCATACGGACGCTGAGAATACCTGGCTGTTGTATCCTGCTCCGCCAAGGCTGTCCACGCCCATGGCTTTAGCCCCTATTCCTGCAGCCATAAGCTCATAGGGTGCGGATCCTATGACGGAAAGCCTGATCCAGGGAATGGGCACTCCTAAAACAGGGACCATCGTTATTAAAGCAACTATAACTGCAATAGTCGGTACTATGGTTGAAATAGCACCGGTTCTGAATGCCCTTAGCATCTTAGCTTTTGTCAGCCCCAGCTTTAACCCTTCATTGTAGGCAAGTCTGAAAAATAAAAGTGACTGTAAAACGATAAAAGTAATCATTATTGCGCCGCAAAAGAAAAAAATTTTATTATTCGCTATCTGCAAATAATCTTTCATAAGCGACCTCCTCTCAATATAGCTGGTAAACAATCTTATTTTGACTTATTAAAACTATTTCAGTTTCTCCAGTTTCATTACAATTATATAATTGTACGAAAATTTTGTCAACAGCTTATCCCTCCATATTTTTGCTTTATCACTGCAAATTGAAAACCCCTGAGATTTAGGCGAGTGTTCATAAGGATACTTTGTGAACACTCGCCTAATAATGCGGGATATAAGGCGGACAGTTTCGGTGTAAGCTTTGTATATTTCTTAGCCTTTTCAATAAATCTGTCCACATTGGTAAGGGGGTTTTTAAGCTTTTCCATTCTCGCTTCTGCCTTTGGGATGCTTTCTCGCAAGGATTTTTGCTCGGTAGTGTACTCACCGGACAGGGTTCTGTAGTGCTCATCGGGTATGCAGCTAAGCACATTATCCTGCCTTGCAAAATGGGTTACACGCTTTAAGTCATCCAAAATAACCGCTGCAAGCTGGCTTTCTCGGATGTAGTGAGAGGAGCAGGTTTCTTTGCCAAACCTCTTGTAGGTGGAACAGGCGAAGTTGTTTTTGCTTTCATCCATGGCATGAGCACGATGTAGCACCAAGGGCTTTCCACAGTCCGCACAAAATATCAGCCCAGAGTAGGTGTTGGGATCCTCCATATTTTTTCTTGGGCGCTTTTTATGCTCTCGTACCTCGTGAGCAATATCCCAAAGTTCTTGACTTATAATATTTTCATGGGTATTTTTAAATCTTAGCCATTCAGACTCAGGACGAATAATTTGCTTTTTGTTTTTGTAGGATGCGGTTGTGTGCTTCATGCTAACCGTGTGCCCCAGATAGGTTTCATCGTTTAAGATATTAACAATGCTGTTATCTCTCCATCTGAAAAGTCTGGTGGTATCCAAGTTAGCAAGAGCAACTGTTGATGATAAAATAGAATTGACAGTTCTCTTCCTGTAAATGTAAAAGACCATCAAATCTACTGGAAATTTTCTTAATTATCTTCACTTAGTCTATGCCTCAAAAATAACATGTCAATAAGGGAAATACACATCAACGATAGACAAGCTGTCAAATCATAGAGTTCTTCTGTATAATCTATTTAGATTATACAGAAAGGAGCTTGCACCTTGAAAACAGAAGAAGGATGGAAGATGTATATAGACATTAAAATCAGAAAAGATGGCAGTAAAAGCTCAAGTAAGGGATATATCGGAATATGCAAAAATAATGAATAGCGAAGTTGGAGGATGATAATTTGACCCAGAATATAAGACTCTAGATGAATTTAATCTATCGGAGCAGCAGTCTTTAAGCCAGCGCCAATTAAATCAGTTAAAGGAGCTTACATGGTTGGAACAAGGCTATAACATAATTTTTTTAGGGCCTCCCGGGGTTGGAAAGTCACATTTATCAGTAGGCATTGGAATAGAAGCAATAAATAAGGGATATAAAGTGAGATTCATATCCATGGCAGATTTGGTTCATATTATTAAAACACAAGAATCTCAAACGTATCTAGAAATAAAGTAAAAAGAATTATAGAATCTGATTTACTAATAATCGATGATTTGATGTTTATGGCAATGGAAAAACAAGAAGCGAACCTGTTTTTTCAATTGATTAATAAACTCTATGGTCAAACCTCAATAATTATAACACCTAATACAGGTCTTGAAGAATGGGGAGAACTGCTAGGCGATGCTGCAATAACCACTGCTATTTTAGATAGGATTATTCATAAATGTGAAATAGTCAATTTTTTTAATGATGACAGCTACCGGATTAAGCATCGTCAGTCAATATTTGGAGACAAGTCTATAAAAGGCCAAACCCCATAAATGTAATTTTTTAGCTGATCCTCACAACTTTTCCCTCAACCACCTCAACACGATTTTCTTGCAATAGCAGTTCAAAAGCCTTATCCATTGCCAAAGAAATACTTTGTGTCATGCGATTATAGTGATAGGCTCTGGCTGTTTCGGCACAAAGTGTTTCTTTCGTTGCACCGATACATTTTTCAAGAACAAGTAGCACTGCTTCGGCTAATTCCTCTTTTGATACATAGTCGATTTTTCTCGTATTGTCCTGTCGAGGAGAAACTTTATCATAGTTTTCCGGGAAGAAAAAATCTCCCTTTCTAACAATCTTGCGACCAAGTTTGTTTAGCCCATAATCCACTTCTCGCTTTACCTTTACGGTTGCCTTTTCATTTCCAAGCAGTGGAGCGAGTTCTTTGCAGAGCAAATCATAGTGAATAGGAAACTTTTTATCGACAACTTCCGTAATGCAATCCTCTATGGAAAGATATCCGCTGTAATTGCGAGGTAAATTTGAAAAAGAAACAGCATTTTCTTCTCCAAATCCATAGGGATTTCGTTGTTCCTCGGCGGAAATTGTTTTCTTTTCTATCGAAACAAAATCTTCTGCTTTGGGTGTACTTGTAATACCCATATTCTCATAAGGAATGGCATAGTTTTTTAAGGCATCTTCAACTGCCTCAATTAACTTTTCGCCTTCGGTAACAGGGTCTTTTATCCAGTCTGTTGACCAAATACGATAAATCTTCCAGCCCATTTGTTCAAGGACATCTTGACGCAGACGGTCACGCTCTCGCGCTGTTCTTGCAGAGTGATAGGCCGCACCATCACACTCAATGCCCAAAACATATTGCCCACTTAAGGTTGGGTGCTTTACAGCCATATCAATTCGATAACCGGAGCAACCCACCTGTGTACCAAGCTTGTAGCCCTTTCTATCAAGGAAATTATAAACCGCTTTTTCAAACGGAGAATCGTGTTCCACAATATCACTTTCTGTGATTTCACGAGAAAGTGAAGTAACTCCATTGATGGCAAAATCAATATATGCCCTCAGTAGTTTGGGTCCATCGGATGTGATTTTATCTGTATCAATATCGGTTGGTAAAATTGAACCCATAAGCTTGACATTATACTTTGCACGAGTGATCGCCACATTCAGTCTGCGTTCGCCACCGGATTTGCTAAGTGGACCAAAGTTCATTCGAAATACACCACTTACATCTTTTGCGTAGCCGATGCTAAAGATGATGGTATCTCGCTCGTCACCCTGTACATTTTCGAGATTTTTAACGAAAAACGGTTCTTCCTTATCTTCATTAAAAAATGATTCAAACATTTGGTTTTCCATACGCATTTTTCGAATAGCAGTGTCAATGGCTTGCTGCTGTACCTCGCCAAAAGCGATAACACCAATAGAGCGATTAGGATGCTTTTTGAAATGCTCAAAAACAATCTCAGCCACTTTTTTTGCCTCTATAATATTTCCTTTTTTACCACCTCTATCATAAAAACCTTCTTTTACATATACATATTCGACACCATTATCTGAAATTCTGTCCACATTCGATGGGAAGGTGATTAAGTTGTTTTTATAGATTTTCGCATTGGAAAATGCGATTAAATGCTCGTGTCTACTGCGATAATGCCAAAGCAATGTTCTTTCCGGCAGAAGATTCGCCTCGTCCAAAATAGATTCATATGCATATCCGTCATCTTCTTCATCATCATCGGTATCGTAATCCACATCTGATAACGAAGCTCCAAAAAAGTTTGTAGGTGGAAGCTGTTTGCTGTCACCTGCAATAATGACTTGCTTACCTCTTGAAATAGCTCCGATGGCATTTTCGGTGCATACTTGTGATGCTTCATCGAAAATAACCGTATCAAATTGATAGGTTTCTGCCTCTAAAAACAAGCTTACGGAAAGCGGTGACATCATTAAGCAAGGCTTTAAGGTAGGTAACAAATTGGGAATTTGCTGAAACAGTTTTCTGATAGGCATAATTTTTCTGCGTTTTGAGAGTTCTCGCTTTAAGATGCTTATTTCATCTACTCCACTTGTAAAATGACCAAAGGAAGGTAAATCATTGATGAGTTTACTTTTAATTCTTGCTTTGGCAATTTCAAATTGCATCTTGTCTAAGGAGGAAAATTCACTGATTGTATTTTCTTGGTTAATTCTTCTAAAATTTAAAATAGCAGGGTAATTCGGTAGAATTGCATCTAACCATAATCTGAAAAATCTCTTTTGAAACACAGGTATGATATAGCTCGGAGAAAGCTTTTCTTCTTCTATTTTCTCGATATATTCGGTCAAGCCTTCTGCTTGGCAATTCTTTTTTGCATTTCTGAAATCAATCCATTCCTCTAATAAGAATAAACCATTGTTGCATTGGTTTATTCTGTCAACCAAAATGGAAAATTCCGTTGCTTTCAAACTGCCGGCATCATCAAATAATTTTGCAAACCAATTTAGCTCTATATCAATATCTTGAATCATCTGCGTTAGGCTTTGCTCGTGGTTTTTGCAAAGGTCTACAATCTCTTTATCTCCACATATTTTTTCTACAAATTCTTGATTGAGATTGTTTTCTTCTACTAATATTCGGAATGTTGCCCCCCAAGATAGGGCATTTCGAATATTATCCCATGAAGTATCAAGCCCATTATATAAAAATGAATAATGAGCAATTAAATCGGATTCCATATTGTAAGACTGTAAAGCAATATCATGCAAATGATTTAAGGTTGCAATGCTTTCTTTTAATGTTGTGTGCAACAGTAAACTGTATTCAATCTGCTGAAAATCTGTATTCTCAAAGCAAAAATCATCACAAAATGTACTTTTGAAGCAAGTGCAGTTTTCTTGCAACCACTCTTTGGCATCTGCAATTTCCTTTAACGAATTAATAGCAGATAGAATAATCTCATCGCTGATTTTCGCAGACATATTTTTATAAAGTGATTGCATTTGTTTTTTGTCTGCCTTGTAGCTACTTTTGAAATGTTTCAAAAAGGATGTGTACTCTGTTCGATATCTTCCTAAAATAGCATTGTAGTCTATATCGAAAATTTCCTTTTCAAACGCACTTAACAGTTGGTCTTTCGTAGTATTGATGAAAGTAACTTTTTCTTTGGTCTGCGACTTTTCGCTTATCAGTTTATCGTAGCTTTCAACGCTATCAATACTACATAAAAGCTTGTTTTCTTTTAAGTAAGAGTCAAGCTGTGCCTTCTCTTTTTTAATAGCAGTGTGCGATTGCAAGGTGTCCATCTCTGGCAGATGAATGTTTTTGTCTAAACTAAATAAGGCATCGTACTGCGCAGATAGCGTGTTTCTTGTTGTGTAGAACTTGTTTTTTAGGTTTTCACATTCTGAAACTTCATCAAATAACGGTGAGATTTCTCCGCCAAAAATCCACTGAACGGGTATGATGGGGGAGTCTTTTGAAATTTTTAATATTTCCACTGCTTTTTTCATAGCAAAGTAAGCGAGGGGCAAAGTAAGCGACAAATCTCTTTGCAGCTTTTGAAATTCGTTTTGATGCTTCTCTAATTTTGTAATCAGCTTAGGTAGTGTTGCACCAATATCATGTCGCAATTCATTGGTCACACTTTGAACATTTGCACCGCGCCAAGGGTTTGCATCGTAGTCCTCGGACATTTTTCCGATGCTATTTACGAATTCTGTCAGCACATATATGTATCGGCTATATCGGCTCAAATCTGCATTTTCAACACTTTCAATAGAGAAAATAATATCTTCGTATTCATTTAAGTTGGCAAGAATACCATTTACTTCATAAATAGATTTGCCTAACGGCTCCACTTTTTCAAAAAGCTCATTTGCATATTGATTTAATTTTTTTCTATCTCTTTCCAAGGTGTCCAATTTTAAATATGCCTCATCGCTGAGTTCTGCTTTGTTCTTTGCTAAATTTAGCACCGTTTCAAGCTGTTCTAGAACAGCTTTTTTGTTTGCTTTATGGCTGTGCAAAACAAGGCAGAAATCATTAAGCCCTGCCGAAGTTAATCTTCTATGAACTACATCCAATGCAGCCATTTTTTCTGATACAAATAATACTTTCTTGCCCTCAGCTAAACACTCGGAAATAATGTTGGTAATGGTTTGGCTTTTGCCTGTACCAGGAGGACCTTGCAATACAAAGCTTATGCCTTTTTTGGCACATAAAATTGCATCTTGCTGACTGGAATCGGCATCTACAACTTGAAAAATATCAATCGGTTTTGTCTTGGTGTCAAAATCATAGTCGTTGATTTCCTCAGGAATTCGATTAGAAGCAGAGACATCTCCACTAATTGTTCTCACAATGGGGTTGTTTATAATACTGTCCTTATGTTTAGACAAGTCATTATACATATTGATTTTTAAGAAAGATAACAAACTAAGACTGGTTTCTTCTATTACCTTCCATTTGTTATGAGCAACCAATGTGCTTATCTGTGCAAAATATTCCCTCAAATCATCTTCTTCATTAAATTCGGGTAAAGATATTCCGAAATCATTTTCAAGTTTATATTTAAAAGTAGGATTTAAAAGTATTTCATCTTCGTGTAACGAAAGAATATATGGTGAGGAAATGGATTCGACAGTAAGAGTGACCGGCACTAAAATCAGCGGAGACCTAAAGAATTGTTCACTATCTTTTGATTCGCTCCACTCTAAGAAACCAAAAGATAGGTATAAAACATTGATGCCCTGTTCTTCTGTTGCTGTTTTTGCCTTATCTCTAAGATTTCGAAGTGTCTTTTGCATATCCTTGATACTTTGATTGGTTTCTACACCATCAAATAAAGATATTTCCTCCTCATCTTCGATATTATCATAAAAAGGGAATTCCAAAGGCTTTTCATCTTTAACAAAACTATCCCAAAAATCGTAGACCTCGGGTGTTGTAATGCGCAATGTGGAGCGTTTAGTTTCCTTGTAATTGATTAGCTTGTTTCTTTTTCCTAAATCGAGTAATTTGTTTTTCCAAATTTCAATTTTATTTTCAATATTGACTGCCATATCGTTTCCTCCAAAGAGCAATATTATTGTTAAGCGTTTAGACTATTTATCTGCAAGTAGCTTATCAAAATCACTTTCGAACAATCTATCCTGTGTAATCCTATACTTTTCAAATTCTGTTTCCGCTTTATCCTTTGCAATTTCCATGGAGATTTTGCCTGCATTTTGCAAGACATCTCTATCATCAGAAAGCAAAAACTTGTCAATTCGGTTTGCCCAATCCTCCATAGTAAGGGGGATATGCCGCTTTGCCGCCGACTCTGCAAGCTCTAAAAAGGCAGATACAATTCTGCCTAAATCCTCAATTTCATCTTTAGATAAATAGTTTTTTGCAATGGAAACATCGGATTTTACAATTTTGCCATCAGGTGCCTTTTCCCAAGTAGTTAACCCCATATGCCCCTTTTCACTATCGGCTCTGTTGTAAATGATTTCTGCGGCGGTGTGTTTGGTAATAGCATAGTGCATTTTGTTCTGCACCTTTGCAAAGAATTTTTTGGTGGTAGGAGCATTTTTATCGTAGTCAATAGCGGTTGCATAAATATCGGTAATTTTCTGGTAAAATCGTCTTTCCGATAGGCGAATTTCTCTGATTTCTTCCAACAAATGCTCGAAGTAATCTTCATCAAGAAAAGCACCGTTCTCCATGCGCTTTCTATCAAGCACATAGCCTTGCTGTGCAAATTTTGATAAAACAGCAGTTGCCCAACGCCTAAACTGGGTGGCACGAACAGAGTTCACCCGATATCCGACAGAAATAACTGCATCGAGATTATAGTGGACAATACTTCGTGCGACCTGTCTTTTTCCTTCGGTTTGAACTACTCGAAATTTTCGAGCAGTTGCTTCTTGTTCCAATTCGCCGGAAGAATATATCTCTTTTAGATGATATGTGATGGTATTGGACTCCACATCAAAAAGCTCGCCAATCATTTTTTGTGTCAGCCAAAGTGTGCCATCTTCATAGCGTACCTCAATGCCCTCTGCATGGGATTGCTTTTCAAAAATCAAAAATTCAGCGGTGCTGTTTCTGATTACCAAATCTTTTTTATCCATTACTGCACCTCATCATCTTCCACAATTTCCATAATATCAGAAATATCACAATGCAATGCAGTGCAAACCTTGAGCAGCACATCGGTGGTGACATTCTGATTTTTACCCATCTTTGCCATTGATACAGTGCTTATCTTTGCTTCTCTTAGCAAATCTTTTTTCATCATATCTCTATCTATAAGCATTTTCCAAAGCTTTTTATACGAAAATTTCATGGTATTCACCTTTCTGTTTCCAACAGTTTTCTTATAGGTAATATTATATAACTGATTTTAATTTTTCACAACTCAAATTTGAATTTGCAAATTCGCAAATTTCGAATCTTGTTTTGTACACAAAGAAAAGCCATATCAAAACTGTTATAGAATTGATATGGCTTTTTCTCGTATTCAGTTTACCTTGACCCTCGGTTCACAAGTTGTCCTTATGACTACTCGTATTTCTCTCAGAGGTTTTTGTTCTATAGGCCTGCTTCTTTTTTCAATATATCGGCTTTATCGGTTTTCTCCCAGGATACTCCTAAATCTGTTCTGCCCATATGACCGTAGGCTGCCAGCTTTTTGTATATGGGTTTTCTCAAATCCAAATCCCTTATTATTGCAGCGGGTCTTAAATCAAATACCCGGGAAACTATCTCAGATATTTTATCATCGGCAATCTTTCCGGTGCCGAAGGTTTCGATAAGGACTGATACAGGCTTTGCAACTCCTATTGCATAGGCAAGCTGCACCTCACATTTGGAAGCCAGGCCTGCAGCTACCACATTCTTTGCCACATATCTTGCTGCATAGGAAGCCGAACGGTCAACCTTGGTGGGATCTTTGCCGGAGAAAGCTCCGCCTCCATGCCTTGCATATCCGCCATAAGTATCTACGATTATCTTTCTGCCTGTCAAGCCCGAATCTCCGTGAGGTCCGCCTATTACAAACCTGCCGGTGGGGTTGATATAATACTTGGTTTTATCATCAAGCATATCCTTCGGTATGATGGGCTTTATGACATGCTCTATCATATCCTTCTCGATGGCAGCCTGATCCACATCAGGGCTGTGCTGGGTAGAAACCACTATGGTATCGACCCTTACAGGCTTATCATCAATATATTCAACAGTGACCTGGGTTTTGCCGTCAGGCCTCAAATAATCCAAAACACCGTCTCTTCTTACTTGGGCCAGCTTTCTGGCCAGTTTATGGGCCAAGGATATAGGCATAGGCATCAGTTCGGGAGTTTCATCACAGGCATAGCCGAACATCATTCCCTGATCTCCTGCTCCTATGGCAGCGACATCGGCCTCGCTCATCTCGCCTTTTTTGGCTTCCAGGGCCTTGTCAACTCCTAGGGCAATATCTGTAGACTGTTCATGGATCGAAGTGATCACGCCGCAGGTATCCGCATCAAAGCCGAACTTTGCCCTCGTATATCCTATCTCCTCCACGGTCTCCCTCACGATTTTCTGAATATCTACATAACAATTAGTGGTTATTTCTCCCATTACATGTACAAGTCCTGTAGTTGCGGTGACCTCACAGGCAACCCTTCCCATCGGGTCGTGTTCCATTATAGCATCCAATACTGCATCTGATATTTGATCACAGACTTTATCCGGATGTCCTTCAGTTACAGATTCAGAAGTAAACAGCTTTCTTACCATTTTATCTCCTCCTTTTTTCTCTAGGGTATTTCTTTAGGGTCAGCCTCTAGCTTCTGGCTGCTAGCCTCTAGCATTAGGGTATTCCTTACGGGTTTCAGAGAACGGAAAACACGGATTAACACGGAATCTTTCCCAACACGAAAAGATCCTTCAGTCGTTCCTCTTTCAGGATGACAATAAATCAGAATTTTATAGCCATTGCAGTCGAAAATAACTTTTATCACCTTAAATATGATATGTTTGGTGTGGTTAAATTCTTTCAGTGTAAAAATCCGTGCCAATCCGTGTTCTCCGTTTCCCCCTATTTGCCTATAATCGGCATTAAAAAAAGCTTCTCTGATGAAGAAGCTCATTTTCATAACGAAAATACATCCTCATCTTTCAGGATCAATCCTGCAGGAATTGGCACCGCGCTCAATGCCGGTTGCCGGGTTTCATAGGGCCCTTCCCTCCACCTCTCTTGATAAGGTAACCTTTATTCAGTTTGCAAAAGTATATTAGCACATTTGTCCAAAAAAGTCAATAAAAAAAGCCCTTTCGGGTTTTTGTCTTAAAATGGTGGGGAAAGGTGGATTCGAACCACCGAAGTCTGAGACAACAGATTTACAGTCTGCCCCCTTTGGCCGCTCGGGAATTTCCCCACGTGACAAAGTCTATAATACAACAGATGCATAGCCTTTGTCAACATTATTTTTGTTGAAATTTATTACAACTCTTTGTACAGCCTTGGTCCGTATGAGGTTACAAATTTATACAGCAGCATATCCGCTATGATATAAAAGCCGAAAATCACAATGAAAGCATAAATATAGTCAAGCCTTAACCAGACAACCAAGCCGAAATTCAAAGCTCCGAAAGCTGCACTGATCAACATATTCAGCAATCCGTTCATATTCTGCTTTACGGCTTTTTGCTCATTGTCCCAATTTAATTTGGGGAATTTCAAGTCTATCATGATCCCTGCATAATTTATAAAGAAGATGCAGGGCAAGCTCATCAAAAGCGCCGCAAAAATCAGGTATATGGGGAAGGAGAGCACAAGCCAAAGCACTATGAAAGCCATGAGCATGCCGACAAGGCCCATGAGCATACCGGTTTGAACCTTTGCATTTATCTGAGTCTTATAATCTACCGGCAGATATTTTGATACATATAAGCTTTTCCCTTCTCTGGATATAGCCGTTGATGAAATCATATTGGAAGCACCTATGAAGAGAGCCGCAGCGGCTGCCCCTGCAAAAATATAAGGCAATACGCCGGGATCTTCCAAATACTTACCCAGCTCTCTTATATCCCCCAGATCTTCCTCTCCTGCAAAGAAAGGTATCAGCATGAATACAGGCCAGAGGAAATTCATCAAAATACAGTTCATGAAATACACGGGGCTCCTGTAAAGCAGCTTTAATTCCTTTGCTCTGAAAGCGCTTAAAGCGCCGAGCTTCCTGTATAAGCCCCTTTTGGCGGCGCCGCTTTTAGGCCTTTTGGCCGGAGCTGACTCCGTCAGGCCTATTACACCCTTGAAATAGAATTTCTCGCCAATATACAAGAACAGGCCTATAAATGCTGCCGCACCCGCAATAGCCAATGCCATGCTTCCAATGGAGCCAAGCAACTCACGGTAATCGGTCAAGGCCATGGTCATAAATCTGTTGATTATGAAAATATCCTGAGATTTCGAGAGCAAAGAATTATTTCCCTGCTGCAGCAGCCTCATCATATCCTCAGGATTTCCAAGCCTGCCGGAAAATTTCTGTATGATCATGTTAAAGCCTATGGCCATTGCCATTGCAACAATACCCGAAATCGTCTTCATCCGATCCTTATTTTTTACAAACTTAAAGCTTCGCATAACAAAGATGCTTAAGAAAGAGGAGAAAACCAGCGGCACTATAGGCAAAAGCAGATATGCGATCATCCCATAAATATAATAAAGTAAATTTGCTTTATCCTTTATACCGTAGGAAACCAGCACAGGGAGAAAAAATACCAGCTGGGTCATATACTCATAAACCAGCACCGTTGCAAATTTGGCTCCAAGTATCTGCCAGGACTTCAATGGCAAAGGGAGCAGCAGCTCGATGTCGTTGGAATAATAAAAAACGCCCATGATGAAAAATATGCCCAATATGAATGTAACCAGACTCACCAGGGAAATAGCCGTCCACAGTATAATACCCTGCTGCCCTACCGACGCCATAACGCTGTAGCCTTCCCAGGCCCCAGTCCATATAAGCGCTGCCATCGGCAGCATAGATATAGCTATCAGGGCTCCCAGAGCTATAGATTTTTTATTAAATTTAAAGTTTGTTTTCAAGAGGATCTTGGCCAGCTTCAACATATTATTCATTTTCTACCAACTCCAGGAACATATTTTCCAGGGATTCATCACCCTTGAAATGCTGTCTCATTTCCTCAATAGAGCCATAAAACAAGATTTTTCCTTTATTGATTATTGCTACTTTATCGCATATCTTTTCTGCTACCTCCAGCACATGGGTAGAGAAAAATACCGTCTTGCTTTTGGCAGCATGTTCTCTCATCATTTCTTTGAGAATAAAGGATGACTTGGGGTCCAAGCCCGTCATAGGCTCATCCAATATCCATACGCTGGGCTCATGCAGCAATACACCCATCAATACGATCTTCTGCCTCATGCCGTGAGAATAGCTTTGAATCTGGTCAAAGAGTGCTTCTGCCATACTGAATCTTTCTGCAAGATTATCGATCTTGGGCTTTCTATCCTGGGACGGCACTTCATAAACATCAGCCATGAAGTTGAGGTATTCTATTCCCTTGAGCCTCAGGAACATATCCGGGCTGTCAGGCACAAAGCCAAACTGCTTTTTGGCCTTGATGGGTTCCTCCGAGATATCTATGCCGTTGATCTTGATGCTGCCGCTGTCACTATTTAGAATTCCTGTTATCATTTTTATTGTAGTGGTCTTTCCTGCTCCATTAGGTCCAAGGAAACCGATAATTTCACCATCAGGAATCACAAGGCTTATATTATCCACTGCCTTATTTTTGCCCCCGAAAGTCTTTGATACATTGCTTATTTCTATCAAGGTCATAACCTCCAGTTATTTAGATGATTATTTAAATATCTAATAAGATTCTACACTTATTTTATTATTTTATCAATATTATAGATAAAATATAAAATAAAAAACCGCAGGGAATCCTACGGTTAAAATTCATATATGGTGGGCACAATAGGGCTCGAACCTATGACCCTCTGCTTGTAAGGCAGATGCTCTCCCAGCTGAGCTATGCGCCCAAATAAAAATGGTCGGGGTGACAGGACTTGAACCTGCGGCCCCATGGTCCCAAACCACGTACGCTACCATCTGCGCTACACCCCGACGACACTATTAGATTATATATAAAAACTCGTAAAATTTCAATAGGGAATTTGTGCTTTATTGAAAAATATCTTATAATTGCTCATTCATAGTATATTATGCTCTCTTATCATACAAAAGATTCATTTCGCCTATTGGGTCAAATTCATTTAATGTAACTTGTTGTGGTAGCTGATAACAAGTATAAAGCTTCAAGGCTAAGACTTTGTAAGCTTGTATAGGGCTGCGTCAAAACTCGCATGCCTAACAAACTCTAAGCCTCTTCACAAAATACTCTTTTATCAGCTACCACAACAGATTAAATTACTGAAACAACCTCATTTAAATAAATCAGATGTATAAATCAAGCTTTCTGCCTATATACATTTTATAACGAGTCTAACGCCTCGTTGCGGCGGACGTGTTGCAATTGTTGTCACAATTTGCTTTTATACCTAAACGAGTCTAACGCCTCGTTATCACGGTGTGTTGCAATGGCAGGAGGGATAATATTGGAGGAGTGTTCAAAAGCCTATTATTTTCAAAGAGATTCCCATATAATCTTGGCAAGCTATCTTAACCGTCATATCAAAGGCAGCTGCCTTGTATTTTGCATAGGTACCGACAGATATATCGGAGATTGCTTAGGTCCGCTCACAGGCACTTTCCTCAGCAAGTTAGATTTGGGAATTCCCGTGATAGGCACCCTGGATGATCCGGTCCATGCGGTAAACTTGTCTAAAAATGTATATGATATAAAGAAAAAATATCCGGACCATAAAATAATAGCTGTCGATGCGTGCCTTGGCAACGAAGACAGCATCGGCAGCATTCAGATAAAAAATGGCCCTATCCATCCCGGAAAGGGTGTAGGCAAGCGCCTTCCACCTGTAGGTGATATATCAATAGTAGGCATCGTAGATTCTTCAGAATCAGGGGAATTCCTCTCCATGCACAACATAAGGCTCAGCCTTATTATGAAGATGTCCGAGGTCATCACCCGAGGGATTTATGCGGCTCTTGTAAAATAAGAACTCAGGATTCAGAACTCAGAGCTCAGAAACTGAAGTAACAAGCTCTGGGGATTTTTCCGAAACTTTAGCTGTTATTATATGCTTAAAGAAAAAAACAAAAGCATATAGCAAAAAGGACAACCGCAGTTCAGCTGCCTGTGACCCTTATGGTTATCCCTACTATACATATATATGAGATCCTTCGGATAAACCCTCAGGATGACAAGCTAAATCCAATTAGTCCTAGTCAAATCCTCCGTGCTTTTTCGTGAGATTCCCGTGCCTTTCAGTGGTTGCCGTCTCCCTGTCTTATCCGTTGATTATCGCGAACATAAGCTCCCCGGAGGCAGCAAGATGGTCTCCAACGTAGGCTTCGGCCTTGGCCTTGCCTATTCCCCGCTTCATCGCTATCATGGTGACTTCCATCCGCAGAATATCACCAGGTATGACCTGTCTTTTAAACCTAAGTCCATCTATTCCCGTGAATACAGCCAATTTGCCCTTGTGCTCCTCCATAGCCAGTATAGAAACCGCTCCTACCTGTGCCATGGCCTCCACTATCAAAACACCCGGCATAATGGGATTGCCGGGGAAATGACCTTGAAAGAAAGGCTCGTTCATAGTAACATTTTTAATGCCTACGGCTCTTTTGCCGTATTCGATTTCAACAATCTTATCCACCAAAAGAAAAGGATATCTATGAGGTATTATTTCCTGTATCTCTTTTATGTCCAGCATGTTATTCCTCTTCATCTCTCTTGATATTTGCCGACAGCTGCTTGTACAGCAGTTCTCCTAAGCCCAGGCCCTTGCCCTTGGAAGCTTCCTCTGCAAATTTTTCATAGAGCATATCTTCATAGACTCCCGTAGCAAAGCTTTCACCCATCAGGTCTGATTTTTCTACGGTATTTCTCATGCTCTTAAACATCATATTCAAAAATACGGACTCCAGATTTGCACATGCTTCCCTAAGCTTTGCTTCATCCTTGCCGGCTGATGCTTTCTGCAGCATCTCTTCGAAGGATTTGTCCTGCGTGGCTTTTGCATTGTCCAAAGCTGCCTTCATTTGTATATTATTGTCCGAATTAATGGGATTTATCAATATTTCCACCCCTTAAATCCTATCTTCTCAAATTATTAGCCAAACCAAGCATCTCATCTGCAGTCTGTATGGATTTAGAATTTATTTCATAGGCCCTTTGTGCCTGGATCAGCTTTACCATTTCCTCAACTATCTGAACATTTGAGTATTCCAAAAATCCTTGAAGTATAGATCCGCCCGAACCGTCATTAGCTGTATCTACAGGCTGTCCGCTGGCGCCGGTAGCTTTGTAGAAGTTGCTGCCGACACTTTCCAAGCCTGCAGGATTAGCAAAGGTTGTTATGACCAAGCTTCCCAGCTCCTCCAAGGTATCATCCGTTCTTTTAACTACAATATTGCCCGCTTCATCAATTATGACTTCCTTCATATCAATGCCTAAATCTATCTCTCCGCCATCACCCTGGACATAATACCCATCAGAGGTAACCAGCCTTGCCGAATCGTCCTCTATGGACACCTTGAAGCTTCCATCCTTGGTATATAGTTCCTCCCCGTTGGGTCCCATAACCTTGAGAAAGCCCTGGCCGTCTATAGCCAGATCATAGGGATTCGAGGTCTGCTCAAGATTTCCTGTGGTAAAAAACTTATTTATGGCGGCAGTCCTCACTCCATGACCCACCTGTACACTTACAGGCTTGCCTTCTCCATCCCTTACGGTTTCCCTCTCTAAGGTTTCGTATAGAAGGTCCTTGAACTCCGCCCTTGATTTCTTGTAGCCTATTGTGTTTACATTGGCCAGATTGTTGGATATATTATCTACGTTAAGCTGTTGAGCTGTCATGCCTGTGCTTGCAGTCCAAAGCGCTCTCATCATGATTCATACCTCCTATAATCTTCCTACTTCATTTACTGCCTTGCCCAATAACTCGTCATGGGCTTTTATAAGCCTCTGATTGGCTTCATAAGTGCGGAGCATGGCTATCATATCTACCATCTCCCTCACTGAATTGACATTGGAGCCTTCGACAAAGCCCTGTCGGATAGTGCCCTCGAAAGCCTTATCATTATCGGTCCATTCTTCAGAAATTATAGCGTAGAGATTATCTCCTTCCTTCATCAAAGCACTATAATCCTGAAAATCAACAAGCTTCAGTCTGTCAATAAGTACGCCGTCCGATGTTATCTCACCTTTTTCATTTATTTGTATTTCTTTACTGCTTATTTTTATATAGCCATTCTCCCCAAAAACCTTGTAGCCGTCTTTATTGACCAGATAGCCTTCTGCATCTATGACAAAGCTGCCGTCACGGGTATACCTTTCCCCTCCGTTAGCTTCTACTGCTAAAAAGCCTTTGCCGGATATGGCAACATCCAAAGGATTCCCCGTAGGATCATGATGGCCCTGGGTAAAGTCGGTAGCCACTACACTTGTATGGACACCTGCGCTCATGGTTCCTATATAGTTGAAAGGAGCCGGCATCCTTACACTGCCTATACTTAGCGACTCTCCTCCTATTTTCATAGTGAGTATCTCCGGAAAGCTCTGGGTAATATACATGTCCTTTTTGAAGCCTGTCGTATTGGCATTCGCAATATTATTGCTTATCGTGTCTATTCTCTTTCCTTCAGAAACAGCGCTTGAGGCTGATATGTACAATCCTCGAACCATTTTATCACCTGTTCTCATTATATTTTAAAGTATCACTATACTTTATCGGCATTTTTATGGGAATAGTTTATAGGATATTCAAAAAATAGGCTTTGAAGCCTAGGGAACGGAAACTACGCTATGTTCAGAATTAATATGCGGTACCCGCAAACGATAAATGAAAGCATTCCCTGTCATTCTGAAGGAGCAAAGCGAGTGAAGAATCTTAAATAAGATCCTTCAGGCAAAGCCTTCAGGATGACAATGGGCCGAACTTTCATAGCAATGACAAGCCTTTCTTGAAACGCATTTAACGGAAAGTGCAGATTAAAGAAATTTACACTTTCCTATGCATTATAAATTAATCCTTCCGTGTTAATCCGTGAAAAAATCCGTGTCTTTCAGTGGTTTCCGTTCTCCGGCCTTCAAGACCCCAGAGCCCAACCCTAATCTCCTGAGTTCTGAGCTCTGAATCCTGAGTTCTAGCCTCCGGCCTAGTAACTGCTTATCCTTCTGTTGGAGTTCAGGTCTGATGTTTGAAGCAAATCTATGGATTCCAGTGCTTTTCCCGTACCAAGCGCAACGCTGGATACAGGGTCCTCTGCTATATATACCGGTATGCCTGTCCTCTTGGAAATAAGCTTGTCTAATCCATAAAGCAAGGAGCCTCCTCCTGTCATAACGATACCTCTATCGCTGACATCCGCTGCAAGCTCCGGCGGAGTTCTCTCCAATACAGAATGTACCGCATCTGCAATGGCAGATACGGGCTCAGCCAATGCCTCAAGCATTTCTTCAGCCGTAGCCTCTATTGTTTTGGGAAGCCCTGATATGAGGTTTCTGCCTCTGACTTCCATCTTTACTTCTTCATCTCTGGGGTATGCAGTGCCCACTTTTATCTTTAAATCTTCTGCTGTGCGCTCTCCCACCATGACATTATGCTTCTTCCTCATATATCTTACTATAGCTTCGTCAAACTTATCCCCCGCAACCTTGATGGAGGAAGAAACCACAATACCGCCAAGTGAAATAATAGCAATATCCGAGGTGCCTCCGCCGATATCAATGATCATGTTTCCGCTTGCCTTTGAGATGTCGAGCCCTGCTCCTATCGCTGCGGCTATAGGCTCCTCAATGAGCTTCGTGGTTTTGGCCCCGGCTTGATTAGCAGCGTCTATTACAGCTCTTTTTTCAACTTCGGTAACTCCGCTGGGAACGCACACAACCATTCTGGGTTTAAATATTTTCCTCTTTCCTATAGCTTTATCAATAAAATATCTGAGCATTTTTTCAGTAACATTGTAATCAGATATTACGCCGTCTCTCAAAGGCCTTACTGCCACTATATGCCCCGGTGTCCTGCCCAACATAAGCCTTGCCTCTTCTCCAACGGCAAGAATCTTATTGTTATTCCTGTCAATGGCTACCACGGAAGGTTCATTCAGTACAATCCCTTTCCCCTTTATGTACACCAAAACGCTGGCCGTACCTAAATCTATACCCAAATCTTGTCCACCAAACATCCAAAATACCTCCATTAAAAAAATATATATTTATGAAGATTAATTATCGAGTCTATTCCTTAATTTCAAATAGTCCAGCGTATATATTTCTATATAAAATACAAAAATCCTCTTTATCGGACAAAATTTAAGCTCCGGCCTCAATTTTACTACCGGAGCTTTACAGTCAAAGCGGGGGCTATACATTTAAGGTTTGATATTTCATCTTTGTTGCTTTTCCGCCTCTTATATGCCTTTCTGCCTTATTCTTATCCATTATTTCCTTAACCTGAAGAGCTACCACAGGATTGATTTTTGGCAGTCTTTCGGTAACATCCTTATGTACTGTACTCTTGCTTACACCAAATATTTTGGCTGCATCTCTGACAGTCGTCCTGCTGCTTATTATATACTTTGCTATTTCAAGCGCTCTCTCTTCGATGTAATCCTTCAATTAATATACCCCCTTATCTGTGTCTTTTTTACATTCATATGCTGAATTTCATCAATATAGAACATTTATTAAGCTCACACCCCTATCGTTTCAAAGATTGTTTAGGCAAATAAAGCTTGGGATCCAAATTCTTATCACCCTTCATTATCTCGAAATGGAGATGGGGCTCCTCCGCTATCTCAATTATTGCAGTCCTGCCTATGCCGCTGATCACATCGCCTTTTTTGACTTCCTGGCCTATAGTGACCATATCCAGAGTTGATAAGTTGCTGTATATCGTTGTTATGCCGCCTCCATGATCTATTGCAATAGTCATGCCCCATTGAGGGTCGTTCGTTACTTCTGATATTATTCCATCCATCACAGCCCTCACCTGGCTGCCTTCTTCAGCTTTTATGTCCAGACCTTCATGAGTAGTCCACATATCCAGAGTTTTTGAGTAAAGAAGATCGCTGTCCGAAAAATCCAGGCATATGGTTCCGAATACAGGAGCCAGCATCGTTTCAACCTTGGGTTCCTGCATCTTTATCGCCGTAACAGCCTTATCAACTTTTTTGCCCTCTGAAATGCTGGGCTTGGAGGGTTGACTCCCATTTACTTCTTTAATATCTTGTCCCTTATTTTCCGCTTTTTCTGCCGTATCCTCTTCTACAATACTGATGCCTCTGTCTGAATAATCCAGTTCTTCATCCAAATCCTCAAACTCATCCAGCCCTTTTTCAAAATCCATGCCTGAATATTTGTTGTCCAAGTAATTCCTATACTGCCATGCGCCCACCGTCGCCAACATTGCTATTATTATGATTACAACAGGGATATAAATTTTGCGCTTCGAGAAAAACTCATCAAATTTCATTTGTTACACCTCCACCAGTATTATTGCCAGAGGTTTGAAAAAAAATACAATAAAATGCGATTAAATATCACACTCCAATTAAAGTTACGCACCTAATATTTTGTAAATTCACTACGCTGCAGCTTCAAAACTCGCTAACGCTCAAACAATTGAAACTGCGGTCGCTGTGTTTCATTAACAAAATCTAAGATGCTCCACAATATTCTCGCTTAGATATATTAATCTTCAAAGTCCTTACGGAAGCTTTCCATCGGCGCGATTTCCACGCCTGTATAGTAGTGCTTGACTATTTCTCTATAGGTCGAGCCGTGCTGTGCCATGCCATCGGCTCCATATTGGCTCATTCCTATGCCATGGCCGTTTCCGACAACTGCGAAGCTTATATCATTCTTATTGACATCTATAGTAAAGTTTGAAGAATTCAATGCAAATTGATCCCTCAGATCCCTCCCCTTAAAATACCTGTTGCCCACCTTCATCTTCAATATCCTTCCTCCGCTGCTCCTCTCAATTATTTGAATTTGGCCCGCCAATTTTTTCTTATCCAATTTCATTGTATTGTCCAAAGACATCATGCCCGATACAAATTCATCAATACTGATATTTTTCGTGCTTATGAGCTTTGGAGAATGGTCTTCATATTGGCTCAGCACGCTCCTCAGATACGGTACCTTGTTTACCCATACATCCTCGGAATTCTCCGTAATGCCTCCGCTGGTGGAGTGAAAAACCGCATCTATAAGCCCGTTTTCATATACAATAACCTCTCCTTTAGTGGAAGCAACTGCCTCATGAATCTTCTTATAGGCCTTTCCCAGAGCCTTTGGATCTCTATAAGCCTGGCAATGGGCGGGTTCTGTACATATATCAGCCCCCGGATGCTTAGTGCAGCCATTTCCCCCATAGCTCACCATCCTCAGCAAGGTATAAGTTCTGGCTGCTAAAGCTTGGGCTTTCAAGGCTTCAATATGAAAGCTTGCAGGCATTTCTGCTGCCACAACGCCTTCAATATATTCCTCAAATTCTATCTCCACCAGCTGGCTTGACTTGCTGTCATAGACATTCACATACAACTGGCTTTCCGTTTTTAGCTCTTTAGGGGTTTTTTTGAAACAGCTTATTATTATTACAGGCAATGCGAAAATCAAAAAAAGCAATAAAACAATGCTAAATGAATACCTCTTCATACATACACCACTCCAAACCAGCTTTTGACTGTTATATGTCTATACTATTTGTGGGAATAAATAATTATGACTGTTTTCTTTTGACAGTCGAAATGTGTATGATTGTATGATTATTTGCCGAAGTATATCGGGCGCTTTTTATTGAATATTATCGTCTTATGTATTAGAATTGAAATGTTTATGAAATTCCGGGAGGAAACATAATGACAAAAATCGATCTTTATAAAAAAATAGAAATCATGAGAGCAAAGCTTCATGATTTGATTGAACAATATGGAATTGACAGCGACATTGTTCTGAGATTCAGTCAGGAATTAGACAAAATTTTATGCGATCTGGAAAACGTCAAAAAGGATTAGCACAGAAAAAATAAGTTGTGTTAATATTCAAAAGGAATAACAGGAGATCCGATCAAAAGATAGGTTTTATCCCTATATTCGCTATATCGCATTGCTACTTGAACATTGACCTTCCTGCCTCTCGAGTATATATAGCCGCCCACTTGGCTGCTGTAAGCTGCGACGCTTATTGTTTCTTCGTCCTTCATGCTTTCAACCTCATAAGCTTTGATATGGTTCAACAGTTTTTTAACAAGGACCTCTACTTGTTCTTTGGCTATCTTTTCTTCATAGCTTCCTGTTATCAGCATATCAAGCTTTATAGGCATACCTGCTTCAAGAAATACTTTTTCGACAAAATATTTATCCTGTATGATATCAGCATAGGTCCCGTTATATATTGCTCTGAAGCTGCAATAGCTTTTTTCTTCTCCATCATCGTTTCTCATGGATTCAACAACTATATGATATGTACCCGAACCCTTCTTTGCGTATAAGACTGCCTTGCTCATATCTGCGGCAGTCTGGATCTCTTTTTTTATATCGCTTTCACCGAAGCCTAATCCGGGTATCAGCGCATCAAGCTTAGAATTCAGTCCCTGCTCATCCATAAAGGTTTCATCCATAACAGTCCAGCCTGATAGAGAACCTTCTTCTATATCGGCCTTTGACAGCTCAAAGCATGAGAGTATAAGCTCTTCGTTCTTTGATGCATAGCTTGCATCCTTACATATGAAGCCGCATACCAATATTAAAATAATGTTTAAAGCGATGATGGAATTTTTTCTTGTTTTCACTTCACTTCATCCCCCTCTAATAGGATTATTGCCAGTTATAGGGGGAGATATACAATATAGGATTCAGGATTTAGGGCTCAGAACTCAGATTTCGAAAGCCATGGTATTCCTTATGGGTCAGTTACTAGCTGCTAGCTTCTAGCCTCTGGCCTCTAGCTTTGAGTATGCCGCTGGGGTCAGAAGGAGACGGAGAACACGGATTGACACGGCTATATATAAAACATAGCTGTCATTGCTATGAAAATCCAGCTTCGTTGTCATCCTGAGGGCTATGCCCGAAGGATCTAATTTAAGATTCTTCAGGTGCTTTGCCCCTTCAGAATGACAGGAAATGCTTTCGTTATAGGCTTAAGTATTCCTATAGGGTCTCAGATCCTTCGCTCCCGCTCAGGATGACACCCGCAATACACATTGAAATAAAATCCCTCCGTGAAAATCCGTGAGGTTTTACGTGTTAATCCGTGTTACCCGTCTCCCCCATTTGCCTATTTGCCCATTTGCCTGATGTTATTTTTTTATATGAGGCAGGATCACTCTTATCATATCTTCGATTATTGACATCTCTTCTTCAGAGCATCTATCGATCAATGAACTTTTTTGCTCACCGTAATTGATATTGGCTGCATCTTTTCCTTTCAGCAAATAATCGGTAGAAACGTGAAAGCAATTGGAAATCTTCATAAGTGTGTTCAAGCTCATCTGTCTCTCTCCACGCTCTAATTGACCGATATAGAGAGGAGAGAGATCAATAATTTCTGCGAGCTTCTCCCGAGTGAGCGCCAGCTTTTCTCTTTCTTTTCGGATTCTTTCCCCAATGCCCTTATTATCAACTTCATGCTCCAATTATTCTCACTCCTTTGTTACTATAACTCTATCGAAAACCCGGCTTCATCTAAATATGCCAATTGCTTCTATTAATCATTTGCAATTAGCATACATTTGGTGTAAAATATTGCTAACACATTTGCATAGGGGGGCTGCTGAACTCATGAAAATGGTGCATCTAAAAATCATCAATCTGCTGCTCATCATCCTTCAAATCCTCACACTTTTATATTTCTGCATTAAAATTCATAAGCTGAAGGTTATAAGCTGCACGGACTGTCTGACCAGGTTATATAACAGGCAGCAGTATAATAAAAAAATTATAAATGCAATCAATAGGCTGGAAAACAAAAATTCTCATTTATCTCTGGCTATTATCGATATTGATGCTTTCAAAAACATCAATGATACATGGGGTCATTTAGCAGGTGACAAGGTCTTGAAAAGCATTGCAGATATGATAAAAAGCAATATACGTGCCCATGATATCGCAATAAGATGAGGCGGAGAGGAGTTTGTTTTGATCCTGCCTGATACAGGCAAAGATGAGGCCTATGTTCTGTGCGAGAGGATAAGAGCGCTCATTGAAGCATCATCGTTCAATAATATCAATGTCACCGTATCCATGGGCATAGCGAGTATTGATAAGTACATCAAGCCGGATATTTTATTAGGTATGGCGGACAAGGCATTATATAATGCAAAGAAAATAAAAAATTCCATATCTACCATAGGCGGTGAAAATGAGCATGATACCATCGGAGCATTATAAACGGGAGATTGAAAAGTTCAGGGAGCTTTTGCATGAAGCTATAGACAGCAAGGATGAAGAAAGAATATTGAAGGCCAGCATGGAGCTGGACAAGCTGATCGTAAAATACTTGCAGATGGCAAAGGAAAAATAGAAGCGGTTTGCACCGCTTCTATATATACATTGCTTTTTTAAATTATCCGCAATTATCAGTTCTGCCTCAGTTGCCGCTATCTAGGCATAAAATCCTTCGGTCTCTCCTTTTTCTCTCCGAAATGATACAAAATGCTCTCTCCTATCCTCTCCGAGGCAAAACCATCTCCATAAGGATTTACCGCATTGGCCATTTTCTGATATTCTTTTTCATCCTCCAGCAATAAAGCTGCCATATCATATATATTTTTTCGTTCCGTTCCTGCCAGCTTCAGTGTACCGAACTCGATTGCTTCAGGCCTTTCCGTCTCGCCGCGCAAGACCAAAACCGGCTTGCCCAGGGACGGGGCTTCTTCCTGAAGTCCTCCCGAATCCGTGAGAACAAGATGGCATCTATCCATCAGGTTGTGCATTTCCAGCACATCTATAGGGTCTATCAAGTGAATTCTGTCCTGATTCCCAAGGATTGAAAATGCTGTATCCCTCACTGCAGGATTCATATGGACAGGATAAACTATCTCAGTATCCTTATAATTCTCAATGATGTCCTTCAACGCAAGGCATATATTCTCCAAAGGTCCGCCCAGGTTCTCCCTCCTGTGAGCCGTGACCATTATTATTCTTTTGCCGAAATCCAGCGCTTTAAGCACCGGATTATTAAAAACATAATCTTTTCTGACTGTAGTCTTTAGGGCATCTATCACCGTATTGCCCGTTATGTATATGCTGTCTTCTGAAACACCTTCGGCCAGCAGGTTATTTTTTGAATTGCCGGTAGGAGAGAAGTGTGTGTCCGCCAGCGCTCCTGTAAGCTTTCTATTCATTTCCTCCGGATAGGGATAATATTTATTGAAGGTCCTGAGACCTGCCTCAACATGACCCAGCTGCACCCTATTATAATAAGCGCCTAGGGCTCCACAAAAGGTAGTGGAAGTATCTCCGTGCACCAATACCATATCCGGCTGCACTTCTTTTATAACATTATCCAATCCGGTTAATGCATTTACCATGATATCCGTCAGGCTTTGCCTGTTTTTCATTATGTCCAAATCAAAATCAGGCTTTATCCGAAAAATATCCAGCACCTGATCCAGCATCTCTCTATGTTGTGCAGTAACGCATACTACAGACTCGAAGCTTTCGCTTCCCTGAAGGAAATTTACAAGAGGGGCCATCTTTATGGCTTCGGGTCTGGTTCCAAATATGGAAAGAATTTTTATCATATGCAACCTCCTAAAAAAAGCACAGCCATTTTGAGGCCGTGCTATTTTTTTGTTATTTTTATGCATCAAGTTTGTTTTTGCCCTTTCCTGCATCTAATAACCCTAAATATTTTACCCCCATAGAGGCCAAAAGAAAAACCACAAATACAAGTATATATGCTGTCTTAAGCTTCGTTTCCACTAAAGCTATGGCTCCTATACCCAAAATTGCGCTAACCGAATAAAGGGTCAGCACTGCCTTTTTTTGGCTGTAGCCTTTAGCCAGCAGCCTGTGATGCAAATGTCCTTTATCCGCTTCCACCATGGATTTGCCGCTGGCAAACCTTCTTATCATGGCAAACAAGGTATCAAATATAGGCAATCCCATCGCAAAGATAGGAACCAGTATAGATAAAGCAGTTGCACTCTTTAAAACTCCCATTACAGATATTACAGAGAGCATATAGCCTAAAAATAGCGCTCCCGTATCACCCATAAATATCTTGGCAGGATTGAAATTGTAAGGTAAAAACCCTAAAGTTGCACCTGCAAGTATTGCAGTCATTATTAGTATATAGGGCTGCTCCGGCCCTACAAGCATAGCGACTGTCAAAAGAGTCACGGATGATATGGCGGATACTCCTGCCGCCAATCCGTCAAGGCCGTCAATAAGATTGAAGGCATTGGTAAGTCCCACAATCCATAGCAATGTTACAGGATAAGCAAATATTCCCAGTTCTATCCATTTGGCCTTGTAAATAAAATACAAAGGATTGGTGAATCTATCTATTCTGACACCGCAATATATGGCGATAATAGCTGCAATTATTTGGACTGCAAACTTTGTCTTTGGCGAGAGAGACTTAATATCGTCAAAATACCCGCATATTACTATCATGGTTGCACCTGCCAATATGCCTAAAACCTTTTCGTTCAGAGGAACAAACAGGAGTATGCTCATAAGGCAGGCAAAATAAATAGCTAATCCACCTAATAAAGGAGTGGGTTTTTTGTGAACTCTTCTATTATCCTTTGGTACATCTATGGCTTTTACTTTTTCTGCCCAACGCTTAACAAATGGAGTTGCAGCACATGCGAAAGCAGCCGAAGCGGCAAAAGCCATGAACAAGTCTTTCATCTTATCACTCCCGGGTATTATAGTATAATCTGTCCAATATTTTCATTTTAAAACAAATGATATTTAAAGTCAAACTTGTATTATTCAGGTTTTATCAATTCTCCCCGTATTATTTTTTACTCTTTTTTAAAAATATCGTTATGTAAATTTTTCTTTTTTAAAATTGGTATTCCTATGAAAATCCAGCTCCATTGTCATCCTGAAGGCTTTGCCAGAAGGATCTTATTTAAGATTCTTCACTTGCTTTGCTCCTTCAGAATGACAGGGGAATGTTTTTATTTACTTTAAATATTATGCTGCGATTTGCGGAACAGTCAAGACTGTTCCCTGCTTGATATAATAAACATATTCGTTTTTTCCGTAAAATTTCAGTCACTTTCAGTGGTCTCCGGCATTTTTACAACAGTAATCCCCGATTCTTCCAACATTTTCATTGACAAAGGATCGTTATAAGCTTCCCTCAAAACTATCCTTTTTATACCAGAATTTATTATCATTTTTGTACAAACCACACATGGGAACAGGGTGATGTATATTGTGGCGCCATCTATAGCTGCGCCAAACACAGCGGCTTGAATTATAGCATTTTGCTCCGCATGAAGCCCGCGGCATAACTCATGGCGTTCACCGGAAGGAACATTAAGGTCGCTTCGGATGCAGCCTGTTTCACGGCAATGCTTCAGCCCTTTCGGCGCCCCGTTATAGCCTGTAGATAATATACGGTTGTCCTTAACAATTATAGCGCCTACTTCTCTTCTCAGACAAGTAGACCTCTTCTTCACCAATTCTGCAATTTCCATGAAGTATTCATCCCATGAAGGTCTATTCCTATCATTTTCCATAGCATTATCCTTTTTTAACCACTGAAGGTCACTGAAACTTTCACTAAATTTCACGAAAAGTTTGTTTATTTTTTTGTACGTGTTTCGTATATCCATGTTGCCCTTATAAAAACCCTTCCGTGTTTTTCCGTGGAAAATTCAGTGTCTTTCCGTGGTTTCCGCCTCCCTTAATTCTCTACTTGGTTCCAAACAATCTGTCGCCGGCGTCTCCGAGGCCCGGTACTATATAGCCGTGATCATTGAGCTTCTCATCCACTGCAGCCACATAAATCTCTATATCGGGATGAGCGCTTACTACAGCATCTATTCCTTCAGGAGCTGCCAGAAGGTTAACCAGCCTTATGCTCTTGGCCCCTTTATCCTTAAGAAAGGTTATGGCTGCTATTGCGGAGCCTCCTGTGGCCAGCATGGGATCCAGCACGATAAGATCTCTTTCTGCCACATCTGTAGGCAATTTGCAGTAATATTCAACAGGCTTTAAGGTCTCAGGGTCCCTATAAAGCCCTATATGCCCTACTTTAGCCGTAGGCACAAGGTTCAAAAGCCCATCTACCATGCCTAATCCGGCCCTCAATATAGGAATTATTCCCAGTTTTTTCCCTGATATAACCTTTGACGTAGTTTTGCATATGGGAGTTTCAATTTCTATATCTTCTAAAGGAAGGTTTCTCGTAACCTCATAACCCATAAAGAGTGCAAGCTCCTCTACAACTTCTCTAAATTCCTTAACGCCTGTATTCTTGTCCCTCAAAATCGTCAGCTTGTGCTGCACCATCGGGTGGTTTATCACATGTACATTGCTATATTCTTTCATACTCTTCCTCCTTTTTTTCTATGGGGCATTCCTTTAGGGTCAGCCGCTGGCCGCTAGCTTCTGGTATTAGGGTAAGCCGTTGGGGTCTTTGGGTTTTTACGGAAACCACTGAATAACACTGAAGGTTGCACTAAATTACACGGCCAGTTATTCTTATAAGCTAGGCTTGTCATTCTGAACATAGTGAAGAATCTATTGCCCATATGTATAATCCATATAAATAAGCTCAAGTATTCTCTTGGGGTCTGAGATCCTTCGCTCCCGCTCAGGATGACACCCATAATACACCTTGAATTCAAATCCCTCCGTCATCCCGCCTCCTCTATTTGCCCATTTGCCTATTTGCCCATCTGCCTGTACTTTTCTTCTATATCGCTTATTTTATTGACTCGCCTTTCGTGCCTTCCGCCCGCAAACTCTGTTTCCAGCCAGATATCCACTATCATCTTGGCCAATTCCACGCCTATCACTCTCTCTCCCAAGGCCAATACATTAGCGTTATTGTGCTCCCTCGATGCCTTGGCTGAAAAACAGTCTCCGCACAGTGCAGCCCTTACCCCCGGCACTTTATTGGCTGCTATGGATATGCCGATGCCGGTGCCGCATATCACTATGCCTCTGTCAAATTTTCCCGAAGCCACTGCTTCTCCCACTTTATGTCCGTAGTCCGGATAATCCACAGATTCCTCAGAATATGCACCATAGTCTTCGTATTCGATGCTCTTGCTTTCCAATTGCTTCATTATTTCCTGTTTCAGTCTAAATCCGCCATGATCGCTGGCAATAACAACTTTCACAAAATCGCCTCCTTTGAATAGAACTCAGAATTCAGAACTCAGAGCTCAGGATTTTGGGTATTCCTTTAGGGTCAGGTGGAACGAAACCACTAAAAGTCACGAAAGGATTCACTAAATTTCACGGAAAGGACAGTTTATCGATACTGCATATTTGTTAAATTATTTCTTAATGTTTTTTGTGTAATTTTAGTGTCTTTCAGTGGTTGCCGTCTTCCTTAGCGGAACAGTCAAGACTGTTCCCTACACACAATCCCTCCGTGAAAATCCGTGAGGTTTTCCGTGTTAATCCGTGTTCCCCGTCTCCCCTATTTGCCCATTTGCCGATTTGCCCATTTGCCTATTTTTCCGATGGCTATTTCCAGATACTTCTTTATCTCATCTCTGCATTGCTTATAGGTGTCAAGGTCATAACCGAAGGGATCCGAAATATCTCCTTCTTCACCGCCAGTTGCATATTCTATCAGAGTAAACACCTTGTCCTTTATATCCGGCATTATATTCAGTATATGGCTTTTATGAGCCCTGGTCATAGCCAGTATCAGATCAGCTTCCCGCAGCATATCGATATCCAGCTTTTGAGACCTGTGTCCCGTAAGATCCATACCAAGCTCTTTTACAGCCTCTATAGCATTATCTGATGCAGGCAGAGAAATATATACAGAAGTACCTGAGGATCTCACCCTTACCTTACCATCCAGATTCTCCCTTTTTAACATTTCTTTAAATAGTATTTCAGCCATGCTGCTCCTGCACGTATTGCCGGTACATACAAAAAGTACATTGAACATATCTTTACACCTCAATGATATTGAAACCTGCGGCTTTTTTCATTCTGTTCATAACCGCCAGCCCCAGATATTCTTCGCTTATTGCTTCGGCATATATGGTATCCACCTCAAGCTTATCAAATTCCCTTAACGCATTAAACAAGTTATGGGCCGCCTGAGCGCTGTCCCTTCTGCTGCCTATGGATATAACGCTATATCCTGGATAACTGTCCTTGTCCTCATCCACTGTCAATATTCCAACCTTTAGTCCTCTATCCCGGTCTTTACTTGCAAGCTCCAAAATCTTTCCCCTGACTTTGGCTTCATCTCCCCTGATTATTGCCATCGGTGCCTTGGGAGCATAGTGGGTATATTTCATACCGGGAGACTTTGGGATGCTCCCCGGTTCGAGTCCTTTATCTGTTTCCACATCTCCCAATACCTTGCGAAGCTCCTCCAGGGTTACTCCACCCGGTCTCAATACCACAGGCGTATCTTCGGAAATATCTATGACAGTTGACTCTACCCCAACTCTTGTGCCCCTGCTGCACAATATAACATCGACCTTGCCGTCCATGTCGGCTATAACATGCTCCGGCGCAGTTGGACTCGGCTTGCCGGAAATATTGGCACTGGGAGCTGCAATAGGTACTCCGCTTTTTTCAATAAGCCCCAGAGCAATTTCATCATCAGGCATCCTGATAGCCACAGTATCTAATCCTGCAGTTACCTCTTTGGGTATGGCTTTTGATTTTTTGAATATTATGGTGAGGGGTCCGGGCCAGAAAAAGGCCATAAGTTTTTGTGCTTTTTCAGACAAAGGCTCCCCTATACAATAGAGGAGCATATCATAATTGGAAATATGTACAATTAATGGATTGTCAGAAGGTCTGCCTTTGGCTTCAAAAATGCGGCTCACGGATTTTTCATCAAGGGCATTGGCACCTAGTCCGTAAACTGTCTCAGTAGGAAAAATAACGGTGCCGCCTTGTCTTATAACCGTTGCCGCTTCATCAATGGCTTCTTCATTTATATTTTTATCCTCAAAATAGTAGACTTTTGTTTTCACAGTACTTCCTCCTGCGTTAAAACTACAAATATAATATCACAAAAATCCTTCAAGAACAATAAAAAACTACAAAGTCACCCGAGCTAATAAAATATAAACCCCAGTGCAAATCCGTGTCAATCCGTGTTCCCCGCCCTCTAGCCTAATATCATTGTAATATAAAGTCCAATAAGTATGCCGGCCAGCATGCCTATCGTCGGGATTCTTCCCCTATATAGGGTCTGAGTCTTGGGTATAAGCTCTCCGCAGGTTATATAAAGCATTGCGCCGCCGGCAAAGCCTAGGCACAGAGATACAAATACCGGGGATATCTCTCCCAGCAAGGCTCCGATCAACGCCCCTATGCCTGTGGGTATGCCTGCTACAATCGTATAGAACACTATTTTCAGCCTGTTGTAGCCTCCGATCCTCAAGGGCACCGCCATAGCTATTCCCTCAGGCATATCATGCAAGCCCATGACTATGGCAATACTCAATCCCATTGAATTCCCTGCAGCAAAACCGGAGCCGATGGCAAGGCCTTCGGGAAAATTGTGCAGGGCTATGCCAATGCCCAGCAATATGCCGCTCTTTATCAATGTACTGTCCAACCCGGCTGAAACGCTCCTCATCTCAGGAACCTCCGGCATGATTATATCCGCCAGAAAAACCGCTGCTACACCAAATAGTATTCCTGCGAATCCTATGATCATACCACCTATTTCAAAGGCGTGAGGCATCAAATCAAAGCATACTACAGCCAGCATTATTCCTCCTGTAAATCCCAGGAGGGTTCCCATAAATTTCTTGCCAGGATTTTTTAAAAAAAAGACTATGACACCCCCGATTCCGGTGCCCACCATTCCGGATATAAATCCTATTATTGTAACGGCCAATATCCTGTTCATAAATTTACCTCCAGGTTAATCCTCTCTGACAAGGTGTTTCGCCATTCCTTGCTGCAGAATGTCACCTGTATATTGTATTCCTCCGGAGATAAAAAAAGAACGCCATATGATGCGCCAAACGATGAAAGGGGCCCCTGAAAAATCACTCGGCCCTGTAGGTTTTAGGCCCATCTTCCTTTACTCTGCTGACACTGCCTCCTCTTGAAGCTGTGATCGGGACAGCAAACATAATGCCCGTGTCAGGCTTTGACATATCTCCTCCACAGATCTTTTCTATCTCATCCATGACTTTGTTCAATTTTTCTCTGCTTTCTACCACAGTAAAAAGTGTTTTATTGTTGGCTATATCTGTATCGAGGGATTTCATGAAACCTCCTATAAGAGGTATCTCCTTTCCTATGCTCCTTCGAAGCTTACCGGCCCCAACGCTATCAATTATAGTAGCCCCTGTGATACCAATATCCTTCATTTTTTTCAATATCTCATTCAAGCACTCGGCTTTATTGAAAACTGCGAATAATGCGTACATGCGAGCACCTCCAGTTTGATTATTATTATCTATCATAATTTTACTACCTTTCTTCATAAATATCAGCATTAATTTTCAAATCATGCTGCTTTTTCAAAAGACTTTTTCAAAAATGGCGGTGTCACAACTGTCGTAGCCAGTATCATAAAAATAATGGCGGCAAAAAGCCCTGTAGGCACAACTCCCAGCTTCAATCCGATGTCCGTTACTATCAAAGCCACTTCTCCTCTGGGTATCATACCTATGCCTATCTGCAGAGATTCTTTTTTGTTGAATCCTAAGAACTTGGCAACTGCTCCGCAGCCTATGAGCTTGCCCAGCACTGCTGCAAGCAAAAGCGCCATGCCGAAGGGCAAATCGTTAAGCATATGGCTTATATCAACCTTCATGCCTGTTACAACAAAGAATATAGGTGTCAGGAGAAGGTAGGCCAACTCCTGTATACTATAGGATACCTTATGCCTAAAAGGTGTGGCTGATAATATCATTCCTGCCAGATATGCCCCTGTAATTGCTGCCACTCCCATTTCTTCAGCTGCAAAGCCGAATAGCAAACAGAATATCAGAGCTATGACAGCTATATGCTGACTGGTATTTTTCGAGGTAAAATATTTTTTTGAGAATCTTATTATGAATAAGCCTATTACAAAGGCTAATATAAAAAACCCTACGAGCTTCGCCAGCACCAAAAAAAAGCTTTGACCGGCACCGGGCTTTACCAAGCCTGTAACCAGCGATAAGAGCACTATACCTATTACATCATCTATGACTGCCGCTCCCAGTATAGCTATGCCCTGTCTTGTTTTCAGCTTGTCGATTTCCCTTAAAGTTTCTACGGTTATACTTACTGAAGTAGCCGCTAAGATTACCCCGATAAAAAATCCTTCTTCTATAGGATTCCCAAATAAGCTGCTGGCGGCTATTCCAAGCACTATGGGAGCAATAACTCCCCCTATGGCAATTATTAGAGACGATTTACCCGATTTTATCATCTCATCCAGATCTGTCTCCAGTCCTGCTATAAACATCAGCAGTATTACCCCTAAGTCCGACATGTGTATAAAGGTTTCTGTCGGTGATACTATATTTAACAGGGAAGGCCCTATTATTATACCGAATATGAGCTGTCCTAAAACTGCAGGCTGATTTAATCTTCTACATATATAACCTCCCAAAGCTGCAGCGGTCAGAACCACCGAAAGCTGCAATAAAAACATCATAGTCTCAACCCCTTATTTGTGTTAATTTTTAGCGTTATATCCCTATTATAATTATTAATGATAAAATTACAAATGCCATTAGTTGAAGCCTTAAAATTCTTTAACAAGTAAACATGCAGGAAAAATTGCAAAAAAAATAATATGCATGACTCCATTGCAATAAGTTGTTGTCCTAACTGATAACGATTGCAGAGCTTCGAAGCTAAGAGTTTGTAAGCTTGCATAGGGTTGCGTCAAAACTCGCTTTGGCTCAAACAGTTGACGCAACTTTTCCTATACTGCGCTAACAAACTCTAAGCCCCTTCACAATGCACTCTTTTATCAGTTAGGACAACAAGGTTATTGCATTAAAATCATTGCATATATACTTTACCCTAGAACCTGATGATCATTCTTCGTTTTTTAGTTTTTCAGCTTGGTCTGTGGTTATAAGCGCATCGATCATCTCATCCAGATCTCCGTCAATGAAAGCATCAAGCTTATACAAGGTGAGCCCTATCCTGTGGTCGCTGACCCTGCCCTGAGGAAAGTTGTAGGTTCGTATCCTCTCACTTCTGTCCCCCGTGCCTACCTTGCTCTTTCTGTTGCTGGCCAGCTCTGCGTTTTGTCTCTCTATCTCCGCATCCAGCAGTCTGGATTTCAATATCTTTAATGCCTTCTCTTTGTTCTTTAGCTGTGACTTCTCATCCTGACAGGATACTACTGTGCCCGTAGGGATGTGAGTAACCCTGACGGCCGAGTCTGTAGTGTTTACACTCTGTCCGCCATGACCGCTGGATCTGAAAACATCTATCCTCACATCATTCATATCCAGCTCAAAGTCCACATCATCAGCCTCCGGCATTACAAGCACCGTAGCAGTGGAGGTGTGTATCCTGCCTCCTGCTTCAGTAGTCGGGACTCTCTGGACCCTGTGGGCTCCGCTTTCATATTTCAGCCTGCTATAGGCATCCTTGCCGTTTATCCCAAAGATTACTTCCTTGTAGCCGCCTATGTCCGTCGGATTTGAGCTCAGCATCTCAACCTTCCAGCCCTGCCTCTCTGCATATCTTGTGTACATCCTGAACAAATCCCCGGCAAACAAGGCTGCTTCTTCTCCGCCTGCTGCGCCTCTTACCTCAACAATAACGTTTTTATCGTCATTTGGGTCCTTGGGCAGCAGCATGATCTTCAATTCTTCCTCCAAAGCCGGCTTCTTAGCTTCCAGCTCGGAAATCTCAGCCTTGATCATCTCTATCAATTCTTTATCTTCTTCTTCATTGAGCATTTCCTTTGAATCCTCAATACCCTTCAGCACAGACTTGTATTCCCTGAATTTCTGAACCAAGGCCTCCAGATCGGAATGCTCCTTTACTAGCTTTTTCCACAAGCTCTGTTCCCCTATTATCTCCGGGTCGCTTATCTTGTGGCTCAAATCCTCATATTTTTCTTCTATAAATTCAAGCTTATCATACATTTTTACTTACTCCTCCAAATAACAGTATACAATGCGATCCAATCCGGCAAGATCCTTTTCTATCCGGACATCCTTATAGATTCCATGATCCTGGATAATCTTTTTTAAAGCACGGCCTTGATCATATCCTATTTCAAAAGCCAGTAAGCCCCCTTTTTTCAACAGCTTATCAGCATCCTTCAATATCCGGATATAAAAATCCATGCCTTCCCTTCCCCCGTACAGCGCTAAGTGGGGTTCAAAGCATCTGACGCCGGTTGGGAGACTATCCATATCCTTTTTTGATATATATGGAGGATTTGAAACCAATGCATCTAACTTTCCCTCCAGACCTTCCTCAAATAACGGCTCCAGCAAATCTCCCCGGAGCAGCTTCATCCTTCTCCCCAGCTGATGCCTCTCAATGTTCCGCCTACAGCATTCAAGCGCATCCTCGGAAATATCCGCAGCATAAACATAAGCATGAGGAATATAATAAGCAAGGCTTACGGCTATGGCGCCGCTGCCTGTACATACATCTGCAATACGGAGCTTTTCTTTGCCTTTTAAAAGCTCCAGAGTCTTCTCCACAAGGATTTCCGTATCAGGCCTCGGTATGAGCACATTCTCGCGGACGCAAAAATCAATGCCCATAAACTCCTGGCAGCCTGTAATGTACTGTATAGGCTTTCCCTTCTTGCGTTCTTCCACAAGCCTGAAAAAATCCACGGCCTCTTCTTCACCGAGGACCCTGTCCCTGTATTTTATGATATCTATCCTTTTCATATCAAGTATATGACATAAAATCAATTCTGCATCCAGGATATAGCTGGGGCATCCGGATTCCCGGAGCAAAATCACACCTTCTCTTAACAGGCTTCTGATGGTATGCTCTACCACAGGTCAGCCTCCTTATCTTCCACCAAAACATTCTTCAAGGCTGTAATAGCTACCTCAATCTGACTGTCATCAGGCTCTCTTGTGGTGATCTTCTGCAGCCACAGGCCGGGAGCGGATATAGCGCATACAAGCTTTGAATCGCTTCTTCCTGCCCATTTTATTATCTCATAGGATATCCCTGCCACCACAGGGAGTAGGAGAATCCTGGTTATCAGTCTCACAGGCAGGCTGGGCCATCGGAAAAAGGAAAAAAGCAGAATGCTCACTATCATAACGATAAACAAGAAGCTGGTACCGCATCGCGGGTGCAGCCTTTTATACTTTCTGACATTTTCAGCAGTAAGCTCTTCCCCGTTTTCATAGCAGAATATGGTCTTGTGTTCTGCACCGTGATATTCAAAGACTCTTTTTATATCCTTCATCTGTGATATAAGAGCAATATAGCCTATGAAAATAGCTATTCTTACAACACCCTCCACCAAATTCATGAGCAGCGGGGTCTTTGATACCTTGCCCAGCAGGCTCACGGCCAGCGTAGGAAGCAGTATAAACAAGCCTGTAGAAAAAGCTATGGACAATAATACGGCTATCGCTATCATGTTCTTTTCCATAAATTCATCCAGCTTCGAGGGTTTCTTTTCTTCCTTTGCCTCTTCTTCCTCGAAAAATTCCGCTGAAAAAGTAAGGGCCTGAACACCGATTACCATAGAATCAATAAATGCAAACATCCCCCGAATGATAGGCATCTTGGATATTTTTTTTCTATTTGCTTTAAGCTTTTCTTTTTTGAGAGCAATTTCACCATCCGGCTTTCTGACGGCTATGGCAATATCTTCGGGTCCTTTCATCATGACCCCCTCTATTACGGCCTGGCCGCCAATGCTTGTTTTCTTCATTTCAATTCCTCACAATCTATAAATAACGCAACATAGGGGAACGCAAACCACTGAAAGACACGAAAGGACACGAAATGGGTAAGAAAAGTTATAGCTAAGCCTGTCATCCTGAGCATCAGCGAAGGATCTTTGACCCTGGTGGAATACTTAAGATTCTTCACTAGCGTTCAGAATGACACGCTACGGATTCACACATAAGTTTAATATTATCGAGCCCTCAGTGTTTTTCCGTGAAAAATTCCGTGTCTTTCAGTGGTTTCCGCCTCCTCTTTATTCGCATTTTTCATCATTAATCTATTATATATTAGCTGTTTATGGATTACAATAGAATGCTTTTGCATGCTAAATCTTTGATCACTTCTCCGGCCAAAATGAGCCCCGCCACCGACGGAACGAATGAAATGCTTCCGGGCACCTGACGTCTTACGGTACATTTTCGCTTCGTATCCGGAGGACAAATACAATTATGCTTACAGCTGTTGGCCTCATCATCCATGGGTGTTATGGGGACTTCCCTGGAATATACAACCTTGAGGGATTGGATATTCCTCTTTCTAAGCTCATGCCGCATCACTTTAGCAAGAGGGCAAACAGAGGTCTCATATATATCTGCCACCTCAAAGCGCGTAGGGTCCAGCTTATTCCCTGCACCCATGCAGCTGATAACGGGCACGCCTGCCGCCTTTGCACGCTGAATAAGCGTCAGCTTTGCCGAAACCGTATCTATCGCATCAACAATATAAGAGCAGCCGGAGAAATCAAATTTATCCGCATTATCCTCTGTATAAAAGGTCTGATGTATTTCAACCTTGGCTCTTGGGTTTATTTCCTGGATGCGATCCTTCATCACCTCAACCTTATGCTTGCCCACAGTCTTTCTTGTAGCAATCAGCTGGCGATTTATATTTGTAAGGCATACCTTGTCATCATCAATAAGGATAAAACTTCCGATACCGCTTCTGGCGAGGGCTTCCACGCAAAAAGAACCTACCCCGCCTATGCCGAATACGGCAACTGATGCCTTTTGTAATCTCTCCATCGCTTCCTTGCCAAGCAGCAGCTCAGTCCTTGAGAACTCGTTTAACATACTGTTTCGTCCTTCCAATCTGATTAAATTATTTCTGTCCCATTATACCACAAAAACCGCCTTTTTATTAAAGCGGTTTTTGCGTCATATATGCAGAGATTTAATATTCTTTTGACTTATTATAATCACTTTGGGCTTTGAACATGCTATAGCTTGTCCCAGTCTTATTCTTCATTGCATCATAGGTTGTGTCTATGATCTTCCAGCTTCCGTTCATGTAAACCTCGTTCCACGCGTGATATACGCTGATATCATTTTTGTAACCCTTTATCAACTTAGCCGGTATGCCTCTGCTTCTCAGCATAGCTCCGAACAAAACCGAATAATCATAGCATATTCCTTTGCCGTCTTTCAATATTGTATCTATGTCAGGAGTATAGTTTGTGCTAAGCTTGTCCATCTTATTATAATCATAGCTGATATTATTTATCATATATTCATATAAAGCTTGTACAATTTTTTCGTCATTTGATTCATCCTGTGTCAGAGACCCAGCAAGCTTTATAGCGGCCATGTCTTCACTCCACAATATCGGCTGAGTGGATTTGAGATATACTAAATTCTCTTCAGTTATATCAGCTTTGAAGCTTTTCTTGGCCATAACCTTATATTGGATGCCTGAAGTATTCTCCAGCACGGATACGGTATAGCTGCCTTGTCCAAGCTGAAGAGGAAAAAAATCTTCTTCTTTTTGCAGATCATAGTAATATTTTGCAGAACCCTTTTCTACCATAACCTTGGTTTTTTTGTTGATTCCCGTATAAGAGATTCTAACTACGCCTTCATTTGCTTTTTTTGTATCGATAGCAATATTCGAAGAAGCATCTACAGCTATGGGATTCCATAGCATAACACCTATAATCAACATTGCAATAAATCTAATATTTTTCACTGAAAACGACCCCTTTCGGTAGCTGGCTGCCATTTTATAGGCCCTGTAGCTTTGCGTCCCCCAGTTTCCCAAGGTTTGCTATTATCGTTTGAGAGTTATCAGCTATAGCGGAAATAAAAAAACTAATCTTTCGGTAGCTGGCTGCCATTTTACAGGCCCTGTAGCTTTGCGTCCCCCAGTTTCCCGAGGTTTGCTATTATCGCTTATCAGCTGATGTTTAAATTATACAATTATTTATCTTTATTATACCATAACTATTTTAATTGTAAATAATCATTTGGACAAGTTTTGTGAATTTTCTGCACAATTATATCACTTTATTTGCGTTCTGATTTATTGCATTTATGAGGCGAAGGGGACAATGCAAATCACTTGTCCCCTTCGCTTTTACTCATTTTACTACATTTCCAATTCTGGATAATAAATATCTGTCCAATCCTCATAGCCGTTATCCAGTCTATAGTAATTGTGGCTATTGATTGCTTCTTGCATTGCTTCATAATACCACTTGGATTCAGGCAAATCCAGGAACTGTTTGGCTTCTGGCAATATCTCACCTATGGCAACTCTTCTGTCTAATACATTGTTGACTAAGGTTACGAATTCAGCTCTGGTGATATATTGATCCGGCTTGAAAGTTCCATCAGAATAGCCTTTTATCCATCCTTTTTCTGCTGCGGAGTTGATATATCTATTTGCCCAATGTCCGGCAATATCTGAGAATTTATCGCTTTCAAAAGGACTTAACTTATCAAACTTCGAAGCAATTACAGCCATTTCCGCTCTTGTGATATAGTTACCCGGTCTAAAGGTTCCATCAGTATAGCCTGTAACTATTCCACCTTTAGCCAAAGTAGCAATGTGTATATTTGACCATCTGTTTTTCGCTACATCAGAGAATTTATGAGCATCAGTCTTTATACTGTTTCTGTATTCAACGGTCAGAAGCCTATAAAATACTGCAGCAACTTCATCTCTGGTGATATAGCCTTCAGGCTTTACTGTGCCGTCAGGATAACCTTGAATGTATTGGAAGTGATCTCCCTTATTCAACTGCGGCAAGCCTGCAGGAATCGGCTCATCAGGAATCACTACTATCTGATCTGGCTTATCTGGTTTATCCGGCTTATCTGGCTTATCTGGCCTTTCAGGCTTTTCTGGTGGGTCTGATTTTTTTGTAAAGTTAGCAGTAAAGGTCTTATCTCCCATTACCTTATCATCAGTTCCAGGTAATGCTGGAGTCCAGCCACTGAAATAATATCCGGAATTTGCAACAGGTGTTGGTGCTTCTTTATAGATTTCTCCATGTAATATCTTGTCTATTCTTGTTCCACCAGCTAAACTTCCATTAGGTCCTGCTTGATAAGTTATGGTGTATTCATTTAGTGCCCATTGTGCTATAAGGGTTATATCATATTGTGGCATTTTGAATTTATCTCCAGGATAATATGCTCCACTTTGGAATTCAGGTGCTTCCGGCACCTGGCTTGCCCTGTATGGTTCATATTCATACCCTTGTGCCATCCAATATTTAAAGTGATATCCAACAGGATTGGTAAATCCATTCGTTAAAACTGTTACTTCTGTTCCTGTAAGGTATGGATTGTTAGGATCTAACATTGTTCCAGCACCTTCATTAGGATTATAATTCACGTTATGCCACTGCTCTTCGTCTACTACATAGTATACTGTTTCAACATTGTTGGCAGCATTTGCACTTACTGTCAAGCTTCCAGGCTGACTATCCTTCACCTTGTATCCG
>NZ_JAJEKE010000019.1 GCF_024363565.1 Lutispora saccharofermentans | reverse complement strand
ATCTATTAATTATTTTAACACTTAACTAACCCGCTCTAAGTCCCCCGCCTCTATAGGCAGCGGGCACCCCAGGGTGTCTTCTCTTGCCCCAGAGGGGCAATTCACCTTATGCCAAGAGCGGATAAGTCCAGTATGGACTCGACTAAAATTCAGCGGGAGTCGAATCTCCCACTGAATGAAGTCTCGTTCAATGTTAATATTCCGCGTCAACCTCTTGAACAAGACTTCATTCAGCGTTAAGTCACAAGAGATAAGATAGGATGCTTTTCCCTGCAAAAATTGATAATGCAAATATTATCAAACATGCAACAATATAAGAAAATTTCAAAGAGAGCTTATAGCCCTTTATCAGCAAAAAATTGTTGAAAATCTTAATAATAGCAGTGCCAATAAGTAAAATAAACACAGAAATAACCATTAAACAGATTATCAATTTCAGAATCATTAAATCACATCCAAAAAATAGTTCCATCAAGGCTTACAGATATTGATTTTCAGAGATTATACATAATTATATATTATCATACATAATTCGCCAGTACATTCAAATCCTTATGGTACTTTTGTACTAATTTTAGCAATGCTTTTGCCACATTTTTGACATTGATGTAAAGAAGGCTTCTCAAGCACTAAAAAGCAGTGGGGCGATTTGAAATGTCCTCACTGCTTTTATCACATTGCTGCTACTCATAAAGCTGCTTTTCTTTTTCCATTTTCCGAATCCTTCTTATATAAGATATAAGCATCCGGGTTAAAATAAATGCTATCAGCCAGTTTATTATCGAGATGTATGCATTGCCATAAGAACCGCTCTCGTTTCCTATAGATAATCCAAGATGCAGATTGTAAACAGCTGCAAGCAGATTTACAACGGTGAGAGGGGCGATGAAAGCTGCGACTTTTTTGTAGTATTTTATCCGCGAATCATAATCCGAATATAGATCGAAGGGCCCTTCTGACCTCTTCTTGCGGAAATAGACCCAGCGCATATAGGTATCGACATGTTCAGCTCCCGTCTCCTCTATAAAATTTATATATTCCTTGCTTTCGGGATGCTCGGGAAGCTTTTCCAGCAGCTCCATTCTATATATATACTCTCCCGGAGTGCCTTCCTCAAATGTATATCTTGCAAAGCTGTAGCTTATAAAGTTTAGCCCTCTTTCAGCCATATCGTTAAGCCATTTTTCTTCTTTTTCAAAGTTTACAAAGGCCTTCCATACTTTTTTCATTTTTCATAACCTCCAATAATCCGCTTGCCGTTATCAAGCAATTCCTCTAATCGCTTGATTTCATCCAAGACTATAGTCCTCCCCAGATCAGTTATCACATATTCCTTTTTTCTGCTGTCTGCTTCCTGTTCAAGGGCCTTGATCCAGCCCTTTGATAGCATTGTGCTTATGGCTCCGTATAGAGTGCCCGCCCCCAGGCTGACCCTGTTGTTGCTTATTTCCTTAACAAACTGCATGATTCCATAGCCATGCATTGGTTTATGAAGCGCTAAAAGGATATAGTATACACCTTCGGTCAATGCCCCGTGTTCGTTGCTATCCGTCATTTATACCCCTCCTGAAAATTATTGTCATGATTTTCTATATCGCATGTAGTTATATCCATCATCGTTATATCGTTAGACGTTATATCGTATTCCTAATATATCACCTTCCGATATACTTTGCAACAGTTTTTTTATATTATTAAGAATATGTTAAATCGAAAGCTCATATTGCTAATAGGGGGTTTTACTGTGTTATACTTTAAGTAGAACTTCAAGATTAAGCTGCAACTAAAAACATATAATTAAACATACCAATTTTATGGGAGGGCTTCAAATGGGAATAATCAAAGCTGTGGCGAGTGCAATAGGAGGGTCACTGGCGGATCAGTGGCTGGAGGTCATAGAGCCTGATAATATGAGTGATACAACCGTATTTGCCGGCGGGGTCAAGGTGAGGAAGAACGACAGGCGCAACTCAAATATAAAGGGTACGGATAACACAGTTTCTATCGGTTCGGTCATCCATGTATACCCGAATCAATTTATGATGATTTTGGATGGGGGAAAAGTTGTAGATTTCACCGCAGAGGAAGGATATTATACTGTCAATAATTCATCACTGCCCTCGCTGTTCTCGGGCAGCTTAGGCGATGCAGTAAAGGAGTCCTTCAATCGAATAAAGTATGGAGGAGTTACTCCGACTGCCCAAAGAGTATATTATATAAACCTTCAGGAGATAAAAGGCATCAAGTTCGGAACCAAGAATCCTCTGAACTATTTTGATAATTTTTATAACTCGGAGCTGTTTTTGAGAACCCATGGAACTTATTCCATAAAGATTACAGATCCCTTGCTGTTTTACCAGGAGGCCATTCCGAGAAATAAGGATATCGTTGATATACAGGATATAAATGAACAATATTTATCAGAGTTCCTGGAAGCCTTACAAACCTCTATAAATCAAATGTCCGTTGACGGCATCAGGATATCTCATGTGGCATCTAAAGGCAGTGAGCTGAGCCAATATATGTCCAATGTATTGGATGAGGAATGGAAAAAGATGAGGGGCTTTGAGGTTCAAGCAGTAGGAATTGCCAGCATATCATATGACGATGAATCCAAAGAGCTCATCAATATGCGAAACAAGGGTGCAATGCTTGGAGACCCGAGCGTTAGGGAGGGCTATGTCCAGGGCTCCATTGCCCGGGGCCTGGAGTCAGCCGGCTCAAATCCGTCAGGAGGGGTTGCAGCCTTCATGGGTATGGGAGTGGGCATGCAGGCCGGGGGAAGCTTCATCGGTGCAGCATCTCAAGCCAATATGCAACAAATGCAGCAGCAGGTTCAGCAAGCGCGGCAAGCCGGGCAGCCCCAGGCAAAGCAGGCCCCGGCAGAGGCTCAGCCTGCAGCAGACCAATGGAAATGCGGCTGCGGCATCATAAATAGCGGTAAATTCTGCACAGAATGCGGAAATAAGAGGCCCCAGGAAGTCAAATGCACAAACTGCGGTCATGTCATCAGCGGACAAAAGCCTAAGTTCTGTCCCGAATGCGGGAATCCGTTTAATTGATATATATTGAATTCAGGAAGTGATAATATGGCTGTTGAAAGCATCAAATGCCCAAGCTGCGGCGGCGGGCTTAAATTTGATCCGGAGATTCAGAAATCCAAATGCGAATACTGCTTGAGCGAATTTACCACCGAAGAATTAGACAAATTAGCTGAGAGCTTTGAAAATAAATCTGCCGGTCATGGGCATCTCATGGGGTATATCTGCAATAGCTGCGGAGCGGAAGTGGTGACTGAGGAAACCACATCTGCAACCTTCTGCTACTATTGCCATAACCCGGTGCTGCTTACCGAAAGGCTTACAGGAGAGTTTAAGCCGACAAAGATCATCCCATTTGCTTATGATAAGGATAAGGCTGTCTCCCGTTTCTTATCTTGGGCAGAAACTAAAAAGTTTGTTCCCAAGGATTTCTACAGTGCTTCTCAATTGGAGAAAATAACGGGCATATATATACCCTACTGGATGGCCGATGTAGAAGCAGATGTGAATTACTCGGGAAAAGGGGTTAATCTAAGGGTGTGGAGAACCGGAAATACCGAATATACGGAGCACAAGGAGTTCAGAATCGACAGGCGGGGCACCATCGATGTCGATAATATTCACGAGATAGCCATGAGAAAGATCGATAAAGCCCTCATCGATTCCATCTCTCCCTATGATGAGTCAAAGGCCGTTGATTTTTCCATGTCCTATCTGAGCGGTTTTTTTGCAGAAAAGTATGATATTCAAAAGGAAGAGATAAAGCCGGGTATAGAGGACAGGGCGAAAGCCTATGCCTCCAACTTGCTCCAGGATACTATCGGAAGCTATCACAAAGTATATATGAATAATACCGATATGGATATATCCATCAAGGGCTGGAATTATACCCTTCTGCCCGCATGGATACTCACTTATATATATCACGGCAAAACATACATCTATGCCGTAAATGGCCAGACGGGCAAATCCTTTGGCGAGCTTCCCGTAGACGGCAAAAAGCTCGGCGCTGCAACGGGCATGATAGCAGCAGCGGTGTTTGCAATTTCTATAATAGGAGGGATGCTGCTATGGTAAGGAGAGCAATATACAGATCATCAGCCATAATCCTAATATTTATTTTTCTTTTAGCTTTCATGTCTTCAGCATTTGCGGACAAAAGCTTTGCCGTTGACATGGCAGGGGTTTTTACAGCCGAAGAAAAAGAAAGCCTGGAGCAAAAAGCAATCGCATTGGGCCGGCAGTTTAGCATGGATATAGTGATCGTAACCACCTCAGATGCTGAGGGAAAAAGCTCCAGGGACTATGCGGATGATTATTTTGATTATAACGGCTATGGAACAGGTGCAGATAGAGACGGCATACTTTTTTTGATAGACTTTGATAACAGCGAAGCCTATATATCCACATCGGGGAGTGCCATACGGTACCTGACGGATGAAAGAATAGAAAGCATATTGGATGATGTGTTTGATAAGGGGCTTTCCGATAGGAGATATTATGATGCTGCTTTTGCATTCCTGGACTCTGCCGAAGCATTTTTAAATAAGGGAATCCCAAAGGGTCAATACACTGTCTCTGAGCCGGTGGAAAATACGCTGACCACCGCCGAAGTGGTCATCGGGGCAGCCGTTTCCGGAGTATCGGGCTTAATCTTCCTGTCCGGGACAAAGAGAAGATATAAGAGCAAGCCCAAGGCCCGGATATTTGAATATAAGAATAACAGCCACTTGAATTTGGGTATAACAGAAGATAATCTTGTAAACAGCTATGTGACTACAAGGATAATCCCGGTTGCAAATAAGCCTCCACGCTCGTCCTCTTCCGGCAGAAGCACAGTCCATCGCTCCAGCAGTGGAAGGTCTCATGGCGGAGGAGGAAGAAAGTTTTAGAAAGAGGTATTATTATGTCATTTTATGAATTCATAAGCAAAAATCCCAGTATTATAAAGCCCTTTGCATTATTCGGGACAAGCCACATACTGGCTCTTACGACCGTAATATTTTTTATTACCGTATTTACAAACCTGTCGAACAAATATGAAAGGGTTCACAAATTTTATAAGGCGTTCCTGCTTATAGCCTTGCCTGTGCAGGAAATCACCTTCAGGCTATGGGATTGCTTTTACCAGGATTTAAGGTTTGAATCCCTGCTTTCTCTGCATTTATGCAGCATAGCCATATTTTTGTGCATAATCATCTTGGTGAAATATAATCAATCTATGTTTGAAATACTGTTTTTCTGGGGATTGGGCGGGGCCACACAAGCATTGCTGACTCCCGATATATCCATCTACGGCTTTCCCCACTTCAGGTTTTTCCAGGTATTTCTGTCCCACGGCCTTATAATAGCTACCATAATCTATTTTCTGCTTGTAGAAGATAAAAGGGTTCGAAAGGGTTCATTGAAAAGAGTTTTGATAAACACCAATATTTATGCTCTATTTGTTTTCTTTATAAACTCAATATTTAAAACTAATTATCTGTTTATAAATCATAAGCCCTATACGCCATCATTGATAGACCTATTGGGGCCATGGCCCTTTTATATCATCTGGCTTGAATTGATCATGATAGTAGTATTCACGTTGCTATATATGCCTGTTTTGTATGTAGAAAAGCATGCAGTAAAAGAAGAATTAGAGGCATCATCGTAATCGAAAGAATTGGCCGTCCCTGTTGCTTCCGGAAGCAGCGGGGACGATTCTTTTTGCTTCCATTCATCTCAAGCCATTGCCCGGCTTTTTTTGCTTTTGCTATGTATATACTGATAAGGTTGTACATAAATATGATTTAGAGGATGAAGAGCTTAGTGTTGCTTATATAGGCAGCCTGGCTCTGGGATAATCAATATGCAAATCAATAAAAAGGGGGTAGTTCAGTGATTAAAAAGGTTGCAGTTCTTGGAGCCGGAGCAATCGGAGGAATAACCGGTGCGCTGCTCTATGAAAAAGGCGTCGATGTAGTGCTGATTCACCACAATGAGGAATTCGTCAGCATAGTCCGCGAAAAAGGGCTTCATATTGACGGGCTTGAACAGGATCGGTACATTAAAGTACCTGTGGTAAAAAAACCGGAGGATGCAGGATGCAAATTCGATATGGTCATCCTGGCGGTGAAAAACACCAGCAACAAAGGAGCAGTGCCTTCCATACTCCCGTATCTCAGTGAGGATGGGTTTATTCTAAGCGTGCAGAATGGAATCCCTGAGGATGAACTCTTTACCCTGGCAGGCAAAAACAAGATTGTATCGGGTATGACAGGCTGGGGAGCAAACAATACGGAGCCCGGCCACCTTACAAAGACTACCGGCGGTATTTTTGAAATCGGAGAATATATGGGCAAGCCGTCCAAAAGAGTGCTGGAAGCTGCTGAAATCCTGAGGTATGCATTTGAAGTAAAGGTGATACCCTTTATGGTGGTGCTTAAATGGTATAAGCTGTTTGTCAATGCATCCATGAGCGGCATGGGTGCGATTTCAGGATATCTGTACGGCGATACCCTGGCTGATGAAAATGCGACAAGGCTTGCAATAAAGATAATCACAGAAGCATATGATGTCACCAGGAAAGCCGATATACCATTCCCGGAAAAAGCATTAGCTCCATTTCCTGCACCGGATAAGCTTACGGCAAGATCAGAGCCTGTGCTGAAAAAAACTGCAGCTATGCTGAATGCGGTTTTGAAGGATCACCATGCGATAAAATCCTCAGTCCTTCAGGATCTTGAGAAGGGCAAGAAGACCGAGATCGATTACTGGAACGGATATATTTCCGCCGCAGGCAAAAAGCTGGGAGTTGAGACACCGGTAAATGACGCTATAACAAGCATGGTCAAGGAAATCGAAGCAGGTACAAGAAAGATAACTCCCGATAATATCAAAGAGCTATGCGGCAAAGGGCTTCATACATTCCCCAAGGAATATTACCAGGGGGTTATGGATGAATATAAGGATGTGACTCAATGCATCATCTGGCCTCAGCCCTCTATCGGCTTCATGCTGAGCGATACATACAGCAGGCCCTTCTTTGAACCCGGATCACCTAAGTGGGATATTCCAAAACCTTTCGTGCTGAAGATCGCAGCATGCGGCGCTTATATAATGCCGTCCGTCAATCCAAATCAGCCTTTGACTCAGGCTTTAATAAACCAGCAGGTAGAAAAATCCATAGATATCGGTGCATGTGCCTGCCATATTCACGTGCGTGATGATAACGGCATGCATACCCTTGAATTATCACGCTTCCATGAGGTCATAGATAATCTCAGGGCAAAGTATGGAAAGGAAAACCTGCTCATCGACGGATGCCCCGAAGGAGGGAAAGACTTCCTTGACACCTGCGGACCATTGATTGAGTTCAAGGATGATTGGGAGACCTGTCCTTTGACATGCGCAGCCGTGTGGTTGGGCAATCTGTTGTTTATACCCTCCACCTCCAAGGCAACTCAGGGAATGGGTGAGATAATGGAATCTGTGGGCATAAAACCGGAAATGGTATGCCATGATCTGGGAGATATAGACAATGCAAGAAGATGGCTTATAGATACCGGTATAGTCAAGAAACCGTATTATTTCCGCATTTGCATGGGAGAGCCGGGCTGGGGCACCGTGACCAATCCGAGGGCCCTCATGGACACTTATCGCCAGGCATGTGACAGAATACTTGAAATCGATCCGGATTCTAAGGTCATGGTATCCATGTCAGGCCGCGCGGGTATCTGGGGCGTAATGCTTGCCGCTATGTACGGCCCTCCGATAATAGGCGCAAGGGTAGGCATGGAAGACTCTATATGGATGAGGCCCTTTGATGATGAGGTTATAAAGGATAATCCTTCAGTAGTAGCAGAAATTGTTAAGGGTCTGGAGTTCTTGGGCAGGCGCCCTGCTACTGCAAATGAATATAGAGAAATGCTAGGTCTCCCCAAGATATATGATAAGAAGTAATAGAAAAACAGTTGAATCAAAAAGAATCACTCCTGCTGCTTTCGGGTATACAGAAATAGCTCATATACGTATAGATTTGTTTGCAGAAGTGCTGTATAATATATCTTACTTTAGGAAGTATTCCCAGACATATTTTGTGCAGGAGGGATATTGATGAAAAAAATAACAGCGGTTATGATCATACTTGCAATGGTGTTTACCTGCGGTTTCAGCGACACTGCTCCGACCGGATTATGGACCAAATATACAGCGGCTGATGGCAGCTTCTCATTCCATTATCCCAAAGAATGGGAGGTCATAGCGAATGAATCGGCCGTGTCAATCGATAATGCAAAAACGGATGAGCAGCTGATGATGGCAATGATCCCATACGATAAAGACAAGAGTCCGGCCGTCATGGCCAACGATTTTATCGCTTTGCTGAAAAAGAGCAATCCCAACATACAGGCTTCCAATTGGCAGACGGATCCTAAAACTGGCGGCAGCCAGGTCATCTTTGATCTTTCCGATAAAATTGACAAAAAACAATATAATGGTTCGGGGATCGTTATCAAAGATGGTCAACAAGCTATCTGGTTCTCATATACGGCACCGGCCGCAGTTTGCTCACGTGACCGCGGCATCGCCCTGTTGCAGGGTTTCATAGGATCGCTTGCGTCCGGATCAAGCTCTAAAGACCCGGAGATTATTTATGATCCTGATTTGACCGCCAAAATCGATGCCAATGCCAAGGGGTTCATATTCGTCTTGGAGTTTGCGCTGGGAGCTCCGCTTACCGGAAGCCAGGAGCAGGCAATTCTGGATGAATTGAAAAGCGGCTGGCGCTCGCTGACGGAAAAGGAGCTGACCGAGTACGATCAGTATCCGGCGCTTGCTAAAGCTATATTGGTGATGGGACAGAAGGATTTGGAGGAATTGCGGAGCGAACTTGAAAAGACCATCATAGAGTGGATTGACGAATCTCCCGATTCCGATGAAGCTGTAAAGATAATCCGAGATCAGTTGAAAATCCGGGGCAAGGAAGTGATTGCCGGTGAGCCGCCGCTTACAGAGATGTCTTTGACCGCATACAGTGAGATCATCGCCTATTCAAGGCTGCTGCGGCAAAATCCCAAAGCGATGCCGGAACAGATCTCCCCGGATTCGGTGAAAGAGATCAAAAAACAAGTTCAGGATACCTGGAAAACCTTTACAGGTGAGGAACGGCAGCAAATCGCCGCCTCTCCAGGCTTATGGATCTGTCTCAGGACATTGCTGGCCAATGGTTCCAAGAGCGAACAGGATAAAGTCCGAAGCGATCTTCTCAAACTCACCCCGGAAACCCAGACTATAAAAAACAACGAAAAGTCCGGAACCGAAGAAAAGCCCATGAGCATGGCCGCGCATAATTCATTGATGGCCATTCAGCAAATGACTTTCAATACCTATATGTGGAGCCGGGGCTTTAATTATAGCCCGGCCTTCGGAAAGATGTGGTAAGAGCATTGATGTAAAGAATAAGAATCGGGGACGGCTCAGACCGTCCCCGATTCATTTGCATCCAAAGGCCGCCTCTACAGCTTCAGCTTGGCAAGGGCGTCAGCGAGAGCCGTATTCATCGGCTCTTCTTTAGTTTTGTTCTGGTTTCTCAGATAATTTGCCACATCTCTTTTGGATACATTCACATCCTCTTTCTTCCTTCTTTCATTGAAGGCAGAAAGCTTCTCTCTATAGCCGCAGCTGCATACAAATATCTGCCCTTCCCCCTCGCCGTGAAGCTCCAGCTTCTTATGGCAATTGGGGCATCTGGCATTGGTTATTTTAGACAGTCCTTCTCTATGGCCGCATTCTCTGTCCTGGCATATGAGCATCTTCCCCTTTTTCCCGTTGACCTCCAGCATGTACTTGCCGCATTTGGGGCATTTGGTCCTGGTCATATTGTCATGCTTGAACTTTTCCTGGCTGTTTTTTATTTCACTCACCACAGCTTTGGCATAACTCCTCATATCATCCAGGAATAAATCCTTGTTCAATGAGCCCTTTGATATGGAACCAAGCTTTTGTTCCCAAACTGCAGTCAGAGCAGGGGATCTCAGCTCCTCCGGCACCAGCTCCAGCAGCTGCCTGCCCTTTGAGGTTATATATATATCCTTGCCTTTCTTCTCTAAAAGGAAGGTGTTGAACAATTTTTCTATTATATCGGCCCTGGTGGCAACAGTGCCTATACCGCCGGTTTCACCTATGGTCTTTATCAAATCCTTGCTCTCTCCTGCCATATATTTTGCCGGGTTTTCCATGGCTGAAAGCAGCGTGCCTTCGTTGAAAGGTGCCGGAGGCCTGGTGAGCCCCTTTGTCTGCACCAAAGTATTGATGATGAGCTTTTCTCCCTTTTCTATTTTAGGAAGCATCTGATCTCTCAGCTCATCCTTGGAGTCCTCTTCCTCATCAGAATCCAGGCTGTTGTTGTAGACTTCCTTCCAGCCGTAATTTATAACAGTTTTGCCTTTAGCTATGAAGGCTTCATCTCCTATTTTCGCCTTTATGGTTGTTTCCTCATATTCAAAGGGCGGGTATAAAACCGCCATAAAGCGCTTAACAACCAGATCATATATCTTCCTTTCCCTATCGTTCAAGCTGCTGAGATAGACCTTCTGCTCAGTGGGAATTATGGCATGGTGATCGGAAACCTTGCCATCATCTACAAAGCTCTTGTTTGCCTTTATGGGGCTTCTTAAAATTTTAGCCGCTGCCGCGGAGTATGAGCCCACACCGCATGCCTTTACCCTCTCCGCCAATGTATCTACAATGTCCGAAGACAAATATCTCGAGTCGGTCCTGGGATAGGTCAGAAGCTTATGGTTTTCATATAGGCTCTGCATTATGGATAAGGTTTCCTTGGCAGAGAAGCCGAAAAGCTTGTTGCCGTCCCTTTGAAGCTCGGTAAGGTCGTAAAGTGCCGGAGAAAAGCTTTTCTTATAGGCTTTGTTCACCTCAGCCACGATCCCATCCCTGCCCTTAATAGAGGCAAGTATCTTATCGCATCTATCCTTGTCAAAAATACGCGTTTCCTTGGTATGGGAGTCCTGCCATATAAGCTTCATACCCTTGGCTATAGCGTTTATCCCATAATACTCCCTTGGTTTAAAGCTATTTATCTCCTCTTCCCGCCTGGCCACCATCGCCAAGGTAGGGGTCTGCACCCTGCCGCAGGAAAGCTGGGCATTGAATTTGCAGGTCAACGCCCTGGTGGCATTGATGCCCACTATCCAATCCGCTTCAGCCCGTGCCACAGCCGAGGCATACAGATTCTCATATTCCCTGCCGTTTCTCAGCCTGGCAAAGCCTTCCCTTATGGCCTTGTCCGTGACGGAAGAAATCCACAGCCTCTTTATTGGCTTCCTTATTTGTGCCTTTTCTATTATCCATCTTGCAACCAATTCGCCTTCACGGCCTGCATCGGTTGCTATTATGATATCGGACACATCATTTCTTTTCATCTGCTCCCTGACGGTGGAATACTGCTTTGAGGTCTGCTTTATTACCACAAGCTTCAGCTCCTTCGGCAGCATCGGCAGATCCTCCAGTTTCCAGGTTGCATATTTATCTCCATAGGCCTCCGGATCCGCCAAGGTCACCAGATGCCCCAAAGCCCAGGTCACAATATATTTTTCACCTTCGAAAAATCCATTGTCCTTTTTACCGCAATTCAAAACTCTTGCCAAGTCCCTCCCCACGGAAGGCTTCTCGGCTAATACCAATGATTTACTCATACAAACAATCCTCTCAATATAGTCTCTCCTAATATTATAACATTTTTAGCGATAAAGGCTTATATATTTTGAATTGCATAGGCGGGTTTAATAAAAGGCAGGTAAATGAATACGCTGCCTTTTACTTTTTATAGCTTATTCTCTCTATTCACTTAAAAAATCCAATGCATACTGAGCATAAAGGGCTGCTCCCATTTCCAGGGCATCCTCGTCGATATTGAATCTCTCGTGATGATGCGGATAGTTGCTCTCCTTTTCTTCATTTCTCACTCCGACAAAAGCAATAGCTCCGGGAGCTTTCTCCAGATACACGGCAAAATCCTCTCCTCCTGTCACTTTCTCCATGAGGGATACCGAATCTGCGCCGAAAAGCTTTTCAATGGTTTTTATTGCTCTCCCTGAACTTGAAGCATCATTGATAGTGGGCGGCGTGCCAAGAGTGTACTCTAATTCTGCTTGGGCTCTATAGCTTTCTGCCGTGCTCTTAATGATCCTCTCCATCATTTTGGGGAATCTTTCCCTGATCTCAGGGCTGAAGCATCTTGTCGTTCCTTCTAAAACGGCTTCGCTGGCTATGACATTGAATCTTGTGCCTGAATTCAGTACCCCGACGCTGACCACGGCTGATTCCAAGGGGCTGATCTCTCTGCTTACGATGGACTGCAAATTCATGACAATTGCTGAGGAAGCAACCACTGCATCTATGCCTTGATGAGGAAGGGAACCATGCCCGCCTTTACCTTTTACCTTTATCTTGAACAAATCTGCAGAAGCCATTCTAGGTCCCGCTTCCACGGATATTTTACCTTTTTCCAGATCACTCCATAGATGTATCCCAAAAACTTCATCCACGCCGTCCATGCAGCCTTCCTCTACCATAGCATATGCGCCTTCAGCCATCTCCTCGGCAGGTTGGAAAAAGAGCCTTACGGTTCCTTTCATGCCGTCTTTCATCTCATTCAGCATCTTCGCTGCACCCAATAGCATGGCTGTATGCCCGTCATGGCCGCAAGCATGCATTACGCCCACATTTTTTGAACAATAGGGCACTTTATTTTGCTCTTTTACCTGAAGAGCATCCATGTCAGCTCTCAGGGCTATCGTTTTGCCTTCATATTTACCTTTTATGGTAGCCATGACTCCTGTTTTGGCTATCTCTTTGTACGGCACTCCCAGCTTGGCAAGCTCTTCTTTGATCCTGCCGGAGGTTCTTACTTCCTGCCAGCTGATCTCAGGATGCATATGAAATTCTCTTCTTAAATCCACTATATATTCTTTATACTGCTTTGCAATATCTCTGATTTTCATTTATATCTCCTTTCCCAAATCCAATAGTGTATGGTACATTAACTCAATACCTCTTTGCAGATCCTCATAATCGGTCCATTCCTCGGGGCAATGGCTCCTGCCGTTCTTGCTGGGTACGAATATCAGGCCCACCTTGGTGAGCTCTGACATCACCATGGCATCATGGCCCGCTCCGCTGAGCATATTCATCCAGGAAAAGCCCAGGGCTTCACAGTTTTTATAATGAAGCTCGATTATTTCTTCATCCATCTCTACCGGGGGTACTTCAAGCTTGCTTTCAATGGTATAAATTACTTCCTTTTCTCTCTTTGCACCCTCCAGCCTGCTTTTTACAAAGTCTATTACCTTGCATATGGATTGTTCATCCTTTGATCTCACATCTATAGTGAATATTACTTTCCCCGGCACTATATTGGCAGCCCCCGGAAGCGCCGTAATGGTTCCGACAGTCGCTACCGTGCAATCCTTCAATGATCCGGCAAAACTGCTGATGCTGTATATGACGCCTGCTGCTGCATCCAATGCATCCTTTCTCATATCCATGGGAGTAGTTCCTGCATGATCGGCACGTCCCTCTATGACCACTTCCACCTGGTTTATGCCCACTATATATTGAACGACTCCTATGTTTTTCCCCTCATGCTCCAATATAGGCCCCTGCTCAATATGCAGCTCCAAAAAAGCTTTTATATCCTCAGGCTTTCTGGCAGATTGTAAAATATTATCCGGATCCAGGCCAAAATCGGCCATGGCCTTTGCAATAGTTATTCCGTCCTCATCTTTTAACAGCTCCAGCTGCTCCCTTGTAATCTTTCCCGCCATTGCCCTGCTTCCAAATAAGCCGCTGCCAAAACGGCCGCCTTCTTCTTCAACGATTGCAATAAACTCAACAGGATGATTCAATTCTATTTTGTTCTCTTTAAGGACCCTTGAAATCTCAAGAGCTGTTACAACTCCTGCATTGCCATCGAAATTTCCACCGTTTTTCACGGAATCAAAATGAGAGCCCAGCATGATCACAGGAGCATCCTGGTCTTTGCCTTCCAGCCGGCCTATTATCGTGCCTGCTCCGTCTTCATATACCCTAAGCCCGGCTTTCTCCATCTCTTTTTTTATATATTCTCTCGCTCCCCTGTCTTCCTTCGTGAAAGAAAAACGGGTCAAGCCTTCTCCCGGTGTCGCATTATAACGGGATAAAGCTTCAATATCTTGTGCTATTCTAATCAAATTTGTCTTCATATATTTCTCCTAATAATCAAACGTAATTTTCAACAGGTCTATCATAAGAACTTGATAAAAACACCGGCTATAATGACGGATGCAATTGTTACTGTTGTAAATCCGCCTACCAGCATCTTGGGAAGCATCTGATCTATTAAAAATTCCTTTTCTTCCGGAGTTTCCGCCAAAGCCTTTGATGCTTCATCCGTAAGTATATAGTTGGGAGGAAATCCGTAGAGGGCTGTCAAGGCTACTGAAAAAGCCATTTCTTTAGAATAGCCTAATTTTTTGCCTATAACAGTGGAGAACAAGGCCATGCCTGCAACTCCGATAATGATGATGCCTAACAATGGAATAAAAATCTCCACTAACATGGCCGGTGTAGCCTTGGCCAGTTGAGCAAATACATATGCCATAAGCGAAGTCATAAGCCAGCCGAAGGAATTTGATTCATTCAAAGGCTTTCTTTCCAAAAAACCGATCTCAGAAGCAATGACGCCAAAGATCAAACATACCACATATCTTGATACCACTTCATTTGTTGCCGCAGCAAAGCTGACAGCGGCCCATGCAACTAATCCGAGCTTTGCTAAATACATGTAAGTTGTCCGGTACTTTTCCGGCAAGGGAGGGAATATACTATATTTGGACTTCTTAGGTGTATCAACATTGAAGTCCTTAGGTTTTGCTGCAACCATTTCACCGCTTCTATAAAGCGACAGCAAACGTTTTCCTTCCTTCTTTAAGCACAAAGCCGTCAGCGGATAACCGGCAAAGCCCTGCATGACATACATCACTATTGCCAGCACTGCCAAATCCTGCATCCCTTTTGCCGCGAAAGCATCCGACATCATTATGGCTGCCACTATACCGCCGGTTAAAGGGGGAGTGCCTGCTACCACAGCATCCCAGCCAAACAGCAAAGTTCCTATGGTCATTGTGCCTGCGCACATTCCCACTAAACCCATAAAGGCAATCGTAATAGTCTTCCATTGACTTATCAATTCGCTCACACTCATCATGGTTCCCATGTGAGTTATGAGCAGGTACATAGCTAATAGAGCAAAAGGCATTCCCAAACTGGAAATATCGATCAAATCTTGAGGAAGAAAAGTCCAAAATCCTATTAAAAACAATATTGCAGATACAAACACAGAAGGTATAAATGCTTTAGTTTTAGCTGATATCACATCTCCTATTGCCAAAACCACCAGTACGACACAAAAAGCCATAATAATACTCATAATAAGCCTCCTTTTACTTTTCCACAGGCTAATGTCTATTCTGTATAAAATCATCTCCTTCTTATTTAGCCTATGCATTGTTTCTAATATTCTTTTTATGTGCAATGTTTGTGCCAATTTTCTAAATTTAAAAAAGTTTTTATAAATTGTTTATTTTCAAGCCTCTCGCGAAGCCTATTTTATTTTTATAGTGAAAAAACTCCAAAAAAAATAAAAGTGATGAATTTATTCATCACAAAAGATTCCTCTCGTCATCATTTAATATTTTTGTATTTATTTAATTTTTTTACCACAGTAGATTGATCTATTTCCAGAACCTTGGCGACCTCTCTCGTTGTCTTGAATTCTTCCATAGCCTTAAACAAAAGCTCCTTTTCTACTTTTTCTACCGCCTGCTTAAGAGGTATTATCCCGTTTATTTCTATTGTTGCCCTTTCATTAGAGCCATAAACCGTATTATACACATGGCTTGCATCTATCATATCCTGGCCGCAGGTTATGATAAGCCTCTCTATGACATTCTCAAGCTCCCTTATATTGCCGGGCCACTTATATTGTGCCAGAGCCTTGTGGGCTTCCATAGTCAATTGCTTGTCCATGCAGTATTTATTATTGTATTTGCTCAAGAAATGATGAGTGAGCAGAGGGATATCATCCATTCTTTCCCTTAAGGGAGGTATGAATATGGGAAGGACATTAAGCCTGTAGTATAAGTCTTCTCTAAAGCCTCCGTCCTTCACCATAGCTTTCAGATCCTTATTGGTCGCTGTCAATATGCGCACATTGAATTTTGTGGGGCTTGAGCTTCCCACCTTATATATCTCATGATGCTCTAATGCATGAAGCAGCTTTACCTGAAGGTACAAAGGAATCTCGGCAATCTCATCTAAAAAGATCGTTCCATTATTAGCTATCTCAAAGAAGCCCTTTTTGCCGCCTTTTGCAGCACCGGTAAAGGCTCCTTCCACATATCCGAACAGCTCAGATTCCAGCAGGTTTTCCGGGATGGCACCGCAGTTTATCTGTACAAAAGGATTTTCTCGCCTTGAACTGAGCTTATGGATTGTTTTGGCGATGAGATTTTTCCCCACCCCTGTTTCCCCCTGAAGCAAAACTGTAGCATCTACTCTGGATACCTGATTCACCAGGTTGAAAATCTTCTTCATAGAAGATGCTTCATTATATATAAAGGTTTCTTCACATTCCTGCTTTTTCAGCATTTCATAACGATACCAGTCGAGAAGCTCTTCTGTTTCCTTAAGCCTGTTATTCAGCTTTTCAATTTCGGTTATATCTCTGGATATGTTTATTATGCGTTTTAACCTTCCCTTATCGTCAAACATCGGGATACCAATGACCATAAACCGTTTTCCGCCCTGGGTGATCTGTACCGATGATATCTTTTTGCCGGTTTCCAAAACTACTCGAGTCACTGAATTGTCCACAATTCCCATTCTCTCTACATCGTAACAACTTGAGCCTATGATCTCATCTTCCGAAACACTGAAAATCTCTTCCGAACCCTTGCTAAGCCTTAAAAACATACCTTCTCCATCAGCAATGCTTATAAAATCAAAGGTGGTATCAAGGATCAAATTCATCTCTTCATATATTTCTTTATGATGCTCCAGTTCCTTTAGGAGTTCTTCCAGCTGCTTTTTCTCCACAATAATAAACACCTCCATCCATCATTGATTTAACGAATCCTGTTTAAGCCTCCGGCGTTTTGCCCTCTTGTATTTTTTCTGCCAGTTCATTGAGATAAACCCATCTCTCCATCTTTTCCTCCAGCAGCTTTTCCTGCTCATCCTTTTCAAGCAGCAGCTCCTGCAGAAGCTCATAATCTGAAGCCGCTTCGTTTATCTTCTCTTCAAGCTCCCGGATATTCTCTTCTATTGAAGCAATAACTTCATCTATTTGTTCATATTCCTTTTGTTCCTTATAGGTGAATTTCAAAGCTTTCGGCTTTTCCCTGGCCTCAGCCCTTTTTTCCCTTGTATCCTTATGGTCTTCCTTATCGGCTGTATTCTCATCTGATTTTTCTTTGAAATCGGAATAGTTCCCCGTATACCGGGCTATGCTGCCATTCCCTTCAAAGCAGAAAATCTTTTCCGCCGCCTTATCCAGAAAATATCTGTCATGGGATACGGCAATCACTGCTCCCGGGAAGCTTTCGAGATAATCCTCCAATATGGTCAAGGTTTCAATATCCAGATCATTGGTCGGTTCGTCCAGAAGCAGTACATTTGGTGCCTCAATCAGCACCCTCAGAAGATGAAGCCGCCTTCTCTCCCCTCCGGAAAGCTTTCCTATGGGTGTCCACTGCATCGTCGAATTGAACAAAAAAGTCTCCATCATCTGGGAAGCACTGAGCTTGTATCCTTCTGCATTGGCAATGTATTCGGCACCTTCCCGCACATACTCTATGGCTCTCATATCATCATCCATATGACAGGTCTCCTGGGTGAACATTCCTATACGGACTGTCTCTCCTATATCTACATGTCCTCTGTCCGGCGCAATCTTGCCGGCTATGATATTCAAAAGGGTTGATTTGCCTATGCCGTTAGGCCCTATTATGCCTATGCGGTCATCCCTGAGAAGTATATAGCTGAAATCCTCTATAAGCTTCTTATCACCGTAAGCTTTGGATACGTCATGGATTTCAATTATCTTCCTTCCAAGCCTGCTTCCTCCCACGGATATCTCAAGCTTATCTTCTATAAAATCAGGATCTCTGTCTCTCAGCTCTTCAAAGCGTTGTATTCTCGCTTTCTGCTTTGTACTTCTTGCCTTGGCTCCCCTTTTAATCCAGGCCAGCTCTTTTCTCAGCAGATTTTGCCTTTTTTCCTCGCTGGCCCTTTCCATCTCTTCCCGAAGGAGCTTTTTCTCCAAGAAGCCATCATAGTTTCCGTCGTATTCATAGAGTCTGCCTCTATCCAGCTCTATCGTTTTATTCGTAACTCTCTCCAAAAAGTATCTGTCATGGGTTACCATGAGCAGTGCACCTTTTCTCTTGTTGAGATAAGCTTCCAAATAATCTATTATGTCATTATCCAGATGGTTGGTAGGCTCGTCGAGTATCAAAAGGTCCGAGGGGTTTATGAGAGCGGCGGCTAGAGCTATGCGCTTTTTCTGCCCGCCGGATAAAGTGCTTATCTTTGCATTAAAATCAAATATGCCCATTTTGGTCAGTATGGCTTTCGCTTCACTTTCCACATTCCAGGCGTCCAGAACGTCCATCTCATGGGTGAGCCTTATGATATCGCCTCCCGCTCCGGCTTCGAGAGCTTTTTCATATGCCCTTATCAGCTTCATCACAGGGGTATCGCCTCTGAATACCTGCTCCAGCACAGTGTCATCGGGATGAAAGTCCGGGCTTTGGGGGAGATATTCAACAATAACTGAGCTGCCCTTAGTGATCCTTCCCTCATCAGGCACTTCATGACCTGCTATTATTTTTAAAAAAGTGCTCTTGCCTGTACCGTTTATGCCGATAACTCCTATCTTATCGCCGTCGCTTATTCCAAGGCTTATATTTTTCAGCAATATTTTTTCACTGTAGCTCTTGCTTATATTTTCTGCATTCAATATATTCATTAATATCACATCCTATTGTATATATTATCACATAGCAGGAGCTTCAATCCATAGAGAGTTTATGCTTCCGGTGCACGTGCCTTTTTGAACGAGACTTCATTCAGAGGGGGATGGGAGCCCCCACTGAATGTTAGTCGAGTCCATAGAAGGTGAATTGCCCAACAGGGGCAAGAGAGGCTGCCCTGGGGCACTGGACTTAGCTGCTCTTGGCACCCGCCGCCTATAGAGGCGGGGGTCGCCTGTGCCCTGTGGGTATAGAGCGGGTTAGTTCAGTGATAAACTTTGCAAATAGATTGAAGTGTATTAAAATGATATAGTAAATAAAATATGATTCTATGATAGGAACTGATGATATGAAAGACGAGAAGCAAAAAGAACTGTCCCGAATGCTTCTGAGATTGTCTGTCCGCAATCTGGTAGAGTTTGTGCTCCGCTCAGGGGATATAGAGTCTGGATTTGTAAGCATGGATAGAGCCTTGGAGGGAAGCAAAGCCCACAGAAGGCTGCAGAAGTCCTACGGTGATGATTATAGGGCGGAAGTGCCGCTGAAGAAAACCATAGAGTTTGATGCTTACAGCCTGGTCATAGAAGGCAGGGCTGACGGCATCCTCATTGAAGATGATGAGGTAATAATCGATGAAATAAAGTCTGTGACCTTGCCCCTTGAGCTGGTGAATGAGGATTATGACTTCAGGCACTGGGCTCAAGCCATGTGCTATGGGTATATATACGGTGAGGAAAACGGCTTAGAGAGCCTCACCATACAATTGACATACATACAACTGGACACGGATGAGACCAAGAAGTTGAGAAGGAGCTTTGATATAGCAGAGCTTGAAGATTTCTTCGATGATCTGGTCAAGAAATATTGCGTTTGGGCCGATTACAGCAGCTCATGGATATCCCGCCGGGATGAATCCATCAAAAGCCTGTCCTTTCCCTTTCCCCAGTACAGGAAAGGCCAGAGGGAGATGGCCGCATCCGTGTATAGGGCCATAAGGGATGAAAATATACTTTTTGCCCAGGCGCCGACAGGGATAGGCAAGACGATATCCTCCGTTTTCCCTGCAGTGAAGGCCATGGGCGAAGGCAAAACCTCCAAGATATTTTATCTCACCGCAAAGACCACCACCCAAAAAGTAGCAGAGGAAGCCTTTCAGCGCATGAGGGATAAAGGCCTGCAATTTATCTCCATCACCATAACGGCGAAGGATAAGATCTGCTTCAAGGAGGAAAGGGAGTGCAATCCGAGATATTGCGAGTATGCTAAAGGCCATTTTGACAGGATAAACGAAGCCTTAATGGATATGCTGTGCAATGAAACCCAGATGGATCGGGAAAAGCTGCTCCTTTACGCAGAAAAGCATAGGGTCTGCCCTTTTGAATATTCCCTGGACTTGGCCATTTGGGCGGATTGCGTGATATGTGATTATAACTATCTCTTCGACCCCAGCGCAAGCTTGAAGAGATTCTTCATGGATAAGAAGTCCGATTTCACCTTTCTCATAGATGAGGCCCATAATCTGGTGGACAGAGCAAGGGAGATGTATTCTGCGGAGCTGCACAAAAAAGATTTCCTTGAGCTTAAAAAGCAGATGAAGGACAAAAACAAAGAGCTGCATACCGCATGCGGCAGCATAAATAAATATTTCATCGAATTTAAAAAGAAGCTTGAGAATGAAAATCACTTTGTAAGCCGGGAAGAGGACAAGGACCTGTACCATCTGCTGAACTCCTTTGTCATAAAGGCCGACAAATACCTGGCTATGAACGAAGACAGCCATAAGGACGAGGAGTTCATGTCCTTGTATTTTGGCGTGCTGAATCTTCTGAAGATATCCGAAAACTATGATGAGCATTATGTAACTTATATTGAAAGGTTCAGCAGTGATGTGAGGCTGAAGCTTTTTTGCCATGACCCTTCCCTGCTCATAAGCCAGGTCCTGAAAAAAGGCCGAGCTGCAGTTTTCTTTTCCGCGACCCTTCTGCCCATGGATTATTTTCTGGAAATATTGGGCGGCGGAGAAAACAGCAAAGCCATATATCTCCACTCTCCCTTTGATATAAGGAACAGATGCCTTTTAATAGGGGACAATGTAGCAACCCGCTATACAAAAAGGGATACAAGCTACAGCAGAATAGCGGACTATTTGTACAGTACCGTAGAAAGCAAAACAGGCAACTATATGGTATTCTTTCCTTCCTATAAGTATATGGAGAATGTTTATGAGGAGTTTATGGCCAGATATCCGGGATTCAATGTCAAGATTCAATCTCCCGGCATGACGGAAGAGGAAAAAGAACTTTTCATGGAGTTTTTCCAGCCTGAGCCCAAGGCTCATAATATAGGATTCTGCGTATTGGGAGGAGTTTATTCGGAGGGAATAGACCTGAGAGACGATAGGCTCATAGGAGTTGTTATTGTAGGGGTGGGACTGCCTCAGCTCTGCCTTGAGAGGGATATCATAAAGGACTACTACGATAACAAGAATCACAAGGGCTTCGAGTATTCCTACATGTATCCGGGCATGAACAAGGTGATGCAGGCTGCAGGCAGATTGATCCGTTCAGAAACCGACAGGGGAGTCATACTCCTGCTGGATGAAAGATTCTCACGCTGGGACTATCAGAAGCTTTTCCCCAGGGAATGGTTTCCCCACACCAAAGTCAATGAAAACTGTTTGCCCAAAATTTTAAAGGACTTTTGGAGTTAGCTCAGTCACTGCCACTCCAAAAGCCTTTTTTCCCCTTCCATCCTTTTTATTTCTGTTATATCCTGGCTCACCTCTAAGACTCCTTTGTATTCACCCTGGGCATTTCTCAATGCAAAATATTGAATCAAAATAGTTCTGCCTTTCATTTGAATCCAGAAGATTGCCGTATCCTTATTGCCCTGTCTGAATTCCTCAACTATTTTATCAACAACATGGACGCTCTCAGAGGGGTGGCAATTCCTCACATCCCTCCCTATTACCGCTGGGGAGCGGGGAAATAACCTATCCTTCGGCTTTGTAAAGAATCTCACCTTGTTGTTTTCATCTACAAAGGACAAATCCACGGGCAAGGAGTTAAAAATCATTAGTGCCTGCTCAAAGCTCAGCTCTCCTGTTTCTGTTTTCATTATAAAACTATTTTCTTCTTTCACAACTTCATCTGCCATATCAGATAAAGCCTCTCTATCCATTGGCGGCTTCTCAATAAAAGGAAAATCGTATTCGAAGCTCTGCTTTTTCATGTCAATCCATTCTTCCTCATTTATTACCTCCAAAGCAGCCGGGAATAATATATACTGCTCTTTGTGAGAAAGACCATATAGTATAAAAAATAAATTTCCTATCTCAGCATTAAAATCAGTTTCACTGGGCTCCTTTGATTGAAGCAGGCATATAAGCTTATTTAGTGATGCCCGGGCTTCATCATGGAGGGACCACATGATGGTGAGGCCCGAAAACTTCTCCATCTTTTTTTCCAGATAAGGAAACAGTATGTTTTCTTTTTTTACATAGTGAGCGTTGAACTGCTGAAGCTCTTCAATGCGCTTTAAAAGTTCAAGCCTGTTGCTTTTAAAGTCTTTCCTTTTGATAATCTCCTTAATGGATGACAGTTTATTTTCCAATTCTTCATTCTCTTTCATAAGAGTATCCAAAAAGCTGTCCTTGGGAGGCTTTTCCCAGATATACATGCTTAAGGATCCGTGAAAGACGTGAATCACCTTATCCAGGATCTCTAAAATTTTCTTAGGTGTAGTGCCTCTATCAAGCTGATGGAAAAAGACTTCAAAGGCTTCCTGGGGCGTCACATTTTGTATGTCATCTTTGTATTGATTATATAGCATGGTACCGTCTTTCCTGTCCATTACTCCGCGGACGTAGTCTTTTAATCTGTCTGCTCTTGTCATATTGATTTCCATTGGAGATCCTCCTTTACCTGATAAGTTTCATCAGCTCATCCATTTCATTCTTGGTTATATTTCTCCAGTGTCCTGTTTTCAGCAGGCCTAATCTGATGTTCATTATGCGGATGCGCCTCAGCTTAAGCACTCTGTAGCCAAAGGCCTCACACATGCGGCGTATCTGGCGGTTCAAGCCCTGAGTTAGTATTATGCGGAAGGTGGTTTTGTCCACGGGATATACCTTGCAGGGCTTTGTCTTTCTCCCAAGTATCTCGACACCCTCAGCCATACCCTGCAGAAAATCATCCTTTACAGGCTTGTTGACGGTCACTATGTATTCCTTCTCATGATTATTCTCGGCCCTCAATATTTTATTCACTATATCTCCGTCATTTGTCATAAGAATAAGGCCTTCAGAATCCTTATCCAGCCTTCCGACGGGGAAAACCCGCTGGGGATGATCTACAAAATCCACTATATTATCTGCAACGCGGCGATCCGTGGTGCACTCTATGCCAACAGGCTTATTCAAGGCTATGTAGACCTTTTTTTTCTTTGAGCCTACAGGTCTTCCGTCTATACATACTGCATCGCCAGGCTCCACAACCGTTCCCAGCTCACAGGTCTTCCCATTTATGGTCACTCTTTTTTCTTCTATAAGCTTATCCGCTTCCCGCCGCGAGCAGGCTCCGCTTTCGGCTATATACTTATTTATCCTCATATATTATTATTTTCACCTTTCCCTTGTCCGATCATCTATAGGACCTTTTCCATCTGGCAAATAGAAACCCCCATGCAAAATAAATGAGAAGAACTATAACAGCGGTCAATATTCTTTCACTTATATTTCCATCGGCAAAAACTACAGGTCCTACGCCAAAATATGTAAGTAAAATGAAGGATACTATGAATATAGTGTACATTAAATAATACATCGGCGATTTCTTTTCCACGAGCACTTTCCTTTCGTCGTTTATGCATATTTTAAGGGAGCCGCATTACAAATGCGCCTCCCTATATTATACCATAATATTTGGACTAAATACCTCAGCATTAGAAAGCCAATTATATAAGTTGCAATAAATACGTTACATAGCTTTTATCAGTTAATATAAGCCTACTGCTGTAAAATATTTAATGCGTTATATATAGATAAACTTTTTTCCCATGGGTTAAGCATTTCCCGTTTCTTCTGCAGGAACATCTTCGCTGTTGGATTCGGCAGTATCGGTCATTTCATCAGCTTCATCTATCTTCGCTGATGTGACTACGGCCAGAGGAACATCCTCCATATTGGCACATGTCACGGCATCAGGAAGATCAATATCAGCCAGCAGTATAGTATCACCGCTTTTGGCATTGCTTACATCTACCTCTATCACATCGGGAATGAACTTTGCTTTCCCTGTGAGCTGGATTTCATTTGCATTGATTTGCAGAATCAAACGATTGTATATCAATGCATCCGTGCCTTTAAATACCAAAGGTACACTGTGGCTTATTTCAGAGTCTTGATTTACAACCTGGATATCCATATGGATCAAATCCCCTGTAAGCACATCTCTTGTGGTATCCTTTATAAAGCCGAAACTTTCCTTTTCATTCAGGACTACTGTTAACTTGGCTCGGCTGCCGGATTCCTTTATCAGCTTATCTGCGTCCTTCTTTCTGAACTTGACCGAAGCTGCCTCAACTTCTTTTCCGTAGATAACACCAGGCACAAACTGCTCCCGTCTTACTTTATGACCTTTTTCATTCCTTTCAAAAACTTCTAGCTTAGCTGTTCTCATACAAACGCCTCCCTTTTCATAAATTTTATCACTGAACTAACCCGCTCTATACCCACAGGGCACAGACGACCCTCGCCTCTATAGGCGGCGGGCACCCCAGGGTGTCTTCTCTTGCCCCAGAGGGGCAATTCACCTTATGCCAAGAGCGGCTAAGTCCAGTGCCCCAGGGCAGCCTCTCTTGCCCCTGTTAGGCAATTCACCTTCTATGGACTCGACTAACATTCAGTGGGGGTTGAATCCCCCTCTGAATGAAGTCTCGTTCAACCTGTGGCCGAATAATGTAAGATTCGCCACCGGATAAGGATTTCTAAAAGAAACCTGTCGATACGAGCTATACAAAGCCTTTCACTAGTTTATCCTATTATACCATATGTATTATAATAAGGCTAATTCCGGCGATAAAATCATGCCCTGCCCACATAATAAACCCCCAAGCTTAAACAGCTTGAGGGTCTGCATCCATCATTACTCCAGCATCAATTTTTCCAATTCGAGAGGCTCTACATGCTTTCCATCCTTAAAGGCTCTCATATTGCCCCCGGAGATCTCGTCTATCAAGGCGATATGCCTGTCTTCTCCTACTCTACCAAATTCAAACTTGATATCATAGAGCTCTATGCCGCGTTTTCCCAGCTCTTCTTTTACTATTGCTCCGATTTTCTTCGTGAGCTCCTTCAAAACCTTATATTCGTCATGAGAAAGAATTCCCAGCATATCCAGGGCATCCTCAGTGATAGGCGGATCCTGGCGATCATCATCCTTCAATGTCACTTCTACAAAGGCGTCCAGAGCCTGGCCCTCCTCTGCATACATGCCGTATCTGCGCAGGAAGCTCCCTACAGCCCTATACCTGCATATGACTTCCAGTCCCTTGCCGAATAATACGGCAGGCTTCACTGTCATGGTCGCCGCATCTATATCTGCATCCACATAATGAGTGGGTATGCCCTTTTTATTCAGTATCTCAAAAAACATCTTGGTCAGTCTAAGGCCTGCTCTCCCCGCTCCTTCCATGGTCAAGCCCACAGAGTTTGAGCCAGGGTCGAATACTCCGTTTTCACCCGTCATATCATCCTTAAATTTGAGCAAATAATTTCCATCTTCAAGAAGAAATACATCTTTGGTTTTTCCTTTATAAACAAGCTTCATGCAACATGGCTCCTTTTATATAAATTTGAAAACTTTTAATATACATTATACTACATGCGAACATTTTTTTAAATATATTTTTAAATGTTTTTGAGCGCATCTGCATCATTACTTCTATTGCCTGTATTTATAAGCTATAAGTCCTTGTATTCCATCAAATGTTGCAACTCATCTCCAGGATATTGTTCGTATATTCTTTATCATCCTCATCCTCTTCTTCCTCCACCAGGCAAGGCAGCCTTATAGTGAAGACCGTCCCGCAGCCTAACTCACTGCTCACCTCAAGCCTTCCCTTATGCTCTTTTATGATATGATTGCAAACGTAGAGCCCCAGGCCTGTGCCCATACTTTTTGTAGTAAAAAAGGGAGTTCCTATTCTGGCCAGATCAGCCGGGGAGATACCCTTTCCATTGTCTATCACGCTTATGTACATTTCATTTGCTGCCTCGTCATAGCCCGTCTCGATGATGAGCTTGGCGCCCGGCATGCCTTCCATAGCTTCTACAGCATTTTTGCAGAGATTTAATATCACTTGATTTATCTGGCCTTCATCGCAAAGCAGGTACCTTTCCTCCTTGGAATTCTCAAAGCAGACATCAACCTTTTTTACAATAGAAGTGCTCAAAATGAGGCTTTCCGCAGATTGAAGCAAATCACACATGGATACCTCAGTGAATTCAGTGTCCCTGGGCCTCGCCATAAACAAAAACTTGCTTATGATCTGGTCTATTTCGTCCACATTTTTGCTTATCTTCTTTGCATGCTTGATCGTTCCTTCTTCTTTTGTCAGAAGGCTTATCAATTGGCAGCTGCCTTTTATGGTGGTGAGGTAGTTCTTGGTTTCGTGGACTATGCCGGCCCCCATCTGCCCCAATAATGCAAGCTTCTCCTGCTGCATCAGCATATCCTGCCTCTTCAATATCTCATGCTTGCTTTCTTCAAGCTGCATGTATGCCTCTTCAAGCTTGATATTTTCCAGCTTCATTTTTTCATAGGGATATTCTACATAGGTTACAAACACAGACTTGTATATATAATAATAATAAAATGCTCTGAGAACGTGCCCGTAAACAACGTTGAAGGAATAGATAGATGAAAATGCTATGGACATTATTTCGGTGGGGATAGCCATGAGAAGAGCCATGTAAAGATGCCTGAAGGACACAGGCGAATTATGATCAAAATGTTTTCTCAAATTTATCATGCTCAAAAATATGAGCAATACGACTGCAAATTCTATCGCTTCTTTAGCCAATGTAGATCCTTCAATAGTGATCATTTTGGGAAAAATCCAGGGAAATCTATATATAATTGCCGCTGTCCCAAAGGGGATGATCATGGCGATAGCGAGAGCAAGCCATTTATTCAGCTTGATATTCAAAACGTTTAGGGATACGAGATATAGAACGACTGCCTCGGAGAACCTCCCCAATATCCAGTATTTCATGTTTAAATCCATAGAAATATCATGTGCAAAGGATTGGCTTACAAACAGATATGCATGATAAGCATCATAAATTGTGACAGATAAAAAGCCAAAGCCTATGATATAGTTTATTTTCAGCATTTTATCCACCGTATTCCATACTATCAGAAATGTAGATGCTCCTATGAATAAGCACACCGCCTCAAGGAAGGTATGAATAGCATAAATATGGCTTTGCCATAAAGTATAATAGAGAATGACTGAAGTTATAAATCCAATAATAAGAACAAAAATATAATGAATAAATGGCGATTCCCTTTTGTCCATATAATTTAACCCCCAATTCCCTTTACGGATTATGAACAATAAGCAATTTATGACTGGTATACCAATTGCCGCCAAGTATTTATATATTCTAGATAAATTTGTAAAATCCTCTAATTTTCATATCATCTATATATTTTTTTGATTCTCTGTCTTCTTCATCCTCGCTGACACAAAGTAAAAAGCATTGATTTTTTCTATTTATCATATTTTATCTATTCAAATTATCAATCTTTGGTGAAGTCTTGTTATGCTATACTGATAAGGAAATTATTTTGAATATTTATAGATGGAGTGTTTAAAATGGATAAAGTGATCAAGAAATTGCCTCTGCCCATTTCCGGTCTCATGCTGGCTTTAGCCGCCGGTGGCAATCTGGTATTGTCCTACGGAAGCATATACAGGAATATACTCGGGATATTGTCTTTTATAATACTCGTGCTTATTGCGGCAAAAGTAATAACTGCCCCCAAGGCGGTGGCCGAAGGCATGAATAATCCGGTGGTAGCCAGCGTATTGCCTACCTTCTCCATGGGGCTTATGCTTCTATCAACCTATATCAAACCACTTTACCCGGCCTTAGCCTTTGGCATATGGATTTTCGCCCTTTTGCTTCACGTATTGCTCATCGTTATTTTTACCGTGAGATACATCCTGAAATTTGATATAAAAAAGGTCTTCCCCAGCTATTTTGTTGTATATGTCGGAATTGTGGTTGCCAGTGTTACGGCGCCGGTATATGACATGGCCTTATTGGGCAGATATTTGTTCTGGTTTGGCCTTGCTTCCTATTTGATATTGCTGCCTGTAATATTATATAGAACCTTTGCCATAAAATCCGTTTTGGAGCCGGCAATGCCCACAATTGCAATATTTGCAGCCCCTGCCAGTCTTTGCTTGGCCGGATATATGAACTCCTTTCAAGAGAAGAGCTTAGCTATGGTAGCTTTTTTAAGCGTACTTGCCCTGATGATGACCTTCGGCGTTATTCTTTATCTTCCGAAGCTTCTCAAGTCAAAATTCTATCCCAGCTTCTCTGCCTTTACCTTTCCCTTTGTGATAAGCGGGATAGCCATGAAGCTGACAAATGGGTACCTCATAAAAGCAGGAAAGGGATTCCCGGTATTGGCTTATATAGTGAAATTCGAAGAAATCCTTGCAATGGTTATGGTTTTTTATATCTTAGCAAGATATATAAGCTTCTTGACAGCAAAGGATGAGATATCGGCAGTTCCCAAGCAAGCGAAAGCATAGCACGAAAAAGCAGTTTGAAAGTCCCGAGACCTCCAAGCTGCTTTTTTTAATGTATATTTTATCACTGAACTAACATTCAGTGAGGGTTGAATCCCCCTCTGAATGAAGTCTCGTTCAATCTATAAAGTGATTTCTCCGTCATCAATCAGCTTTTCTGCCACATAAGCCGCAACCTTTCCGGTTATCTTTACGCAATGCCTTTTCCTTTCCGGTGAAGCAAATTCAAAATCTTTGGTTATAACTCTGCAGCAAGTGCTTTTGTATTCCCCTTTAATATAATTATGGAGATCCGCAGACATGGGAAGCATTTTCTCATTCATCGCCTGTCCGTGATTTCTGCCATAGGCCATACCCAACGCCATGACGCCGCCGCTTATGGCACCGCAAACACAGCCTGATTTTCCTATGCCGATAGGGAATCCGGAGGCAAGCTTGGTCACACTATCGTCAAAAGGTTTGCCCAGGACATCGTTTATTGTCTTCACTACAGCCTCAGAGCAGAAAAATTCTCCTCTTTCAAAATAACCTTCCGCTGTTTCCTTAATTTTTTTTATGAATTCATCTTTCTCCATATTCTATAATTCCTCCTCAAGCCAGCTATATCGCTTCTATTTCTAACTATTACTATACTAACACATATACGACAGGTGAATTATTGTTTATCTCAATGGCATTTTTCTCTTGAATAGATATTATCTATCTAAAGCTTAAATCGATGCTAATAAAATCTTATTGACTTCCATATCCATCAAATATATCATAGTATTAGATAAGCATCTACTATACGAATATGTTTTATGAGTTTAAGAGGTGATGATTATGGAAATTCCCAAGGAACAGGTAACATTTACAGTTCATCCCCCGGTAGAATTCATATATGCGCTCAATTTTACAGCAAACGAAGAGTCCTTATATAAATTCTACCTGGATTTTAATTTCAGCCCTTCAGAGGAGCTTCGGCTGTTGATCGAAGAAATGAAATCAAAGCTGTCTAAATACATGAGCAATGAGCTGATATACTTCTTTGAATGGCAAGACATGCTGCATATATTGGGAAGAATTATTCTGGAAAACGAAACCATCAAAACCACACAGGATTTGATACGCTTTATAGAGCAAATCTGTGATAAAGAATTGCTTTCCTATATAATCAGGCAGGCATTATACAGCGAGAACGATTCCAGCCAGAGCCTTGTTTGCTGGAGCGATTGCCAGCATATAGCCGGCAATATCAGGCAATTGATTTCTGATATGGATGACAAAACCGACGAAGATAAAGAAAAACTCATGGAATGTGTGGAAAATCCATCGGAAATAAAGGCCAGGCTATGCCTTCTCATGACGCAGTTCTATGAGAAATGCTATAAGCCTGTAGAGCATAAGATATTGATAAAATTAGAATCAACGAAAGAGAAATATGAAAGACTGCTGCATGAAGACCCGAATTATTTTGACAAAGAGTTTCTGGGCAATTTCTCGGGCTTTAAATATGAAAGGATGAAAATCCATATAAGCTACTTCACGCAGATAAGGCCGTGGCTTTTCCATACTAAGCCATACAATGATACCCTCTGGGTCAATCTGGGGATATATACCGATCAATATCCCAGGAAAATGTTCACAAAAGCAAAGGTTCAAAAATTTGTAAAGCTTCTGTCGGATAAAAAACGGTTTGAGATGGTTGAAATGCTCGGAAAGAAGCCTCATTACGTATATGAGCTTGCAGCCGCCCTGGAGCTTACGCCTCCCACGGTGTCTTATCACCTGACCTCATTGACCGATTTAAATCTTTTGCGCATAGAGAGAAAAAACAACAGAGCGTACTATTCCTTAGATAGAGAAATAGTAAGAGAGCTGCTAAAAAACGCTGAAGAAGTTTTACTGGCATAGGATAGATAAGTTTATAGCTGGAGGAAATTATGCAGGACAGATTTGAAAAGAGATACCATGATAATTGTGTAATCTATATAGTCATATATGCATTCATAGGAATGATGACCGGCCTGATATTTGATGCTTTGATCACATTTCTCATGGCCGTATCACCGGACATCGCCAAGAGCATGGCTTCTTATATGGGAGTTGCAACCTTTGCAGCGTCATCCATAACCATATTGGCACCCAAAACCGGCTATAAAAAGATAATAATATTTGCAGCCATCATCACATCGGCTTCCCTTGCAGCAATATCCTACGTTCAAAATCAATGGTTTATAAGCGCCTGCCTGTTCTTGCTGATGACAGGCATTACACTATTTGATGTAATATTATCTCCCTATATAGCCACCTATACAGCAGCGACAAGCCGGACCTCTTTTCTGACGAAAGCATCCTGTGCCAGCGTGCTTGGGACAATAATAGGAACCTTTGCAGGCGGACCCATGATAGTTTTTTTATTTTCAAGAAAGCTGAATATTCCATATAATGCAGCAAAAATATTGACTCAAGACATAAGCTCCTTTAGCTTCGGATATTACTCCGGCTATATTGATGCGCATCGCATCGTAATGATGGTTTTTGCAGCAGCCTCCACTCTGATCCTTATCCCGGCATTCAGCATAAAAGAATCGGTTGGGGATCATGATGCTTCTCATTCAAAAGAAAAACAAAGCTCCGGTTTGCCGGAGCTTTTAAACAAATATGTCGTCCTATTCCTTATTTACACAATACTGAGCAGGTTTGCCGCTTCTCTGATAGCTCCTTATGTGTCCGTATACCTGACCAAAATAGGTATAAACAGGGCAGCTGTATCGATGCTGGCAACGCTGCAGTATTTATCGGCATTAGTATTTATGGCGTCATCGGGCAAGCTTGTGAAAAAAATAGGGCAGATATATGCCACAGCCGCTTTATGCCTGGCTTCTGTACCATTTATGCTCATTCTTGCAAAGGGACATAGCTTCGGCAGCCAAGCAGGATTTATAGTCGGAACGGCTTTGTTCTTCAGGGCAGGATTAGCTAATGCTTCCGTCCCCATCGTCAACTCATTGGCCATGGAGCTTGTTCCTAAAAAATCCTGGGCTTTATATGCGAGCCTGGTATTCATGATGCAAAGCACGGCACAAATATTTGCCGGCCTATTCACAAAGCTTTATTTGTTCAATAATTCCGGTGGTTATGCCGATGCCTATTACTATGCGGCAATAATATATATCGCTGCCCATGGCATGCTGTTGATTGTCTTTTCTAAAAAATATAACTGTGCCGAAAGAGCAGGGTGCAATCAAAAGCACATTTCCAGCACTACGGGGCAGTGATCGCTGCCCATTACCTGTGAGTGTATTTCTGCATCCTTCATGCTTTCCTTTAATCTCTCCGAAACAATAAAATAGTCAATTCTCCATCCCACGTTTTTGGCTCTTGCGTTGCCCATATAGGACCACCAGGAATAAGCTCCCTCTTTATCGGGATAAAAATGGCGGAATGAGTCTATGAAGCCTGAATCCAGCAATTTAGTCATCTTCTCCCTTTCCTCATCGGTAAAGCCTGCATTCCTCCTGTTGGATTTAGGGTTCTTCAAATCTATTTCCTTGTGAGCTACATTCAAGTCACCGCAAAGTATTACGGGCTTTACCCTGTCCAGCTCCATCAGATATCTTCTGAAATCATCCTCCCATTTCATTCTGTAATCAAGCCTTGCCAGCTCTCTTTGGGAATTGGGTATGTAGGCGGTAACAAGATAGAAATCCTCATATTCCAGGGTAATAGCTCGTCCCTCCTGGTCATGCTCGTCCATTCCGATGCCGTACTTAACGTCTAAAGGCTTTTTCTTCGTAAAAACAGCCGTACCGGAATAGCCTTTTTTCAATGCATAATTCCAATACTGCTCATACCCGGAAATATCCATGACTATCTGATCCTGCTGCAGCTTTGTCTCCTGAATGCAGAAAATATCCGCATCCTCATCTCTGAAATACTCCAGGAATCCCTTGCCTACACAGGCCCTGAGGCCATTTACATTCCAAGAAATCAGTTTCATACAATTCCTCCACAATAAGCTTGTCTTAAATATATTTTCTCTGCTTCAGTATAACATTAATCCCTTCATGATTTAAAGCTATAGATGATAATCTTTTATATTTGTATTTTTGTTGTTGAAATCATCCGTTGAACAGTATTTTGAAATAATGTCCAGATGAGCCTGGGACATGGCAGGGCAAACTTTCAATATACTGTCTATCACATAGTCGATATTATCATCATCTACTTTTTTAGCTCTGACGCCGTCATCAAAATACATCTCTTCACCCTTTAAAGAGTCAAATATTGCATCTACCGCCGGCATCTGCATGACCGTATCGCTTTCCAAACACTTTTCCGAAAAATACAAAGCCCCGTCATCTATTATAAACTGGCCGTATGCGTATTCCTTCTTTCCCGTCTCCGAGCCATCCTTGTCGCCGGAATTGCAATCATACTGAATATGCTCCACATGCTTTAAGTCAAGAATATTGCTTTTTTCATCCCTTGTCAGGATGCACCTCGGCCAAAGCTCCAGCAGCTTTTTCTTCATTGGCTTGGTCATATCCTCTCCAAACTCAGTAATAAACTGCTTCATAGATATCGTCTTCTTCATTTTATAATTCTTTTTCATCACCATAGTCTCCCTTTTACTTTATTTTTCTCCTATAATCGGACATACCCCCTAAACAGTTATATTTCCGCACTTGACAGTACTATTCAAGTCTTACAGAAGCCGGAGATGGCAGTAGCTCCGAAGGCAATTTAAAGTTAAAAGCCACCTGCATGAAGGTGGCTTTTGTCATTTATATCTTAGATCTTAACAACATTAGCTGCTTGGGGTCCTTTGGGTCCTTGTTCTATTTCGAACTGCACCTTTTCCCCTTCCGTTAAGTTCTTATGAGCGTCCTCGCTCTGTATTGCTTTATAATGAACGAAAACATCCTTCTCGCCTTCAACTTCTATAAAGCCGTAACCCTTCTCCGAATTAAACCATTTTACTGTTCCTACCTTCATGAACCGTCCTCCTATAATTAAAACACTTCTAGCCATCATGATTTTGAAATCAATGATGTTTCTCATTATATATATATTGTACCACAACCAGAAAAAAATATCCTGTCGATTGAAAAACTATACATTTTTGAGAATTTGGACAAACTTTGCCGATGTGGGGGACAAGGATACGCTTTTTAAAAAGCAAATGCCTATGCTCCTCTTTGGGATGCTTTCCTCTAAGCTTACTTCAAACAGTATTTCTTTCTTCAAATACTCCTGAGAAAATTCTTTTATCACGCAGGATATGCCGAGATTTATCCTGGAGAACTCCAGCAATAGATCATGAGAGCCAAGCTCGATCTCAGGTTTTATTGTCACGCCCTTTGACAGGAAATACCTTTCCACGTACCTTCGTGAGTTTGATTTCGGCTCCAGAAGTATGAGGGGGAAATGATTTAATTCCTCCAGGCTCATAGGCTCCAAGAGCTTATCTCTGTATGCTTCTCCGCAGACAAATATATCATGTATGTCCATGGCTTGTATGATCTCTAAGGCAGGATCTTCTATGGGCAAATTGCATATGGCGATATCGATTTCCCCCGATTTTACCAATGCACAGAGCTCTAAAGTGGTGCTGTTTATTATTTTAAGCTTTATATTAGAATAGGCTTTGTGGAATTTCTCCAGATAAGGCAGCAGGAAGCAGCGGGAAATGGTGTCTCCCACTCCAATCTTCAATTCTCCTGATGATAGGTTTTTCCATTCATCCAGCTTTTCTTCACCTTTGGAAATAAGGTTGATGGCGGAATTTATATACTCAAACAGCATGCTGCCTTCATTTGTAAGCATTACCCCCCTGGAGGTCCGTGTAAAAAGCCTGAGCCCCAGCTCCCTCTCGAGCTGCATTATGGACTGGCTCACGGCAGGTTGAGTCATAAAAAGTATGGATGCAGCCTTCGAAAGGCTTTTTTGTTTTGCCACCTCGCAAAAAATCCTGTATAGCTCCAGCTTGACCATAATATAACTTCTCCTTATATCTATTATAAAAGATATTTATTTTACTTATATCACATAATAGTATATAGTACAAGTATAGAATGCATATTAACAGTTAGAACAAAATTAAGGGGAGATTTGGAATGGAAAGAACGGTTGGGACTATAGTTCGTGGTCTTCGCACTCCGATAATAATGCAAGGCGATGATATTCCGTCTATTGCTGTGGATGCCGTATTGAAGGCTTCAGAAGCGGAAGGCTTTCCCATCTTTGATAAAGATGTGTTGGCAGTGACCGAATCTGTAGTAGCCCGAGCCCAGGGCAATTACGCAGGCATTGATGCCATCGCCAAGGATATACATGCAAAATTCGGCGACGACACTGTCGGTGTGATTTTCCCTATTCTTAGCCGAAATCGCTTTGCCATATGCTTGAGAGGCATAGCAAAGGGTGCAAAGAGAATTGTTCTCATGTTCAGTTATCCGTCCGATGAGGTGGGCAACAATTTGGTGGATATCAATGTTTTAGACGTAAAAGGAGTAAATCCTTGGACCGATGTGCTGACTGAAAAGGAATTTAGAGACTATTTCGGTTACAACAAGCATACTTTTACAGGTGTTGATTATATAGAGTATTACAAATCCATAGCAGAAGAATATGATGTGGAATGCGAGATAATATTCTCCAACGATCCCAAGACCATATTGAATTATACCAAAAGCGTGCTTGCCTGCGATATCCACACAAGGGCAAGGACCAAGAGGATTCTCAAGGAAAACGGGGGAGAAAAAATCTATGGCCTGGAGGATATTCTGACTGCCTCAATAGACGGCAGCGGGTACAATGACGAATACGGCTTATTGGGCTCCAATAAAGCTACGGAGAACAGCATCAAGCTTTTCCCCAGGGATTGCCAGCCTATAGTTGAAAGAATACAGGAGATGCTTTTTGAGAAAACAGGCAAGAAGGTTGAAGTCATGGTCTATGGGGACGGAGCCTTCAAAGATCCGGTGGGCAAAATATGGGAGCTGGCCGACCCAGTAGTTTCTCCCGGGTATACATCCGGCCTTGAGGGCACACCCAATGAGATCAAGCTGAAATATATAGCAGATAACAATTTCGCCCATTTAAAGGGCGAAGAATTGAAGAAGGCCATATCAGAATATATAAAGAATAAGGAAACAGATCTAAAGGGCAAAATGGAAACTCAAGGCACCACTCCGAGAAGGCTCACAGACCTTATCGGTTCCCTTTGCGACCTCACCTCCGGCAGCGGAGACAAGGGCACGCCCATCATATACATCCAGGGCTATTTTGATAACTATACAAAGTAGAAGCGAGAAGCAGTGGGGATTCCCACTGCTTTCTATGTTTTAGCGGTGATGTTGGCGATAGAGCGCATCAGCAGTCTCCTGTCCTTCACGCAGGATCGCCTGCTCGTCCTGCTTCAATAAAACACGATCCTCCATGAGAATGTCGCCTTGCACCATCACAAACACAACGTCGTGGCGATTGGCGTTGTAGACTATGGTAGTAACAGGGTCGTCAAATACAGGTGTCATATTGGCGGTATTCATATCCAGCATGATGATGTCCGCCTCTTTGCCCACTTCAAGCGAGCCGACACGTGAATCGATCCCAAGGGCTTGTGCAGGCTCAATAGTCGATTTTCGCAGGGCCAGTCGTGCATTCATATCGTCAATTGTGCAACCAAGCAACCGGTCAGCAATGATCGTGATGCGCATGTTAGTCCAAGGATCGGTCGTAACCCAGTCCGTACCGAATACAAATCGTGCTCCGCCGTCGATAATATCCTTCATGGGCGGCAGTGCACCACGCTTACCGGAGGTTTCACCGCAATGTGCAAAAGTTACTCCGCCTTTACGCAGCAGTTCAATATCCCGCTTTGTAACAAACTTGCAATGCGCTGCGACAGTATCTGTCCGCATCAGCCCAGTTTCGCACAAGTATTCCACGGGCGTCAAGCCGTAAGTTTCACGTACAAAAGAAACCTCCTGCATCTTCTGTGCTACATGTATATGAAAACCAACTCCGAGGCGCTCGCCCTCAGCGACAATCTTCTTGGCCAGCGGGATAGATATTGTATCTACCGCATGCGGCCCCAGCTTGCACAAAATACGACCACCGTAGGTATTGTGCCATTTTTCCACCAGGCGTACGCCTGCCTCCAGCCGTCGCTGTCCTTCCTCAGGCAGCAGTGTATAATCTAAATCGCATAGCCGCGACAGATTGCGCTCAATGATCTTGTGCGCCAGCACACCGCGGATGCCCATATCGGCAACGGCCTTTGCCGTATCATCCATATAATGATACATGTCGTTGATACATGTAACACCACCCTTAACCGCCTCAAGAATGCCAAGCATGCTCATAGTGTAAGTTGCATCGGGTGTGAGCACATCCTCCATGGGAAGTGCCAACCTGTAAAATCCATTCGCCATATCTTCCGTCAAAGCCTTGAACAACGAGCCGCACACATGCGTATGGTAGTCCACAATGCCGGGAAGTATGGCCTTGTTTTTTGCGCAGATGCGTCGATTCGGCTCTGTTCGACCGTCGTAATCACCGGTGCCAATACCGACAATATGGCCATTTTCCACCAAGATCCAACCGTCAGTGAGAATATCATCTGCTGGATTTACCGTAATAATTGTTCCGTGTTCCATAAGTATCATCATATAGTTTTATCTCCTTTCAAAAGTTCGCTGCGGCGCAGCGCAGTAACTGCTGCGCTGCACAAAGTTGCTATTACCCCAAAATACCGGATGGAAGCATGATGTCGACACCAGGCCCAATCGGAAGTCCAATCCACATCCAGATCAGTAAAAAGATAATCCACACGATTTGCAGCACCACAGCGATGGGCACCATGCTTGAGACAATGGTTCCTATGCTGAGCTCCGGGTCATACTTGCTGCGTGCTGTATCCAAAAGGATCCAAATATATGGGCACATAGGCGTGAGGCAGTCTACCGGCGAATCACCTATGCGATAGAGAAGCTGTGCAAATGACGGATGGTATCCCAACAGCATAAACATAGGAACAAATACAGGTGCAAAAATTGCCCACTTTGCCGAGCCTGAATACACTATAATATTGATCAATGCGCTGATTAGAATGAACACTACGCACATACCCATCCCCGTAAAGCCTATTTTCTGGAGGAAGTTAGCACCGCCGATAGCCAACAATGTACCAAGATTGCTCCACTTGAACAAGCCATTGAACTGACCGCAGACGAAGCAGAACAAGATGAAACTGGCAAGCGTTTTGCACGCCTCAATCATGGAAGCATTTACATCCTTGGAGCTTTGGAACTTCTTCGCTGCAAAGCCGTAAGCCAGACCAACAGTAACAAAGAACAAGAACAGCACAGCCGTAATATTCTTCAGCAAAGGAGAGCCGATGAATGCGCCATCCTCTCCGGAAGTCAATCCCGTAAAGAAGCTGATCAGCACCAGCACGATAAAAATCAGCGCAGCAATACCCGCTGCTCGCAGGCCCTTCTGCTCCTTTGCGCCTACAATTACGTGCATTTCCTCATTATTACCTTTATATATACCAAATCGCGGGGCAACAACCTTTTCGCATAACAATGCGATCACAAAAGTGCACATAAAAGTAGAAGCAATCATAAAATACCAGTTGCCCGTGATATCTGCCGTAATGACGCTGTCTGGAAGGAACCCTGCGATAGCGCTGTTGGTGATGCCTGCCAGCGTAGCATCCGTACCTGCGATCATAATGTTGGCGGTAAAACCTGCCTGTGCACCGGCATAAGCATTGATCATGCCCACTATAGGGTTTTTCCCGATGCTCATGTACAGCACAGCGGCCAGAGGCGGCAAAACAATGATAGCCGTATCAGAGGCGATATTGCTGCAAACTGCAATAAAGGAAACTGCATATGCGACAAGGCTTGCAGGCACCTTTCGAAGGCTGGAATGCAACAGCGTGGTGATTAAGCCGGAATTTTCACAGATACCGATACCTATACTCAGCGCTACGACCAAGCCGAGCGGTGCAAAGCTGGTGAAGTTAGTAATCAAATTGCCCAGGAACCATTGTAGACCATTCTTGGTGAACAGATTATTGATAACGACCTTCTCATTGGTAGCAGGATTGACACTGCTGATACCACTCCAAGAAAGTACTGCACTAAGAATCGCAATAAACACAAATAACCAGACAAACAGGATGGCAGGCGGCGGCAGCTTATTACAAGCGCGTTCGACGCCATCTAGAAAGCAGTTAATAAACGGCTTTTTCTCTTTCTTCTCAGCTGGAATCTTCTCCATTCCTCATTCTCCTCCTTTTTGATATAAAATACATCAATAGCACTTAGTGCCCTCCCTTGCACCTTACCCTATCGCCTCCTTTACTCTATTTGCATATCATTTGCTATTTAGTATAGGGATAACGATAGTGTATGTCCAACACCAAAAATCCGTAATAATTACAATCTTTTTGTTGTAGAAAGAAAGAGATTTTTACCGTATAATTATGTCAATGGGAGGGATTTTCATGAATTTGTTGCGCATTCATTATTTTCTGAAAGTTTCGGAGACCCGAAATTTTACGCATGCAGCCCGGCAGCTTTATGTGTCTCAGCAATCGCTGAGCAAGCAAATTGCTGCGCTTGAGGAAGAAGTGGATGCCGTGCTGTTCAAACGCAGCACGCCTCTGCAATTGACCCAAGCGGGAGAGATTTTTTATCGATATGCCAAAGCTGTGCTACGGCTGCACCACGACATGCGCAACGAACTTGCAGACGCAGCGGACCCTATGTGCGGAACATTGACCATCGGTGTTGCGCACACGCGCGGACGGCTGCTAGTTCCAGAACTGCTTGAAACCTATCACCGGTTATATCCACGCATGCAGATAAACCTGCACGAAAGCTGCAATTCCGACGTATTTCAGCAGTTGCTCGACAGAAACGTTGATTGCGTGGTGTCACGCGGCACACCTGTCGTATTTGGCATTGAAACTGTCCAATTCTACGATGAGGAAGTATCGCTATTGCTACCGGATGCATTGCTGCGTCAGCTTTACGGTGATAAGACCGAAGTCTTGCTTTCGCAGCTGCGCGAAAAGCTAGACTTTAACCTGCTCGCAAATTGCCCGTTTCTGCTGCTGAAGGAAGGAGAAATCATTCATTCTGTAGCGGAACTGCTATTCGCAGAATGCAGCTTTACGCCTCGCGTCTATGCTCATGCCGAACACCTCGATACTCTGCTGGATCTGTGCAGCCGCGGGCTTGGAGCCATGTTCTGCCCTAGTCTATTGCTTCGTTCTCCAAATGTTCGTATAAAACAGCGGCAGATGCCACCGCAGTTGCATGCCATCCATATTGACCATCCCCAAGCGAGATATTCAGTAAATCTATCCTATCCTGCAAATGCGTATCTCAACGCAGCGCTACAAGCATTCATCAATACTGCGATGGAAATAGGAACTCGCATGCTTAACGACGGCGAATAAATCGCATATTTTAAGATTAAAAGATATGCAGCTATTCATAAAAAATACTTGGGGGAGTACCCCAAGTATTTATAAATGAATATATCTTAATCTATAAAAATGTAGTGAATTAACCATACCCACTGCTTTCTATATGAAATCATGTTTTTTGAAGTAAATGAGACATATGGCTATAACAATCCCGCTGAGCAAAAATGCAAAGGGATAGCCCATAACCCAGCTAAGCTCGGGCATATATTTGAAGTTCATGCCATACCAGCCTGCGATAAGGCTCAAAGGCAGAAATATTGCAGTGATCACGGTAAAAAGCTTCATTATCTTGTTCAGATTTATATCAACCTGAGCCTGGTAAGCTTCTCTGACTTGAGTTATATAGTCTCTGAGATTTAAAACGTTTCTATTCAATCTCTCTATCCTATCCTTAAGTATGGTGAAGTATCTGACAGACTTTTCATTTATCAGCCCATTTTCATTCTCTTCCAATCCTTCGGCGATATCCAAAAGAGGCTCATAATATCTCTTGAGAAAAAGGAGCTGCTTCCTCAAGCTCACGATGTCCATGATATAATCCCTGTTCTCCCCTTTTATTACCAGCTCTTCTATATCCGATATATCCTCCTCTATATCCTTCAGTATCTCATTATCCGACGCAGTCAGCCTGTCCAAAAATATATAGAGTATCCTCTCCAGATCTATGCTGTTTCCGTCTATTTCATCTTTCACAGCCTTTATCATATCTGAGCTGCTGTCTTTTGTCACAAAAATTAGGTAGTTGGAGGTCAGATAGAAATTCAGCTCCGAAGCCAGAATAAAATCTTTTTCTTTATTGATGATATTTATCACGCCAAAGCTGAAACTTTCATATACCTCAAGCCTTGGCACCTGATTATTGGATAAGCATTCATCTATGGTTCGGGAATTGAAATTAAAAAAGCCATTAGCATTTACCATCTCTTCGGGGGTTAAAAGCAGCCAATACCGGTTCCCCTTTTCCCTTGACATATCATCGAACCGGCAGTTCTCTAAGCCCCTGGGCGTAATCTTATATATCTCCATAGCTTATTTATCCCGTGTGGGCAGTATCTCCAGCCAATAACCATCCGGGTCCTCTATAAAATATATGCCCATATCCTTGTTTTCATAGCAAATGCAGCCCATCTTCTTATGATGTTCATAAGCCGCTTCAAAATCATCTACCCTGAAGGCGATATGAGATTCATTATCCCCCAGATCATAGGGCTCAGTCCTATCCCTGAGCCAGGTGAGCTCCAGTTGATGCTCTGTGATGCCGTCGCCTAGAAAGACCAGTACAAAATCCCCATCCTTATGCTCTTTCCTTTTTACCTCTGAAAGGCCCAATGCTTCTTTATAAAAGGCTATGCTCTTTTCCTGATCCAGCACATTGATATTGTTATGTATAAATTTGAATTTCAAAGCCATACACCTCCTGTGGATTTTCTTTTATTATACCAATAAATTGGGAATAATAATACTTATGCTTGAAAGGCTTTGGTATAATATATATTATTAATATTAAAAAAGGTGGGCTGCCCATGAAAAATATAAAGATCCGGTACCTGTTCAACAGCGGCTTTTCGATAGAAACCCCAAACCACCAGCTGGTATTTGACTACTGGAAAGGCCCTTTGAAAATCGGGGATAAGAGCATTCTCGTCTTTTCATCCCACGGACATCCCGATCATTTTAACCCGGAGATATTAAAGTGGAGAAATGCAAACCCATATATAAAATACATATTCAGCGATGATATAAGCGCCGGCAGCCTTGATGACAGCATTTACTTTATGCCGCCCAATAAGGAGATTGAAATAGGCGATGTAAAAATCAAAACCTTGGGCTCCACTGACCTGGGAGTCTCCTTTTTGGTGAGTGCAGACGGCATAAGCATATTCCATGCCGGAGACTTGAACTGGTGGTATTGGTGGGATGATACCCCGGAAGAAATCCGTACCATGGAGCAGACTTTCAAAAATGAAATCCATAAGCTTCGGGATGTAAAGATCGATGTGGCTTTTTTCCCTGTGGACCCAAGATTAAAGCACAACTATAGCTTGGGCGGAGAGTATTTCATTAAAGAAATAAAGCCTGAAATATTCATCCCCATGCATTTTGGAGAGGATTACAGAGCGATAAAGGCCTTTGCCGATAAGGTAAAGGAATATCCTGCAAAGCTTATTGAAATAACTGCTAAAGGCCAGGAAATATATATTTAAACAGGAGGTATGCAAATGTTTAAGCTGGATGGAATAGAAAAGATGAATGAGGAGCAGAAGCTTGTATATATGCTCATTTTATTGGAGGGCCAATTGAGCTCGGAGCGGGATGCCCTGGCAAACCTGTCCAATGCGGCCGCAATCATTAAGGCCGTAATGAACAGGCTCAATTGGGCCGGCTTCTACATCATGAGAAACGGCGAGCTGGTTTTAGGCCCATTTCAAGGGTTGCCGGCCTGCAACAGGATAAAGCTGAGCTCAGGCGTTTGCGGAGCTGCTGCGGCATCAAGAAAAACTCAGCTGGTTCCCAATGTCCATGAATTTCCCGGACATATAGCCTGTGACGGCGCGTCAAACTCTGAAATCGTAATCCCCATTATCAAGGATGAAATTGTTTATGGCGTATTAGACTTGGATAGTCCCGAGTTCAATAGATTTACGGAATTAGAAGCCAAATACCTTGAGAAATATGTGGAAAAGCTCAATAAGTATATCGACTGGAAAGAGATTTAAAAATAACTTTAAGGAGAAAGCTATGGAAACATCATTTAATAAATTTGGATTGAAGCAGAGCCTGATAGAAGGCTTGAAAAAAGAAAATATACAGTCCCCCACAGCCATACAGCAAGCGGCTATACCGCCGGCCCTTGAGAATAAGGATATAATAGGCCAATCAATAACAGGAAGCGGCAAAACTCTGGCATACCTCCTCCCCATACTCCAAAGGGTGGATGCGGAGAAAAAGGAGGCACAGGCCATAATACTTGCTCCTACTCATGAACTGGCTATGCAGATTTTCGGTGTGATAACCGCGCTGTCAAAAAACTCGGGGCTTCCTGTCCGCGCTGCGTCCATCATCGGAAGAGTCCGAATAGACCGCCAGATAGAAAAGTTAAAGGAAAAACCTCATATAATAGTAGGTTCGCCAGGCAGGATACTGGAGCTTATAAAAATGAGGAAGATAGGCGCCCATACCGTAAAAACCATTGTGGTAGATGAAGCTGACAGGCTTCTGGATGAAAACAATCTCTCCCAGGTAAAGGATGTCATCAAAACTACGCTGAGAGACAGACAGCTGATGATGTTTTCTGCCACCATGAATGAGGGCACAATAAATATTGCCAAAACCATGATGAAAGAGCCTGAGATAATAAAAATTGAAGAAGAACTGATGAACCCTGATATAGAACATATGTACATAGAAGCAGAGCAAAGAGATAAGATCGAAGTACTGAGAAAAATAGTCGCTGCTATCAAGCCGGAAAAGGCCATAGTTTTTCTCAACAAGAACGAAGAGATACAGGAGGCCACATTAAAGCTCAGGTTCCACCATATTAAAGCATACGGAATATATGGAGATGCATCCAAGGAAGAGCGCAAAAAAGCTCTGGAAGATTTCAGGAAAGGCAAGCTTCAGCTTCTCATCGCTTCCGATATAGCCTCCAGAGGCCTTGATATCAAGGATGTGACCCATATATTCAATCTTGACCTGCCGGAAAGCCTGAAGGAGTACCTTCACAGAGCCGGCAGAACAGGCAGAACGGGCAATACAGGTGTAACCATTTCAATAGTAAACGAAAAAGAGGCAGCTATGATAAAAAGGATCGAAAAAGCCTATGATATAAGGATCAAAGCTAAGCGGCTATACGGAGGCAAGCTGCTGGATCGATGAAATGAGCAGCAGCACGTTTTTGCCCTCGTCTATGATTCTTTCAGCTTGCTGAAAAATTTGCGGAATTCCCTGGCTTTTTGCTTGTCTGCCGTTTCTTCTCCGTATCGTACTTTTATATAAGCTTCTCTCATATTATGGAGGGCCTCTTCATCAAACTCTCCCGTAGATTTGTCGTTGATCTGCAGAGTGGTATCAGAGCTTTTTATCTCGATATCCCTGGAAATGCACAGCTTTAAGAATTTCCTATAATAGTATCTTATATATTCTTCATACCTTCTCATATTAAACGGCAGGGCAAGCCTTCCCAGGGCTTTGCCTTCCTTATCTTTTTTTATGAATTCCCTGGTTTCAGTATATTCTTCCTTTTCCCTCTTTTCATAGAATCGCCTCGTAAGAAGTTTTATGGCCATATATAGCAGCAGTAAGACCAAAATACCCGAGACTATATGCGCAAGCGCATTAAAAATCCAGCTTTTGCTGATAATGCTTATCAAGTCCTGCCCGTTGAGATCCTCAATATTGCCAAAGAGGAATTCAGACTCTTCCATGGCCTCCGGCTTTATGACCCTTCTTTCCAGCAAGCTTCTCACAAAAGCTATAACATATTTCAAGCCATAGCCTACAGCGAGAAATACTCCGTAAAGCAAGTATATCACAAGTTCTAAAAATCCATCGTACAGCCGGTGCAATATGCTTCCCATGGCCTGCCTAACCTGTTTGATGCTCAGCATCAGAGACAGCCCCACTATTATCATGGAATATCTCAAGTTTATTTTATGGAGCTCTTTGGTATTTTCATTGAACTGACAGAGCCTCATGGATCTGTTCAGCATCACTGATGTGACCAGGAAAATTATTATAAACGGGATGGATTTGGCTTCTATTATGCCGAAGCTGCCGGTGGGGATGGCTATGGCAAACATGGCCGCAAAAAACATTAAGCCTTTTTGAAACCTTTCTATGGCCATATAGTAGCCTATCTCATTCAAGCCTTTGTATATCACGTATAAGGAATATGATACAATAATCGATATGAAGATCATGTCTGCCAGGTTTTTGGCAAAAGCAAAGAATGCCGGCAATAGAGCAATAATCGCATATAGCCACCGGCTCTTTCTTTTCTTCATAGCATAGGCTGCCGGAACAATAAAACTTACCAACAGGTAAAGGAAGCCCGGGAGCTTGACCTCATCTATGAAGGAAAGAAAATAAAAGCTTAATGCAAAGATAAATGAAAAGTCACTGAATATTTTAATCATAAAATCCTGCTTCATAGGCTGTTCCCTCTTTCAATATAGGTCAATATATCACCGCTGAGGCAGCTCAAGTTGTTTTTGTCCATGGATATGACCACTGTTTTCATCGACCTTTCTCTCAGACGGTTTATCGGCATTATATATTCCTCCAGCATGGCAGGAGTAATTATTACAAATGTAGTAAAGCTCATAGGGCTCGTCATCAAGCTGTTGAGCAGTTCTTCGAAAGGCATGGCGATACTGTAGCCTATCCTCCCAAGGTTTTCTACGGTATTGCTGTAATGGGCCTTTCCGAAGCCTGCTTCACCAATGTTTTCATTCCCCGGAAACCCGTCGTAATGAGCATCGCAGGCAAGCCCATAAGGTATGCCGGCTTCTTCAAAATGCTCAACCACGCCTCTTGCAATGGAAATACATTTTTCAATTTTCCCTACGTTCATACCGCTCCAGAAAGGCTTTGAGGATTCGATATTCAAAGCGATCATCACCGTGTTATCAGTGGTATAATCAAATTTTTTCACCATCAGGCTTCCTGATTTCAGCGAAGAGGGCCAGTGTATGGTCTTAAAAGGTTCGGAGCCCGTATACTCTCTGATGCCCACCGTCAATATAGGGTCATCAATGATCCATCTCCTTACCGATATGTCCCCATAGCAATTCCCATAGGGCATTATGGCTTCCTCTAAGTCCGCTTTCTCAGGCAAAGCCACGACCTCCTGCAAATGCTCCCTGTCTTCGGCGGTCGTATTCAAGCCCAACATATCCCCTGCTATCAAGGTCACATCTCTGAAGATGAATCTTCCGCGCTGACTGCAAAAAACCTTATAGACCCGTTTTATCCTCTGGTAGGGCAGCATCATCATCGCCATCTTATGAAATATGTATTCCCCTGATTCGGTAACACCGGCTTTGAACCTATATTTGAGAGCCTGTGGAAGCTTCTCGATAATCTGGAGAAAGGTAATTGGCAAAAGCTTATTGTTCTCCGCTACTGTGGCTATTTCAAATTCTTCATCTATTTCGACTGTCTTCTTGCTGATCTCTCTGCTGTAAGAAAAATCATGCAATACATAGCTTTTGGATATTCGGTTCAGCACAAGGGCTATAGCGACCAAAAAAAACAATACATAAATCATAGCTGCCCCTATATATCCTCTACCGGAGTCTTGATGCCGTCAAGCAAAGACTCCGCAAATTCATAGATGCCCCTGCCCCGGCTCACTCCTCTGACTATTATCCTGTGGTTAAGAACATAGGGAGCCATCTTTTTCACGTCTTCCGGAATAATATAATCTCTCCCCTGCACCGCCGCATAGGCCTGGCATGCCTTGAAGAGCGCTATGGAGCCTCTGGGGCTCACGCCCAGCTGCACCCTTTCATCGTTTCTTGCCGCATCAACAATATCCATGATATATCCCATAACGTCCTTTGAGGCCTTGACCTCAACATAACCCCTTTTTACATGCTCAATCTCTTCTCCGGATATGACGCACTCAAGCTTATCCAGAGGGTTGGAAGCTTTGCTCATCTGAATGATATCCATCTCCTCGTCCCTGCTTGGATATCCCATGGTGATCCTCATAAAAAACCTGTCCAATTGGGCTTCAGGCAAAGGAAATGTGCCGTAGGATTCTACAGGATTCTGAGTTGCCAGCACCATGAAGGGCTCCTGAAGCTTTCTCGTCACTCCGTCTACCGTTACCTGTCTCTCCTCCATGGCCTCCAGCAAGCTGGATTGTGTCCTCGGAGTGGCCCTGTTTATTTCATCGGCCAAAATAAGATTTGTGAACAGCGGCCCTGCCTTGAATTCAAAATCAAAGCTCTTCTGATTGTAAAAATTGATGCCCGTCAGGTCGGAAGGCAGCAGGTCCGGCGTAAATTGTATCCTTTTAAAATCACTGCCTATAGTTTTTGCAAAGGCCTTCACAAGCATAGTCTTGCCAACGCCGGGCACATCCTCCAGCAGTACATGGCCTCCGCATATAAAGCTTACGGCGACAAGTTCAATGACATCGTCCTTGCCCACTATTACCTTGGAAACATTTTCAACCACCTTATTCTTAAACTCTATAAATGCTTTTGTATCCATAATTCCTCCACAGCGTTTATTTTGCTAATAAGCTCCATAATAGTATTATACTACTATTATGTGATTTGCAATTATATTTTTTTGCCTATAGCTGCATCAAAATATACTGCTCTTCCAAAGCCTCAGCAACTATATTTTTTATGGTCATAAACGCATCAAGGTTGTCTTCAAGACTCAGCCCGTCTACCGTCAGGCTTCTCTTTTTGGTACAGCCGTCCACAGCGCCTGCATCAACCGCGCTTTTCAGCATTGCTATTTCAGTGTTTATATCATGAAGCAGCATCTTATGGCTCAACAGCGAAAGAGCAGCAGACAATGCATGTCCGCCCCAGTTTGATACCCCGGCTGCGATAAGGAAATCGGAAGCAAAAGCAGCACATATCAGCTCCCCTTTGTCGACTGAATTCACTATATAAGGGCGGATTTTGCCCATGCCTATCTCATTCCCGCCGTCTCCGATCCCTATTGTGATAACCCCTGCTTTTTTGGCCTCCTCAAACAAATCATCGGCAATGGGCGCCATATCGCTGAGATCCTCGCCCCTCATGGAATAGCACTTGCCGTCGGCAGCCCTGCCGGGCCTTTCAACAGCTATTATGTGAGAAGGCTTATATTTTTTCAGCAGCTTCTGTGAAAGCTGCGTGCTCATATGGCTTCCCATTATCTCCATGGCAGCGCTGACGCCCCTTGCCAAGGAGCACTGCGCCAATATATCCTCGGAATACTTGTCCGAAATAAGCACAACCCTTTTTCCCAGCTGCTCCAATGCTGCAGCTATGGAAACAGCACCGATAGGCCCATCGGTCTCGCCTATGCAGGCATCCTTGACTATAAACCCCGTAACTATAAAAATAGTGTCTCCCGCGATAAGGCTTCTGGCTGCTTTTTTAAGCTCACCTTCCAGAAAAGCATTCTCCATTCCTCTATAGCCAAGATTGGCTTTCAGGATATTTTCCAATCCTTTAAAATAGCCTTGATGCATACTCTCCGCTCCCTTTCAAAAAATCAAAAAACCCAGCATAACGATTGTTATCTGGGTCTTATTTACAGCTGTATACCGGTATGATCCATATACATGCAAACAAAACATTATATTCATTTTTCACATTGCATTTTTAGTATAGATGATCTTTATGTCAAATTCAATCGCTTTTTATAAAAGTTGCAATAAATACGTTACATAGCTTTTATCACTGAACTAACCCGCTCTAAGCCCCCCACCTCTATAGGCGGTGGGGGGCTTAGAGCGGCTAAGTCCAGTATGGACTCGACTAACATTCAGTGGGGGTTGAATCCCCCTCTGAATGAAGTCTCGTTCAAATTGACTGATAACGATTGCGAAAGCTCCGGTGCTAAGACTTTGTAAGCTTGCATAGGGTTGCGTCAAAACTCGCTTTGGCTCAAACAGTTGACGCAACTTGTCCTATACTTCGCTAACAAACTCTAAGCCCCTTCACGACGCACTCTTTTATCAGTTAGTATAAGCTTACTGCTGTAAAATTTTTAATGCGTTATATATAGCATCATATACTTATTTCTGGCATCTTTTATAGCCGCTATTACAGCCTTTTGAGCGATTCCTTGGAATCTGTCCTTTATTTCCCCGGCAATGAGCTCGATGTCATCTGACAGGTTATAGTCCAAAAGAATGGATTTGATAAAATCTGAAGTCATATCTCTTACCATATTGCATGTGACATCGATAATTTTTCCGCTTTCCTTCTCCAATATTATTCCTACGAAAAACATATCAAACATGGCGGAAATAGGATCATTGCTGCTGACCTTAGCCGTGCCCGTAATATAGATTGTATTTTCAGGATATATCAAATCCGTCACCCCCATGATAGATATTGATTCAATCTCCGCATTTCTAACTACATAATATTATCGGCAGATATTTTATGCAAGTTTAATTTCATCAAAGGAGCCCTCTCATATGTCATATATGTCGGAAAATTCTATGCTCACCCTCTCCATATTTGACTGCCTCGCTGCGGCTGTTTCCTTGCATTCGCCCTCATCCTCCGCCAGATATGCCGGCAGCTCGATTATGAATTCACTGCCCTTGCCGACCTCACTGTTTAAAGAGATCTTTCCTCCATGCAATTCTATTATCGACTTTACAATGCATAAGCCTATGCCGCTTCCTTCGCTTTTTCTTGTAAAGGATGAATCCACCTGCCTGAATCTGTGAAATACCGCTTCCAGCATATTCTCAGGTATTCCTACCCCCGTATCCCTCACAGATATTTCTATTTTTTCTCCCTTATCCCTTACATTTACCCAGATGCTGCCTCCGGGTGCCGTAAATTTTATGGCATTTGAGAGCAGATTTAACATAACCCGCTCTAATCTGTATGCGTCGCAGGCGATTATTTTTTCTTCGATATCCGTGTCAAAGGTCAGCGAGATGCCTTTGCTTTCTACGTGTCTGGCTGCAGATAATGTTATATCTTCGATTATTGCAACGATATCGCTATTTTTTAAATTCAGCTGCAAATACCCTGAATCGATCTTCGTAATATCAACAAGGTTATTCACCAACTTAATAAGCCTGTTGCAGTTTTGCTGCATGACTTTCATATATTTTTCAGACTGATCATAACGCCAGTATATTGAACTTCCCTTGTTCATATTGCTTATCAATTGTATAGAACCCAATATGGCATTTACCGGAGTCTTTAATTCGTGAGATACGGTACAAAAGAAATGATTCTTCAGTTCTTCCATTTCCTTGCTTTTTTCCAGCAGGGCCTGCTTGATCTCCATTTCCTTTTGCAGTTCTTCGATCTCTTCTCTTTTTTTAGATTCCACCTTCAATCGCTCTATCGCCTTTTCCAGCTTTCTGTTTTTTTCATTTAAAAGCCTGTTCAGCTCCCTTTGTACCAGGTAGGGCTGTTTTAAGCCAAACTCCGCCAGAGCTTTGTAAATAAAGTAAAAAGATATCAATTTGAAAACATGTCCAATAAAAACCGAAGGATCATTTATCCTAATATAATAAATAAAAAATATTTCAGAAAAAACAGCAGCAGTTAGAGACAGCAATAAAAAAATATTCATTCGCTTTGAAATGCTATGATTGTTTTTTTCCAAGCAATATATAGCCGAAAGCAAAACTATTATTATGATACATTCGCTTACTATTTTAAAGGGAGTTAAGCCTGAATTTTTCAAATAACATTTGGGGAAAATATTCCACCAAAATACGGAAAGCAATAGGATTGCAGTTATGCCGGAGTATATAGATATGATTCGTTTTATATTAAGTCTCATATCAGGAAATTTGAACGAGACTTCATTCAGTAGGGGATTAGCCGCCCTTTGGCACCTGCCGCCTATAAAAGCGGGGGACTTAGGGCGGGTTAGTCCAGTGTTGAAAGCAATTAGCAAGGATATGCTTTCCATATATCTTGCTATGACTCCCATCTGCGTTGAAAGATTGGCGCTGTCTTGGGGGAAAATACCCATACCCTTAAAGGCCAAAGCATGTAGAAAATTAAAACATGCAACGAAGCCATAGGCTATGCCCAAAAATACTATTCTGTTGTTTTTATTTGCCTCATAGGTGCTGACAGATATAATAGTCATATTAAAAGCAATAACAATGCCGAATAATTCTGTTACCGCATGAAACATCAAAAAATTTATATGTCCCAGATACATGATCCCTGCTAAAACCGCCATGTAGTCAAATGCCTTAGCATATTTACCCATATTAGGCACGCCAATGCTAATGCCTGCGTTTTTTAGGCTCTCCAATTGCTTTCCCTGCCTCCCGGTTATTCATAATATTACAAGTACAAACATATTATACTAAGTGCAAACAAAATATTTTGTCAAATTCTGTAGCTCATTCATCTTTTTATTAAAATATTTTTAATTTCGCCTGTACTTATCAAAATATTGAAAGCAGAAACCAGAATTATACATATTATAACAGTAAGTTAACTCGTTGTGGTAGCTGATAAAAGAGTATTTTGTGGAAAGGCTTAGAGTTTGTTAGGCATGCGAGTTTTGACGCAGCCCTATACAAGCTTACAAAGTCTTAGCCTTGAAGCTTTATACTTGTTATCAGCTACCACAACAGATTAAGTTAATTATGGAGAGGAAGGGCAATATGTATAATTACCCTATGTATTTCGCAAGGCCTGTGAAAGCAAACAAAAAAATCGGCTATATATTGGATTTTAAAAAGGGAGATGTCAACGGAGATAAAATTGTCGATTATGTGTATCTCATAGGAGACAAACCTTATGGAGATGAAAGCCCTATAAGAAGCAACATAAGGCTGAGAGTTATTGACGGTAAGACCAATAAAGAGACCATAATCCGCCTAAAGCAGAATACAGGATATAACCCGACATTGTTTTTAGGCGACTTCACAGGAGATAAAACGGATGATATCCTTATAAGCATGGATTCCGGCGGAAGCGGCGGATATGCTTATTATTATATTTACTCCTTCAAAGATGATCAGCCTAATAAGATATTCGATTTTGAAGCATTTGATGAAGAATATAATTATGAAGTGAATTATCTGGACGGCTACAAGGTTGAAGTGATCGCTGAAGAGCCGGGCACAAGGTATATACTGGATATCACCTATAAGGGTGAAGAATACTTATCTGAGATCTATGATGATGAATGCATGTTGAAAGAGCCTATAAGCGGCTGGGTTAATCCTCTTGGAGGCCTGTATCCTATAGATTTCCAGAGAGACGGAACTTATGAGCTATATGCGGAGCAGCGGATTGCCGGCAGGTATAATGCAGATGGGCTAGGCTATGTACAGACTTCACTGAAGTGGGATGGGGAGCGCTTTGTACCCTTTTATCAAACTGTGGGCATATATGGGGAAGAATAAGTCCTTCCCCATGACGGCTATATCAGATAATATTCCCAGCATGCCACTGCCTCCACCTGTTTAAAGCCTTCTTGTATATATAATGCCTTTGCCCTATCGTTATCTCCATTTACACAGAGCACTGTCCTGTCGTAGCTTTTATCCTTTGCAAATCTCAGCGCAGCTCTGAGAAGGCTCCTTCCCAGGCCTTTTCCCTGATACTCCGGTATTATTGCAACGGGACCTATGTTCATTATGGGCGAGCCTTCATAGTCATCATCTGCACACCTGACCACTCCTACAGGTTTTTCCTCATGATACAGTATCATTAAACCCCCTTCGATATAGTCACTGCCGGAGATGATAGCGGAAACCCCCTCCGGGGTTATAGGCGTTTCGCTTCCTTTAAGCTTTGCAAATGCCGCGTTCCTTACCTGGCACCAAATATCCTCATCATGTCCCGGCACAAAGGCCCTTAACTCATAATCCTCCGGCAGGCAGACCTCGGGCAGCTCCGGGTCCTCCCTGACAAGAAGGAAGGAATATCTCTCCACTCGGAACTTCAGTTCTTCGATGAATCTCATTAATTTTTCGTTGACCACAGGGACAAAAATAAAAACCTTATCCAATCCTTCCGCATGCTTTAATATGGCTTGCATGAGCATATTATAGCAATGGATATCGTCAACCTCCGAGTGAAATATTCTAAAGCGCGCTCTCCTGCCCCTCCTGTTATAATCATCAATTATAAGGGAGGCTGCTGCTTTTATCTCGCCTTTCTCATCAACAGCTATATAAGTAGGATTTTCATAATCGGGTTTAAAGTCCTTCAGATCCTCGTCATACAAAAAAGAATCATCTATCTCCATTTTATGCTTTTTACAGTAATCTACAAATGCCCCAATCCTCTCATCTTTTAAAGCTTCTATTTTCATACGATCTGCTCCCCTTTTACCAAAACCTGGTAAAGGCTGTTGCAAAATGATAATTTTATCATTCTGAGCACAGCGAAGAATCTTTAAGACATTGCAATAAAAAGATTCTTCAGTCGCTTTGCTCCTTCGGAATGACAGGCTAAATCCGTTATGCAACAGCCCCTACTAAATCATATTTATTAGAATTTTATGCTAAAGGATGTATTGTAATCTACTCCATCCTTAAATTTTTTATTCAGTTCTTCCAGGTTTGGATGCTTTATAGCACCATTATCCATTGACTTTTCAAACAGAACTTTAGCTGAGTCATTGCTGAGTATCGTATTTAATTCTTCTTCTGTCAATGGTAATAGTTTTTTAACATTATCTATATAATCTTTCGGAACAACAAAAGGCCAGTCGCTGCCCATCACAATATTGCTCAATCCCCATTTTCTCATCATTTCAGCTATTTTGTCGGCTTGTTCTTCAGTGATTGGCTCAAGCACTCCTTCCATTCTTTCCTTTTCAGTCACCACTACACCGGAAAAATCAAAGTATATGTTGTTTTTATTCAAGCTTGGATTCTTTTCATATTTTTCAATAAATGTAGAAAATACCTGCACCGCTGCATCATCAAATCCGCCCCAGCCCCCGAGGTGAGCTATTTGAAGCTTGAGGTTCGGTATTTTTTCTATTACCTCATCGATCAATATCTCTGCGTCTCTTTTCCCGAATTCAGGGCTTCTGCTTCTAAAATGGAGTAAAATAGGAATGTTTTTGTCTGCCGCGCTTTTAAATAGCTTTTGGATCTTCATCAAATGTTCAGGATTTGTTAAATCGACATCAGAATTTGTAAAATGCAATTTCAAACCGGGCAGCTTCAATTCATTATAGCATCTTTCCATTTCTTCTTCTGCGTACTCTCTCAATGGGTTAAAGCTAAAAAATCCGATCAATCTATCCGGATATTTTGCGGTCTGAATTGCCACATAATTATTTTCTTTTTTTACATCGTCATATTCGTCTTTTCCTGCGATTCCATCCATGCCCAATATGTAACTGTTTGAAACTACAAAAGCCGCATCGATATTTGCGCTGTCCAGCAAGGAAATAATCTTCTCACCTGAATATTCTTCAATAAGATTGCCGTTAGAAGTGTCTCCTCCCATTAGAACTTTAAAAATCTTAGAGAACTCACCGCTCATCATATGCATATGATAGTCTGATTTTATACTAGTAACCGCAACCTCACTTTTTATGATCTGTTCCTTTGCTTTCTTTATTATTTCATTAGCTTCTACTGCGGTGATATGCTTTTGGGGGCCGAATGTCCCGTCTTCAAAAGCTGTCATTATTAATCTGTCTTTCACTATACCTACATAATTCCTGGCCCATTCATCGATTTCACCAGCATCCGCAAAGCCGGAAGCAGAATTGGAAAGCTCATTATTTAAGCCGCAAGCCACTGCAGCTATTTTTGCAGCTTCTTGCCTTGTTATAAGCTTTTCAGGTCTTATGGTGCCGTCCGTATATCCTTGGACATATCCGGCCGCAACGGCTTTTCTGATTTCTTCATAGGATTCATCATCCTTAGTCAAATCCTTATACTCTTTGTCCGATACTTCAGTAAAGCCAAATGAAGCATTGACTGCCTTGAAGAATTCCAGCCTGGTGATGCCCTTGTTGGTTCCAGAGGCATCTTCGGCGAGTACAATGCTGATTGAGGAAGTCATCAATAAAGATATGATCAGGAAAAAAATAAGTGTTTTTGATTTTTTCATCGAATGCATCTTACACTCCTCCTTAGTATTTAAATAAATTTTTATAATATTGAAACTTATCTAGTAATATAAGCCTTAATACCCCTCTTGTCAACCTAAACTATTTCCATCTGTTTCCCCTATCTCATTTTAAGAAAAAGGAAACTGCTTGAGCTTGACAAGCATATACAAAGAGATCCCGCTTTCTGCCAAGCCTATCATGAAAAATATCACATGCAGAATATTGATCGCCTGCAGCATATAGCATTGGATCATTATCCAGGCCATCAATATGCATCCTGCCGCGCCGCTGATATAGGGATGGAGTTTCATCCTTCTTTTAACAAATACAAACGCAGCCAGATGCCCTAATCCGATGACAATAAATAAAAACAATCCCGGGATCAGAAAGCTGGTAAAAGGCCCCCTCCTTAAAAGCTCAGTCGACATCCCGAAGGAAACTCCATAAGGGTCCGTAATCCCCAGCATGCCGCCAAACAGTGCCCCTACACCAACAAAACAAAGAATAATTGAATGAATCCTATACAAGCCTTTCAAATGCCCTCACCTCACAACTCCGCATATTTGTCCGATGACTAAACGCTCGCACTCCTATTTTTCATTATACCAAAATTCTCATCTTCTGCATTATAGTTTGCTTATTATCAGATTGCCTGACTCATATTTTTTAAGGCCCTTGTAGAACATGCCATAGGCTGTAGCTATCCATAGGACCGAGACCCCCAGCACTTTCAGCAGCATAAATATCGAAAACTGCTTGATAACAGCTGCAGGTATATATACTATAAAGGCGGAGGGGATGATGGTATACAGTATAAACCTAACGCCGCCGCTGAATATTCCCTCAGGATAAATGCTGAAGGATATGAGAAACTCTATTGCCAGCTGGGTCAGCCCTTCCGTATTCCCTGTATAAAAGCTCAACGAGTGGAAGGACACCAGCACGGAAGCCAATATCAAGGCTCCTGTGATGCAGAACAATAAAAACAATAGGAAGCCTTTGACATCAAATCCCCTTATGAGAAAGAATATGATCATGCCGTACAATGCATCCCCCCATGCAGATACCACCGTCCTTGAGCAAGCTATGTTTACCAGAGGGTCCTTGGGCTGCAGCAGATATGTGTCCAGCTCACCGTTTAGTATCATCTTGGTTATATTTCCTACATTGCCGAAGACCACGAAACAAAAACCGAAGCTGGAAGAAGATATGGCCCACAGCATCATTTCATCCCGGAAGGTATAACCGCCTATGGTGCTCACATTATTAAATAGTATCCACCAAAAGAAGATAAAGGCTGAGTTGTTAAGCATCATGCCGAAACATTGGACAAGAAAGCTGGCCCTGTATTCCATAGCCGAGGATATATTGAATTTAAAATAGCAGCAGATAAGCCTTAGACTCTTTTTAACCTCCGTTAACATTCAGATTCCTGACCCCCTTTCCGTACAGACACACAGCTGCAGCAAAGAAAGCTCCCAAATACAGCAGCTGTATGGGAAATTGCCTCCAAAAGCTCACAAAGGAGAAATCGACAGCCAACCTTGCAGGGACATATGTCACATAAGCAAAGGGCATGTATCGGGATATGCTCTGGAGCCATTCCGGGAAAAGGTCTATAGGCATCAGCATACCGCCCAATGTAAATATCAATTTTGAATAAATCCAGAAAAAAGCGCTGTTTTCCTCCACCCAAAAGGAAGTCAATGCCAGGCACAGGTATATAAAAAAGTTTATGGCACAGCCTGTGAGCAAAGACAAAATGATAAAGGGCAGATTGATGAAGCTGAAATCTTCAATGGCTCCCGCATAGATCAATCCTATAGCCAATCCGATGAAGCTGTTGGATAAAAGCCTGGTGCCTATTTCCCCTATAAAATATGAAAAGCAATAAAGCACATAATTGTAGGGCTTATTCAGCAGATAAGCAATATTCCCTGTCTTTACATCATCGTTTACCTGGGTGTGCAAATCTGTCCTGGATAAGGTTACAAGCTCGGTAAAGATCAAGTACCATATCATTCCGTTCAAGGTGAGGTCTCCCATAGCGGCCGTAGCCTTTTGCGCATATATGTTTTTCCAGAGCATCAGATATATGAACATGATGAATATGAAGAATAAATTTTTGCTGAGAAAATTCCAAAAGTATACCAGGCTGTTGGACATTGTTATCTTTGATATCTGCAAATATTTATTGAGCGCCTTCATCCCGATCCCCTCCCTTATTCTGCTTATAGATGAAGGATATGATCTCCTCCAGGGGCGGCTCAGATATGATGATGTCCTCAACCTTGCCGCATTTTATCAGGCTTGACAGGACCTCCTCAATATCCTGCTTCGATGTGTCCACCTGGACCTTTATGGCATCTCCCCTGTTTTTCAGTATGTCTAAATCATGATTCCCTATTTCCACCGCCTCATTATATTTGATATGTATCACCTTTTTATTGAGGTAATCATATTTAAGCCTCTTGATGGTTTCATTGAGCACCACTTCTCCATGGTTTATTATGATGGCCCTCTTGCACAGCTGCTCAATATCCCCGGCATCATGAGAGGTGAGGAATATAGTGGTATTCTCCTCTTTGTTCAGCTTCAAAATAAGCTCCCTGATCTTCTGCTTTACCACCACATCAAGCCCTATGGTAGGCTCATCCAGAAATATTATTTCAGGCTCATGCAGAATAGACGCCGCTATCTCACAGCGTATCCGTTGGCCCAGCGAAAGCTTTCTTACCGGGATATCCATCAAATCCCCTATTTCAAATACCTCTTTCAGCAGTTCTATCCTTGATTTCAGCTTTTCCTTGTCCAGTTCGTATATGCTGCCCAGCAGGTTGAAGCTGTCCAAGGGTGGCAGATGAAACCAAAGCTGAGACTTTTGTCCAAACACCGTACCGATTTTATATGATAATCTTTTCCTTTGATTTGCAGGATCCATCCCCAGCACTTCTATGCTGCCGGAGGTCGGATGCAATATCCCCGTCATCATTTTTATGGTGGTGGATTTCCCTGCTCCGTTAAGGCCTATGAAGGCCAATATTTCACCCTCCTCAACCTCAAAGGAAATATTATTTACCGCATGGATCTCCCTGAAGGAAGGAGTAAAAATAGACTTCACACTGCCCTTTAAACCCGCTTCTTTAGTTTTTACCTTAAAGGTCTTGCATAGATTTTGAACTTTTATTACGCTCATGAATAACCCCTCCCCAATAAATAGGTAAAAAAATAAAGCCCCGGGACAAATCTCCGAACAGAGACTCGTCCTCCGGGCTTTTCTCCCAAAAGTGTAGATGTTATCCTGCATCGCTCGGACCAGACGCTATAAAGCCGGAACCCTAGATACACTCTCTTATGATATTGTATCATATTTAACATACATTTCAATACATATGTTCGTGAAAATGCTATATGATATTAGATCGTTGCTCTTTCTTCATCCTTGATTTCTTTAAAATATTTTCTATAAGACAGCATTTCATATACAAGCATTACCACCCATCCGGCAGCAATGGCATAGCATACGCTTGCGATGCCGAAATGGGGCGCAAGGATATAAGACAATGCAACCCTTATGATGATCTGTATGAAGGTAGCAAAAAATGTTATGCGCAGCTTGCCGATCCCTCTGAATAATCCTTGAAAAACATTGTTGATATTTGAAAGCATGTAAAAAAATGATATAGCTTTTAAGTATCCTATGCCTATGGATATGACTTCTTTTTCATCAGCGGAGACAAACAGCTTCATTATGCCTTCGGCTTTGAAGTATATGGCCAGGCCTATAATAATACTATATACAGCCATTATGGCAGCACTTTTCTTGAAGCCTTCCATAATCCTGTCCGTCTTGCCCGCGCCTTTGTTTTGAGCGGAATAGGTTGCAACAGATGCAGATAAGCTTTCGCCGCCCGCCATTACAAAGGAATCGATCCTTGTAACAGAGTTGTAGGCAGCTATGGCATTTGTCCCAAAGGGATTAACAACTCCCTGGACCATAAGCTTTCCAATATATATGCAAGTCTGCTGCAGCGCTGTCACCCAGCTATATTGGAGGCTTAGCTTCAACAAGTCTTTTTCCACCACAAGCTCATCCTTTTTAAGGCTGAGCAACGGAATTCTGGTATAAACATATGCCACGCATAATAAGGACGATATGCCTTGTGCGATCACCGTTGCAATCGCCGAACCGGCTACACCCAGCTTAAAGCCTGCAACGAAAACAATACATAACACTGCATTGAGCACACAGGAAATGATCAGAAATATCAGCGGTGTGTTTGAATCCCCTATGGCTCTGAGCGAGGATGAATAAAAATTATATAAGAAGGAAAAGATCAGCCCGCCGAATATTATCTTTAAAAATATATCGGCATCATCTAAAATCTCCTCAGGCGTACCTGTTATTATGAGCATCCATCTGGATAGAAGGATGCAAACAATAGATAATGCTATAGTAAAAATTATCCCGGCAATCAATGAGGTAGAAACCTCTTTTTTTAATTCATCATATTTCCCGGCTCCGAAAAGCTGAGCCATAAGCACCGAAGTGCCGATGCATATACCGAATATAAAGAAGATGGCAACAGACATAATCGGATTTGCAACCCCTACCGCTGCCAATGCGTTCTTTCCTATATATCTTCCCACTATTATAGCGTCCGTCGTATTATAAAGCTGTTGAAACAAATTCCCCAGCAAAAGAGGAATTGCAAACTTGATCAATATCCTCGTCGTATTTCCCCTAGTCATATCACCCTTCATGAAATCATACCTGCTGCATTATGCCCTTTCATATTTGTTCTTGTTTATTTATCATATATACTTTACATATTTCTATGCTTTTCGCTATATTCCTTCTTTAGCTGCTTTAAATGTTATTATTCTTGACACAGGATCACCTGCCCATCGCAATACTCCACCTGTCAACCAGGATATGTGGATAGCATTAATATTGTCCGGAATTTATACAACAGATACTGCCTTTGTTGGAATGCTTCATGATACTGCTGCAATCGGTGCAGTATCTGTAGCTTTCCCCATTTTCCTGGTAGTCGCTGCATTAGGTCAGGGGCTTGGAGTTGGATCTGCTTCATAAGAAGCATTATTGATTTCAGCGATAATGCCTTCAAGGTTTTCGATCAGTTCAATTTGCTTGCTTATTGCCATCAGAACAGCCGTTTCCAGAATATCAAGCCTCATGGTGTGCTTTTTGCATTTATCCTTTGACTTTCGCTTATAAGTAGAGCACATATAATATACATAGCTGCCCTTTGCAGAAGCTCCTGCGCACGGTTGAACACTGCTTGCTCCAAAATAGGCTCATGGGTATCTGGTACCTCATACCATTCATCCTCCGAGGTGGCAACTTTGTCGTGAACCTTATAGCTGATGACTTTTTGCCGCCCCTGTACCATTGTTCCGATATACATCTTGTCTTTATAGCTTTTTACAGCATAGATATTCAACCGCAAGGCGACGGTTTTTTATTTCCGTCGTGCGGTTCTATAATACATTTTTAGCAATTAAATCATTACTCTTTCTAACCATGCTACTAAACGACTTAACAGTTTATTCTTAATTGTTTCTGCTTGTTCCGCTAAGTCATAGGCTGTTATTTCAGCATTATCGGATTTTCCTATTATAACGGCAATATACCCACACATAACATTAGGGATATCAGATATATCAACTAAGGTTGTGTAATGTGTTTACGTTTCATGTACCTTTCCTTTTTAGAATCAAAAAGCCTGCCTGCTTTGATAAGACTATGTTATCAATAACAGCCAGGCCGTTTTTTAATATTAAGTTGTTAAACTCCTAAGAAAACCCTAAAATAAAGTTGATATTTCCCTAAGATTCTCCCGTTTGTAAATTTAAAGCTTAATAGATTTTTACGTTCATATTGTTTTAAGCATAACATGAAGTGCTATTTTGCCAAAGCAGGGATCTGACAATCCCATGAATTATCATTATTGTTGATATATCCAGTAAATCGATAAACAGGCTGATAAAATCCTTTTGTATCGTAAACATAAGCGAGCTTACATTCTTTTACCCACAGTGTATCTCCCTGCCGGAAGGGGACATATTGTTCAAAGTTTCCATCTTCAACCTTTTTAAAGGCTGCTTTGGGAGAAATAATTTCTTCCGTTGCTACATATTCATTCCAGCTGATTCCGTAATGCATGGAAGTAAGTTCCAAATTGCTATCAAACTGCATTAAGATAGAGCCGGATGTGAATGCGGTTTTGGCAATTGACAGGTCGTTCTCTTCCGGTGCGTCCCATCGAAGCGTATCGTTGTTTTGTATACTGAAAACAGCGGTATCAGGGAGCAGTCCACTTTCTTTCAGCCAGTTTTTATAAAAGTCTCCGTAGCTCTTCGCTGCTTCCTCTGTCAATGTAGCGGTATCACGCCATGTTGTGTAACGCCAATGTCCTGTCCTAAAAAAGAAGTTGAGTTGAACATCTTCACTATTGGGACTTTTGCCAGTGTAAACACGGTTTTCGCCTTCACGTCGTTGAACACCAGAAAAGATAACATCTTCCGATTCGGAAAGCTGAGCTATAATTCGTTCTATATAATCCTGATCCTCCGCATAGGTGTTTTTATATATGGAGGCCCATGCCGGTTGCTCTGTTAAGGAAAGGTCGGCTGTAAGATTAATCATTGACATATCCTGCTTTGCCGCAGGAAGAATAGGCATATTTCCGTAAGGCTGCTGCTCATAAACAAACGACACCGTGCCAATTATCATTCCAATGACACACGGGAGTATCAGCACTTTGCCTATGGGAACAAAACGAACGCGTCTTTCCCTAATAATAGAAAGCACTGCCATTATACAAAAATATCCAAGCATACTTCCAATGCAGTTGTGGAATAAGTCATCAAGTTCAAAAATCCCGGTTCCCGTCAATAATTGTACGATTTCAATACAGACAGTCAGCCCAATAGACACGAAAAGAGTTACCTTGAACTTCTCTGCCTTCTTCCAGAAAAGCGGTAATAAAAATCCCAACGGTGTAAACATCAGCATATTGAAGATAATAAGCTGCAATTCGCTGATTGACCACTTATTCCATGCGTTGACGTAGGCGCTGAAAAAGTCAATATTAAAGCTGCCGGTGAAGTTTGCACCGCGGCTTAAGGTGGTCAGTGCCAGTACCAGCAACAGCCAGCAGGACAAAAGAAACAGGATAATCCCCTGCGTTTTCGACATACTCTTTTGGCCATGAAACGCTTTTTTATATATCATGTAGCCGACAGAAATGGTAAGTGCCAATAAAAGGCCTCCGATGAGTGCAAACACACCCCATCGGAGCAATACTTGAAAAATTGTAATAATATCCATAAAACATCCTCCGCTTTTATACTGTAGTTGAAGGTAAAAGTCTTCGCAATTTATTAACTACAGTATATCCCATCTGTACCGTCTCAAATTTAATACTTCCTTGATAAATTCCTAAGAAAATATTAAGATGCGGTGTGATTTAACGGAAGTGTAATAACAAAAGAAGTTATATGTTCATGGCTTTCCACAGTAATTGAGCCACCATGTAAAATAATAATTTCTTTAGCAATTGCAAGTCCCAATCCTGCTCCCCCGGTATCACTTGCTCGAGCTTCGTCAAGACGATAAAACTTTTCAAATATAGCAGCACATTTTTCAGGCGGTATGGTATCGCCCTTGTTTTGAAATGTGATTGTTACGGTATCTTCGCTTTTTTGGGCTATGATGTGAATTTCTGTATTCGGGAAGCTATAAGCAGTCGCATTCTTCAGAACATTGGTAAAAACCCGCCCCAGCTTTTCAGAATCGCCATAGATCATTAATTCTTCGTCTGCATGTAAAACGGCAGTGTTTCCGTGGCTTGACAAAATGGGCAGCAGTTCATCGGTTAATTGTACCAACATATAGTAGAGGTCTATATCCGTTTTTTCTATTTGGATTTGTTGTAGATTATATCGGGTTATCTCAAAAAATTCATTGATCATTTTTTCCAGCCTATATGATTTATCGAGTGCGATATGCGTGCATTTTTTCCTCTGCTCCAGCGGCATATTTTCCACTTCTTCCAGCAAACTTAAATATCCTATTACAGAAGTAAGGGGAGTGCGAATGTCGTGGGCAAGGTACATCACAAGCTCGTTTTTACGTTGTTCGGCTGATTGGGCTTCCAGGTTCCGGCGTTCCAAGGTTTGTTTCATAGCGTTTAGCCTTTGTGTGATGGCAGTGAGTTCTTCCGGCAAGCGAATTTCCTCCGAATTGTCAATGAGAAGCATCCCTAGACTCTGCTCAACATCGGACAGTGGCTTGGTAACGTAGCGCAAAAATGCGCGGATTACGAAAAAAAAACCTGCACAGATAAGCAATACAATCAAGATGAAAAATGGCTTGTATATATTTTGTCCCACAAAAAAACCCATTTGAAGGAAATCTGCTGCCACCTGAGAAATCCATCTCCCGCCGATGCTGTTCCAATGCAAAAAGTATATTAGAACAAGAGCCAGAAGCAAGGCGGCTATTACTCCAATCAGGGCAAACAAAATTTTAATTTGCAAACGGGTATAATCGAACTGCCTTTTATTTTTAGTTTTCAATTTTATATCCTACTCCCCATATTGTTTTAATATATTTGGGATTTTCAACAGTATCATTCATTTTTTCTCGGAGATGACGGATGTGGACAGTGATCGTATTGTTGCTTTTGCTGTAATATTCATCCTTCCAAATTTTATGGAATAAATCCTCTGCACTTACAACATTACCTTTGTTCTCTAAAAGGATACGCAAAATTGAAAATTCCGTAGGTGTCAGTGTAAGCGGTTCTTCGTTTAAGAAACACTCATGTGTTTTAATATTCATTACAAGGCCGGAATGAAGGATGATATCTTTTTCCACATCTTCCCCATGCCCGGGGTTATACTTTTTATACCGCCGTAATTGTGCTTTCACTCGTGCTACGACTTCAAGCGGGCGAAAGGGCTTTGTGATATAATCGTCAGCACCCAATGTAAGGCCGGTGATTTTATCGATTTCTTCATCTTTGGCAGTCAGCATAATGATGGGATAGGTATGCCGTTCCCGTATTTTCTGGCAAAGTGTGAAGCCGCTGATATCCGGCAACATAATATCTAAAATTGCAAGGTCAACCTCCATCGCTTCAATGCAGGCAAGAGCTTCCTTTGCAGAATAAAACTTTAATACCTCGTAATTTTCATTTTGCAGATACACTTCTATCAAATCTGCTATTTCATGCTCGTCATCAACGACGAGAACCTTATCACTCATGATTTCAGCTCCTTTCAGGCAAACATGACACTTTACTATTTTACTAAATACGGCAACTATATTTCTGATTTATTTCATGAGAAGTTATTAAGATTTTCATAACACTAAAACTTTTTGTACTCGCCGTTCTGAAATTCCCCACTTTTTGGCGGCTTCCGTTGCAGGAATGTAATCCATATTAATTCATCCTTTATTTTTATTCTACTCTATATTATATACGGAAACCCGAACAATAGCGAGAATTCACATGATTTATTTAAATTAACTATATGCTATGTATAATCATATCCAAAAAACAAAGGTGAACAGTAAAATGTAATAACTTTGTGGTGTAATCCCAATTTTCCGGCAGGGAGAGCATGAGGGAGAGAAGCTATAAAAATATCACTTATATGGACAACCTTATTTTCCATTATTTCAACAGTAGCATTTGATATTTTGGCGGTAGGAAGACAGGGTGTCTTTCTCATAGCAGCCATACTGACATTGCCAGGATTTTTCGCAAAGCATATAAGCTCATTAACTCTATTTACAAAAATACTGCCATATAAGTTTCAGCCGGGATTATACGGAATTTTTTACACGCAGTTTATAGCAGAAACAGACATGCAAATGCTTGAGATAAGAAATAAGATTGATAAATGTGAATGAGCTTTATTTAGTTGCCGGCGCTGCCGGATACTTTGGGAGAACAATTGTAAAAAGACTACTTGAAAACCGCAATTTGTAGTAAGCAAATTGCGGTTTTCTTATAAAACTGTTAAAATGTTTGCTTAATCAGCCTTTATCTCTTGTACTCCTGTTATGGAGCTCTTTTCATCCATAACAAATGTATCTTTGGCTTCCTGGGTTGTGAAGTATACATTCCCATCAACCTTTGCTCCGACCAATTGGAAATTAGGCGCCGAAACATAAAGGTCGCCTTTGAAGGTTCCGTTTTGGATCCTTGCAGCCGGACTCTTTACAGTCAGCTTCGGAGCTGTCAAAGTGAAGGAATCGATAACCTTTTTATTTTCGTCCTGGGTATAAAGAGCCATCTTGCGTGCCGGCTTATCCTTATTAATGAATTCGCCGTCTAATACAAGCTCTTTGCCAGTATCAAAGTCTTTTTCAAAAGCGATAATCCAGGTGCCGTCTTTGCTGATCGCCTTTAATAGAGATGCTTCATCTGCTGCCATTGAAGCTCCGCTTACCGCATCAGCTTTCACTTCGGCAACAGCTTTTGCAGCTTCAACTATTGCAGAAACATAGCCGTATGTATCCACCAGCGTAGCTCCGCTCACTGCATCCACCATCTTATCGGCAGGAGTTGCTGCCAGAGTCTTCTCCAGCTCTGCTATCGTCTTTCCTGCCGCATATGCCTGGATAGCGTCCAAAGACTTGTCCACAGGTACTGTTGAGCCGGCCTTGGCCACCATGTTTGCGCTGTATGCGGCGGCATTTGCTCTCTTGGAAACCAGAATGTTTCCGTCTGCAATGCCCTTGCCGAAATCAGCATCTGAATTCGGTACTCCCTTGTATCCTTCAGGAGCCGTTATCTGATAATCATCCAATAGTGCAGCTGCAATTTTATCCCCTGCCATAGCAACAATCGCTACCGTATAGCATTTGGTTCCGTGTGCAGCAAATTCTACTTTCCCAAGCTTTACCGAGACTTTACCTGCTTCGGGAATCGGAGCAGGAGTGGGAGCCGGTGCGGCTGCAACCGGATTCAGCTTTGCAAGAGTTTTTGGCCCTACTATCCCATCAGCCTTAAGGCCATTTTTGCTCTGATAGCTCTCCACTGCAGCTAAAGTAAGCTTTCCAAAAATGCCGTCAGCCTTAAGATTGTATCCGTTGGTGTTGAGCGCTGTCTGCAAAAGCTTGACATCGCCACCGTATGAGCCAAAGGCAAGCAAACGTGCGATGCTTGTTGCAGTCTCTGATATGCCAGGTGTTTTTGGTGCAGCCGGCGTCTTTGGTGCAGCCGGTGCAGGCTGGTTGGCTTGTCCGGTGGCAGCAGAAACAACATCAACGCCGAATGGGCCGAATTTTGGACCGCCTACTGCGATAGAAAGCAATAAAATTGCGGCTAATAAATAGGATACTTTTTTTACACTGTTTTTCAAAGAATACCCTCCTTGTATTTATTTTGAAGGAATTGCTCCTATTTTGCTATATGCTGAAATTTACTGTAATAAAAGGAACACTCCCTTTCAATCTAGACTTTCCCATGCACTGCAGGAAAGGGCTTCAAATAGTTTCTATGCCAATTTTATACGTAAATATGTAATTCAATACTATCAATACAAAATGTATGCATTTATGGGCGATACTATACCTCCTCCCAAATCATGAATATGTTTGAGAAATAACTAACGATTAAATCTGCATAAACGCTGGTTATTATATTATATAATGTTTTTATTTGCATTTCAATGGATTAATTTAAATGTTTTTCTACACAAACTATATTCGTTTCTAGGCAAATATTATGCAATAAATTTAACTTTGAATACGAAAGATTTGCATTCTGATCTGCTCCGCAGCTCTTCTCATCATAATAATTCATATCACAACCAAAATATACAGAGCGAGAGACAGTAAATAAATGTTATAATCAAACTATATTAAAGCTTAAGGAGGCGATTGCCATGCCTAAATCTTATAATGAAATTTGCAAGGCTGCCAGATACAGGCTTACCGGCCATGGCGACAGGCGAATCGGTGCGCTGATGGAATCCTTTGAAAATGCGGACCCTGCTATGGAGACTGATATTTATGGGACCGGCAGTATAATCAATGATTTCGAGAAAGATATCGCATGCTTCCTCGGGAAAGAGAATGCCGTGTTTTTTCCCAGCGGAACCATGGCGCAGCAGATAGCTCTGCGGATATGGTGTGATGCAAAGGGTCTGAAAAATGTGGCTTATCATCCGCTTTGCCATTTGGAGATCCATGAAAAAGACGGCATGAAGATGCTTCACCATTTAGAGCCGGCTTTGCTCGGCACCAAAGACAGGCTTTTCAATATGGATGATCTGAAATCCGTAAATAAGCCGATCGCATGCCTGCTGATCGAGCTTCCGCAGCGTGAAATAGGCGGTCAGCTGCCTTCATGGGAGGAATTGATCAGTATTTCGGATTTCTGTAGGAATGAAGGAATAAAGCTTCATTTGGACGGTGCGCGCCTTTTTGAGGTACTGCCTTATTACAATAAATCTGCAGCCGATGTCTGCAGCTTGTTTGACAGCGTCTACATCTCCTTTTATAAAGGCCTGGGGGGAATTGCCGGAGCTATGCTTGCCGGAAGTGCCGAATTCACCGAGAATGCTAAGGTATGGAAAAGAAGGCACGGCGGCGATCTGATAAGCCTGTATCCCTATATCATCAATGCTGAGCATTGCATGAACAAACGCATAGGAAATATGAAAAAATACTGGCGGCATGCTTTAGCCGCAGCCGAAAGATTAAACAAGCTTAAAGGCGTGAAAACTGTACCCGAGATGCCGGTTTGCAATATGTTTCATGCATATTTTGCTGCAACTAAAGAAAATCTGGAAAGCATATTTGCTGATATTATAGAGAAATACGATCTTGCTATAGTAACAAATTTCAAGGAAATAGACGGCTCTACCTGTAAATCTGAATTGTCCTTTGGCGACAGCTTCGAACTCATTCCTCAGGAAATTTTGGATAAGGCCTTTGACCGGCTGGAGTCGGAGTTTATCAAGCTTATGAAAAAATAGGGGCCGGACCGGCCCCTATTCGCGCAATATCTCACAGCTTCTGAGCAATACCTTTCTGCCTCTCCAGCCGAAAGCTCTTTTCCCATACCTTCTTATGAATTCCTTGTTGGAAATCCGGCTGAGCTCTTCGCAATCAACATTGTATATGAGATCTTTCTTAAATTCTTCCATTATTGTTTTCTCAACCTTTTGATTATGAGGGCATACATCCTGGCAGACATCACAGCCCCATACCAATCGATGCTTCTTTAATATCTCTATATCCTCACCAGTAAGCTCTTCCTTCTTCTGGGTTATATAGGACTTGCATCTCAATGGGTTTATCGTGAAATCTCCCAGTATGCACTGCCCGGGACAGCTTCTCACACAGTTAAAGCATTTGAGGCAGGTCCTCTCCTGGGGTTTATCCGCTTCAAAGGGGTAATTGTTGAGTATATAGCCGATAAACACATAAGAGCCATATTTGTCCGTTATTATGTGATTATTGATCCCCCAAAAGCCAAGGCCGGCTTTATAAGCCAGATACCTGTCGCTTAAGGGACCTGCATCCACAAAAGCCTTATAATGAAAGCTCTCTATTTTCCGGTCTAAAAATCTTCCAATGGCTTCAAGCTTTTCCTTGACTATTATATGATAATCCATGCCATAAGCATATTTGGACAGGTTAGCTCCCTCTGCGTTCCCCGTATAATAAGGGAACAGGCATACTATGACGGATTTCACATCCTCCAGGGTCAGGCTCGGGTTTATCCTTCTTTCAAAATCCTTTTCCTCAAGACCTGATATATGCCCTCTTTCGATCTGCTTCCTCCATACCTCCCGAAAATCATCGTAAGGTCCGGTCGGGGCTATTCCTGCATATTCTATATTTATTGAATTGCAAAACCTTAACAGTTCTTCCTTCATCTGCATCCTTCCAGTCACCTTTTACTCAAATCTTAAATTTAACTCGTTGTGGTAGCTGATAACAAGTATAAAGTTTCAAGGCTAAGACTTTGTAAGCTTGTATAGGGCTGCGTCAAAACTCGCATGCAGCGCTTGTCATTACTGTTAAAATTCAAGTAAGTTATGAGAGTTTTAGATTTAACAGCATATAGGCTCAAACAGTTGACGCAGCTTTTCCTATACTTCGCTAACAAACTCTAAGCCTCTTCACAAAATACTCTTTTATCAGCTACCGCAACAGATTAAATTTCATACTATCTATATAATATCAAAAACCGTCATAATTTACTTGAATTTAATATCATATATTGCTATATTTATTTGTGAAATACAGGCAGGATGGGGGGAGAAAATGATTGAAGTTGAAGCTTTGAGTAAAAGCTTTAAGGTTGCAAAAAGAGGAGCCGGTGTCGGTGCCGCATTAAAATCCTTGTTCAAACCTGATTATTCCAGAGTTCAAGCCTTAGAGAACATTTCTTTTAAAATTGATGAAAGCCAAATAGTAGGCTACATAGGGCCTAATGGTGCAGGCAAGTCAACTACAATTAAGATCATAAGCGGAATTTTAGTCCCTGACAGCGGTAAATGCAATATCCTTGGCAACACTCCCTGGAAAAATAGAATCAAGCATGTTAAGAATATCGGTGTAGTTTTCGGCCAGCGCTCTCAGCTTTGGTGGGATGTTCCCGTAATTGACTCTTACAATTTGCTTAAGGATATCTATAAAATTCCGGATAAAGATTTTAAAAATAATCTTGAATTGTTGACATCAACTTTGGATTTATCTGGGTTATTGACGACTCCTGTGCGCCAATTAAGCCTTGGTCAAAGAATGAGATGCGAAATTGCTGCCTCTTTGCTTCATAGTCCTAAAATTTTGTTCCTTGATGAACCTACAATAGGGCTTGATGCGGTTTCTAAAATTGCAGTGCGCAATTTCATTAAAACCATAAATAAAGAAAAAAAGGTTACTGTTATATTGACAACCCATGACATGAACGATATTGAGGCTTTGGCCGACAGAATAATACTGATAGGAAAGGGCAGGCTCCTGCTTGATGGCAATTTGACAGATTTAAAAAATAAATATGTGACTCATAAAACCTTAACCGTTTATTTTGCTGAAAACCATGAGGATATAGATATTGAAGGGACAACCATTCTATCTAAATCCAGGGAAAGACTATCATTATCTGTGGATTTAAATAAGATTAAAGTGTCAGAGGTTATAGGCCTGTTATCAAATAAACTGGATATCATTGATGTTTCTGTGGACAGCAGGCCGATTGAAGAAATTATAGTTGACTTATATAAGGAATATCAGATATGAAGGCTTATTACTCTTTATTTAAAATGCGATTGCTGAAGGGATTGCAATATAGGGTTGCAGCGCTGGCCGGGGTTTGTACTCAATTCTTTTGGGGTTTCATGTTCATAATGATTTTTGAAGCCTTTTATAACAGTACAACGGCTTCCCAGCCCATATCCTTAAGGGAATTGATTCAGGTATTATGGCTGCAGCAAAGCTTTCTGGTTTTTATTATGTTATGGTATAGGGATACCGAGCTTATAAATCTTATAACCAGCGGCAACATTGCTTATGAGCTTTGCCGACCGGCAGACCTATATAATTTATGGTATGCGAAGCTTATAGCTCAAAGGCTCTCCGGGGCAGCTCTCAGATGCTTCCCCATAATAATTGTAGCTTCATTATTGCCCTATCCCTATAATTTTTCTTTACCCCCGAGTTTTACATCCTTCATACTATTTCTAATCACCTTGACATTAGGCCTGATTTTAATTGTAGCAATTTCCATGCTGATTTATATATCTATTTTTTACACCATGTCTCCAACCGGCTCTCTATTGATTATGGGTACATTTGGTGAGTTTTTTTCCGGTTTAATCATTCCGGTGCCGTTGATGCCAGACGGTTTAAAAAGGCTGGTATACCTGCTTCCCTTCAGATATTCCTCCGACTTGCCCTTCAGGATCTATGCCGGGAACATAGGAATAAAGGAAGCCGTGCTCAGCATTGGTGTTCAAATCCTATGGATAATTCTTCTCATAACCTTAGGAAAGCTCTGGATGAAAAAAGCTTTAAGAAGAGTAATAATCCAAGGGGGTTGATGCTGATGAAGCTATACTTAAGATATATCTCAATATTATTTAAAAGCCAAATGGAATACAGGACCTCCTTTATCCTTCTTTCCATAGGACAGTTTTTCGTACCCTTTTTAGTCTTTGTTTCTATATTTTTATTTTTTCAAAGGTTTCCTAATATAGCCGGCTGGTCACTTTATGAAGTAGCCTTATGTTATTCCGTCGTTCATATAGCCTTTTCCTTAAGTGAGTGCTTTGCAAGGGGTTTCGACTCTTTTTCCTCCTTGATCATTAATGGCGACTTTGACAGGATTCTGGTCAGGCCGCGTACAACAATCCTTCAAGTTTTAGGGTCAAAATTTGAATTTACAAGGATAGGACGTCTTGCACAAAGCATCATTGTACTGATTTTTTCATTAGTTAATATCAATATTGCTTGGGATCCATATAAGGCAATAACTTTAATACTCATGATAATAAGCGGAATCTTTATTTTTGCAGGAATATATATGCTCGGCGCTACCCTATGCTTTTGGACGATAGAAGGCATAGAGGTGGTTAATATCTTTACGGACGGCGGCAGGGAAATGACACAATATCCATTAAGCATATATAAGGAATGGGTAAGAAAATTCTTTACCTTTGTTATTCCCTTCGGAACAGTAAATTACCTTCCCCTCATGTTTGTATTGGACAAGGCTCAGGAAAATAAGCTTATATATATGTTTGCTCCTCTTCTGGGAATGCTTTTTATAATCCCTTGCATTCTCATATGGACTTTAGGTGTTAAGCATTATAAATCAACAGGTTCATAATTAAAAGAAACATCGGAAAGCAAAAAGAACCATCCCCGATGCTCAGGAACCCTTGACAAATATATTTAACGAACGTACAATATATCTAACATTCAATAGAAAATTATTTCCATTGGCTATGGAAGCAGATATTATGAAGGATATCGCTGAGGCAATTTATTTGAAGAAGTATAAATGATTGGAGGAAATTATAATGACAAGCACGATCACAAGAGCCGAAGCTTTGGAGTTGCTTATGAAGTATAACAAGGATCCGTTCCATATCTTGCACGGACTGACTGTATCCGGCGTGATGAGGTGGTATGCCGAAAACCATGGATATGCAAATGAATCCGAATATTGGGAGATTGTAGGGCTGCTTCACGATATTGATTATGAAATATTCCCGGATGAACATTGTGTTAAAGCTCAGGAATTGCTGCGGGAAGCAAATATCAGCGAAGAAATGATATATTCTATCTGCAGCCATGGCCACGGCATATGCGTGGATATGAAGCCCAACCATTTTATGGAGAAAATATTATATGCTGTCGACGAGCTTACCGGCTTAATCGGTGCGGCTGTAAGAATGCGCCCCTCAAAAAGTGCTATGGACCTTGAGCTTTCCAGCCTGAAAAAGAAATTTAAAGATAAAAAATTCGCAGCAGGCTGCTCCCGGGATATCATAGAAAATGGAGCCGCTATGCTGGAGTGGAGTTTAGATGAGCTTCTTGAAAAAACAATATTGGCAATGAGATCCTGCGAGGAGTCTGTGAATAAAGCAATGAACGATTTGATTCTTTAATTTCTATTATAATAGGGGGTCCTTGAATGAATTTAAACGCAATAATCGCAGCAAATCTGAAACGGCTTCGCATGGAGAGAAACCTGAGCTTAGGACAGCTGGCAGAGCTGTCGGGCGTCAGCAAAGTAATGCTGGGCCAAATCGAAAAAGGTGATTCAAATCCCACCATCAACATGCTGTGGAAAATTGCAAACGGCCTGAAAGTACCATATACTGTTTTGCTTGATGAGCAGGAAAATGATTCGGAATTCATTTCACGGGACCAGAGAAAGGAGCAGCAAGATTTAAACGGACATTACCGGATTTTCAGATACTATAACAGCACTCCAAGGCGAAATTTTGAACTATTCATGATAGAGCTTGACGCCGGAACAGAGTATGCTTCTGTAGGGCATTCCGAAAAATCTCAAGAATATCTTATTGTATTGGAAGGCAGCCTATGCCTTAAGTCCGGTGAGAATGAATATAATTTGAGTCAGGAAGATTCCATCTGCTTCTTTTCCGCAAATCCGCATACTTACATCAATACAGGAGACTGTACGGTTAAGGCTATTTTGATCAATTACTATCCAAGTTAAATTGATCTGTTGTGGTAGTTGATAAAAGAGTATTTCACTGGACTTAGCCTTGAAGCTTTATACTTGTTATCAACTACCACAACGAGTTAAATTAACTTCTATGTATTTGCTTATATGGGAGTATAAAATATTGCAATATATTGAAAGAGGCTGTTGCATAACGCGTTCAACCTGTCATTCTGAAAGAGCAAAGCGACTGAAGAATCTTTTTGTTGCAATGTCTTAAAGATTCTTCGCTGTGCTCAGAATAGCAAAATTGGAATTTTGCAACAGCCTCTTCTTTTAATTTGGAGGCCTTTTAGTTGATAACCCTTCTGGCTGTATAATAACCCTTTTCATAATATCCCGAAGTGAATGCTGTTTTCTTCACCACGTCTCCTGCTTGGGGAGCATGAACAAATTCGCCATTTCCCACATATATTCCTACATGATTTATGGTCTTCCCATTTCTTGCAAAGAACACCAGATCTCCATATGTTAAATCCTGTTTGGGCACATAAGTCCCAGCCTTCGCCTGAGAGCTTGCCACTCTCGGCAGGGATATGCCAAGCTTGCCAAACAGCGAATACACCAAGCCGGAGCAATCATAGCTGTTAGGCCCTGTTCCCCCCCACTTATAGGGCTTGCCCATCTCTTTAGCTATGAGCTCTTCCAGCTTTAATCTTAAAGCAGTTCCGCGCCTGCTTACACCGCTTCGTGATACAGCCAAGCTGCTCTTGGAGGCTAAAACTTTATCGTGCATTCTTTTTGCAAGGACTATCGCTTCTTCTGTAGTCGTATTTCCCCCGGGGTTAAACAGATTGTCGCCAACTCCATTTATGACTCCGACGCTGTATAAATAACCTACAGCATCCCGTGCCCAGGATGAAATCATATTATAGTCTTCGAATATGTATTCATACATATCTGAATAATTATATTCAGGCTTTGCAGCTCGCAATGTACGGTATAGCATAACACTTATTTCCTGCCGGGTTATCATGTCATCGGGCCCAAATTCCCCTTCTCCTCCGCCCTGCACTATTCCTAAAGCGCTTGCTGTTATGACATTCGTGCTTTGTGTATCAGTAAAGGGGTTTTCTTCTGGCAATATACCTTTTTTGCCGCTCAAGGCTTCATATAATTTCACGGCAACCTCACTGAATTCTTCTCTCGTGATATTGCTTGCATATTTGCCTTGAAGCTTCTCCGGAAGGAGATCAATTTCTTTAGCCTTGTCGATTTCTGCCTTTGCCCAGCCGCTCGGAATGTCCGGATCACTTTGTGCCAAAGCTGAATCGGCATATGTAACTGCGGCCATCATCACAATAGTGATGAGCATAAAAATAAAAATCAAGTTAAACTTATCAACTCTTCTATTCATAAGTTGCGCCATCCTTTCTAGCGAAGCCATTACATAAAGTTGCAGCTCACTCACATATTCAATGTTTACATAATATCATAAAACTTGCTCTTTGTGTTTTCCTTATTATTCCATACATATTCTTATATGTTACTCTTTAGTGTTCCTCCGTATTTTATGATATAATCTATTAGGGTGATTTATATGCAAATATTTAAAAATGATTGGCAAGGTTTATTGGAAGATGAATTACAAAAAGATTATTACTTAAAGCTGAGAAAATTTTTGATAAGTGAATATAGGACAAGAAAAATATATCCGGATATGTATGATATATTTAATGCTTTGCACTATACGCCTTATAGCGAAGTGAAGGTCGTCATACTGGGTCAGGACCCGTATCACGGCCCTAACCAGGCACATGGGCTGAGCTTTTCTGTAAAGCCGGGTGTAGAGGCTCCTCCTTCCCTCATCAATATATATCAAGAGCTCAACAGCGATTTGGGCTGCTATATCCCCAATAACGGCTATTTAAAGAAATGGGCCGATCAAGGAGTCATGCTTCTCAATACTGCGCTGACAGTCAGAGCAGGCCAGGCAAATTCCCACAGGAACATGGGATGGGAACACTTTACAGATAAAATAATCAGCCTGCTGAATGACAGGGAAGATCCCATCGTTTTCATATTGTGGGGAAGCAATGCACAATCAAAGATAAGTATAATAAATAACCCAAAGCATTACATAATAAAAGCACCGCATCCCAGCCCCCTGTCTGCCCATAGAGGCTTCTTCGGGAGCAGACCCTTTTCCAAGACCAATGATTTCCTGGTTTCAATAGGGAAGGAACCTATTGACTGGCAGATTGAAAATATTTAAAAGAATGACCCCCTAATGCTCTTAAAGAAATATTTGAATAAATATATCGTAAAATGTCGACATTTCTCAAAAAAATGTTGACATTTCTATTTTAGGGATATATTATATTCATTAACAATGAAATTTTATACAGAAATACTTTGATGGAGACAAAAAGAACTTCAATTTAGCTACAGAGAGTTGGCATTAGGTGGAAGTCAATGTTAAACAAGTTTCTAATATCGCTCCGGAGTTGCAGCATCAAAAGTAATATACGAGTAGATGCTGACGGAATGTGCGCATGCACATAAGCCGCCGTTATACGGCTATGGTTAACGGATTTTTCCGTCGACCTGAAGAGGCGTTTGATGTGAATCTGACGTAAAACAGAGTGGTACCATGAGAAATATCTCTCATCCCTGTGATAATTAAATCACTGGGAGTGGGAGATTTTTTAATATCAAAAAAAGACAAAAAGGAGGACAAAAAATGGAAAACAGCAAAAGAAAAAGGGAGACTTTCTCATCAGGCATCGCAGTGTTCTTTGCAACACTGGGTTCTGCAGTGGGCTTAGGAAACATATGGAAGTTTCCTTATCTGACGGGTGCCAATGGAGGTGGCGCATTTGTATTTACTTATTTGGTTTGTATATTATTGGTGGGTATGCCCGTGATGATATCGGAATTTTACATCGGAAGAAAGACAAGGAAAAATGCTGTAGGAGCATTCAAGGAGCTAAAGGCGAAGCCTTTTTGGAAATCCATAGGTTTTATGGGTGTTATTTCGTCATTTTTAATCATGTTTTTTTACAGCAGTGTGGCAGGATGGGTATATTCCTATGTGTTTAAAACCCTAAAGGGAGATTTTGCCGCTCTGGCATCCCAATCCATGGAGCAAGCTGCGGCAACTGTCAACCAACAATTTGACGCCGCCGTAGGAGGACCTGTATCCCCATTCGTATGGCAGGTCATTGTTATGGCCGTAGTTTCTATAATAATTATAGCCGGTGTCAGAAAGGGTATAGAGAGAATAACGAAAACATTGCTCCCCTTATTGTTTGTATTGATAATCATTTGTGGTATACGTGCATTGACATTAGAAGGAGCAGTTCCGGGCCTTAAATTCTTATTCCAGCCCGATTTCTCCAAACTTTCTCCCTCTGTCATTTTGTCTGCCCTGGGTCTGGCATTTTTCAAGCTTTCTTTGGGCATGGGCACTATGATAACCTACAGCAGTTATTTCACGGAAGAGGATAATTTATTTGTGACTTCCGCAAAGGTAGCCATATCGGATACTATAGTTTCATTGCTTGCAGGCATAGCAATCTTCCCGGTGGTATTCACCTTCGGAATGGAGCCCGGAGCGGGAACCGGATTGCTATTCAAAACCATACCTCTGGTATTTTCAAAGATACCTTTTGGTAATCTGCTGCTTACAGCATTTTTCTTCCTTACATCTATTGCAGCTACGACGGCGATGCTGTCTCTGCTGGAAGTTCCCGTGGCTTATTTTATCGAGGAAAAAGAAATGTCAAGGAATAAAGCTGTGCTTCTTACTTCCGGAATCATTCTTTTGATAGGGATACTGACAGTACATCCGGAAAGCATCTTCGGAAACGTGGTAATCGCCGGTAAAGGATTCTTCGACCTGTTCGACTTCATATCTTCGAATATACTCATGCCTATAGGCGGACTGCTTATATCCATATTTGTAGGATATATTGCAAATAGAGAAGATACCGAAAATGAACTTTCAAACCATGGAACACTTAATAATCGAGGCATGATCAAAACATATTTAAATATTTTGAGATATGTAACACCTGCACTTTTAATAATTGTGTTCTTAAATTGCATAGGAATAATCAAGCTCTAAATGAATTTCTCTGCATTTGCAGCAAGGCAGGAAACAGGCAAAATAATAACCTGATTTCCGGCCTTTCGCATAATGCTTCTCCATGGAGGCTTATATCATTTGACCTTCCACGTTGTGCCATCCTTTGAATCTATCAGCTCAATGTTATTCTCCAAAAGGGTATTTCTTATTTCATCCGCTTTGGCCCAGTCCTTTTCCTTTCTTGCCTTATTTCTCTCAAGTATAAGCGCCTCAATATATTCTTCATCAATATTATCACTATCATTTATTTCCTCAGCTGCAGTGAGATTTAGAGAAAACACTTTATCGAAATCCTCTATCAAGTAAATCTTCTCCCTATTATTCAGTATATCGCTCTTAATGACTTCAGATAACACCGTGAAGGCGTTTGCTATATTCAAGTCATCGGCTATCTGCTCAGCAAATCTGTCCTGGTATTCTTTTACTTTGCTCATATCCGGTATTTCATCATCTCTTTGGCTCTCAACTATATTTTTAATCCTGCTCTTCAGCTTTTTAAGAGCCCGCTGAGACTCTTTCAGGCTTTCAAAGCTGAATACAAGCTGCTTTCTATATCTCGATTGAAGGCAAAAATGCCTGTAGTCCAAAGGGCTGTATCCTTCCTCAATAAGCCTTGAAAGGGTCAGAAAATCTCCGCTTGATTTTGACATTTTCCCGCTATCGATTACCAGAAACTCTCCGTGCATCCAATAGTTTACCCACTTATGCCCTACAGCGCTCTCCGATTGAGCTATCTCGTTGGTATGGTGCACAGGGATATGATCCACTCCTCCGCAGTGTATGTCTATTCTTTCGCCCAGATACTTCATGGACATGGCAGAGCACTCGATATGCCAGCCCGGGAAGCCTTTTCCCCAGGGTGACTCCCATTGCATTATTTGGTTCGAGAACTTTGAGTTTGTAAACCACAAAACAAAATCAAGAGGATTTTTCTTGAATGGGTCCACTTCAACTCTGCTTCCTGCCTCAAGCTCTTCCATGCTTAGGTTCGCAAGCCTGGCATAGTCCGGATATTTTTCTATCGAAAAGTAAACATTGCCATTGGCTATATAAGTGAAGCCCTTGTGCTCCAGTATTTGAATGAATTTGATCATATCTTCGATATGCTCCGTAGCCCTGCAGACGATTGTAGGCGCTGCTATATTGAGAAGCCGACAGTCCTTTAAAAAAGCCTCTTCATAAAATCTTGCAATTTCCCATACGGTTTTCTTTTCCCTGCTGGCTCCCAAAGCCATCTTATCTTCCCCTGTATCCGAATCGGATTCTAAATGTCCTACATCCGTTATATTCATGACGTGCCGGACTTCCAGGCCCGTATACTCCATGGCTTTTTTAAGGACATCTTCAAAGATATAGGTTCTGAGGTTGCCTATATGGGCATAATTGTACACCGTAGGCCCGCAGGTATACAATTTTATTCTGCCTTTCTCTACCGGTATTATTTCTTCCTTTGCTCTTGTTAAAGTGTTATAAACTGAAAACTTCATACCCTCTCCTCCTATTTTATAAAAAATAAGAAATGCTTCCTTCGAAAACATTCTATAGCAAGGAAGTCTTTCTTTAATCCATACTTTCCTATGGATAATAAAAAACTGCAGACAATAAACCTGCAGTTAATAATCCTGATATAAGTTATAAGGTTATCTCAAAAAAAGCAGACTTGTTGCTATTATCATATAACAATATTGAATTAGTTAATAAACAGCAACAACAACACATCATCCTGAGAAACCTCCTAAAAACAGTATATATTCATTATACAACCAATTGTATGAAATTGATATACATATTTTAAATATTATAAGCAGCTTTGCATAAAGCTATGCTTATACACGGTTTATCTTTTAAAGAATCATATGCATTAATTAAATTTTATTTTATACTCATAATCATGAGTACTATTTCTTTTTACCTCTAATAACAATAACAATCCCAGTAATAGCAACAGCAATTGCTATTACTCCAATAAATCCTATAAAATAAAATGGTGTAAGCATATCTACTGGAAGTTGGAATATACTTTCTACTGTTCCGAATGGGTTCATCATTCTGAACCATGAAAAGCCCACGAATGCAATCATGATCAAAGCAATTAGTCCCCATCCTATTAATAAATAACCAGTGCGATACCCTTTTGTTTTAATCATACGAACTATTTTGGAAAATACATCAGCATCTGAATATCTATTGTTTGAGTTGATGCTGCTATGATTTGTTTCATTGCTCAACAAATCATCTATTGATACAGAGAAAATTTTACTTAGCGACACAATTTTATCTAGTTCCGGGACAGAATCATTCAATTCCCATTTGGAAATAGCCTGTCTCGAAACATTAAGTTCATTTGCTAATTGCTCTTGCGATAACCCATTCTGCTTTCTAAGTTGTTGTATTTTTTCACCTATAGTCATAATAAACCTCCATCAAATTTATGCCTCTATCATACTAAAATATGCGGTTGCGCTCTACCAACTGAACCTTGAACATACGCAACTGGCAGTTGCATCCCTTTATTTGCTTGACACTAACTCATTAAAGTTTACATTATGAGAGGCAAATAGAAAGCCTGACTATATATTTAACACTGAACTAACCCGGCCTAAGTACAGTGCCCCGGGGCACCTTCTCTTGCCCCTGCGGGACAATTCACCTTGTATGGACTCGACTAACATTCAGCGAGGATTGAATCCCCCTCTGAATGAAGTCTCATTCAAGACAACACACACCCTGACCTTGTTCGCTTCCGACTCCGCATATATTGTTCCTCCGTGAAGCTCTATTATGCTTTTGGATATTGCAAGCCCAAGGCCGGAGCCGACGATTTTTGAGCTTCTTGATTTATCAACCCTATAAAACCTTTCAAATATGAGAGGCAGAATTTCTGTGGGAATGGTATCTCCCTGATTTTCAACAACTATAGTTGCTTTGCTGTCATCTTTAACAACCTTGACCAATATTTTACCGCTTAATTCTTTATAGCTATATTTGATCGCATTTGAAAGTATGTTTTCAAAGGTCCTCGCAATAAGATCCGAGTCAATATTTACTATTATTTCAGGATGCGAATAATCGCTTTCGATGGAAAGATTGTTTTGCTTTGCGATCACAGACATTTCGCCCAGAAGCTGCTCCATAAGCTCGACCAGGTTTACATCGCTTTTATGGACCTTTATGACTCCGTTTGAAATCTTTGTATACTCGAATAAATCCTCGATCAATTTCTTAAGCTTTAAAGATTTAGAATATGCTTTTTCTATATAATCATCCATGGCCTTTTCATTCTCATAGGTTTTATCCTTTACCAAGGTAAGGTAGCCGATGATGGTTGTAAGAGGCGTTTTCAAGTCGTGGGACACATTGGTTATCAATTCATTCTTAGTCTGCTCCGCCCTCTTCTCGTCCTCGATCTTTCTCTTCAGCTCCACGGACATTTTATTTATGTTCTCAGCGAGTATCCTCAATTCATCATTTCCCATTTCTGCTACTTTGTAATCCAGGTTTCCCTTTGATATTTCCAGAATGCCGTCCGCTATCTCTCTAATATATCCTATCTTCTTCCTCGTCAAAAGCTGCAGCACCACATAATAGGCAAAAACAGCCCATATCAAGGCAGTGATAATATTTTTTCCGATGAAACCGGATATCCAAAATACAATTATAGCTATTAAAAAGCTGTTTATGTTAGCGACAAATATTTCAACACCTATACTCCTCATGATATAATTCTGATTAAATCTGCCGATGCCGGTGAAAATCCTCGTAAGCAGCTTCTTTCTCAACATAAGGTAAAATATTATCACAAACGTTACAGCACCGGAAATAGAATAATTGTTCAACATTCCATAGGCACCATACTCGTAATATGGCACAAAAAATGAGACAGCAACTCCTCCTGCAATAGCAGATACAAGGCTTATAAGGAGCTTGAGCAATATTTTAAGCACCTTTAAAACCCCGGCGTTGATTACTATTACCTTGCCCGGCTCAGTTTTTTTACTCAACTTTATAGCCTACCCCCCATACAACCTTAATGTATCTCGGCTCCTTTGGATTTATCTCCACCTTTTCTCTGATATTCCTTATATGGACTGCAACCGTATTCTCCGATTCATAGGCCGGCTCATTCCAGACCCTTTCGTAGATTGTCTCCGTGCTCAAAACCCTTCCCCTGTTTCTGGCAAGGAATTCAAGGATGGAAAACTCAGTGGGCGTCAGCTTTATCTCCCTTTCATCGACCTTGACCTGATGGGTCGCTGTATTGATTATAAGGCCTCCGATCTCGATCTCCTCATCGGATTTAGGTGCAGTGCTCCTCAGCATATTGCATCTTCTGAGCTGAGATTTAACCCTGGCAACGACCTCAAGGGGATTGAAGGGCTTTGTCACATAGTCGTCTGCACCTGTATTCAGCCCGAGGATCTTATCTATATCCTCACTTTTGGCTGAAAGCATTATGATGGGAAGATTTCTCTCTTTTCTTATTCTCATGCAGGCCTGTATGCCGTCCATTTTAGGCATCATGATATCCAGGATTATCAAATCTATATCTTCCCTTTCCAGCATCTCAAGCGCTTCCAATCCATCTACAGCCTTTAGCGCGTCAAAGCCTTCGTTTTTTAAATATATCTCGAGCAAATCACGTATATCCTCTTCATCATCAACGATCAGAATCCTTTGTTTTCCCAAAATATGACCTCCTTTTTATAGCCATTCCTGCGGCACCGGATGCTGCAATAAGGCATACCATCGGCATCAACGGATATGAATATCTTGAAAATGTAAAATAGGGAAGGTATATGATATTAAAAAATACAATAGTTATGGCTATGAATATGAAATTCTTTTCTCCTTTTTTAAACAGCTTAAATGCTTCATAAAGTCCTAAGATGAGAATCCCATGATGATATAATGCTGCCTTGGCAAAGGAGACATTAAACATCTCTTTCCAATAAAAAGGGAAATTCCACAACTCCCAGGTTTTGCCCACCGTATACCAATATAGATATTTTATGGGATGCTTCCTGCCATAAACCTTTAGCCTGTATATCCCTGTTTTAAGCTCATTTTCATCGGTTTCTATCGCTGTCTTTCCCACCTCATAAGGGGTATAATCAGTTTTTTGATCATAGTTTATATATGTCCCTTGCAGGAAAGGATTCCCCGATGATAGCGTAAGCGGTATAAACCTATTATATACCTTATAGTTTCTGATCCACCACGGGCTCATCACTGCTGCAAATACAAAAGTCGTAATGATTGTGAATTTAACCATGTCCGATATTTTATACTTCTTGATAATCCACATGATGAGAATTACAGCCGGATATGCCGCAACCGTCGGCCTTATGAGGCAGGCCAGGCCCCACACAAGCCCGCCGGCAATATAGTATAAGGGAGAGCGCTCTTCAATGGCATAAATCGATAGATATACCAGCAGCAGCAATAAAAATTTGAAGCTTGTTTCAGTTAAAATAAGGGTCGGTGCGTAATATTCGGCCATATAAAAGACGCTCAAAATACATCCTATAAGCGCAGTTTTGCTGTTGAAAACCTTTCTGCCGATCAAAAAAATCAAATACATTGATGACCCCTGCAGCACTGCCTGAAAGACCCTGAAGGCCGTTATCCCTCCATACTTTCCGAAGAGCTTCATAAAAAAGGCAAGCATGAAGGTCAGTCCGGGCATTATAAAAACCGTGGGCTCATCAACCTTATGATATATGAAATTTCCATTGTCGAGAAGCTCCCAAGCACTCCTTATATATTTTACATCATCATTGTCCATTTTATCAAAACTTCCGAGATAATTAGCGTTTCCATACATCAATACGGAGTATAGGCTAACAGCGAAGAATACAAATATAATCATAGCAAGGCTTATTTTAACCCATTTTTCTTCATTTTTTATACTAAACACTTTTTCATCTCCTATTTAATTGATACTAAATATGCTCCGAATATAATCACGGCTATTCCTATCCATCTGGTCAAGGGTATGTTTTCTTTAAAAACTATCAATGCAATGACCGCCGCAGCCACATAGCAAAGGCTTTGAAGTGGATAGACCACCGATAATTGAGCCTTAGAGAGTATATACAGCCATATTGCAGTTGCGGCTCCATAGATCAATAAACCTCCCAGGATATATGGATTCAGCAACAACCTTAAAGCTCCGTTAAAGCTAAGCTCCAATGCCGTATCGGACAACCCGATCTTCCATAAAGTTTGTCCGAGGACTAAAAGTATTATGTTCACAGCAAGCAAAAAATATATCATCTATGAATCACCGTTTCCCTTAGTGCTTTTTATGATCCCTATCTCTTGAACCAGCTTGGTTATTTTATTCTGAAGGGAAGATATGGTAATCGTCAGGTAGAAGATCAAAAAGAAAGCAAACACTATTCCGGTCACAAACAAAAAGGCCGGAGCATAGGAAATGTTCACAAGACCGGCCATCTTTTCCGTAAGCCTTTTATTCAGTGAAAGCATTATCAGTATCAGGCTTATAGATATCCAGAAAACACTATATTTGAAATTCAAAACCCTTGTTTTAGAAAAGTATAACGCTGCCGCTAAAAACAATAGCGATAGAATAAAACAATATATATACGCATTCATAAGATCACCTCTTCATATATCATGGTTGAAGCAAAATCGCACTTGTTACCTTTATCATATAATACACTGATTTCAGAGGAGTTATTGATGATTTCCCTCCCTGCCTTTTATTCATATCAACAGAGACCTCCTTTATTCTTATTCCTCTTTTTATGGCATAAACTATTGTCTCGACCTCCGGGTAATCCTTAGGATAATATGTTGAAAAAAGCTCTATAACTTTTCTGTTTGCCGCTCTATAGCCCGAAGTTGTATCATAAAAATTTTGCTTGCAAACAAATGAGACAAACCTGGAGAAAAAATTGATGCCTAATTTTCTCATACTGCTTGATTCATACTCCGTTTGCTCAACAAATCTTGAGCCTATTACCATATCGGCTTCCTTATTTTCAATGACCTCAACAAGCCTTGAAATATCCTTTGGATCATGCTGTCCGTCCCCGTCGATTTGAATGACCACATCGTAATCATTTCTTTTGCCATATAGATACCCTGTCTGAACCGCTCCGCCTATTCCAAGATTTTGAGGAAGATCAATAACAAAGGCTCCTGCTCTTTTAGCCTCAAAGCATGTATTATCCTTTGAGCCGTCATTAACGACAACCACATCGATTTCCGGGTGATATTCTTTGATTGATGCAACCACTTTATAGATATTTTTTTCTTCATTATAAGCGGGCACAACGACCATAACCTTCATACCGCTACCTCATCTCTAATTTTTTCTACCTCCCTATTGTAGGATAACTTTTTAAAGAATCTCCTCGTAAATTATTAAGAATTTCGAAAGATATCTGTAAATAAAATAAAAGTCCAGCATTCCCACTCAATGGTGCTCTGGACTTTATACACTGATATCTATCCCAGATGTGTACTTTTTTGTACATTTATTTTTTCTATAATATCATATCTATATATAACGCATTAAACACATTATATGTCCTCCTGAGACATGTATTGTTTTTTACTGTTGTCATCTGGAATGTTTAAAAGCTTATATTTGAGATTTTCGTCATCTGCTCTTATATTACACCTATTTTCAAACAAATAAGCAAATACAATATTTCATTTCCGTTAAAGGCTATACTTGGCATAAAATACTTCTCGTCAATTATATAACCGCCTAACCGTCGTGCATAGTAACTACATGTACTTTTCATAAGAAAAGTTTTTTTCAAATATATCAATAGCTGCGCCTTTTAAGTCATCATCACTTAGTTTAGTAAGTTGAGCCAAGATATTCTTTTTGATATCTATCTGCGGAAATTTGCCATTATTATCATATACATATTGAACTATATCCTTAAAGATCTGTGTATTTGCCTTGGTATGCGTATTATTTATTTCCATACCAATAGTAGAATCATAAAACTCATTCAGGCAAATAAATGGCATATTTCCGTAGGCTAACTGCGAAAGCTTAGCCCTGTATTCAGTTTCACCTGACCATTTAGATTTAAATCCGGTGCTGTTATCAATGGAATGCTGGCTCTCATGGATAATATTTGATTTTATATTATAATCCTTTTCAAGCTTATTAAAAAGACAGCCTTGCAATTCATTATCAGATATACCTTTGGCCTTTGCCCTTTCGGCCTCGATAGCTATCTGCTTAGTGATAAACTGGAATGCAATATTTGGTGAAAAATATAACTGTAAGGGTTCTCTTTCCTCTTTGTCTGCCTGTGCGCCCCCATATTTCTTTATGATGTCTTCTCTTGCAGCTTCATTATAAAAGGAAGCCACTCGAAGCGTATTATTATATCCATTGTCTTGTATTACCTTGACAATCTCTGTCGGACTAATGCTCCAGCCTCCTACTCCTCCATTTTTCATTGATCTCCAATAATCCAGTCCGTTGCTTGTCATGTTTTTAAGTGTGATAACCTTTAAATCTGCTTCTTTCCCCCATAAAGCAGAATGTATCATAGAACTGTCTATAATCCTTCCAAAATGCGCTCCCAGCATACTTCCGTTTGCTTTTATATTAACAATCCTAATGTGGAATTTCTTTTCTATTTCATTATTCAGCGTATCAATCCACGCAGAAGTGTTTCCTGTATTATCTTTTATCTGAGGAAATAAGCCAGCCATTTTTTCATAGGCCGGTTTAATTCTTTTATAAAAAGTTACTTCTTCCTTCATGCCATTTATGCATCTGTCTCGGTAATAGGTATCAAGCAAAGCCTCAAATTCATCCTTGAAAGATAGATACAACTCCACCTCATAAAGCTTATTCTTGATATCCTCATTTGTCTTATCATGAGCTAAAGCCTTTTTATATTCTATTGCTGCTTCATCATAAAGAACAAGATTCGCATAAAGCTCGGCCATTTGTAGATGTGTCATATTATCTTTATCCTCAATTGCAGCCTTATAAAGTTTATTCCATTCTAATATTCCTTTATATACATGGTCTCCGCTTTCATCTATTAGATTATCGCTTTTCCATATTTTATAAGCCTTTTCATATGATCCTGCTTCAACATAAAGCTTATGCAGCATCGCATTTGCTTCTATGTTGAAGGGATTCTTCTCTGATGCTTTTTCTAGCGCTTCTACAGCTTTTTTTCTATCATTTAGTTTTAGATAACTATTCCCGATATTTGTGTATAAATCGGCTTGTTCTGGATTGAGCGGTAGATTCTCATAGTTAGTAGTGTTTTTTACTGCTTTCTCATAGTGTTTTATAGCTTTTTTGTACTCTTCCTTTGCCTCATAGACACATCCCATTCCTATATAGTGTTTAGGGTTTTTCGGATTCAACTTTATGGCCCTTTGGAGCAATTCATCTGCCTTTTCATAATTATTGAAAATATGAAACTCCATAAATCCATATGTATTTAGTGCCATATCGTTATCCTTGATAATGTCATATTTATCCTGCAACAGCTTTCTTGCTTCTTTATATTTAAGCGAACCAGACAGCATTGCTGCTTCATTAAGCATGGCAACGCTTTCCTTGCTTGGTCCTACAACAGTATTTGCTGCCGGCACACCACTTGAGCAAGAGGCTAGAGCCCATATTAAAGTAACAATCAGCATAATCTTACCAATTTTTATTGCCTTTTTCATAACATTAATTCCCCCTGAAGCTACTTTTAATTATATATCAGTTAATTATATTCCCTGATATCATTACCATCCATTTCCTTATACGTAAATATTTATAATTTGTTTTTTGTGACATGGTTATATTTATAAAAAATATATGGGATAATCCTTTTGATTTTATATACATCATGAGACACTAATAAA
>NZ_JAJEKE010000018.1 GCF_024363565.1 Lutispora saccharofermentans | reverse complement strand
TCCCTCCTAATACAATATAGTGTCAGCGTTTTACAAAACGCAGAGAATGTTTATATATCTAGATTTCTTATAATTTTTAACTTAGGTTTCCTCCGTCAAAACAGGAGGAAACCCTTATAAATAAACAAAGCTCATTTGCCGGTCTTACTTATACTCTCTTGCTTTTTCTTCACCTCTGACCACACGTAAGCCTCCTAATGCCAGGGATTCAAGCTCGTTTTCTCCCGGAACGATTGTGATAGGAGCTATAAACGAAACATAATCTTTAATCCAATCTGTCATCATCCTCGAATGAGCAATTCCACCGGTTATTATAACTTCATCAATCTTTCCCTTAGCAACAACATTTAATTCTCCGATCCCTTTGGCAATTTGATATGCCATTGCTTGGTATATCAATTTTGCCTCCTCGTCTCCCGCTTTAATCCGTTTCTCCACCTCAACGGCATTATTTGTCCCTAAATAAGAAACAAGTCCGCCTTTGCCCCGCAGCATTTTTCTCATGGTATTATAATCATATTTCCCGGAATAGCATAACTCTATCAATCTTCTGCATGGAACTCTGCCAGCTCTCTCCGGAGAAAAGGGCCCTTCATCATCGGAGATGATATCGATCATTTTCCCTTTTTTATGTAAACTTATAGTTATTCCTCCACCTAAATGAGCAATAATATAGTTTACATTTTCATATCTGGTATGATTTTCTGCCGCCACTTTTCTTGCTACAGCTTTTGTATTTAATGCATGGGTCAGGCTATCCCTCGTGATTGCTTCCATCCCTGATATCTTGGCGATCTCGGATAATTCATCGGTTGAAACTCCATCATAAATGATAACGGGTATTCCCAGGGGGTCTGCAATATTCTTTCCTATCAAAGCTGCAAGATTGGAAGCATGCTCTGCTAATGCTCCTGACTTTATTACCTTAATCATTTCATCATTTACATAGACTGCTCCCGCATCTATCGGCGGAAGTGTCCCTCCACGGGCTACAATGATGGACAATTGGCCTCTGTCAATATCATTTTCTTCTAAGCAATCTAAAACAGCGTCTCTTCTCATTTCAAACTGCTCTAGCATTTTACTATATTTTGAAAGCTCCTCTGCGGAATGCTCTATACCTTTACATAATATTTCCGATTCATTCTTATAAACACCTATCTTGGTTGAGGTTGACCCAGGGTTGATTACCAAAATTAATTTATCTTCTTCGTTCATATCCTACCCTCCCTCATTTTCTTATTTCCCAATCAGTGCAGCCAATGCCAATGACATATATTTATCATCCGCAGTAGCTGAGCGGGACGTAATTACAATAGGAGCCTTTGCCCCCACAATAATACCCGCTGTCCTTGCATTCCCCGAGTACAACAGGGACTTTGCCAGCAAATTGCCTGCTACTATATCCGGCACCAGCATAATATCGGCATCACCGGCAACAGGGCTGTCATAGTCCTTGATGCGGGCTGCCTCTTCACTGACTGCCAGATCATAAGATATAGGGCCTTCTACAATGCAATGGGGCAATTCGCCATTTCTATTCATTTGCTTTAACATATCCGCTTCCACCGTTTCTTGCATCTTTTGATTCACATGTTCCACCGCTGCCATTACAGCTACTTTGGGGCAGTCTATGCCCAATCGCCTGAATGTATCCACCGCATTTTCCAAGATAGCCCGCTTTTGATCCAGATCCGGATATGTGTTAAGCCCTACATCAGTTATGGCAAAAATCTTGTGATATGTGGGGACCTCCATAAAAGCAAGCAAAGACATTGGTTTCCCCAGGCGCAGATTGCTTTCTTTGCTGAGCAAAACCTTCATCATCGCTCCTGTTTTGATTTTGCCTTTCATGATTCCCTGTACCATGCCTGAATTTACAAGCTCTGCAGCCTTTTGCGCACATTCTGCCGGATCGCCTATATCCATAATTTCCATGCCTTCCGCACTCTTGTTTAATCCTTGAAGCAACTTAATTATTTTTTCACGTTCTCCCAATAAAACAGGTATTAATATTTGATTAGTATAGGCATCCATAACTGCTTCAATGGTATGCTCATCCTGTGCGCAGGCCACTGCAACTTTACGCTTTTCCGTCCTGTCCTTTAATCTGCTTTTTATTTCTTCAAAAGATTTTATCATGATAAAGCAACCACCTGTTCCATACCTGCCTTAAAGGCCTGCTTATTCATTTCCAAAAATTCTACTTTCTTACCCAGCTTAAACTTGATCATTTCCAGCATCTCTTCTTCCGTCAATATCCCCACTACTTTTATATAAGCGCCGATAACGACGATATTAGCTACCTTAGGCGATCCAATCTTGTATGCAATATTATCAGAGTCAATAGCACACAAGCGGATATCTTTACGATCAATATTTGAATTGCACAAAGTACTGTTGATTAAGATCATTCCTCCGGGCTTTACGGTATCCACGAATTTATCTAAGGAAGGCTGATTGAGTGCTATCAATACATCGACTTGTTTTGATACCGGCGCACCTATTTCATCATCAGAGATGGTTACGGTGCAGCTGGCTGTACCGCCCCTTTGCTCGGGTCCGTATTTAGGCAAAAATAATGCATTCTTCCCGGCTGCACAAGATGCGTAACCCAAAAGCTGCCCTATAACCATTACACCCTGCCCGCCGAAACCTGCAATTGTAATCTTCTTTTCCATTTACTTTTCCTCCTCACAGACTCTGAATTCTCCAAGCGGAAACTCCTTCATGGTATTATTGCGCATCCACTCCAATGATTTTTCAGGTGTCATTCCCCAATTGGTGGGACAATTTGAAAGGAGTTCAATAAATGAAAAGCCTTTGTTATCCAGTTGCAATTGAAATGCCTTTTTTAATCCTTTTTTTGCTTTTGTAATATTTGCAACTGAATCTAAAGCAAATCTGGCAATATATTTTGGAGCTTTTAATTGATTTAAAATTTCACACATATGCATAGGATAGCCCACATCGGCCGGATCTCTTCCGTTGATTGCCGTAGAGGCTTTCTGCCCTACCAAAGTGGTTGGTGCCAGCTGTCCGCCGGTCATACCATAGGTACTATTGCTGACAAAAACAGTGCAAATATTTTCACCACGATTGGCAGCATGCATTATTTCAGACATACCGATTGCAGCCAAATCACCGTCTCCCTGGTATGTAAATACAAATCTATCCGGTGCGGATCTTTTAACGCCGGTTGCAACTGCCGGAGGCCTTCCATGGGCTGCAACAACTACATCCATATTAAAATGGAACATTCCCATAGTACCGCAGCCAATGGCGAGAACTGCTACTGCTTTTTCCCTTAAACCTAATTCTTCAATTGTTTCTGCAATCAATTTTGTTGCAACGCCGTGAAGGCATCCGGGACAATAGCCGGTAGGTCTCTTGATCAATGTTTCCGGTCTTTTATAAATTGCTTCCATCCTACTTCCCCTCCTCGTTAATAGCTTTTAATATTCCATCCACAACATCTTCATTGGTCATGATCACTCCGCCTGAGCGTCCTACTTCTTTTATTTCTATTTGATTTGATACGCCTATCTTTACGTCATCCACCATCTGTGCCGGAATAGACATTTCTACGTCAAAAATACATTTGACTTTCTTGCTGTCTAATTTTTGAAAGGATGAATAGCAAAATGGATATAGTGTAATAGGCCTGATCATACCGATTTTTATACCTTTTCTCCTTAATTCCTGAATTGCGGTTTTGCAAATCCTTGCACTGGTTCCATAAGATGCGATCACATATTCTGCGTCTTCTATCATATATTCTTCTATCTTGCCTTCTGTCTTTTTCCATCCTTCATACATCTCTTTTAATCTGATGTTCAAATTTTCCTCATACTCAGGTTCATTTAAGCAAGACGTAACAACCATTGTATCCGTGCTGGCGGGATTTAGGTATTTTGAACCCCATCCTGCATACTTAATCCTGTTAGGTGTTTTTTGCTCTGGAAGGATCACAGGCTCCATCATTGAGCCGATGCAGCCATCCATCAATACCAAAACCGGATTATGATATTTTTCTGCACATTCAAAAGCATAATATGTTAGGTCAACGGCCTCTTGAATATTGGCAGGAGCAAATACCAAAGCCCGGAATCCTCCATGGCCCAATGCTTTAGTCGCCTGGAGATAATCAGCTTGTGCCGGCTGTATAGCGCCAAGTCCTGGGCCACCTCTGGATACATTTACAATAACTGCCGGAAGCTGTGCGCCTGCACAATTGGAAATGCCCTCAGCTTTCAAACTGATTCCTATGCCGGAGGAAGATGTCATGGCTAAAGTTCCTACGGATGCTGAACCATAAACCATATTTATCGCAGCAACTTCACTCTCTGCTTGTACAAAAGCTCCGCCTACTTGAGGCAGGCGTTTAGACATATACTCCGGGATTTCATTTTGCGGTGTAATGGGATAGCCTGCAAAAAATCTGCATCCCGCTCTTATGGCTGCCTCTGCTACCGCTTCATTCCCCTTTAAAAATTGTTTTTCCATTTTTTCATCTCCTATTTATATATTTCTATTGCACCTTCAGGACACATCACACTGCATGCCTTGCAGCCTATGCATTCTTTTCCTTTTCCTTGCGCTACATAACGGTATCCTTTTTTATTGCTTTCAGTTCCAATTTCCAAAACATTTTTCTTGCAGGCCAGTACGCATAAATTGCAGCCTTTGCAATACTCACTATTAATCTTTAACTGTGCCATTTTTTCATCTCCATCCTTATTAAAGCTTTATATATGGTGTTATTTTTAAAATTTTTGCTTCTGCTTTTTGGGACACCTCATCATACAACCAGTCCGGCACGCATAAAAATGCTATAGGAATATTTACTTTTTCAGAAAGCCCTTGTATGATTTTGCTGCCGTTTATCACCTCATCCAGGCTGGTATACATCCCATAATTAGGATTGCTTATAAGCTGCAGCTTGCTTACACCTGCCGACAGCTTTATCTCTTCAATGCTAATTTTCAAATCATTTTCGCCTTTTACAAAAGGCCTGTAGCAATTAATCATAAAATAGACTGCCGTATCATCTTGGTTGATATAACCGCTATATTGGCCCATGGTAATAGCTCCTGCCGCGTTTCCCCCTACGTCAAAAACGATGACATTACTTTCATCCTCTAAAATTTCACGAACTGCATGGGGTACCACAGGCGCATCCAAAAGCTGCTCCCCTGAGTGGACAATGATATGATTCTTCTCCAAAAACTGTTTTAATTCACGGGAACGAAATACTGATTTCGTTTGGTCCATGTCAAAAAAATGAACCGGATTCTCTTTATCCCGGGAAAGTTTCAAGGCAAAATGAATTGCTACCTCCGACTTCCCGCTTCCCGCCATTCCAAGAAAAACATATTTTCTCATTATCTTAACTTGCTCATGGCAGCTTTAATTTTTTCTACGGCTTCTACAATATTTTCATAGGAAGTAGCATAAGATAATCGTACAAAGCCCTCTCCTGTTTCTCCGAAAACAGAACCCGGGATTGTTGCTACCCCAGCCTCTTCTAATAGGAATTGGGAAAATTTTTCAGAACTCATACCTGTTTGCTTTATATTTAAAAACAGATAAAAGGCACCTTCCGGTTTTAAACATGATAATTTATCGATTTGATTTAATTTTTCATAGAGGTAATCTCTTCTGCGCTTATACTCTAAACGCATCTTTTCACAAATGCTTTTGTCCTGGCGCAAAGCCTCAACAGCTGCATATTGCACAAAATTAGCGGCTCCTGCTGTCATTAGAAAGCTCATTCTGATCATAGGCTCAATATATTGTTTTGGCGCTGCAATATATCCCAGTCTCCATCCCGTCATAGCAAAATATTTTGAAAAACCATTCATAAGTATGGTCTTGTCTTTCATCCCCGGCAAAGAAGCAAAACTTACAGCACGCTTTCCATCATATGTAAGCTGTTCATATATCTCATCCGCAACAATAATGATATTTTTATCTTTAACAAGCTCTGCTACTTTTTTTAATGTTTCTTCTGTCAATATAGAACCGATTGGATTATTGGGACTAATTAAAACAAGAATTTTAGTTTTTTCCGTAATCAAACCTTCTAATTCTTTTATGTCAATTTGAAAATTATTTTCTTCTTTAAGGCTATATTTTTTCACAATAGCTCCAGCAACATTGGGTATGGTCAAATAGCTGTTATATCCGGGGTTAGGTAAAATCACTTCATCTCCTTCATCTAGAAAGCACATCAATGATAAGAAAATTCCTTGAGCCACGCCGGTTGTAACCATAATTTCATCCAAAGAATAATGAATTTGGTTTTCTTTCTCCAGTTTTTCCGAAATGACGGCTCTCAAAGGCTCAATCCCATTAATTGGTGCGTACTTGGTCTTGCCTTCATCAATAGCTCTTTTGCAAGCATCTTTTATGTGCTGCGGAGTGTCAAAGTCAGGTTCACCCATAGTAAATTTTATGATATGCTTCCCCTGCTTTTCCAACTCGGTACAATAAGTTGCAATCTCGCGTATTCTTGACAAAGGCGCATTTTCCATTCGTTTTGCCTGTTTGACAAACATTTTTCTCCCTCCTATTTTGTTATCAATCGTATAATTGCTAACAATCTATTGTTTAGCTTACAATACTATATTTTTAATCATAAGTCAACAGGCAATTTTAAATTTTCTGCTAAATCAAAAAATAAAAAAAATAACCATTTGCATGGTTATCTTAAAAAATCAGTTTAAAATGGCAGATTTTTGTGCCGCAGTACAACTTCTTTCATTGCCCAGTCAACATCTTTATTTTCAATGGCCTTGACTAAATCCCCCATGATACTGTAGCCTTCAATATGATCTTCTATCTTTGTAGCAGACATTTGTATGATTACATCAATATAGTCATTATACATATTTAAAATATTTACGATATGCTCATACCCGCTGATATCATAAAAGTACTTATATAGCCTATTAAGCTCCGAAAATGAATCCTCAAGCATTCCATTCTCAGCAAAAACTTTCATTCTGCTTACAATTTTTTTCATATGCTCAATGTTTTCCGATGTGGCAACTTCTATTACTTTGTTAATGATTACTTGCTCCAACGCTTGGCGAATTAATGCAATCTCTGTCAGCACTTCTGTAGATACTCCCACAACAACAAAACCGCAATTTCTAATATGCTGAGCCAAATGTTCTCTCTCAAGCATTTGAAAGGCCTCTTTCACATGCAATCGGCTTGCATTATATTCCTTCGCTGTGCTGGTTTCGACAAGTCGATCACCCTTCTTCAGCTTGCCGGAAATAATTTGCTTCTTCAGATCTTGATAGATTTTTATTGTATTATCATTCTTCATCTTATCCTACACCTTAATTATTTGCTAAAATTTAAACACATTATATCATTATTTACAAATATATGCAAAACATTTGCATATATCCGTGTGGTAATAGGCACTTATTATTCCCCTCTAACAATAAAATAATCAGCACACATAGGAAATCGCATAAATGCAGAATTGAATAGATTGGATACCTTTTATATATAAAATATCAGTTCGAGCAATCGCCGAATGTTGAGCTAGATAGCCCAACATTTAGAGATTCTTGCTGTCTACTTCATTGAAGTAATGTAATATTGTATTTACATAGTTTATTGAATCCTTTATTGTTCTCTCAAAATAGTTACCGCTACGGATATCTACTAAGCTACTTAGGCATTGTTCATTATATGTGTGGACCCATTTGCAAACATAAGCATATGATTTATGCAGATTTTTAGCTATTTCAAGACTTGGGATACCATCCAGGTTTGCAGAATAACAAAGATTCCCATATCAAGCACTGCATCTTTATGCCCTTAATATAGATTTCAGGCACTTTATATGTGCAATGTTTTTGATTTATCTCAAGTTTTTTCTGAAGAGTCACTTCCAAAGTTACTCTTTTACTTTTACACAAACACTTTACCTTCAAAAATCCCCTCTCATGAGCATTTTATAAAAATTCTTATAACTAAATGTTCCACCAACCCTTTAGCAATTCCTTCAGCTTTTCACTCTTGTCCAACACAAAAGTGCAAGCCTGCCAATCTTCTGTTTTGGGAATATTCTCTTCATATTTTATTTCAAAAGGATTCTTTTTAGGCACCTTATTTATTGCTTCCTCAGCTCTCTTTTCATCATTAAGTGCCATAGCAATCCAAACATCTTCTAAAACCTCGGGAATCTGTCCGAACATATCATGAATACTTCTTAGCCTGTCTGACAGCTTTTTATGAACTTTGTCTTCAACGGAATCTTTGTATCGCATGTTATATATCAATATTTTGCTGCTAATTTGGCCTATACGTTGAATACGCCCTTTTCTTTGTTCCAATCTAGTGGGGTTCCATGGCAGGTCAAGATTTATAAGTGTAGATAGGGTCTGAAGGTTCAATCCTTCTGAAGCAGCATCCGTCCCTACCAAAATTTTTATTTCATGATTTTTTACAGCCTTTTTTATATTTTCCTTAGTTTCTTTTATAAATCTTCCTTTTTCAAATATTCCGGATTTATCTCCACCTGCATACAAACCTATCTTCATGTCCTTAATCTCACTAGATAGCATATTAGCAACATACTTTACACTGTCATAATACTGAGAGAAAATTATACAACCTTTATCTTTCCATGGTCCTTCATCTCTAACTCCGTTTTGAAGGATACTTAATACCCTTTCATATTTAGGGTCCGTATCCTTATTATATTTGAGAACCTTTATAAGCTTTTCCAAGCATTCAATTTCCTCTTTGGTAAGTTCTTTTATCTCGCTTCGTTCTTCTTCGTTGTCTTCGTCATCCTCATCAAATATATCATTATATAAATCCTTCAACCTTTCTTTGCCTTCTGCAGTCCATGATAGCATTTTCTTTGCGGTATTTTCTCCAGCAAGCATGGTGCTTCCAATTCTTTTAAGCATCAATGTAGACATAAATCCTCCGCCTTTTACTCTAGAGGAAAGCAAACTACAAAACTCTTCCGCAATGGTATATGCCTGAAATAAATAACCCATAAGCTCCAATGCTTCTTCATCATTTTCACCAAATAGCTCCACATCTATCTTTTCAAGATAATACTCGCCGGTTTCTGGATTGATAGTTTCTTCCAAAAACTTTCTTGTTCTTCGAATGATAAAACGAATATATGGGTTATGATTTTTAATAAAATTATCATCAAAATATAATTCTTTAATCTTCTGTTTTTGAGATAGCCGCAATTCCCCGTACATACTTTGTGGCAATACAGCTGTATCATCACTTATATCCAATTGATTGCGGATAATTTCAATTCTTCGGTTATTTTCACTTTTTTGAGGAAATGGATTTCTTACTATTTCCCACATTTCTGATTCCGTCGATGGGATATCTACATTTCCCGAAATATAGTCGAGAGCTGTCTGAGGTCTTTTTCTCCAAATGCTATACTTATCTCCCAGCACCTTATCAGCTTCATTGGGAAGTGCCAGAGTATTGATCAAATCAAAAGCTTCAATGGGATACATCTGTACAGGAGTGGCAGTAGCTAGGAGCAGGCTTTTGGTCTGAAAAGTTATCTCGTTTAGGAAGGCCAGAAGATTATTGGGCTGTGCCTTATACATATCTGGATCTTTCTGAGGATGCTCCCGCCTTGCCCTATGGGCTTCATCAAGTATGATACATTCATATCTGATTTGCTTTAATAACTCTGCCGCCTCTGACTTTCTAACAATAAGCCCTTGGGATACGATACCTACCCTTCTTGGACATTTCAAAATGCTTCTTGTACCATCTGCAGGGTATTCAAATCCATTCTCATCAGCCCAACTTTTTCCAGTCCACACTGCGCTGGGCATATCCAACAAGGTCTTGAGCTCATCCTGCCACTGACAGGTAAGAGTTTTAGGCACAATGACCAAAATTGGCTTGTCCCCGTACAAAGCCATGAGCTTTGCAGACATAGCAAGTTGGATGGTTTTACCCAATCCTACCGCATCTGCTAGCAAAAACCTGGCTCCACCTTTCTTTTTATGCTCACGGAAAGCAAGCTCAACAAAGTATTTCTGATGCTCCCATAGGCCAAAATCTCTGCGATAAACAGGCTCCTCCACAGCTACTGCAGGTACAACTTCGCCACTATCTTCACGCCAGTCTTTAAGGGGTATAACAACTCGCCTGGATATTCTATCGATATCGGATATAATGAAATCGCAGAGATTTACCGCATAAGGGCTATTCCAGAAGAAATCAAACTCTTCCTGAACCCAGTCCACCGCTTCCTGACTGTCATCTTCCCACAGCATCTCGTAGTTTACAGTGTAGGCCCTTTTTGTTTCATTAATGCTGCCTATAAAAGAGGTTTTGCTGCCATCCTTATAGGTTATAATCCCTGCTTTTCCATGCATCAAGCCATAAATTTCATCTGGTATAACCTTTATCTCCAGCTTTTTTGCAGATAATAGTTGGTATAGCTTCTTGAGCCTAGAAGATGAATTCTCATCTGCATATTTTTCTTCAGGCAAATATTCGCACCATTCCTGCTTCATTTTAATATTGGCATAGGAAGCAGCTTTAACGTCTTCAACGTTCAGCCCCGAATTGCATATTATTCTTACTTTATCATCAATATTTTCTATGCTTTCACCGGCAACCTCAAGTATTGATGAACAAAAATAGCCTGCTATCCTGTCATAGCTTAAAGCATTCTTGAGCTTTTCATTTAAAAAGGCTTGACTGAGCTTGCTCCGTCTGGAAGAATATCTCTTTATCATAGCAATGCACAATTCATAGTGCAATATGAATTATGCCCTATGAATTTTCACTCCTTTTTCTATTTTGACTCCGTCTATTATATATGATCATTATCTACCAGTATATGTAAATGATCTGCCATATCAGCGCTCTCTGTCCAATGAGGCATATTATCTATATCTTTGGTGCCTTTCAAAAACTGAAGCAACTGCTTTATCATATCTCTGCTTCCCCAATAATCAGGAACTTGATTTTTAACATAGGATAGTCCTTTCTCGGGCATACCATCTTCTTTTATCCCGATATGGATAGCAGCTAAGACTATGCGAAGTAAGGACTTTTCAAAGTCCGCAATTTCGCCCACTGTTCTCATGGAAAATTCGGTTGGTGTTTTAAGCCTTGCGGTATTAGCTTTCTCATTTGCCATAAGCTGCTTATAGGAGCCAATAGAGAAGCCCCTTGCATACTCTTGATAGGTTGATATTTGATAGTTGTTATGCTTCTCTGCTTCTAATCCTTTAATATAAAAGCGCTCTGCCGGCAAAAGATCCTTCCATAATATGCTGTCAAAGCCTGCGGGTATGATACAGTCATATGCTATCTTTTTTGCATTCTCTATTATCTGCACAACTTGGGAATTATCAGGATCCTTAATAGCCAAATCCAGCTCATAATCCAAATCAAGCTCCCCAATTTTTTTGTATGCTGTGAGAACCTTCAAAGAGGCTGCATAAGCTGCCAAGACGTAATCTGGATCTGAGAAGTTTGGTTCTTCCATGTCCTCTAAATCCTGCATAGATTGTATCTGTGCCCTGACCTCGGATTTTATGTCCACATTTATTTCATCCAAATAGGCTGTGGCGTCTCCTGTTTGTTTTCTCAGAACAAGCAAAACAGTGCCCTTCACATAATTGCCGTCTTTCAATCCTCCGCTTTCCGTTTCAGTAGCTATATTCCAAGCGGCGGTAACTTTAAGCCCTGATTTCCACATAATCAATGCAAGCTGTGCCCATACACTGGGATCCGAATGAGTGAACATCACTACCTGCATACCATCGTCATACATATGCTCTGCCAGATTAGTATATATCTCTATCATGCTCTGGGAGAAATGCTCGTCCCCTTTTACGGCAAGAATCCTCTTGCTGTCGGTATACCATTCCGGGAAAGTCTCTTGCAAAAGCTTCTTATCCCAGGCAAGGAAGAATTCTGATAACTCGTGATAATTTACTGCATCAGCGTATGGAGGGTCGGTAATCCAAAAGTGACAAGTGCCATTTACAACTCTTGCATCTATTAACTTTATATCCGCATTGTTATTAATTTCATAATCATTAATATTATAAAACCAACATGTATTCAATGATAACATACCCCTTGAAAGTCCATTAAATAATGTATTTAGCGCTTGATTGTAGTATGTTTCTGCACCTTTTTCATTTGCACCATCGCTAATCCAACGACACAATCTTGAATTCCAATTCACCAATTTATTAATTCCCAATATTGCTACTGTTTTTTGTTTTCTAGATATCGCACATTCCTTTGAAAACTCAACAAACCGACTGATAGTTAATAACTGTCTCGGATTGAACAGGTGATTCCAGTGTGACCAACCACGATTTCTAATTAATTCATCTGTTTTCATCCCACTCTCAATTTCCATGCTTGGTACCAAGCCTTGCTCCTGCCAGGCAATTATATTCTCGGCTACAATCTGGTTTACCTTTTTTTCATTCTTCAAATCTCTTTCATTGGGATGCCTGTAATATCTTTGCCCATCTTGTCTTTCATATTTAATAGCATAAAGCCTTTCGCTGAAGATATCGTCTTCTCGAAAATCAGATTCTGTTTTCTCCCATCTTCTCAAGCCATATACGGTATTTCCACTTTCATCTCTTCTATCTCTTCTAAGGGATGAGATAGGAGTTGTCTTTCCGCAAGTGGGACATACCAATTCGCTGTTTTTTATAGTGCCGGTCTTTTCCGCTTCTTTCATTTCAGCAGAATTGGCACCCATTTTTACTATGATATCGTATCCTTCTCTATTATCTATAAGCTTGGCAATAGTTTTGGTACCCTTACCTATAATCCAGCTGGGGGATAGAGGTACTTTTTTGCCGCATTCGGGACAATGGGCTTCTACACAGTAGAGATAAGAAACTGCTCTGTCACCATGTTCATTATGCTCTATACCAAGCTTTGTTATTTCTTTATCTACCCTATCAAAGACATCCTTCTGAAATTTTTTGATTTCTTCCAATTCTTCCTTACTTGCTCCACAGATGTTTATAGCCGCCCAAGTAAGAAGTCCTGCCACAGGGTTTAGGTCGCTGGCATAAGTATCACAACCCATACGTGCTGCTTCAAAGGGTATGCTTCCTCCGCCGCAGAAGCAATCTCCAACTACTACATTCCTTCCAAATCTTTTTATTGACAATTGCTCTACTAAATCCTGAAGATTCTTGGCAGAGGTCCCCAAATGATGATTTATCTCATTCCAAGCCTGTTCATCCAAGTTTTTTAATTGCTCAGGGCGGATGCACTTTACCAATTTCTCATCATATCCCATGGTATTAAAAATTATGAGCTCTATGTCTTTTTTCTTCACCCTGTTGTTTAGCTTAATCTTATCGTCGGTGATGTCAAACCACGCATCTATATGTGCTCGCAGTTTTTTACTCTTTACAGCTATTTCATACATTTCGGCCACTGTGAAGGATTTATCTTTTCTAAGCTCCAATCCTCTATTGTCCATGCTCATAACCTTTAGAAATATGTCCATATCCTTCTTTGGATTGCCGCTTGCCGGCATAAGGCAGCCTAATATAGCAGCCCTTACTAATACCAAAGGTTTTCTTCCCCACCACTTGCCAAGACCTGTAAGAGTCTGGCCGTTATTTGCTTTTCTTTCTTTATAGCTTTCTTTGCTCACTTTTGAAACGGGAAACTGTTTTTCTATAAATGAAATCATGACTTTGCTCCTTTACTCTTCAGTGTAAATATCAAAGAGGCTTATCTGAGGGTTTTCCTCAATAGGATTTTCGCAAAGGGCATACCTTAGTGCTATGCGCCAGCCTTTTTTGTCCTTTATATATCCCGTACTGGCATTGGTCATGGTATAGAGCCACCAGCGCTCCTCCGGCATAAGCCCCTTCCAATTCCTTATTGCTGTTGGTATTACGGAAGGGTCACTGTCCTCTATAGCCCAAAGCAATACCATCATCTCCTTGCCAAAGAGCTTCTCTACCGGTGTCCCTCCTATTACGAATCTGCCGGTCTTAATCTTCTCTTTTTTTAGCCTGGCATTAAATTCTGTAGCTAAATCAGCACTTATTTTTGACCATTTGTGTTTTGATAGCTCAATTCTCAGTATATCAGCCTTTTCAAGCTTTTGCTCTTCACCATCCGTCCAGCCAAAACGTTCATAGACCTGAACTTTCTCATTATTGGTGGGCGAAACTATAACATAAAAATGATTTGTGCTCAACTTAGGGTTTACCCCGAAGCCATAGGTTACATCTTTGTCGCTCATTGTTTTATCTTTCCTTCTTTTTGGATTATGGATATATCACATTTATTCATCTCTACCCAATTTTTAAATTGTAGTCCTGAGGTAAACAAAATAGTTTTATAATCAAATTCTACAGTAACATCTTTTCCGCTGAAAGCGGTTTCTCTGATCAGATCAATAGTAGCTTGTAGATTGTCAGCATCATAAGGAACCTTCGATGCGGAAAGTTCCATATAGTTTTCATTGTTGTCTTTTTCTGATATTACCACTGTAAAATGTCTGATAAAGATACCTTCAATCTTTTTTAACTTCTCAAATTCATTGTATGTTTCTTCTGTATCATGACATCTTTTAAGACCGTTTCGTTCAAATTCAAGGGGAAATTCATCTTTTATATTAAGCTTATATTCTGATTTTAATTCTGAAACAGCTATATCTTTTTCCTCTACAATTTTATCTTTGTACATCACAGCTGTTCGTACATATTTGCAGTTTTTAGGCAGAAGGATTTCGCCAAGATAAACACCGCCGTTTTCTTTGGGATTACTGCCATCTGTAGTATATTTTATTTCAAAATTCTTATGGGTTTGAAGCTCCAGAACATTACCGTTTACGCTTGTTCTTTGCTCATATTTCAATGGCACGGAGCACATAAATTGCTTTACATCTCCCGTAGGATGCTCATTACCGGTATCTATGCAGATGAAACTTATCAAAGGCTCCTTTGTTACAAATATGGAAGGGGCTTCAGCTGATGCCGATGTAGGTTCCGCTCCAATATCATAATAAACCTTGTCACCTCTCACCCCACGGATTTTTAGAGTAAATTCGCCTGTTTTATGATCATAGGCTGTCTGCTCCACAATTACGGAAGTGGGTTCTTTGGCAAAAGGGCCTTTGACCAAATATCCTCCGATCTCCCTCCATTTATCCTTCTTGAGGCAGTCTTTTTTCAGAGTCTCCAACTGATCCGGATGATACCACTGCCAAATGGTTTGGGTTGCAGCCCTCTCCTTTATTTGATTGAAAGTCATTTCTTTTTGGGTGAACAATCTATCCTCACATTTATTTCTCATCTGTTCCAAAAAATTATCATCAGACCTATAATCCTCAAACTTCATCTGACTTTGCAATACCTTAACTATTTGCTCTTCACCCTTAAAGGAATTCTCCTTGAATTCCAGCTTGAAATCCTCAGACACTATCCCGTTTTTTGTGGGGAAATATAATGTAATAAAAGTTTCCCTTATACTTTGGAGCAGTGCTTGAGTCACTTTATCCTTCTGAATATCTGCTTCCTTATACTGCTGGTCTGTTGCAGATACATGCTCCGCCTCCATATTGGCTATAATCTGCCTTATGGCTGTCAAACGCTTACTGTTTTGATACAGCTTTTCCATTACATTGCGCTGACCTGACAGAAACATGACCCTATTCTTATAGGGTGTACTGTCATAAAAGGACTTCAAGTCAGGATGAAGCTTATTCCCCGGATAAGGTTCAAAAATTACCAAGGATACCTTATTCATGTCAGGCTCTATTTCATCAATGGCAGGCAATACATAAAGCTGTTCGTAGCAATTCTTGTCCGATGGTTTGAAGTTTTCCTCAAGGAATTTTTTTAACTCTTTTTTTGCATTCTCATTGCTGTAGGATTCTACAAGGGTATTCATCTCAGCAACCATATTTTTTGTATTTTGAAAATATAATCTGCCCCTGTTATCCATCTTTAGGTACCAGCTCTGAGCCTTGATATCTTCTAAAGCTTTTTTATAATTGTTCAGTTCAACATTAGGCTCGCATAAGTATCCTAAAATTTCTGATTCTGTAAGTCCCATTAAGCCATGGGTTGCTTCACTGAGGGATGAAATCAATAACAATTTGGATACATCCTGGGCATAGGTGCTCTTTCCTGTCCCATCTTCGGCATCTATGGCTTCTGATACGGATTTCCCGCCTTCTGCAATGTCATGACTAATGGCAGATTCAAGTGATGCCTTAATTTGCTTTATTTGAGACAACATATTCCTATCATTAAGATTTATATCAAATACACGTATCAAATACTTTGACTCTGCATTTCTACTTTCATAAAATTGCCTTACAATTTGGCGCATCAATTTGATAAGTCCTCTGGTTTGCTGGAAATTTGGATTTTCTTTAAATCTTGCATATAAATCCTTTATAGATGGATGAAATGGGTATGAATCCTTTATTCCTAAGAAAGCCTTCTCACCTGTATAATTTGTAAGCCCTGTTTTATTAGCCCTTGTCAATGCATCTTTATATGCTATGGCTACTTGTAATACATCATTTGAGTTGCCAAAAGGATAGCTTTCAAATAATCTCTTCTTCAAGATATCATATATTTCATCTGAATTAAGAGCTACAGGCTCTATGTTTATGGCTGAACGGTTTGCTTCATTCTCCAAATCTTTGAAGCTGGACTGTAAAAGCTCACTTCCCGACTCATAGGTAGCCTTTAAATCCGAAAATACCAAACAGACATTAGAAAGCTGCTCTTTACCCAGTGCGGAAAATAAATTTGATAATGCCGTAATTGTAACTTTGCACAAATCCGAATTACCCACAGTAATAGACTTAGCATTTTCAAGGTATGGTGGTAATTCGTCAAATAATATCAATGTATTCTCTCCCTGAAGGAGTTTTATCCATGCACTTTCACCCGGCGCTTTGAGAGGTGTATATAAATCTTTGAAAACCTCTTTTTTCCCGAGCTGCTCTGCAACACTTCCCCATATACCGTAATCTGCGTCACTCTCTCTACCGGAGAAAGCAACAACTCTGATATTGCCAATATCATCGTATTCTCTACCCAATATTTTGCTGCGCCATTCTCTATTATTAGCAAGCAAAGCAAGAGCAAGCATATTATGCGTTTTCCCACCGCCCATGGCTTGGGTAAGCTTTATCACTCCTGTATCGAATTCGCTTTTGAATCTCTTAAATGCAGTATGTAACAGCAATTCCATTCCTTTTGTCTTGAAGTTTTCATTAAAAAACTTATCAATATCTATTCTATTCTCAATAAGATCACTGAGATTCAGCACATCATCTCTTGTTGTATCAATAAATACACTTGCTCTTGGTTTGCAAAGCTCAAATACAGTTTTCATAATACACCTCCAAAACCACTGTTTTAATACTTATATTTTTATAATATCATTGAATATGTGATATTTTAGGACTTCAAAATTTTGTATTAAGTCGCATTAGTATTTTATCTCTTTTATTACCATTTACCCAACAGCCAGTGCTTGATTCCTTATATGGCAATTTATTTACCTAATGAGCTGAGCAGAGATATTTTTATATTTTGAAATAATTTTTATGATGGCTTTTAGCTGCATTGCATTTTTCATATCAGTACCTCCATATAGAAACGAATTTTCTTTTCAACTCTGAGTATTTTAGCATACTCGTAAAGTATCTAATTCTTTTCTCCAATGGCTACACCGCTCCAAAGAGCGTAAATCTGATAAAGTGATGGAATTTTTGCTCAACAAGGTCAAATTATATATCCCCCTAAATCATCAATTCCCAATATTCTCACCGTCTTGCAATTATCTCTATCTGTAATCCAATCATCAGTATTAAACATTTCTAATATTCCATTTATTCTATATCTCTAATCCCACATATTTTATTGATCCAATCAGAAAAATGCCTGCATTTTCTCATAATTACATCTATACCTATAGCATCTGCAATTAAAGGACCTGCAGTAGATTTTAATTTTTCATAAGCTGGTATCTCTCTAATAATTCTCTTTGAAGGAGCATTGTATGCACTCTGATTTATATGTTCAGGTGAATCAAATCCTGAAACCAAATTATCCAGTCTTTCACATGCTTCTCTATCTTCAATGAAATATTCCATCATTTTCATTGGCTCTGATAACAAAACTGATTCAAATTCATGTAGTTGAATATATGGTATAAATTTGTGATAAGCTATATCGTCCTCAAATGCTCGTTCCAAGTTTGCTATCTTTACATAGGGATCAGGTTGAGTAGATACTTCACCTATTCCTGGAAAATTCTTAGGTATACCATATAGATCAAACATAGTCGTAATCCACGCATCCTTATCTTCTTTAGTCCATCGAATAATATCATTACGAATTTTCTCGTAATTATCTCCTCCACCTTTGAATATTTCCCCTCTTTTGCTTCCGGTTTTAACCCTTCGTGCATTTACTATAATACCTTTATTGGCAAAATAAGGCACCAGAGTTTGTCCAACAAATACTTCTTCAGTTTGACCTTCAACAACAATATTAACTCTAATCATTTTGAAGGCCTCCCTCCGATAATATTCTTTTCCCAGATATCACCCAATGTATATTCCTCCATCCACGTTTCAAGGCTACTTCTGTCTACTCGTGTAAATATTGATTCACCGCCTTTTTTATCAACTACAATTAAATCCTCAGGTTCTAATGTATTTACAAGGGTTACCGATTGTGTTGAAACTATTATCTGAGACTTGTCAGATGCTCCTTTGAGCAAATCAGATAAAATATTTATTGCAAATGGGTGAAGACCCAGCTCTGGCTCATCAATACATATCAAAGAAGGCAGCTTGGGCTGCTGCAGCAATGTGATAAGAGCTATCATACGGAGAGTCCCGTCGGATAGTTGATTTACATCAAATATCATTCCAGAATCACGATCTTTCCACCTCAAAAGAATTTGCTTCTCATTATATACATCAGGCTCTAATATAAAGTCATCAAAGAATGGAGCGACTAATCTGATTGTGTTTATAATTCTTTGATAATACAAAGGTTCAACTCTTTTCATTGCATATAAAAATGGTGCAAGATTGCCCGCATTGTCCCGCAGATACTGATTGTCTTCTATATATACTTTTTGTTTTATTGCCGCTTCATCGGAGGTATCATGAAACTGATAGAATCTCCATTGATTTATTATATTTCCTATTACTTTAGCTGTTTTGCAGAGTTTTTCATTTGTTATTGAACTGTAGTTTACAAGCAACGATTCTTTATGTCCCCCACCAAGAGTTCTTAATGGTGATTGAGTATCTCGTGATTTATTTGAAAAAGCCACCTGTTCATCGGCAAATATAAAAGTATCTCCAGCTACATGAACTATACGCATAAAATATATATTATTACCCGCATCAGTCTCAAAATAAAGTTCTGTCTCAATCTCCTTAGTGCTCTTGGAACCGCAAAACAGCAATTTATCAGCCCCACCATTTTTGCCAACAAAAAGTTGAAGATTATTACCGGTCATAAAGTTAAGCAATCTAATGAAAGATACAAAATTAGATTTGCCTGCTCCATTAGCGCCAATAAGAACATTTAAAGGCCTAAATTCAATATCAATATCTCTTATGGACTTATACCCTTTGAGAATTATCCTGTTCAGTTTATTCGCCATATTGGTTCCTCCTCATAAATAACTAGTTTCCCATTCTTTTTAATGCATTATCATAATACATGAGTATGCCTGAATTTTCTTATTTTAAACTTTCTAGCAATCTCTCACCGATATTGACAATATTTCAACAAGGTACTGCTTATTATCAACTATTTGCTCAAACTACAGCTGAGGAATAGCAACTCCTATTAAGCTATCAGCCATGCTATCGGACATCACATATCATTTGAATAATTTCGTTATATCATAAGGGCAGCGTTCATCATACATGCTTCACGATAGATATTCTCTAATTTTTCCATAAATCCTCTATTAATCCCTAACACTATATCAAAATTGCTGATAGCAACTTATAAATACTTATACTTTCCTATGGATTAAAAATAAACCAATACGTATTTGCCTATTATACTATGTATTAAAAATCAAGCTCTTATATTAACCCTGCCTCCATGAATCATCTCACCGGTTACCGTGCCTGCTGCTAAGTCTTGCGGACCGGCAATTTTCAATGCCCAGAAAACAGGAAATCGTTCGCTTATTTCTGCCTTTATTATTTCCGGTGCTGCAAACGCAATAAGTTGAAAGTTCAGCTTATTTGCAATTTCAAAGATTGGGTCCAATACATGCTTTCCTGAAGCTTTACCAAAGGGATTGTCTAATAATAGCACTGTCCAGGGTCTTTCATTTCCGGTATAGCGCTTCCTGTAATTCATAAGCATCATAATTACAAAGGTGTTCACCGACAAGGTTTGGCCCCCGCTTCCCTCCGGTGTATCACCTTCTCCTTTGTTTATTGCTTCCCATGAAGTGTAATAATATTCACGGGGTTTTGCATAGCGGAATTCATTCTTCTCCGTCATCTTATATACCATAAGCTTGGGGTATCTTCCCCCTACTGCTCGTGCAAATATTGCTTGATCTCCCATCAACCTATCTATAATTTGCTCATCTATATTTTCGATATTTTCATTCTCTTTAAGCAGCTTGGAAAGAGATTCTACGAAGTATTCCTTCAAACTATATAGTATCTCCGATTCTTCCTTTGGGAGCAAATCAGCTCCTTTTAGGCTTATCAAGGGAAATACGTGGTTGTTTTCATTGACAAAATTCATACCTGCAATCATTTCCTTCAAGGATTCAATGATTTTTATTGAGTGTCTTGCCGCTCTTTGCGCCCATTGCTCTCTAACCTCTTCTGCCTTTGCTTTATCAGAGGTTATGCTGTTTATTTCCCTTTCAAAATGCTCTTTCATGCTCACAAAGGATTCCAGATTGCTTTTATATTTTTCTATTTTTATATTAGCAGTATGCTGTAGTATTCTGTCCTTAAGAGTTTCATCGAAAACCTTTTCTTTTACCTGCTTATTGAATTCTTCAATATATTTTGCAGCTTGATCATAGTCTTGCTTCAGCCCGTCTGTTATTTTTTTGTATTTACTGATCCAATTTTCCAACTCCTCATGAGGGTTTGATTTTATTCTTTCCATTATGCTTTCATCAATTTTGCCCTTTTGGCTGTCCAGCTCTCTATATGCTTTTATATCTGAGATTACTTGCCATATGCTCATTTGTTTTTCATTCAGGGTTTTTAATATGCCTTCAGCCTCTGCTAAGTACTTGTTATTGTCCTTTATCGCCTCTGTTATTTCGTATTCTTTTTTTACTATATCTATGCCTTCCCAATTCAAAGGAGCCCTGCTATACTCTGCGTCCAAAGCCTTTTCTATCTTTCTTTTTTCTTTTTCCAGACCTTCCAGCTTAGCTTTGATCTTTATAATTTCATCATGAACCGCTTGCTTTTTCTCTCCATAGCTATTTAATTCCTTATCTATATTTGCCAGCTTAATGGCATGAACATCCTTTGACTCCTGAAAGCATTGATATTCCTTCCAATCAGGATCAATTTTTTTCAATTGTTTTTCTAATCTATCAATATCAATCTTAATATGCTCTATATCCTTATTAATAAGAGCTATCTTACTATTTTTTTGTTCTATTTCCATAGCCAGGCCTTTTCTCCTGGCAATGCAATCGGCAAAATCATCATCCATTACCTTATAAACGGCCGCACCTGCTGCTTCATCTATATTTGCTATATCCTTTTGCTCATCAAAACCGGCATTATCTATTACTATTCTTATATCCTTCAGACTATCATTCAGATGAAGCTTCCATCTTTCATAATTCAAATTGTCTCCATTTATCAGTCCATCAATATCCCCTATCTCTCCCTCAATGGCATCTATCCGCTCCTTTGCCATATCAATAGCTTCCTTCAGGGATTTGATACTTAACCTTTCTTTTTCTATTTCATTCATTCTATTTATAAAATCTTCAAGCTTGGCAATATAATCTTCAGTGTTCTTATTTTGATTTTCCAGAGCAGACTCCTCAGCTTTTAATTTTTTTATAGCTTCTGAAAGCTTTGACAAATTGTCAAGCAGTAGGCTTTTCTCAACCTTTAGAGCATCCAACTCTTCCCTGTTGCCTTGAATTCTGTCTGCCAAAGACATTGAGCTTTCACCTTTCTGCTGGGCAGCAATATCTCTGATCAATTTTTCTATAAGCTCCAGCTTATCAGATATTACTCGTATATTGCCATTGATTTGCTCATCCTTGTCTTGAATTTCCTTCTGCCAATTCATATATTCATCAGGATTAAGAGCTAAGCGCATTTCATAGCCTGCTATGTTTTTGAAGCTTTCCGTCACACCTGCTTTCATCTGGGAACGGATAAATACAGGAATGAGAGAGCGAAGGAAAATCTCCTCCGTTAGATTATCTTTAATTATCTGCCAATCCTTTTCATTGGCTATCAATAATCCATATACTAACATAGGATATTTCTCAATGAGCTCTATTTTTTCATCGTCATCCATATGGGACAAATATTCTGTACCCAATTGTACTGTTATGCCTAATCCGCAGATTTTATCCCTGATGACCAAGGTATCCTTATTGGGTATCCAATAGCTTTCCGTATTTAAGCTTTTGTCCATGTTGTTTTCCCATAATTCAAGCTTTAGTTGATCCATCAGAGCTCTCTTTTCCTGAACCAATTTGCTCAATTGATAGCTTTGGTTTTGAGCCCAGCTTTCCCTATAGACTTCCTTATGAGGATCCAGGTTCAGTTCTCCGCAAATCCTATGCTTAAGGTTGTCTTCCTCCTCTTTTACTTCTTCGAGCATCCTTTCATTGTCTTTTATTTTTCTTTCTAAAATCTCAATTCTTACCTTGTTTTCTGATTGACGGCCTGTCTCTTCAGCTTTTTGACTTTCATGCTCAGTTATTCTTTTTTCTAATTCTTCCAATCTTTCATTTTCCGAATCATATTGCCGGCGAAGTTCCTCCAGTAATAGCTCAGGCATGGCCATTCTAAAAGGATCAAAAACCTCTGCAAGAGTTTTTCTATCCTTGTCTAAAGCTTCTTCTTTATCCTCAAAACGTTTTGTTTCTATGCTTTTTTGGAATATATAATTATTCTCTTTCGACTTAGCTCTCTCTAATTTTCCCTTTTTGTTTTGCATGTAAACAATATAGGTATAATGACTATGACTTAACTTTTTCCATTGAATATAGGTATCCTGCCATTTAGCCTTTATTTTCTCATCTAAAACCTTTATTTTCTCTTGAACCTCATCAGCTTTGAGCATTTCCGATAGTATATCTTTTTCTCTTATATAACTTGACTCTTTATCATGAAACTCTTGTTTTTCTAATAATAGCTGACTGATTTCATATTTCTTTTTCTCCGTAAGCAGTCGGCCTATGTCAGCTAAAAAATGCTCTTTGTCCTCTTGCTTTTTATCCCTTAATTCATTTAACTTCAATTCTTCCCTGATTATCTGTACGTAGGGAAGATTAGCCTTCTCAAAGTCCAATTCCTTTTGCTTAACCATTGATTTATTTTTTTCGCCTGTCCATATAGCTATATCTCTCTCAATACCGGCATAAATATTATTCAAGGAAGCATAAATATTGTTGCCTTCTAAAACGCATCTCTCCATCATTTGCAGTCTTCTTATTCCAACCTCTGAAGATTGAATCAGCGGCTCTATAAAATATATAAGCTCCCTGAAATCCCCTTCCCTTTTTAGCAATACCGGCAAGTTTTTTGTTATGGATAAATTGCTTTTGAACATTTCTTTCAAGCTATCCTTGTAATCTTCAATATAGTTTTTCATATTTTCAGATATGGCAGGTATAATAAATCTATCAAAGATAGCTCTGTTGTCTGCAGCTCTGGAAAAATAGTCTCCTACTCCGCCCTCAACCTTATTAATAAGCTTCAATATCTCCCATTCCGATCTTACTATACCTTTGCTTCTCAAATAGTTATAGTAATCCGAATCCAGCCTTTTTGTAGAGCTTTGGGAATATTTAATAAAATAATCTCTATTATCATCAATAAAATTCTCAAAGTCTTTATATTCTGCTGTCTTTTTGTCCCGTCTATAATATGCAGGAATGCTTTCTATAGTGAAGGCAGTATCTCCCCTATGTTCATGGGTATATAGAAAATAGCTCAGTCCTGCCTGCTTTTCTGCTTCATCCTTTTCTTCGCCATCTTCCTTATTATTGTCATTCCTCATAAAGGCTGTGATACACATACCTGTTATCAGCCATTTATCCGGTATGGTATCTAATTTCCATTCTAAAAGCACATGAAAGGTATAAGGTCTTAATCTGTTGTTCTGATCATAAAACATGCTCGTTATTTTGTTACCGCTTTGCTTACCCCATCTGGTTTCAGGCATAGCAATTTGAGATATTAATTGCATTAATACCCCTTTACCACCTTGATTATTTAACGTAAAAAGAGTATGATCCGGCTCCCCATCTCTAGTAAGATCATACACGGAATTTTCATGGTGCTTCCTAAAGCTATCATATCTGCATCCAACAATCCTAATCTTGGTCAATCTGGGCATCTGTCACTTCCCCCTTTGTATTTGCAATCAAATCCATGATTTCCTCATAACGCTCCTGCCTGTGATATAGCTGATCTAATCTCTCATATAATTCATTTTTGGGTATTATTTTTAACTCTACTGCATTATCAATTATCAGCTTTTGATCTGCCAAGGGTTTCAAGGCTTCATGTATAAAGCTGAATCTATTATCTCGTGTCTTTTGCACATCTATTTCTCCTGTTTTTGATTGCTTGCTCATGGAAAAATCATTGACCCAAATATCATAAATTTCCTCTATTGCAATTCCCCACTCTTCAGAAAACCCTTCTTCTTCATCTAATCTTTTTTTCCATGATTCCAGCTGATTGGTAACAAGACTTTCAAGCACAAAATAACTTATACCCTCTTCCTCCCATCGGAGACGTATGTTTTTTTCTTTATCTACCTCCGACAGATATATGCAAATAATGATATTGGCCAGATAAAAATGCTTCTTTCTCTCTAGCTTTCTATATTTAGCTTTCATCTGGGTATAGGAGCCGGCAAAAACTGAGCCATCTGCTTTACTGACCAGATGTATATTCTCCCGGGTCTCAAATACCCTTAGTCCACCTTGCTCAGCTATGGTTTTCACAATTTCTTGAATATCAGGACTATTTATAAAATCATAAGCCAATGAATCCGATACAGGAATAATTTTATTTTTCATGAGGTAAAAAAATAATTCTGCCCCTTTTTGTAATTGCTCACTATCAAACATTATTTTCTCGTCTCCTCAATGTAAATTTTATATGGTGATATAAAAATTTCATCCCAAAACAAAGGCTTTTCATCCACTTCATTGACAGATTTTATAGTCTTTCCTATGAGACTCTTGTACTTTTCATCTCTATCGCAAAGTTTCGTGTACAATTCTAACCGTTCATCTATATTTTTATAATCTAATGTCAATTGAACTTCCGTAATGGCAAACATCATAAAAAGATCCATATTAATTTTTTGACTTAACCATTTTTCTTTCTCTTCCCCTTCTAAATGTTGCAGCTCTGTTACTGAAAACTCTCCCTTTTCCAACAAGCTATCAAAGACTTTGCGCCATAGCTCCAACACAATTTCCCAATCTGTTTCCTTTCTGTTCCATGCTTCATCTACGGCAACTTCATCCTCCCACAATATTTCTTCTCTTTTTCTGACTCTTTGCTCTTCCCAAGCCCAATCCAAAGGAAATATGAATTCCACCTCTGGGGAGAATAACGGGTTCAAAATACCTTCAAGAATATCCAAATGAGCAAGTCCGTTTTTCACAATTATATTCTTCCAAATATCATTCTTAAAGGTAAGAGTAGAAGTTTTCCAAAAGCTATCAGGGTATTTTACCCTTACCTCTACTTCATAGGCCATGTTTTCAACCACTAATCTTGCTAATACATTATGAAGGACTCTTGCCCTTTCCAAGTTTTCAAAAACCATCTCTCCATCTAGTCTTTTATCCTCCGGGAAGGAATTCAGCCTGTCTTTCCAAGAGAACATATCATCAAATACCTTTTGCTCTTCTTCAAATTGTCTTTTTATCTCCTCTTCGCTTTTGTTCCTGCTGTTTCTATTATCCATAAATATTATTTGAGGATCTCTTATTATATCACGCCGATAATCCTTTTCTCTTCTTATGAGGGTCCTTACCCGAGCTATCAAGTTATTGACACTGCTTTCCGCCTTGTGAAAGTTCCCGCTCTTTATAAGCTGCAATGTATAAAACTGCTCAATATCAAAGCCAAACTCCTCCAAAATTTCCCTTGTAATAAATATTATCTCCTGGGCTTCCTCCGTCAGCATGTAAACAAAGGAACCGCCCTTTTCCAATTGGCTGTGCTCTCGATCTATCTTTAAGTAACGGAATTTATAAACCTCATGTTCACCCTTGTCCTCATCAAATATAAAGCATTGAAAGGGTTCTTGCCTATTGGGGTCCTTATACCATAAAACTCCATCCACCAAGCGTTCAGCATTATCTCTATCAGAGTTCAAATGCATTTCCCTTAATATTTCCTCTGTCATGGCAACTAAATCTGCTCGTGACCTATTGGGGTTTTCAGTGATTTCCCTTCTAAATACCTTAAGGAGTAATAATAGGCATATCTCATGGGCATGGTCATTGAGATTGCCCACATCCATGCCGGTACCCAACATCCGTATAGCTTGTATCTTTTTTAATCTATCCTTTAATCCTTTTTCTACTCTATCCATGCCCTATCTCCTATAATCCCATCAAATATTCATAGGTAATCAATTCTTGAGGAATACGATATTTGGATCTGCATATGTCCATAATTTTATCTGCTTCCAGATTCCTATTGCTTTTATATAATTCCTCCAGTACATAGTTTAAATTCTCTTCATTTTCACTTTGTCCTTCACATGGATAGTTAAACTTGTTTAAACTAAGCAATGTGCTATAAGCCTCCAATTGAAGGCTTATATCTATCTCCTTGTATTTCTCCTTTAACAATCTGTATATCATGAAACCCTCCGGGTCAATATCTCCAAAGTATAAAGCCTCTACTCTTTTTATATCTGCAATTTCTTCTAAAAAGGAAAAGCTCTTGATAATTTTCTTCCCCTCTCCGTAAATAAGCGCATCGGGTATAATTTCAAAAATATGCTTGCCTTCCATAGCAGCTCTCTTGTATGAAAAAAATGTTGAATGGTTTTCAAGAATAATTATTTTCTCTATGTTTGGAGTACCTCTATTCCAATATACAAACATATGTCCGTATTTCTTCATCTTTAAGTCGTCGTAGGAAATATTGAGCCTTTTTAGTACTTCATTATCCTTCTTGTTTGAATCCATGAATTTCTCATCGTTGAATAATTCCAAGCATCTTTCTTCACAGCTGGCCCAAGAGCGGCTTTCCTTGTTTTTTAGAAACTCATATATATTATTAATATATTGCCATTCCTTATCAGTCTGCAGATGGGGGTTTTTATTGTATTGACTTAGGTCTAATAAATCAGAAACTCTCAGCATATCTTCTTTAGACCATTTAGTAAGTATATCTTTTTGCATTATTGCCCAACGAATTTTAAGAGGCGGATTTTGGCCGTTGTAACCTACAGTTTTTAACTCTTTTATTCTGTGCTGCTTCTCTAAAATCTTAATACTTTTATATAAAGCTGCATATCCTCCCTTTCCCTGATAGGATGAATATCCTCCGAATCGCGAAATAATATGTTTTTCCAAATCATCTATTAAAAAACTCTTTCTTTTTTCTTTTCTTTCTAAGCGATTAATGTACTCTATAATCAATTTATGCATGATATCACTCCCACATCCTCACAAAAGTGTCTAGTGTAATATTACTTTCTTTTGTTATGCCATTTACTAAATTATATACAATGCATACCTTAATATCAAAATATATCTTTTCTTTATTTTATCATTCATACTAAATCATTTTCTCATTCCGTGAGAATAAAAAAACCCATGAAGTAATATAAGATTTCTCTTATGTACACTCCACGGGTAAAACCAAACATTATTTTATTTGAATCAGTCCAAGCCTAATTCTACACAAACTTGCATCCCATATATATATTTATCAAATCCCTGAGTATAGAGGCTGCAGCGGGTGTTACTCCGGATGCTCCACCTATAATCGTCAGATCGCCTAAGGTATCTGAGGTGTATCTTACTGCCTTATTCTTTCCATCCACTCCATACAAAGGATTATCAGGATTTAATTTTTCAAGCCTTACTGACATTTCCAGCTTATCTTCTTTTCTGACAGTTTTTCCGACCAGCTTATATTTTTGTCCATTTTCAGCAGCTTCTTGAATATCGGAGACCTTTATGGAAGTGATGCCTTCCACTTTTATATCATCTAAGGTCTTCTCCTCATTCATAAGTACATTTGTCAGGATCAGAAGCTTTGTAGCAGTATCCCAGCCTTCCACATCGAGAGTAGGGTCTGTTTCAGCAATGCCTGCCTGTTGGGCCTTTTTTAAGGCTTCCTGGTATTCTACTCCCGTGCTTTCCATCTCATTGAGGATAAAGTTAGTGGTTCCATTTAATACACCTTCAATGGATAGGATATTTGAACCCGCCATATCAATAATTCCCGCATTTATAGTCGGAAGTGCTCCGCCGGAGGTGCATCCTATGCCAAGCTGAACATTGTTCTTTCTGGCGATTTCTTTCAGCTTTTTATAACCCAGCAAAATTGGGCCCTTATTTGAGGTCACTACATGAAAGCCATTCTCCAGAGATTTTATTATATGAGTCATTCCAGGCTCCCCTGTATCTTTATTCGTGGGGGTCATTTCGATTACAACATCTACATCCTTATTGGCAAGCATACTATCAAATGTTATTTCTGGAGAACCTCCAATAGGATATTTAGTTATGTCCCTATTCTTTTCGGAAAAATCTGCGAGCTTTTCAATATCTATGCCCTCAGGATCATATATCCCTCCCATATAGTCAATGACATAGTTTACTTGAGGGTTTATTTCCTTCAGTTCATCCTTTTTATCTTTTAACAATCGGAGGAAAGCCCTTCCTACTCCTCCAAATCCAATAATAGCTATTCTCATCGCTTTTCTCCTCATATCCTATCTTCCTATAATGCGCCATAGGTCTTCAAAACTTCTTCTACAACCTTCTTATTATCTTCAGAAAGCGGCAATAGCGGTCTTCTTGGATATCCGCCTCCATAGCCAAGCAAATCAAGGGCATATTTTAAAGCCGGCACTCCAAATCTTCCTGTTACAGTAAAATTGGGCTCAAGGAGTCTTTTTTGAAGCTCTCTGGCTTCATCCATCTTTCCTTCTCTAAACAAAGAAACCAATTTGCAGCATTCATCAGGCAAAATATTGGCCAGTGCCAAAGTAGCTCCTCTTGCACCCACAGCCAATGCCGGCAATAAATATCCCGCATTTCCTGCAAACACAGCGAAGTCATCATCAGTATCTCTTACGATTTCCGACAATTGAACTATATTGCCTGAAGTATCCTTTATGCCCACTATGTTAGGATGCTTTGACAATCTTGCTACCAGGCCGGAGCTTAGATTAATGCCGGTATTTCCAGGCATATTGTATATCATGACAGGTACTTTCACTCCATCGGCTACATTTGTATAATGCTTATATAAGACCTCTTCCTTCATGCCGCCTTTAAAATAATTCGGAGGCAGTATAAGCACTGCATCTGCTCCCAAATCCGCCATCTTATTGCTTAAGCTTATGGTCCCCCTGGTAGATTCGCAGGTGGTTCCTACGATTATTTTTTTCTCCTTAGTAAAATTCTCTATCGTAAACTTCACTAATTCTAATTTTTCATCCTCTGTCAGATAAACAAACTCACCATTAGAGCCTAATACTACTATGCCGTCTAAATCAGTTTTGCCCCATTTATCCAAATTGAGTTTCATTTTGCCATAATCTATTTCTTCATTTTCATCAAAGGGTGTTACTACCGGTGTGTAAATTCCTTTAAACATTGGACATCCTCCTCTACTTTTTTGTTTTTAGCCAGAATTAAGAAGCTAATATTGTATAGCTTCTTAATTCCAGAAATTTGTATTTCCTCTAAGTTCCCATATGAAATGGATTCCTTAGCTTCTGTAATGCAGCCAAAATGCTTAAGCAGGCTTGATATGTTGTCTTGGGATTTGAGGCAACAGGAACATTTTCAAAGGTTATCCTATATTTTCCTGCCTTGCCCTCAACGTAGATTTCATGTGTATTGTATTCTACATTTGGATCGGCAAAAATGCGGATGATCGTCTTTTCAAATCCTATCCCTGCCATACTTAAGGCAGCAGCAATATTTATATTCTGCGGGAATATCTTTACGCAATCTCTTGCCGGACCTTCATATAATAAGTATGGCTCTTTCATATTGTCTAAATCTAATTTCATTGCATCTACATAAGGTATATTCTTCCAAGCCTCCGGAGGCTTGCGGGTTGTCATTGTAACCTTATCTACACCGAATATTACTGCAGCTTGAAGGGCATCCAAAGAGCCTATTCCGCCTGAGGCCACATGAAGTATGCTTCCGCCTTCCGTGGCGGCGGCTATCAATCTTTCCAGCAGATTTCCGTCTACGAAGGCTCCAAGGCTAAGGGGCACCAGGTCTATGCCTGCCTTCAATATTTTTTCGCCGATGGCTTCCAAAGCTTCTTGAGAGGCTACTTCTACAACCGCATCCAGATCATAGTTGAAAAGCTCTTCTGCGTCCGTTATCCAGGGGAGCCCGTATTCAGCAACCTTATCTCTTCCCTTTGAATGCTCCGAGCGGCCGCATACCACTACGATTTCAGCATTATCAACCTTACCCGCCATAACATTATCCAGTACAAAGCCTCCTATGGTACCGGCGCCTATTAAGCCTACTCTTCTTTTTTTAGTCACTAGGCTTCCTCCTTTAAAATTATTCTTATATATAGAAATTAATTTGAAGGAACTTCTATTCCCTTTTCTTTATAATACTTAATCGCTCCCGGATGATAAGGAACTCCGCCTATGCTCTTAACATTATCCAATGTAATATATTTCGCAACCGAGTGAACGTCCTTTAAATTTTCTCCATTTTCAAATATCGCTTTGACTACATCATAAACTGCATCTTCAGAAAGGTCCGACTGGCATACCAAAGTTATCCAAACTGCAAATGTCGGTATATCTGCATCTAATGATTTATAAGCATCTTTTTCTATGACAGCTTCTACATAATATGGCTCGGCTGTAAATTTCCCGATCTCTTCGGAAGTCAATGGTATAAATTTAACCGGATGTGTTGTCTCAAGATCTACTATCCAGGGTGCCGGTGCTGCTGTATTGACTATTGCCGCATCAATGGAACCGTCTCTGAATGCATCTGTGGTCTCACCGAAGGATAGATATTGAGGTAATATGTCCTCCATAGATAATCCTAAGGTATTCAATATTATTTCATTGGTTGCCAATATTCCGCTTCCCGGTGAACCCACGGAGATTTTTTTGCCTTTCAAATCCTGAAAACTATTTATCGGTGAATCTTTTAATGTAACAATCTGAACAACATTGGGATACATCGGGAGAACAGCCGTTACACTAACAGGCTTATCAAATTGTTTCCGCCCGGCCAATGCATCTTGAGCTACGTCAACCTGTGTTACTCCCATTTCTATTTTCTTATCACCTATCAGCTTAAGGTTCTCTACAGAGCCGCCTGTCACTTCTGCAACAGAGTTTATTCCTAATTTCTTATTGATGACATCAGAAAAACCTGCTGCCATTATATAGAATGTTCCGGATGTACCGGCTCCCCCTATTGAAATCTGTTTGAGTTCCAATTTCCCTGATTCTGAATTTGCAGGAGCCTCTGCTTTTTGAGCACAACCCATTAGACTTGATGCTATTAAGACTAAAACCAAGGACATTAAAAGCTTTCGACGAATTTTCATGATACTCCTCCTCATAATATACTTTTATTCGTGTGGATATTTTCTTATATTTGCTTTACTGTGCCTTAAGCGCTTCCTGCGGTTTTTTCTTTCTCTGCAGGATTAATACCACTGCCAGTCCGGCTAATCCTAAATAGTTTGTCCATGCAGCAGGATCGATCAACAGGAATCCGGATGCTACCAGCAAAATTCTTTCAACTGCATTTGTTTTTGCAAGGAACCAGCCGGATAAGCCTGCGCCCAATAAAATAGCTCCCAGCATTGCAGTAATCCCTGTAACAGCTATAGTAAGCGGGCTTCCGATCCATAATAATGAAGGGTTATATACGAACATAAAAGGCACTATAAAAGCAGATATCCCAAGAGTTAAAGCATGGAAGGCCGTCTTCCAGTAATCAGACTCCGCTATGCTTGTGGCGGCATAGACCGCCAGGGCCACAGGCGGCGTTATCATGGATATGCATCCAAAGTAGAATACAAACATATGGGCCGCTAATGGTTCAACTCCGAGCCTGATCAATGCCGGTGCTCCCAATACAGCCAATATCAGATAGCATGGTGTAGTAGGCAAGCCCATTCCCATCAGCAAGCTGGCAAGCATCAACAGTAAGAGGATAAGCAAAATATTCTGTCCTGCCATGGAGATCATCAAATTAGAGAATTTGAGCCCAATGCCTGTTAAATTTATCATAGCGACAATGATTCCTGCACAAGCTGTAGAAGAAATTACAACAACAGATGTTTTAGCAGCATCTTCAAAAGCAGCTATCAATTCTTTCATTCTCATGCCTGAGAATACAGCCGCTATCAGCAGTGTGGCTATTACAGTATATATGGAAGCCTTCATAGCAGACATTTGCAGGAAAACCAACAGTACAATCAATAAAACTATAGGGAGCAACAGGATTCCTTTTGACTTCATCATTTCTTTGATGCCGGGCAAATAGCTTGTATCTATTCCGGTCAATCCGCTTCGCTTGGCTCTGAAATGGACCATTGCAAAGACCGAACCATAATATATCAGCGCAGGAATCAAAGCTCCAAGTGCTACTTTATAATATGGGATCCCCAATATCTCCGCCATTATAAAAGCAGCGGCTCCCATCATCGGCGGCATTATCTGCCCCCCGGTAGATGCTACGGCTTCTACGGCTCCTGCGAATTCCGGCTTGTAGCCGGTAGATTTCATTAATGGAATTGTTATGACTCCTGTGCCGACAACATTCGCTACGGCACTGCCGGATATGCTTCCAAACAAGGAACTTGAAACTACTGCGGCTTTGGCCGGTCCCCCTGTTCCTTTTCCAACTCCCTTAATTGCCAAATCGATATAAAACTTACCTATATCAGTTACTGATAATATGGAGCCGAACAAAACAAATATAAATATATAGTTTGCCGATACTCCTAAGGAAACTCCAAATATTCCTTCAGTACTCAATGAAACTTGTGTGATTATACGCTCCAGATCATATCCTCTATGCCAAAGCATTCCAGGCAAATAAGGACCAAGCATGGCATATAATACGAATACTACTGCAATTCCCGGAAGAATACCTCCTACATTTCTTCTTGCAAACTCCAAGGTTAATAGCATCAATAGAACTCCGATGACCATATCACTGGTATTCGGTTGTGAAAATCTTTGAACGATGCCATTAAAATCCCAGATAAAAAATGCTACTGAAGTTAAACTCACTGCAGCCAGCAACATATTTATCGATTTTTTTACCTTGCCGGTAGCTTTTTCCGATTGCAGCATGAATGTTATCAACATTCCGAAGCAAAGGTGTATGCTTCTTTGCCATAGTGCTGTAAGTACGCCGAACAGAGCAGTATAGATATGGAATGCAGACATCAGAATACTTACAATGATCAGTAAAGAATATTTGGGCCTTTTTTGTTCTTTTTCCACTATTTTTTACCTCCCCTCATCGCTTCTCTTTTTATTCTTTTATGTTGCCATATATCGTCCTTTATTTTTGAACGAGACTTCATTCAGAGGGGGATTCAACCCCCACTGAATGTTAGTCGAGTCCATACTGAACTTAGCCGCTCTTGACGCTCGCCGCCTATAGAGGCGGAGGTCTTAGAGCGGGTTAGTTCAGTGATAGATTCAGGTTTTTAACCACATCTTTCAGTTCATGCAAAAATACTGTTACGTCATTTTTTGATACATAACCCATGGTGCCAACCCTGAATACATCCTCTGTCAACGGAGGCATTCCTCCTCCTACAATGACATCTCTTTTTGCTAATTCACTGATGAAATATTTAGATTTTCCGGGCACATGCACTGCAGTTAAAGTCGGTGAAGCAAATTTCTCATCCTTAGCAAGTAAATTCAAGCCTGTTTCCTTTATGCCTTCCAATAACCGTTTGGTGTTATTTTTATTTCTTATATAAATGTTCTCCAGGCCCTCTTCAAAGATCATCTTTAAAGCTTCGTCAACTGCGAATAACGTATATACTGCAGGAGTTGTCAAGGTTTGATGCACCTCATTGAATTTCCTGGCTATCTTAAAATCGAAATAATACTTGGGAAAGCTTGAGCATTCTACTTTGCTCCAGGCTTTTTCACTAAGCGCAACAAATGCTAAGCCTGCCGGAGACATTAATGCTTTTTGAGAGCTTGTCAGCGCCGCGTCTATATTCCATTCATCCATTCTGATTTCAAGTCCGCCTAATCCGCTGACAGAATCTACTACCAACAATGCATTTGTATCCTTTAACGCTTTTCCAAAGGCTTCTATATCATTATATATACCTGTAGAGCTTTCATTGTGAACTACAAACACACCCTTTGTCGAGCTTGTTACTTCTTTCATCACTATTTCCACATCGGCAGTCCTGCCATATTCAAACATCACTCGTTTTACTTTCAGGCCATAGATTTCGGCCATTTGAGCATATTGCTCGCTGAACTTGCCTATAACCGGGACTACTATTTCATCTCCGGCAGAAAAACAGTTGAGAATAACTGCTTCCATCGCCCCGGTCCCGGATGAGGTCAATACCAATACCTCATTTTTCGTATTAAAAACTTTTTTTAAATTTGTGGTTACTCTTTCATGGACGGCAGAATATTCCTTGGATCGGTGAGATATGGATATATGATTCATAGCTCTCAGAACTCTGCCAGGTATAGCTGTCGGTCCAATCATCATTTGAATCGGCTTTTTAATTGATACCACTCCCTATCAATAAATTTCTTGAACATTTTATGACAATCATTTCACAAAGCATAAAAAAATCTAATTTTTCTAATTAAATATTAATTTTTCTAATATATGGATTTATTCATTATATACTCCCTTAATCCAGGCTAAATGTACATTTATAGCATGATTAAATATTGTTTGTTATTTATTTATCACTATAGCATAATAGGAATTGTTTGAAAAACGAATCATTTTGCTATATAATATCTATTAGATAGATATTTTCGGAGGTGGGATATGGATATACTAAATATCAAGACCTTTCTTACTATAGTTGAGACTCAAAGCTTGTCAAAGGCATCGGAAAAATTATTCGTATCACAATCCACAATAAGCGCTCGTTTAAATGCTCTGGAAAAAGAATTGAATACCACATTGTTAAAAAGGCAGCCAGGCAAGAAATTAGTGGAATTGACCCCAAAGGGAGAAGAATTCATAATGATCGCTAAGCGCTGGACAGCTTTAGAAAAGGATACTCACACATGGATAAGCAAGGAACCTCCTCTTAGATTGAATATCGGATCTGTAGACAGCATAAATATTTATATATTATCAACTCTGTTAAATCAAATGATGAGCAGCGGGACGCCGCTTACAATAGATGTAAGTTCTCATTCATCCATTCAGGTATTTGATTTGTTGGAATCATATGATATTGACATAGGCCTGACTTCACGCTTGATCAGGAGCAACAGCCTATTAGGCGAGCCGGTATTCAGCGAAGGAATGGTTTTAGTAAGCAGTTCTACCAATTCACATTATAAGGATAAAGTTCACCCCCAGGATTTGGATGTAAAGAATGAAATTTTCTCAGATTGGGGGCCAAACTTTCAGGTATGGCATGATTATTGGTGGGACCCTGCAGAGCCCAAAAAAATTACTGTGGATACCGCCGGGCTTATACTTCAGTTTATAAATATACCCAACACTTGGGCAATAGTCCCGACAAACATAGCTCATGCTTTTAAGAATAGACAGCCTGTCAATATATCAGAGCTGCTGGTGCCTCCCGATGAACGTATCTATTACAAAGTAATTCATAGATACCCGAAACCCAGCAGTATTAACGCTTTAAAAATATTTCAGGAGCTTTTGGAGGAATTTATCAGAAATCATCCTTATCTAAAGGTAGCGAAATAGAACCAACCCTGCAAATGCCCTGCAGGGTTGGCTATGAATTCTCAAAAAGTTTGAGAATATTGCTACAAAAACTAGGCTTCTAAGTTTTAAATCTCAAATAATCTGAGATTTTTCTCCACTACAATTCAGTTAAACTAGATAAATTATGTTCTTTAGTATTTATTAAGTCTATAAAATCGTTTATTAAGTGCTCTTGTCTAATAAATATTATCGGACATTTCGTTTGATATATGCTTGTACATAAGGACATTTTAAAATTTTTTATAATATCATATTTATAGAAGTAGCAATTTTCAGGGTATTTTGCTGATTCAACATATATTTTATTTTTATCGAAACATATACTAAAATCTTTTAGTCTCATATTAAGCCCTTTCCCAATTTTTTTAATATATGCCTCTTTTAAAGTCCATAAATCGTAGAAATAATTTAATTTAAGATTGGGTGGTGCATTATTTATATAAGCATATTCTGACTCTGAAAAAAAACGTTTACCTACATTAAGATCAATATACTTAATGGCTTCAATGTCAATACCAACAGCTCCAGTACTTACTGCACAGACAATCCAGTTTTCAGAATGCGAGCAATTAAAGTGAAAGTTCTTTTCAGTCTCTAGATAAGGTTTACCATATTCATTCCGACAGATTCTTATCTCATTATTCTGTTGGATATTTTTTTTCATAATGATATAACGGATTAATATTTCCGTTATTAATGTCTGATATGATTTCTGAGGTATCATATAGCTTAAAATTCTATTCCTGCTTTCGTTTGATATATATTTTGTCAGCACCTCTGACAGGCCAACTATGCTATTCATATCAATTTCCAAAATATAAATTTCTGTCATATTCGTACCCCATATAATATAGTTCTATCATAATACGTTATACATCTAAGCTGCCGTTACTCATATAAGTCGGAGAAAACAACTAGTTATTAACTTAAAGTAACTATAAATCATTTATATATAAACATGCCGCATCTAATGTTTTTTGATCCTGTACACTTAAAGTTTCAACATCGCGATTAATGGTCTTGATTAAGTTAGTTAATGTTTTTCCTGGGCCAATCTCAACAAAAGTATTAATGCCTAAATCTAGCATCTCTACTATTACGTCTTCCCAAAGAACAGGAGAGTATATTTGCTTAATCAAATTCGTTCTTATAGCTTCACTATCTGATATGACATTTCCAGTAACGCTTGACAAAAATTTTATAGAATCACAGTCATGTATACTGATATTCTCCATTTCCTTAGCGAATTTTTCTGCAACAGGTCTCATTAAGCTTGAGTGAAAAGGAGCGTTAACCGAGAGTGGCACTATATTCTTTGCACCCAAGCTGTGCAATCCATCACATGCCTTTTTTACTGCATCGCTGCTCCCAGATATGACCACCTGTCCTGGACAATTATAGTTTGCTATTTCAACGATATTCTCAGCTACATTGATTTCCTGAATATAATTATATACTAGGCTTCTATCCAATCCCATCACTGCAGCCATACTTGCCGTGCATTCGCCAGAGTTCTGCTGCATGTATAATCCCCTTTTTCTCACCAGTGATATTGTTTCACCAAAATCAATAGCACCTGCTGCAACTAATGCCGCATACTCTCCTAAGCTTAATCCTGCGGATGCATAAGCCGATACTCCCATTTTCTTAACAACATTTAATATCGCTACGCTAACTGTATATATTGCTGGTTGAGTTATTTCAGTATTTCTAAGGATATCTGGATTGCTGTCAAAACATAGCTTTTTCATATCTAGGCCTAGCTTTTCACATGCAATATCAAATATCTCCATTGCCTCTTTATAATTACATGCAAGTTCTTTACCCATTCCCACATATTGAGCACCCTGCCCAGGAAAAACAAATGCTACTTTTTTCATATAAACACTCCTTCATTGCTAATGATTAGCACGTGCTTCTATAAAATAAGCCATTAAATATAATAAATTTTATCTTTATGACGAGAGTGAAACCACCGATAAACGGTGGTTTCGTTTCATTATGATTCGTCTGCTTCATTTACCTTTCTCATGCTATTCACCTCCTGTCATATAGAATGGTATATGATTAATTTACATAAGCCCTAACCTGATGTCTTTCTATTTTCCAAGTGTTAAAGCGAACAAATGAATATTCAAACAATACGGTAGCTTTATACTGTCAATGATACCTTCATGCTTAAGAGCATAATGGGCTGCATATATACTAACAGTAAAAGGATATATATCCACGTTACCACTAATGCTGTTCTTCACAGCACCCCTCCCAGTCAATGCTATACATTCGCCAAAGGTTGGTTTTGGTGTTAACCACGATGTAAGCTCTATAGGTACCTGCTCTGTAAAACCATCCTTATATGCAACCATAAGATAGTCCGCATGATTACCCAATTCAGAGCATCCCAGTAACATCAGGTGATTGTATTCAAGAGATGGAATCGGAATATTTTGAGCATTACAGCTAATGTTATCATTTACGCCAGTTCCTATCATAGGAAATAGGAACTTCATATGTTCAATGTTCCAGTTCCTATCCTTTGGTATATCGTCAGATAACATAAATCTTCCTCCATTGGATAGTTCTGCTGTTATTTTATCGTTGTATACCTCATCAAACGCTTTATTATTGTAATAGTTTGTAAGATCAACAGAAAAGTATTGCTTTAGATCATTATCTAATGGCATATGGCTTTTTATAAGATGTATCTGCTTAGATGCGGTATGACCAGTTTCCGCATATTCTCTTAATTCGCTGGCGATCCTTTCTTCATCGTCGGCAGCCTCTTCTATCTTTTGCGCAACTTTCTTCAACATCTCTATCTCTTTATTCATATAATACGACTTGATGATCATTCCAAATATTGAACTCCATCTATCGCCAGCTCTGATTAATCTGTCTGCAAACCCCATAAGTCTGGCATCATTATAATTTATTGATAAATACTGGAGAGACTTTGCAAATTGCTTTCGCCCTCTTCCTATAGCAAGAAATAATTCAAATAGGGGAGCATTGAATGGATTATCCTTATACTGGCTTAATTCAGCATTGAAATCAACTTTAGGCACTAAGTCTTTTGCAAAACATCTTAGCATATCAAATATGCTGTTATCACTGAGGTTAAACCTTTTCATTGAGTCACTTATAATCTCTTGCCAACTGCGGTCTGCAAAACTCGGTTCCACTTTGTTAAACGTAATGTATTCTCCAAAACCCTGTGCCATATTATAGACAGGTAATTCCGCCCCATTTCCTGCATTTTGTCCATCTACACAGTAGAGTACATCATGAGTCTCGTTAATTCCGGTAATCAAGCAGTAATGAGCCGTATGAAATTGTTGGTATCTGCCTTTATACCACGGGCACCAGAATGAATCCATATAAAGTATAACTGGCTTGTTGTTACCAAGCTCCCGACATATGACGTCAATAACCTCTGATACCGATTTGGGCTGTGTGCATGTCACTGCCATGCCATGATATAACTGCCAAAGTGCATCCCGGTCTCCATTGCCAGGCCTGAATAAATCAGAAAGCAGACTCGTTTCTGACAAATTATGCCCCTGAGTATATGAAAAACCCCATGCTTCTGAATACATCAGCTCGTAGTCAACGTGAAACCAGTCAGCTACAGACATGTATAAATCCTCAAGGCAATTGCAAGCATCATCGTGCTTCGCAGTAATATTTAACATCATTGTATCACTTCCTATTCCATTAGTTTTTCATACAATATGAATAAACTAAAAACAAACAGATACTATAACTTCGGATATATCTTATTTAACTGCTCATATACTGCAATTTCATTATTGTATGCCTCATTTAGTACATTCCGAATCCTTCCGGAGTAATTACCCAAGGTATCACCCGAATAAAAGCATTTATCACACAGGTTATCAGCAATACGCCATTGTTTGGCTATGTCTTTTGTTAATTCACATATAATATTCAATTCATCAAAATGTTTTAATTCTTCCCTCATGTATTCCATCAACCAGCTGTAGCCACCGCGCTGTAGCCTTGTAGGCTGAAGCATATTCGTTAAGTACCGTGCAGCAAAAACCCGTTTCCCATTCAAGAGCTCCCTTATGTTCTCCTCCAAATCATCTAAAAACATCTTTAGTGCTTTAATACCTTTATGGTATGACCTGCCATTGACTATTGCATACTCAGACATAGCTGTTTCTATGTTTCTTTTTAAGAAATTATGTTTTTGCTCATTCCTGTCTGCATGTCCGAAGTCGGATTGAATCGTGTACATGTATTTTTGAGTTTCTTCTTCGATGTACTCTGAGGAGATGGCCTTATTGAATGCCTCAATGCTTATCTCACCAATGAACGTATAGAACTTATCAATAATTGAGCACTTATTCTTTTTAAAATCTATATCAGCTAACACAGTCATATGTCTACCGCTATGAAAATGCTTCATATCATTGTTATAGGCTTTATACTCCTCATATGTGTAATAATGGTCACATGGAAATATGATTGGTACATCATACTGAAGATAATTATCCTGCAAAATACTTAAGTCGTCCGGTTTATCCAATCTCTCAATTTTCATACAGTCCACCTGTAGGAACTGATTATAAGCATAGCTTTCCATATCATCTCTAAAAATTGAGCCTATATCTCTTGTCACTAACAGTTGGTTGTTTTCGTCAAAGCACAATTCTGGGGGTTCATCATGTAAAAATTCCAGAAAGTGTTCTTTATCATATAGAAAGTCAAGATTTGTGTATGCAAGGGCTTGCCAAAGTATATTCTGATACTCAAAAACAGCTGATACATTCATAAAAAAACAATTAAATCCAATTCTATATTGCGGCTTCAAACTCTCCAAAGCATTTGATTTCATAGTATTCTACTTTATCTGCAAAGAGATAAAATAACCTCCCTTATATCATTATGTATTAATTTTTCATCACAGCTTACTTTTAACATATAGTATAAGGTTCTTAAATGTAACAAACCTATTCATGTCTAAATCTTCATCGTTGAATTCAATACCAAACTCTTTTTCTAGTGAGACAATGTATTTGATGAAGTTAATAGAATCAATACCTATAGTTGTCAAAGCTTCATCACTGCTGATCTGTTCAATCGGAATATTATAGTTTACAACACATGTAAGTAGTTGCTTCATCTTCTGCTCTATGCTTATAGCTGAGGTATCCTCCTCGTATGATTGTGGAATCGATTCTTCTGTACACATATCACACTCATTTAGTTTGGATAGCTTATCATAATCGACTTTTCTATTGATTGTCAGAGGAATCTCTTCAAGACAGACATAATTACTTGGTATCATATACTCCGGCAATGATGAATTAAGTCTATCTTTTAATTCATACAGAACGAAATTTGTATCTGGCACTATATATGCGCAAAGATATTTGTTGCCGTCTCTTCCTTCTTTGGCTATCACCACTGCTTGTCTCACATTTTTGCATTCTAAAATGGATACCTGTATCTCATTTAACTCTATCCTGTATCCTCTTAGTTTTAACTGGTTATCTGCTCTCCCTATATATTCTATGTCTCCATTGTTCAGATACCTTGCAATATCTCCTGTTTTATACATCACCTCATTTTCAACAAATGGATTTACCACAAATCTTTCTTTTGTTAAATCCGGCTTATTTATATACCCTCTCGCAAGCCCTAATCCGCTTATACATAATTCTCCTTGCTCTCCATTCGTCTGGTTAATGTTATTGTTATCAACAATATAAATGTATGTGTTAGCAATAGGTTTTCCAATGTTGACAGAATCCACATCGGTCAAGTCGCTGAGAGTGGCCCATACTGTAGCCTCAGTAGGACCATACACATTGTATATTTTACCTTTGTATGACTGCTTTAGCTTGTTCAACAGTGCAAGCGGAAATACTTCCCCACCTACTATCAATTCTTTCAAGGATGAAAAACATTCTGCTTGATCACCGTCATATACTAGTAATTGCAAGGTTGATGGCGTCGTCTGAAGAATATCTATCGAATGTGTCTTGATGAGCCCATTTATTAATCGCGGATTCCTATTCTGATTTTTGTCGGCTATAACTACCTTCAATCCGCACGAGAGCGGCAGTAATGTTTCGAGCAAAACAATATCGAACGATATAGTAGTTATACTTAGGATCGTTTTATCTGGGGTAAAAGATATTTTCTCTTTCATTCCCTTGATGAAATTTAAAACGGCTTTGTGCTCAATCATTACTCCTTTGGGTTTTCCTGTTGAACCTGATGTATATATGATATATGCTAGGTCACTATCCTTGTTGATATTTTCTAGGTCTGATATATCACCGATGTATATATCTTTGTTGTCAATATCAAGTATTTGTATATCACTGGCAAACATTTCTTCATGCTTTTTCTGAGTTAGTACAATATGGGCATTGCTATCATCCAGCATATAACATATTCGTTCCTTAGGGCAATTTGGATCAATGGGTAGATACGCCCCACCTGACATTAGAATTCCTAGCATACCAACCACCATATTGATTGATCTATCCACCATCAATGCCACAATGGACTCTTGAGATACACCCTTACTACGCAATTCGTAAGCTAGCTGTGTTGCTCTTTTTCCAAGTTCTTCATACGATATTTCATCATCATTGCAAACTAACGCTATGCCTTTTGGCGTTTTTCTTATCTGCTCTTTTATTAGTTCATGTACAGTCTTTATATTGCAGTCCATATCTGGTCCGTTCATATACACTACATTATAGCCGTCCTTCTTATCGCCTAAGCCATTTAATAATGTATTTACAAGATTCTGTCCCAAATTCAACCCTCCTTATAATCAAATATTTGTGATGCTTACTTATAGTTTCATTCATTTTATAGTATTCTGAAGCTTCATAATAAGACTTTGTTCATAGGCGGCATTATCTCGTATTTTATCTGCTACTTTTAGCCTTGAAGCTTTCCACTCCTGAGTGTAATACATTTTAATCAGCATACTTCTTGTTATTGACCAATTTTGTGATGCCACTTGTAATCCAAATTGCACTTCATTTATATTAGGCAACCCATACTTCTCATTGAGGTAACATAGCATTTGCGAATACTGAATTCTACGCCTTCCTAGATACTTAAGTCTCTCAAAAAGTGGTGTTTTAAGCAGATCATCATTTCCAGCAGTTTCATCATTGAGATCAAGACATTGTCTAATCTCATCAGAGAAGAGAAGCATTTTGCTGATCGGACTATCTGAATATGTATTACAGAAAAATTTACTCACAGTTTGATTTATAACATCTTTCCAATTGATTTGCGGGGTACTCTTATATGCGTTTCTGAATATGGCACATTGTGTGCTTCCCTCATAAAAGTCGCGATAAGGTAAAAACTGTTCATTTTTCGTTGTGTAAGGATCAATGCATATAAATGCTTCATTCTTTTCATCATTACCTATCACCAGACAGGTATGAGAAAAATGGCTCTTGTGATATACCCCTATCCACGGGCAGTTATACGCATTTATATACAATATTGTAGGATGCCTATTGTGTAATTCGGTGCAAATAATATCATTTATAGCCGACGGACCTAGCATTCCTGTTGCATTGATGTGAATCCCGTGATATTTTTCCAATAGGCTCCATGTATTATCGTGGCCTTCATGCAGTCGACTCCCAATTTCCGTTTTCTTTTTATCCCCATCACATACAAACTGAAAGTCCCAAGCCTCTGAAAACATCATCTCATATCTATAGCTCCACCAATCAACTGAAGATATTATTATGTCCTCCAGACAACTCCAGGCCTCATTATGCAACGGCTTAATATCAAGCAACATCTATCATCAACCTCATTACTTTTCTCTATTTCCTGTCATTCATTATCCCCAGCATCTCACGAATATCTTGTGCGATCATTACCCTCTTGCTTTTTTCTATCAAGTAATTCCCCCCAGTCATAAGGTATGAGGGTATCACTCGCTTTCCATGATAATAATAATTATTATATCTTATCTTGTATGTAGAACCGCTTGGTATTACTGACTTTTTTGTTTCTTCCTTCACAATATAGTTCATTGCCTTTATCGCAACATCACCCATTAACATATAAACCTGTAAGTTTGGAAACATTTTTAGCTCCTCTGCCAGTATATCCTTACAGTACTTAACAGTTGCCGTAGGAATACCATAGCCTACTTTTGCACATTTGACTGCAGTTGTAATATAAATCCCCATATTCAATATGTCTAGGATAGTGTCAACTTCTGCCCCAGCGTCTCTGAAAGCCTGTAACGTAGTCTTCATATATGATCCATCAGTATTTGCATAAAAGTAATCATATGGATTTTCCGGTGGAACCTCCGCTATCATGATAGCTTTTATTTTTTCTGTATCCACTTCCAGATCTGGAACCATAAAATTATCCCTTAGTATGTCGCTGCAACCTTCTTTTTTGCATTGCAGATAGTTAGATGGCTTAATTATCATATTTATTCACACTCCAATTCTGTTAGATTTTTATAAAAACTGCCGGCTAATAGCAGTCATTACCTTACTCTCTTTTAAGTACGTAAAGCTTTCCGTCATATTCTGAAATGAAAAGTTGTCCGGAATAGTAATCCATACAGCATTTCCTCCGCCACCTAAATAGCCGGGAATACCAGTCCTAACAACAGTAGTTACCATCTCATGATTTACTATTAACTGATTTCCGCTCCTATCACGGAACCCAAATACATTCCATTTCATTGGAGCACCTCATTGTTCTCAAGCCAATTTTCAATATCCTGACAATTATTCATCCAGGAGTAGGAAATATCCGGACATATGATTCTCGAGTTGCCAGAAACTGTACAACCCGGGCCTAATTCAAGAATATGAGACACATTTTTTTTGCTTAAATCATTTATTATCTTATCCCATAGAACTGGATTGCCAATCTGCTTCGAAAGCCTGTCCCTGATCTTCGCACCATTGATTGCACTAGATCCATCGACACAAGAATACACCGGAAATTCAGCATCTTTAAAGTGATATTTATCGAAATAATACTCCGCCTTATGCATAATATTCATACATAATGGACTGTGGAAAGCTCCATTATCCGTTAAAGGTATAATCCAGCGTGCGCCATTATGCTTCGCTAGTTTGCATACCCTATCCACATGCTCCTTTTCTCCAGATATTATATTCTGATCGTCTGATAAATAAATACCAAGCTTAACAAACGAACTCTTAGGATCAACCTGTTTACAGCATTCAATAAGTTTTTGTCTATCAAGATGAACGACTCTTACCATAGAACCCAGTTTAAGGTATTCATCATTATCGACCAGTGATTCAAGCTCGTATACTAGCTTCAATATATTTGGCAATTCAATGCAATTCGCTGCTGCTGCTGCCGTAAACTCGCCCTGACTAAATCCAATAGCAGCTAAAGGCAATCTCATGTATTTGGATATTACTTTATATATTCCGTAACAATGAGTAAGCAAACATACCATGTGCAGATCCGGCCTGCTGATTGTATCTATGTATGAGAATCTATACAGGTCTTCGCCGAAATAGTCGCTTGCATTGTCAAACACTGATCTAAATTCACTAAAGTTGTCATAAATAGTAGCACAAAGCCCTAATGAAAACACATCTCTGGAAGGAAAAGCGATTGCATATCCTGCATCTCCTATCATCGATATCCACCTTCCCCTTCTTTCGAGATAGCAGCCTCATATTTCCTTCTATTTTTTGTAAGCTGTCTTAGGTAGATAAGCCGTTTTTCAGCTGATACATTTGTGTTTATTCGATAGTATAAGTCTATCAGTCCGTCTTCTAGCTCTATAAGGGTCATCTTTTTAGGAGAAATAACAATATCCCATAACGTATAATAGCTCCAATCCATTTCTAGTACTCTATTCTCATTTAAAAGTTTTTCCCTTAGTTGTGTTCCTGGCAAGGGCGTTGGAACAGTGATATTTGCTCCATATAGCTTATTATCCAATATAAAATTGCTTGTTGCACGGAAGATATCGCGGTCATCATTATCTAGCCCGACAATAAAAGTTCCATATACTCCAATTCCATATTCTTGAATGATCTGAATTGATTCCTTATATTTATTTATCTGACCTAATTTCCAATTTGCGGCATCAAGGTTATGCAGACTACTCTTAGATACGCTTTCAAAGCCGATAACTATCCACTGACAGCCAGCCCTTACCATCAACTCCAATAATTCTTTGTCTGAGGCAATTGATATATCCGTTTGTGCTATCCATCTAAGATTCATGCCGATCATGTTTTTTAGAAGCTCTTTTGCTTCCCTGCGGTTTACAAATGCATTATCATCTGCAAATAGAATGAGCGTCCCAGGATAGAGCTTGGATATCTCGTTTATTTCTTTAAGTATCTGCTCATTGCTTTTTCTTCGGTATGATGCTCCGAAGACTTTTGAGGCGGCACAAAAAGAACAGTCATGAGGACACCCTCTTGTTGTTTGTATCGTTATCAATAGATATTCATAATTCCTCAATAAGTCATAACGAGGCATAGGTGAATTTTTTAGGTCATAGCTGCCTTTGTTTGCATCAGTATAGATTTTATGTAAATTATTGTTCTGAAGATCTTTGATAAACTTTGGCCATAATGCTTCACCCTCTCCAACCAACACAACATCTATATGTTGTGAGGCTTCTTCGGGCATTACCGTCGCATGAATTCCTCCCATCACTGTAAGTATTCCTTTACTGCGATAGGTTTCTGCGATTTCGTAAGCTCTTTGAGCTTGTTGTGTCATAGCACTAATGAAGACGATATCATAATCACTTTCAAAATTGATTGGGATACGATTCTCATCAATATACTCACATTCCCAATCATCTGGAAACGACGCAGCTATTGTCAACAACCCTAGATTAGGGCCTGTCCAAAGCGTCTTAAAACTTTCCATATATTTCGAATTCTCAAGAAATGACACCAACCTATTATTTTTTCCAAACATGTTTCCCTTAGGAGATATTAGTGCTACTTTCATCATCTATGTAACTCCTTTCAGATAAATGGAAATCGAAAAAATCAACTATTCTCTTTTCATATTCTTCTTTTTTCAAAAATCTGTTTGTTAAATGTCTGGACCCAGGTATGCTCCACAATTCTCCATTTCCTTCAGGCATTGAAGCCAAAGCGAACTTAGCATCAGATAGCGGAATTATGTTGTCCCTTTCTCCATGTATGAATAAAACTTTCTTTTCCTTCATCTTATTTAATACAAGAATTGTCATTCTTGACATCCTCCTAAAGCCTGCATAGTAAAGGAATATCAAGAGAAAGAAGATCCTGCAAATTGAGTTTTGAATTTTCTGATCTTTTAAAACATATTTAAAATAATCCTGGACCATGATCAACGGTCCACTATCTATAATTGCCGCCTTAATGTCCTGAAACCTATCGAGACCGAATATTGCTGATGTAGAGCCCATAGAAAAGCCAATAATTCCAAATGGGCCCTCATATCCTAGCTGCTTTATATGTTTATAAAAACAGAAAAAATCATCTTTAAGAGAAAACTTTATATTTTTTGCTGTTTCACTTTCTCCATGATTTCTAAAATCAAAACTGAGGACCCTATAGCCAGCTTTTAATAATGGATCAATAAAAGGAACAATCATTTCTTTAGATCCGCCTAGGTAATGACACGTAAGTATGGTTCCCTTTGGAGCCATTTTAGGTGCAATTTCAATCCCTTTCAGTGTGATTCCATCATCGGTTTTAAAATCAAATTTCTTAATTACCAATGACAAATAACTGTCAATTTTATCATCGCGTCGTTTAGGATGGCTCAATTCATAAGCTAGAATATACGCATGATGGCAATGATATAATAGATAGGACATCAACCCAACTGATATAAATATCAATAATATCTTAAGCATATTGTTTCCTCATAACTTTATATGATTAATTTTTGCTTTTCTTATGGCATTGTTTCCATAGTCAGCGATATACAGTGACTTTTCTATAGGGTCTATTGCCATTCCGGCAGGGATATTCATCTGTATATCATTGTTTAATAGCATCCCATCTCTATAGCCATAGTTCCCATTTCCAAGCAGCGTACTTATACTGTTGTATTTAATGTTGCATAGTCTTATGCAGTTGTTCTCCCCATCTGCTATAAATAGAATATCCCTTCCCCACACAGTAACCCAATATGGCCCATTCAGCATAGCCTTGTCAGCAGCGGTATCCTCTTCTGTATATCCAGCTACGCCTGTACCACAAATAGTGTTTATAATATCGTTATGAAAGTCCACCTGCCTTATGCAGTTGTTTCCATAATCAGCGATGTACAGCATATCTCCTTCTTTTGTTATAGCAAGTCCATATGGCTTGTTTAACGAAGCCTTGAGAGGGGAGCCACCGTCACCATCGTATCCAAAACTACCTGAACCAGCCACAGTAGATATTTGCCCTTCCTTCGTGATTTTTCTTATTACATTATTACCGTAATCATTGGTGTATATGTTTCCATAATCATCAACAACAACCCCGCCAGGGCGGCTTAACCTGGCTTTTACCGCTTGCCCTCCATCTCCATAGTATCCCTCCTCTCCGCACCCAGCGACTGTATGCATATATCCGTCAGTGTCTATATTTCTAATACAGTGATTTCCCGTATCTGCTATGTATATATTTCCGCATCTATCCACGGCAACCCCGCTTGGTTTGTTAAGTGTTGAATAGATAGCCGGCTTGCCATCTCCTGAGTAACCATAACCCCCTGTGCCAGCAATGGTATATATTATCCCTGATTTGTCAATCTTTCTTACAACATGATTACCTCTATCTGCTATTATGATTTCTCCATTCATAGAAATATCTACACCGTAGGGTTCAGAAATAGATGCATTGAAGGCCTGCCTGCCGTCTCCATCATAACCTCTGAGCCCACCTCCAACAATGGTATAGACACTTATATCGCCTTCATACCGAATATGCATATCATTGACGGGTGCAACTCCGATTCTGTTTCTTCCGAGCTTTTTTGCCATTGCCAGTGCAATCTCTGCCGCCTTTAGCAATTCCAACGTGCTATTATAGCCCATATAACTGTGCGCCACACCAAAGCTAGCGGTCATTGGTACTTTTGCGTATATAGAGTCGTTGCTCACAAATCTTTGTTTTCTGAACGATTTCCTTATTGCCTCAATATATTCATATAATTCATAATGAGATACATCTTCAAACATCAGAATAAACTCATCTCCACCATATCGCCCTATCTTGCATCTATCCAGGTGTTTTAAAAAAACGCCTATACGAATTAATATCATATCGCCCTCAGCTTTACCAACCTTTGAGTCAATATTGACAAAGAAGTCTACATCAACAAGTACGATGGACACTTTCTTGCTTTCATACAATTGCTTTTCTATAAAGCTTATGGATGCCTCTCTACTCCACATGTTAGTAAGTGTATCTATCTCAACCGCCATTAGCTACCTAAGCCCCCATCCAACGGAATTATAGTGCCAGTTAGGTATGCCGGGCAGCTATCATTATCTGATAAAAACAGAACTAACTGTGCTACCTCTCTAGGAGTACACATTCTCCCCATTGGAACACCAAGCAGCATCTTCTCCTGTTCTTTCTGGGACATGCTTTTCACCATATCGGTATCCACTCCACCAGGCGCTACAGCGTTTACAGAAATTCCATATGGAGCGACCTCCTTCGCAAGGGCACGTGTAAACCCTATTAGTCCCGCTTTTGAACTGGAATAGTTAACTTGTCCGGCGATTCCATTAATGCCGCTTATTGAGCTGATATTTACAATTCGACCTTTTTTCTTTTTCAGCATATAAAATATACCGGATTGTGTCAGATAAAATGCGCCTAATAGATTTACGTCGATTACTTCTTTAAATTCGTCGGCAGACATAAAAGCTAATGTTTTATCCTTTTTTATCCCTGCATTATTTATGATTACATCTATAGTCCCCCATTGTTTTATAACATCTGACACCATATTTTCCACTTCTGTCTGATTTGTGATATCAACTTTGCATGCCTTCACTTCTGTGCTATATTTGCTTGCTTCCTCTATGATTTCATTGATGCTTCCACTGGTATTGTTATAAGTAAATGCTACCTTTGCACCATGTTCCAACAATATTGATACGACCTCTCTTCCAATACCTCGGCTCCCACCAGATATAACAGCCACCTTTCCACTCAAAGACATATTTGTTCCCCCTATCCCATCTTCATAAAATATTTATTCATGCGCTCATGCAACTCGTTAGAATCTAAAATTTCATTTAGCTGCGTACTATAAAATTCCGTTAATAACTCTCTATTAATAATTTTCTTAGTTCTGCTAAGAGTGCTAGCAGAATACTGACACAATCTCTTCGCTAGTTTTAAAGCGCATTCGTCGATAATGTCGACTGGTACAATCTGATAAATAAGCCCCCATTCATACGCTGTTTTTGCATCAATCCGGTCATTTGTCAGGGCTATCATATTAGTCCGAGAAATTCCTATAGATTTACAAAGTAGTTCCAGCCCTCCCTCTGCAAGAAGACCCCCATACTGCGGATCTGGTAGCCAGAACCATGTCTTATGGCATGCAATTCTAATGTCGCAGCCTAATGCAATGGACATTGCAGAACCAATAGAATATCCTTTTATTGAGGCAATGTAAATATTCTTTGACGTAGTTATACTAGATATTATTTTATATATCGTTGAAACAGCATTATATATATTATCCATGGTTCGTTTTATATCATTCGTTACATATAAATTGCCAAGATCTAGCCCGGACGAAAAAGTTCCATGTATCTCACTGCTTAAAACAACTGTTATAATCTCCATATTTTCTTCCATTTCCCTGATGCAATCATACAATTCGTTAAGCATTTGTAAATCAAGGCTGTTTGTAGGTTTTTTATTAAGCCTGATTAATCCTATGTTCTCTGCAGTCGACATTTCTACTGACATCCTTCTTCCTCCTATTCAGTATTTCAAAAAAAGCGTCCAGCTTGTCCCATATGGTATCACTAAATCCTGATGGGTCAGCCACATCCCCGTTAATATCTACGATAGGTATCTTGTATTCAGAAAGCTCTGAGTACACCAGTGGCAGCATTGGTGGAAGAAACCTACAATTTTTCTGTGAAAAGTGTATTATCCCATCCACATTGTAGGTATCAATGTACTCAATGATATCCCGCATCCGCTGCTGCATAGTAAAAAAGTGCGTATTCATTATTCGTTTAGAAATACTGTGATAGATATTCCTTTTATCTATATGCTTGTTAGGATACTGAAATAACTCCTCATAAACTATTCTGCAGTTGTATCTTTCTTCTATATCTTTTATTAAATTGTTATAGTAAAGAGGAATCATACCAAGCCAGATTAACCGAATTTTATTTTCAGGCTCATAATGAGCAGCCTTGATTAATAATAAATCATATAATGTCTGCATTATTTCGTTTGCGTATGGTTTTCCTAAATCATTATATAAAGGGAAAAGTTTTAGAGCAGTGTTGCTATCCAAAATACCTGGATTATTCTTACGAACACTGTCAATTTTAGCTTTTATCTCCAACCCCTCATTGGATTGTTCTATTATACTATCCAGGCTCCGAACTGTTTTATAGTTTATCTTCAATATACTATCCAGTTCATACAACTGTTTACTTATATATAGTTCTGCTTCTTCTGAGTTGCTGCGAAACACATCAATTAAATATATATCCGTCTTATATCTCTGTGACATCTTATTGCAATACCACCACGCATCGTCACATGCAAAGCTAGAAGCAATTATTCTAGATGGGTGTGGAATATAGCATTCATCAATCAAGCCCTCATAATATATCTGATATGTGCAACTGCATGATGGCATACCGAGATACTGCCTCTTAATATCGATATTTCCCAGCAGTTTATTGGCCGCACCAAAACCTGATATTCTTTCTATGTATAAGACAGGTATATCAAACTGTGATAGTATTTCATTCGGTACATAATAAGTGGCAGCTATATATTCTTCTCCATTTATTACTCTCTCTAAAATTCTGTGCTGTTCTCGTAAGTATATTGCAATAGGTAATTCTCCAAGACCCTCTGCATATCTCGATGCTAAATTCATATAAGTTAGGAGCTTATTCATTATACTGATCAATCCTCCTATTATGCGAAATCATTGAAACTATGTAATACTGCTGATTAATACACATTTTATCAGCAGCATGTTCTAAGTCGCATATGTTGGTCGCGTTTTGTTCTTTTAGCATGCGAGGACAGTTTACTTTCTTCATTAGATCTCTCATAACTGCTATGACATTGCTGTTTTGATATTGTATAGCATACTCATCCGGCAGCTTGCAAAAACAACTGTTAGATGGTTCCTCTGGTCCATTTAAAACATTCTCTCCTTCAGATACTACTTCCTTGCCTCCAGCTGTTCTCTTTAAGTTATTTATCCAAGCCTTCAATCTATATTGCTCTCCTACAATAATATCTGAAAAGAAAATGCTCTCTTTTCTTGGCATTTGCATTAGATGTACTGAAGTACCATTGTCAATTCTAGATACATATTCATAAAAAAGATAAGACATATTGCAGCAATCGACCATAACAATCCCATCGTATATCTCTGCATTAAACAAAGCATCTAGAGTAGTCAATTTATCACACAGCTTAATAGGGATATACCTTTGGTCGTTATTTTTGATGAAGCTGTTATGTTGATGCCAGTGAAACTGTTGTAAATACTTGCTGAAATTTCTTTGTAACAGTGGAAAAGAGAAAGGACAGTACCACCCAATTTTAAATCTTGATTTGTCCATGACATCCGCCACTTTATTCCACCTCACATTCCTGTCAATTCTGAAAATCCTTTGCATATATAGCAGCCCCAATAGCTCCTATAATCTGGGGTTCTTCTGGTATTAATATCTTAACACCTAAGTATTTGGTAATCGCATTGACGACCCCCTTGTTTTTTGCAACACCGCCGGTTAAAGCAATTGGCTCCTTAATGCCTATTGCATATGCCATCCCGGTTATTCTTTCTGCTATGGCTTTATGTATACCAGCTACAATTTCTTCCTTTTTGCAACCCTCTGCAATCCTAGATATAACCTCAGATTCTGCAAAAACAGTACAAATGCTGCTTATTGACTGAACCTTTTTTGCTTTAAGGGATATTTCCCCTAAATCGTTGACATCTATTCCAATAGTATGGGCCATTACCTCAAGAAATCGCCCTGTACCGGCAGCACACTTATCATTCATCAGGAAGTTCTCTGCGAACCCTTCATGAGTAACTCTGATTATTTTGCTATCCTGACCACCAATGTCAATTACGGTTCTGACATCCGGGAATACACTATGTATCCCCATGGCATGGCATGATATCTCAGTAATCGTTTTGCATGTGCCAGGCACATTGCGTCTGCCATATCCAGTCCCAACAATTCTTTTTATATCTGCTATGTCAATGCTGCAACTATTACATATTTTATTTATTGCACTTTCAATCGCAGCTTTATGATCAAACCCACTCTTGACAATAGTGTATTTCATTATGGTACTATTCTCATCAATGAGTACAACATCTGTGCTGACTGATCCTACATCAACTCCTAAATACATACGAAACTCCTTCCAATGTTTCTTTAAACGCTTCAAAACGCATTTTCATTTGCTCCTCTGAGAATCCTCTTGGATCAATACAATCCCCTGACAATTCAAGATATGGAACATGGCATCTGCTGGCAATATCCCTAACTAACCATGAGGAACCTGGAATTGCTCGGCATCCATTATGCATAAAATGCACTATTCCATCTACTTTATACTCTTCTATAATAGTTTTATATATTTGCTGACGCCTTGTGGGATTATCCATGTAAAAGTGTGAAAGCATTCTATTTGCAAGACTCTCTATTGGTCTTTCTATGTCATAATCCTCCCAATAAATATATCCTGTTATATCGACCACAATATTGCAGTTCAGTTTTTCTTCAAGATATTCCATGATCCGATTGTTGTATAATGGAGCGAAATGAATCCATAACAAACGTTTTTTACCGTCACCACCTTTACTATCCATTCTTGTCTTTAATGCTACCAGCTCATCATAATAATCCCTTGCTACTTCTACGCCTAAATCCGAACCAAACAAGAAGGTCGTCCCAAACAGATTTCGTAAAGCCAGATGACCTGAAAACAGCGGCTCACCTTTTCTAAGCTCATATGCAGCCTTCCATAGATCCATAGCTTCATTAGATCGCTCCATGCACTGCTTTAGCCTGTCCATATCGAATGGTCTTCCAGAATACATTTCAGCCCATTTGATAAGTTCGTGAATTTGTTCAACTACATATTCTAGACTAGAATCATTTTTATTAAATGGCACATTTAAAATGAATGTATCTGTATTGAACTTGTGCTCACAATAGCTCGCGATACCGACTCCACCATCACATATGTTTGATGTAACGGCCATCCCTTTAGGAGTTGGAATGGCATGATCATTTATCAAACCGACCACAGTTTTATGATATGAGCATACACTGGTGCTCAGCTCACTTCCTTCGATTTTAGATATATATTGCTTCGATAGACCTAGCGATGATGCCCATCCCGCTATTAACTCTATATTTATTGGAATTAAGTCCGCTGCATAGAATATTTCTGCAGGCATTACCATATTGGTCATAACAATTTTTTCTGGTTGCAAATACAGTAGATTGCTAAAAATATCTGCTTGATTTGAGACCAGTTTCTGTATTGCCTTTAATGGTTGCTTATCTGCAACCGCTTTTATGAGATGCATCCTTTTTCTGAACATATCTGAACCGATATCGGGCATGGATATATCCTGCTGCTGCAAATTTTTCTTAACTCTAAAATCTATACACTCTATAAAAGCGTCCAGCCTTGTCATCATCTGCCCATATCCTGTTGCCCCATAGTTCACTTCTACACTCATTATGGGTATCCCAAAGCTCTCTGACACCTTTTTGATGGTATTAAAGCTAAAAAGATAACTATCACAATGCTGCGATGTCACATAAATGATGCCTGATATTCTTTCATGATGCTCTGCCAACATCATCTTAAACCACTTACCAAAATCTCTCATGCGTGCACATGGCAACACATTATTCACCGAACTTATAGATTCCGATTGAATATCGCTCATGTCCCCGGAATGGATAGCACTCAACAGGACAGAATCGCCATATTTTCTTGTGCTACATAAGTTATAATTCACTTGGTATTTAGATAAGTGTGTATTGAACACTTCCTTTAACTTTACCGGTATAATATTACCTATTACATAAATTGTTTTATCATTGATCTCATGCTGATCAAGTCGTATACAATCCAAATTTCCCAACGTACTTCCGGTAAATGGGATGTGAAAATAGTTACAAAGTGCTTTTATGCTATCTAGTACGCTTGACGTAAAATAATTAATCTCGGAATTACTATTTTCTCTCGGAATTTCTATAATGCTACAATATAAGTTCTTCCCATAGATTTTTAAATAATCGTAAAGACGCTGCACACCATTGCAACAATTTGTAAGAATTATTCCATCCAAATCTAGATTTTTTATCGTGTTCAAACTGTAACGTACGTAACTGCATATGTTTGTTGGTAATTCACAACTGCCCTTATACTGTTCCAGTTCCACATCGTATAAGGGATATAGTTCAAAACCAAGCCTGTTCAAAATCTGGAACGGTATATATGAGCACATGAAGCCAATTTTAGGCCTTGCTTGGGATTTCATATCGTTCACTCTTAACCTTTCATATTATGCTGCAACCATATCTTTGAGAATCAAAGTAATTACAGTATATATTTTTCATACTTATCACCTAGTCTCATATATTTGCGGTTCAGACCATTTTTTACCGATAATAGTCCGTTATACAACTCACTAATAAATTCATAACTCATGTTTTTATTAACTATTTCATTAGCAAGATTCGAATTCCAATTATTCTCAGCGGCATCCAGCAGTTGTGTATACCACACATAGTTCCTCTTATTGATCTCCCCAACAATTTCCTTAATGCTCTCCTTAGCTTCAGAAACCGCCGATAATGCTTTGCTGTCATCGTAATGCATGAACTGTCTTTCTGAATATGATAAAAACTGCATATAATTTCTTTCATAGAACTTTAGTAACTTGATAAGTGGATTTCCTTGTTCTGACCTAATGAAATAATCATCAAGAAAATTTACTAGATTTTTAATCCTAGCATCTTTATATTGATATGAATACCCGTGCTCAATTCCTCCATCAAATAGCAAATTATCATTTCTTAGTCTCTGATATATCGCGGCCCCCTTATCAACAATTAACTTTTGGAGCATGATAAAATATCCTGCGTACCCATAGTCTGATAGAAATTTTATGTTGTCCCGCTGTGCTTGAAAAGTTGAATACGGATGAAAATTTATGAATCCAATGGTTGTATTTATTCCCACATTTCTAAACATTTCAACCGCTTTTATGTTATCCTCTACGTTTCCAATCTTTCCAAATAGTTTTAAGTCCTGCTCGTTAGCAGATTCAACACCTATAAATACATCACACATGCCGGATTCTTTCAATCTTCCAATGAGATGCTCAGTGACCTTGCGCTGAAACACTGAACGTATGGCAAATGTATATGATATTATCAGTTTGCGCCTGATTACTTCATCTGCAAACTCCAGTACCCTATCATAACTACTCCCCGGATCTTCAAAGCTGTTATTTCCTATATCAAATGATACAACACCTGTGTTAGTGCTGATGTATTCTAATTCATCTACAAGGCTTCTAATTGTTCTTCCACGCCATCTATGGCTATTTTCTGCCCTCCAGAAGCCCGGACTATCGCAGAAGGTGCATTTGCCATAACATCCACGAGTAGTCGATATAGCCGCTATGCTAAGTTTGTTATTTTTTATAATATCTCTGCTAGGAAATGGCATTTTATTCAGATCCCTAATGAGACTTTCATTATCATTCTTTTGTACTGTTCCGTTTAGGCGATATGTGATACCTTTGACATTCCTTATATCACCATTGTTTTCAAGACATTGGAGAAGATTATGCATTATTAATTCTCCCTCTCCCCTAACAATATAATCAATCTCACTTATTTTACTTATCAATTCTTCATCATAATAAGTTGCCAATACTCCCCCTAGGCATAGTTTCACACTTGGGATCAATTTTTTTATATTCTTGCAGAACTTCTTTATTCCAGTTAAAGCCTCTCTATATACTGGCATACCAATAATATCTGGATTAAACTCACATATTGTTTTAAAGTTTATCTTGTTTTCATTCGGACCGATAATCAATACCTCATATCCTTGTTCACGCAAGTAAGCTCCAATATAGCCAATTCCTACATCATCAAGGCTTTGTAGCATCTGCTCACTGTATATGAGAATTAATACTACACGCATTTTTTTCACTCTATCTCCTCCAGAACATAATAGTGACTATCTAGTAAAATATGAATTCACCTCAATAATAGATTCTTATGTTGATTCTAGTTGTTTGACATATCAGCGGCTCTCACACAAGGCTTTGAGCTGTGCCTCATCTGATTTTTAAAGGCATTTATTCTCTCCATTACATTATTGTGTTCGTATATCCTGCTCAGAAGTTTTTGATATCCAATATTAAGTTCTTCTACCGACATATTTCTTGGCTCTATTACCGGCTCAAATATCGTATAATAGTTCCAATCAAAGGTTTTTATCCTTCCCTCATCATTCATCTGCCTAAATAGTATAGTACCAGGGTATGGCGTATTTACGGTAATATTTGCGCCATACAATGCATTCTCTTGAATGAAGCATGCCAGCTTATCAAATATATCTTTATTATCATAATCGAGTCCAATGATAAAGCTTCCTATTACTCCGATCCCCGTAGATTGGATCGTTTTTATTACCTCTTGATATTTCATACAATTACTGTTTTTGAAGTTGTTCTGATCAATGCCTTTTAAGCTTTCAGGGTTGATACTTTCGAGTCCTATCAGTACACTTCTGCATCCACTTTCATAAGCAGCTTCAACCAATTCTTGGCTTAACCCAAATTGTATGTCTGTGTTTGCATACCATGTGATTTTGAGTTCCCGGATGCTTTCCAGCACTTCCTTTGCTCGTTCTTGATAACAAAAGAAATTATCATCGGTAAAGTAAATAATAGCTCTTGGATTTGCCGTCAAAGCTGCCTTCAGTTCATGCACTATCGCCTCTGCAGTCTTTGGTCTATACCCATTTCCATAAATACTTCTTAGGTTACAGAATTTACACCCATGGGGGCAGCCTCTAGCAGTTTGTATTGGAATGATTTTTCTTGCATTTTGTGGTAGCATATCAAATGCAGGTATTGGAGATTTTGTAACATCAATTACCCCAATCGGCTGAGAATATATTTTTTTTGTTTCTTTCAATTCATAATCTTTTAGGAATTCAACCCATATGTTCTCAGCCTCACCTATTAATAAAGTATCTGCATATCTCTCTGCTTCATCTGGACAAACAGATGAATGCACACCTCCTAATACAACATACGTACCTTTGCTCTTATAAAAATCAGCCCACATATAAGCTCTCTTCACATTTGGTGTTACAGTATACATAGCGACAATGTCATAGTGCTTGTCCGCATCAACTTCATTAAACATTTCGTCAACCAGATCTATATAATATTTTGTTCTATCTGTGAGATTTGCAATCACAAGTACGCCGGGAGTGAACACCTTCCATAGAAGCTTATCAATTTTCTCCTCTAAGTCTGCAGGCCACGTGCTGTTCCATTTTTTCTCCTTTGACGGACCACTGCATTTAGGAACCAGGATCAATATGTTTTTCATCTATTTCCTCCTAAGAGATGAATAGATATTCTTAAAATATCTCATTCTTTTATCTACAGCTTCTGGAGAATATATTTGTTTCAATGTATATTCAAATCCATCCTGCAGCTCTTCAACAGACATCTTAGCGGGCTTAACAACAACATTCCATAACGTATAGCTCCCCCAATGCTTTGTTAGTATTCGCCCTTCGTTCTCCAATCGCTCATAAAGCTTAGAGCCTGGAAATGGCGTTGGTACCGATATCATCGCCCCGTACAGATTGTTCTCAAGAGTAAAGTCTATAACTCTCTGAAACACTGAAGTATCATCGTCATCTAGTCCTACAATGAATGTTCCCCATACTCCAATTCCATATGATTGTATTTTTTGGATTGATTCTCCGTAGGTTTTAAGACGGTTATATTTCCACTTTTCAAGTTTCTTCAGGGATTCCGCTTCAATACTCTCAAATCCAATAACCAGTTTTCTGCATCCTGATGAATAAAGGAGATCCAGTATACCATCATGGTCAGCTACACTAATATCTGTGTGCGACATCCAGCGAATCCTAGTTTTTTTTAGTTCTTGTAAAAGTTCTATTACAAAGGGTCTATTAACTAGCATGTTGTCATCTGTGAAGTATATATTGGGATTATGTTTTAGTTCTTTTATTTTTTCAATTTCTTTCATTACCATCTCTACATTTTTGTATCTATATTTAGGACCATAAACTTTTGTCGAAGCGCAAAACTCACAATTATGTGGGCATCCCCTAGAGATTTGAACTGGTATAGTTTTATATTTATCCATTTTAAGAAGATCATATCTTGGTAAAGGCACAGAATTCATATCGATCTCATGCTGATTTGTATATACTCTTTTGGGTGCATCAGCTAAATAATCCTCTATGAATTCATACCAGGTAATTTCACCCTCTCCTATGAAGACAGTATCAAAATATTTAAGCATCTCTTCCGGTGAGTTTGTCGGATGCATCCCTCCACAGATTAAATAACTACCATTCTTTTTAAATCTTTCTGCAAGCTCAAATGCTCTTGATGCTTGTTGAGTCATAAAAGACATTCCGACCATATCATAGTGCTGATTCCAGTCTATTTCCTCTATTTCTTCGTCTATATATATTATGTCTTCAAAGAATCTATCAGCAAGCGCTGCAATTGACAATAATGGTGAGTTCGGACATGACATCAACTCCTTTAAGGACTCTATGTTATTCAGCTGTGAATATATAGTAAAAGTCCGCTTGTTTTCTTCATCTGTTCCCATACCAACTCCTTTAGGGGATACTAGCGCTAATCTCATAGCCTGTCACCTACCTTATCTTTCTCTTGTTTATCGCCTAGGAGGAAACGCATATTAATTCCTCTTATTCTTGCGGCTTCTTCTTTCTCAACCAGCATACTGAAGCATGATTTATTCTCGTTGGTATACGTAATAAATACACTGTCACATCTTTTGCTCAGTATCTGTATATATGCATACTGAAATGCTTGTTCTATTCTCCCATTTACATACAGCGATATGGTGGGGCCCTTTAGCTGAAGAAATGTTGCAATGCGAGACAATGGTGTACTTAGCATAATATTAGGGTACTTGCTTGGATTTATCCCTATATATCCACTCTGTGCTATTTTGCCGTGCACCTCCATAATAGAATTATAAGGTCCAGTATCAGTTGCAAATACTAAACCCGCTCGCTCAGAGTCTATAGCTTCTCCTCGAACCATGTCATACAGGTGTTTTGTGTTAATCAAAGAAACCTTGGTGTACTGATCAATTAATCTTATGTCACGATATTCAAAATCATATTGCTCAACCTTGCTATAACTCATATGTAATATCTGTGTAATACCTATATTATTCATAGACAAATCCTTTCTCAATCCTTTTCAGCAATATCACAACATTTGTACCTCCGAATGCAAAGGTATTTACCATTGCAACATCCACTCTATGAGATTGAGGCTGCTTGTGCACTATTGGTATATCACACATTGAATCCACCTCAGTCAGATTAAGTACCGGAGGTACTAATCCATACGTAAATGCACCGATAGCGACTAGCATCCCCATTGCACCAGAGGCTCCCCCTGTATGACCTATAGCCCCCTTTGGTGACATAACACAGGTTTTATCAAGGTTATTCTCTAAGTAGCGATGAATAACATCTGCCTCAATTCGATCATTCAATGGTGTACCTGTACCATGGGCTATAATCAAATCAATTTTACTTTTAGGCAGTTGTGATTGTTGAACAGCTTGTTCCATTGCTCTTTCAATACCCACTCCGTCGTCTTTCATCTGAACAATGTGATATGCATCATTAGTAATCCCACACCCAATCACATAGCAATAGGCATTATTATGTATAAACACGCTGTCAGTATTGTATTTTTTTTCTAATACGAAAAATGCAGCGCCTTCTCCGACCATAATCCCCCTTCTATTCTTATCAAAAGGTTTACACTTACTATTATCGATTGCATTTAAACGCATAAAGCCAGCATAGGCAGTTTGAGATATGATATCGATTCCACCAGCGATAACAATGTCATAACATCCATAGGTCAGCAGTTCTGTCCCATAAGAAACAGCTTGGCTGCTTGCTGAGCAGGCATTGCCAACGTATATTGCTGTGCCTTTAATATTTGTGCAATCAAGCAGCTTATCTCCAAGAGATGATAGATAATTTCGGTCTATACTATCATGTGTATAATACAACTCATCTATTAATCCTAATCCCGAACCAACGACTAAGGCTATTTTTTTATAATCTGATAAACTCCTGCCCCAGTCTTTTAATGCATTTTTAATTGCGGTTCCTCCGATTTCTAGGATACGCTTCTCAGGATCAGAACTAAAATGATCTGAATCTATCGGTGCCCCTACAGGATCCTCAAACTTGTTTTTGTCAAATATCAAGATATTCCCTTGCACGTCTTTGCACTCTACTAAACCATGAAAAAACTCATTCAAAGTATTTCCTAAAGCAGATACTAAACCAATTCCGTTTATTGCCACTTGAAAACTTTTATCATTCATCTTTTGCTACCCCAAAAGATAGCTGACCCTCTGCTACCGTTGTGTCACCAACTCTGACAGCTGCTTTTATGAGAGCCATGTTATCAATAATTTTTATTGTATTTACTTCTATTCTCAGGGTATCGCCCGGCCTTACTATATTCATAAAACTAAAACGCTGCACTCCTCCAAGAACCAGATACCCATTTTGCTCTTTCTCTTGTTCTTGGGATAAAGAGAAAAGCAATGCAGATGTCTGTGCTACGCATTCAATAATCAATACCCCAGGATATATTGGGTTATTGGGAAAGTGATATTCAGAAAATGCCTCACTTCCTGTTATATTTTTAATCGCTACAATCCTTTTGCCGTAGTCTAGTTCCAGTACCTTGTCTACTAATACAAATGGAACTTTTTGCTTTAAAGCCTTACATATTTCATTAAAGTTAATCATTTTGTTACCTCATGCACTTACATACTCATCAACGATTTTAATAACATTAACCAATGAAGTCATTTCTCTAAGTCTTTCCGGATTGATAATTATTCCGAATGTATTCTCTACAGCCGCAAGTATTTCTAAAGCTCTTAGAGAATCTAATCCATAATCATCCATAAATGATGCATTGGGGTCAAGCTCCGACTCGCTTATACCTATTATTTCACTTACAATTTTGTAGATTTCCTTACTTGTATCCATTTTACAGACCTCCATATCAATGTTTTTTTATAATAAGAACGGAAATGTTATCCGAGCTTAGGTTTATAATAACGTGTGCGATTCCCTTATCAGTACACTTTCTCATCTCATACACTGATTCTATCGTTAGAATTATGCCAACAGCACCCATATAATCCGGTTGATTGGCAAAATACAAACCATTATAGTTTAGCGAATGTATTACATTTGTAATAAGACTTTCTATTATCTGATCATTCGAGGTACAGCACTTTATGCATGCAACCTTGTCAGTTCTTAAATCCGTGCCCCTTAGAGCAGTCTTTATAATGTTGCTTATAACCTCAGTATTGTCGGGTCGGTTATCGTAAGCTATACTTTGAGAGTAATATCCTACTATTTCTATATCACAATTTGAATGCCTTATATCCTCATTCGTTTGTAGAACCAAAGCACCACTAGCTTCATGTACATTTTCATCTACATGGTGTATTCTGATTTGTAATTCACTGATCTCATCGGCTCCAATTACGAACGCAGCATCTACATGGCCTGTCTTTACATGGTTATATGCAAGGCCTATTGCGTCAAGGCTTGCATTGGTACCATTACATACGGTATATATCGGCCCCTCGATACTTAACTGAATCCCTACTTGGCAAGCAGGTGCATTTAGTACTGTATTTGGAAATTGAGTGGGTTTAACTGTCAAGGCTCCTTTTGCCACAGCCTGACTATCAAAGCTATGAATACTATTTAGTGCTCCATACTTTGTTCCAACAAACAGTCCATATTCCTTATGCACATTTTTGTCTATCTCTACACTTGAGTCTGTAAGTGATAACTCTGAAGCTGCGAGCAATAGTTTACTAACCCTATCTAAAGATCTAGTCTGATATTTAGCATTTATTTTCTCACAAAGCTCATCATTAATTATGTATCCATTAGAAAAAGAATCCTTTACACTTCCAAGTAGAGCACCCACACCTGTAATAAAAACACGATTGGTCACTTCCTTTTTCACCCCTTCTTGACAACAATGCTACTAACTTGTCCACCAAATGCAAATGAGTTTGACATGACGAACTCAATGCTGGCATCACGAGCTACATTAGGTACACAGTCTATCAAAAGCTCCGAATCAGTTTCTACATGGTTTACTGTTGGCAATATTTTATCGTTATGCATCATTTGTATCGATGCAATCAGCTCTAATGCGCTAGCTGCTCCCATAGCATGTCCTAGCATCGATTTAATGGAACTTACAGCGGGTATAGAATTTGTACCAAATACTTGTTCCATCGCTTTTACTTCGATTCTGTCATTTACAGACGTTCCTGTGCCGTGAGCAGAGACATAATCTATATCACTGCTTAACAGTCCGGCTTCTTCTAGCGCACGCTTCATCGCCCTAATTGCACCATCCCCTTCTGGGTGAGGTGCTGTCATATGGTATCTGTCTGAAGTTAATCCAACACCTAACAGTCTGCCTAATATTCTTGCCTTTCGTGCCGTTGCCGTTGATTCTTTCTCAAGAACAACAATTCCACAGCCCTCACCGACTATAAGTCCTTTCCTGTTTTTATCAAAAGGCCTGCATAAATCAGGCGATAGTGACAGCAATCTTTGAAAGCCGGTAAATGCTACACGAGAGAAAGTATCTACTCCGCCGACAATAGCAATATCTGCATATTCCCATTCAATTAGTCTCTTACCTAATGCGAAAGCATAGTTGCCTGCAGCGCATGCTGTTGGTACTACATAAACAGGTCCACATAAACCCAATGCCTTTCTAACAGCATTCCCTATATTCTCTGTGTTATAGCTGTCTAGTAATACCCTATCAATATCAACAAAATCCTTACTGTACTTTAGCTCTGTTATACGCTCCTCTGCATTTATCTCTCCCATTGTAGTTCCAACGCAAACCGCTATACGAGCACTTTTTATATCCTCTGTCGTCAAGCCTGCATCTAAGATAGCGGAAGAAGCTGCACTTATTGCATAACTTGATACCCTACCATATGTATTTAAATATTCTTTCTCTACTCTGTCGCGCCATGACATGTCTTCTATTTTTGAACCTACACAGTATCTGTAGTTGCTGTTATTTGCGAATTCTTCAAGCGGTTTGTAGGTCACATGTCCTCTTAACAGGTTATCCCAAAATATTTCCAGGCTATGCCCGGCGGTAGAAACTACACCCATACCCGTTAATACAATATCTCCCATTTTCTCACCTCAACATTTATAGCACATCCGGTATGACATGTTTACCTATAGCCAGTTGTCTTCTCAATGTGCTTGAATTTCTGAAGGTCGTTTGCATATAATCAACACTTACATCACCCTGCAAGTATTCACCCTTCAATGTCAGCTTATATTCATGTTCATTCTCAGTGATGAGACCCTCCTCAATATGCTTGTGTAATATAGCTCCAAATACGTCCTTAATTTCTTTACCATATTGATCGCAGAATATTTTCTTCTCTATATGCCTTCTTCTTAACGCCAGAACCATTGTTCTTTCCAGTATCTGCTGATAATTTGCTCTGCTGCTGACCATTTGTATCGGAATCCTGTTCTCTGCTATAGCGTTGATATACGCGCTTACATCCTCAATATTTTGGTACGTTACTCCATTAAGATACCCATAACTTGATGTTCCAAATGAAAGGTTGTCACCATATCCATCATATGTAAGCTCCCAGAATCTTGCAGTCCTACCAGGCTTATTATATTCCGGAACAATATGATGGTGATATCCTGTATCGGTTAACAGCTTGTCCCCTGTCTTATACATTTCATACAAAATTTCATTGCTTCCACCAGGCATAACGATACCACTTTTTATATCATCATTTAGTTTAGACCCTGCCATTACATAAAGCTCATATAATGAGAAGTGATCAATCGACAGTGCCAATGCCGTCTTTAGGTCTGCAATCCAATTTTCAGTTGTCTGAGTTGGCAATCCATACATTAAATCTATAGCGAAAACTTTAAATGAGTATTTTTTAACCATTTTTATCCATTCTATGACATCTTCTTGAGTTCCTTTTAAACTCAAGATTTTTCTATGAGCAGGGTTAAATGTCTGTATTCCTGCACTTAATCTGCTTATCCCAAGTTCAGACAGAAATCCCACCTTTTCCTCATTCGCATTTATCGGATTTGATTCTACTGTAATCTCAACATCCTTACTAACAGGCAAATAATCCTTACATGCATTCATAACCATCTCTATTTGTTTCGATGATAAACAGGTAGGTGTACCTCCGCCGAAGAAAATAGCACCAATTTTTAGGGATCCTATATAAGGCGTTTTACTATACAGCATTATTTCTTTTACTAAGGCATTTGTATATCGTTGCGCTATATCATCACATTCATCAATAATCTGGCGATTATATATACAAAACTTACATATACTGCTGCAGAATGGTATATGTATATAAACTGGAACTTCCCAAGGGTCTGCGTTATGATAATACAGACCCAAATAATTCTCCATATCTTCTGTCGGGATTCTCGGATCCATAAGTGGATAGTTTAAAATTGCTACTTTGTGCTTCCTCTTAATCATTTTCTACCCCCTATAATTTCTGAAAAGCACGCCTTGTCCCATCCCTCCGCCAGCACACATTGAGGCTAGTCCTAATTCATATTTTTCTCTTTGCATCGTGTATATTAACGTAACGCATATCCGAATTCCACTGCATCCCAATGGATGTCCAAGCGCTATACTTCCGCCGCTCATATTCACCTTTTCTATATCCCAATCCAATATTCGCTGACATGCGAGAATTTGTGCTGCATATGCCTCATTACATTCAATTAAATCTATGTTCTTTAGGCTCAGCTTTTGTTTCCTCAGGATATTTTCAACCACCAGAGCTGGAGTTATACCCATATTTTTAGGTGAAACTCCTATTACATCAGATGTTATATATTCTGCCAAGGGTTTTATATCATATTTGTTTACAGCATTCTCTGACATAAGAAGCATGGCTGAGGCACCGTCATTGATTGATGATGCATTGGATTTGGTTACTGTACCATCCCTGACAAAAATAGGTTTATCATTATAGAATAATCCCTCATCGATATTCTGATTAACATTTTCATCATATGACAGTTCGATATTCTGATCTTCCTCAGTTATGCTTATTGGAAATATTTCATTATTGAAGCAACCTGATCTCATTGCTTTTGCAGCTCTTCTATGGCTTAGGATTGCATAATCATCTTGTTCTTTTCTTGTTATATTATATTTTATCGCAAGGCATTCTATGGTTAATCCTATATCATCCGTAGTATCTACTTTAAGACTGTCGAGCAATGGTAGTTCGCCATTTACCATAGAGCGCGCATTTTTAATAGCATTCCGCATAACATGCGGGGAACTGCTCATGTTTTCTACCCCTCCAACAAGCACTACATTAGCGTCTCCTACCATAATTTGCCTAGCCCCTTGCACAATGGCCTCCATCGATGAGCAGCAAGTACGGTTGATAGTTGCGCCAGGTACAGTATCTGCTATGCCTGCATAGAGTGTTGATTTTCTTGCGAGATTATAGCTTTCCTGTGGGAAGCAGCTGCCTACATAAACACTGTCTATCATTATACCTGCTATATTTGTTCTTCTTACTGTTTCTGCAAGTGTCAATGCCATTAGTTGCGTATCCCTTACTTTTGACAGGCTCCCTGCAGTCTTACCTATGGGAGTACGACAAGCAGATACCACAAATACTCTGTTCAAATCATTCTCCCCCAATCATTCATGGGTAATTCTTTTGTACTTTTCATTGAAAATGTGTTTAAAGTTATCCATAACTCGAATCATTCTTTCGGATGAATTCAACATATTATATATATATTTAAAGCCATTATCAAATTCTTCTACAGTGATGTTTAATGGTTTATATGTAAGCTCAAATCCATTATATCTGGACCAATCCTCAGTTATTATACGCCCCTCAGCCTTTAATCGCTCATAGATTCGAGTTCCAGGAAAAGGGGTTAAAACTGTAATATTCGTCGCATACAGACAGCTTTTTTGTATGAACTCGTATAAATCGCTGAAAACCGATGGTGTATCTGCATCCAATCCTAAGACAAAACTGCCTACAACTCCTATTCCAAAGGATTGGATAGTATCGATAATCATATTATAGTTTTTTCTTTTTCCTTTCTTCCATTGGGAATCATTTACCATTTTTAGATTATCTTCTGATAGACTCTCAAAACCGATGAGTAATTGATTGCACCCAGACTTAGAAATCTTTTTGAGTAGATTGGTGCGTTCGGCAATACTAGCATCTGTAAAGGCGTACCATCGTACTTTTAGCATTTCTAATAAATCTAACAATTGATAGCTATAAGTATCATCAATAAACATATTATCATCTGTAAAGAATATGAATGGATTCTTCCAAATATTAATAATGGAGAGAAACTCTTTCTTCACTTGTTCGATGGATTTCCTCCTGACCTTTTTCCCGTATAATGTTGAGGAAATGCAAAACTCACATTGATGTGGACACCCTCTTGATGTCTGAATGGGTATGGACTTGTATGGGTAGTCTCTGATTAGATCATATCTAGGCACTGGACTTTGGGCCAGGCACGGGAGGCCCTGAGCTTTATAGACCTGGCGCACTGTATTATTTTTAAGATCATTCAAGAACTCAGGAAATGTTTCTTCTGCTTCTCCAATAAAAATAGTGTCAGCATATCTTAATGCCTCTTCAGCTCTGACTGAAACATGCACGCCCCCCATAACTATCATTGTATTATTGGAACGTAGATAGCTAGATATATGGTATGCTTCATTTATCTGCGAGGTAGTAGGAGAAAGAAATGCTATATCATAGTCATTTGTAATATTATCTGTATAATTTAAATCAATATAATCAATTTGATATCCATCATCAAACATTCCTGCAACTGTTAGCAAACTTAAGTCCGGACATGACCAAAGTCTCATACGGGCTTTATACTCATGCATATCCTCCAGATTTAAAAATGACATTCTATTCTTGTCCATTATTTTATTTTGCGGAACTACTAATGCTACGCGCATGCTATCCCCTCGCCTTTACATTGTAATTCTATATATAAGATTTTTTATTGTATCAAGCCAATAAACTTCCCTGTTGTTCCGCACAAAAATTGCTCCTGCATAACATAATCTTTCTTTTAAATGAAAACATTGCATGTAATTTCTCCAGTTATCTTTGTTTATCAAAAAAACACAGCTATTTGTATTCGGATCTACACAATATATTCTTCTCTGTTCACAGACATATATATAACCTTTATTGTCTAGTGTTACTGCTATCGGACTGTTTAATTCTAAAATATCTTTGTCTATCCTTATAGAATGAAGCGTATTGTCATTTAGCTGAACATACCGAATCATATGGTTGCCTGTATCAGTGAAATATAGTCTATTATTACTTAGGTATATCCCATATGGCTTATCGATTTTTATAATCTCGTTTGTATCAGCATCCTCGTTCCCAATAGAGCTATCGATCAAGATATCTATTCTGCCGTCTGGTGCTATTCTACATATCCGATTATTTAAAAAGTCATTAGTATAAAAATTGCCATCATCGTCAACAGCCACACCACTAGGTAGGTTAAGATTCTTTTTTCTATCATTATTCACCATATAATCCTCAATAATAGGTATCCATATATCATTGTCCTTGTCTAAAACAAATATCATATTGTACTCAACGTCTGTGACTGCTAACCCTACCAACGGATTATAGCTTATTCCCAATGGCCTTTTAAGGTGCTGAATTCCGCTATTCATCATAATTCTAGTTGTTAGTGTACGCTTCTCATGTGTCTTTCTATTAAAAGAACAAATCCTACTATTATGCAAATCAGTTATATAAAATTCATCATTATCAGGATTAAAGCAGATACCGGATGGATAATTGAAATAACCATCCTCCCCCGCAATTACTTCTATTCTCTTAAATGTAATCTTTTGAATACTCATTTCACCGATTCCTTATCACTTTCTTTAACAGCTTTTTTGCTGCACTTTTCATGGACGCTATATGAACTGCACCGTCTAAGCTGGTTATGTCTTTAATGCTGTTAGCAATTTCTTCAATGGAGATGCTATCATTTCCTATAAAGACTCCATCCCCCTCAAATAAACCTATTCTAGAGAAGTAACCTCCGCCAGCAACATACACAGTGCCTCCAGAAGTACATTCACTTGAACATAGATATACAGTCATCGGTGCAACCAGTTCCGGCTCAAACATATCGAACATATTTCCATTTAAAGCACTTGATGTCTGATTTGTGCCGGCTAAAGGCGATATAAGATTGCATAATATGTTTTTGTCTTTCATTTCTTCATTTAGAGATAATGCTAGTCCAAATACACCCATTTTCGCTGCTGAATAAATAATATGATTGCTTAAGCCAAACATACCTGTAGATGAGGTAATTAGCACAATGCGGCCATAGTTGTTCCTTACCATCACAGGACAAATCTCTTTTATTAAATAGAATGCACCGTTTAGATGAACCTCCGATACCCTAATCCAATCCAATTCATCTGTTTCATTTAATGGTTTACTTATTAAAATACCAGCATTATGCACAAGTATATCAATTTTGCCAAAATGCTTGAGTGCTGCATTTTTTAGGCTGGCGGCTCCATCCATAGTGGATATTGAATCATGATTTGCAACTGCAATGCCTCCAAGTGCATTGATTTCTTCTGCTACCTTTACCGAAATAGGGTTGTTCTCAGCATCCTTTGCTATATCATTAATGATAACCTTTGCTCCTCTTGAAGCCATGAGTTTCGCATAAGATTTCCCCAAACCCTGACCGGCACCTGTTACGATCGCTACTTGGCCTTGAAATGATATTTGTCCCATGATATCCCTCCACTAGCTAAAGAATGAGTCTTTAAATTGCTTGATTCCCAGTGCCTTTCTTCCATAATCAATGACATCGAATGCTTCTTCGACTGTCATGCCACGGCTTGTCTGATACTTGTAACCTAATGCAAGATATCCTGAATCATCATATCGGATAGGATTATCGAAATCTATAGACTTCAGGCCATAGTATTCCTTATCCAAATACATATCGGAAATTAAGCCATAATGCACTAAGAATGCCTGGTCGTATTGTTGCTTATTATCGAGCAAGAAATTGACGGATTCCATTGCTTCCTCCCTAGTCTCTGTTGGAAATCCAATTAAGCAGCTTAACACTGGCTTAACATTAGCACTCTTCATATTTTTGAGAACAAACCGAACGTCATCTAAATGAATTCCTTTATTCATCAGCTTAAGTATCCTTGAATTTGCAGACTCTAACCCAAATAAAGCAGACCTTAAGCCACTTTTTGATAGATGAATGCACATTTTTTCGTCGAATAATCTATCAAATCGCAGATATGTTTCATATTTAATATTCATATTTTGATTTATAAGCCGTTCTGCAACCTTGTTAATTAGGTTTGGATGTATTGCATCATCAATAAAATGAAATAGTCTTCTCTTATATTTTGATTTCATTTCTTCAATATCGCTTATTATGTTATCAACATCTCTTGCCATATAGCCCTTTGTTTCTCGGTAGCTGCAAAATGCACACTTGCCCCAATAGCAACCCCGCGTCATCATGTAAGGGAGCTTCGGATAAGCATATTTCTCCAGCGGTAGATCACTGAAATCAGGAATAGGCAGTTCTCTTATATGTCCAATGTTTTTTTCGTCATTTTTACATACTTTCCCATATATATTGATATAGATCAGATTCGGCACGTCCCTGATATCTTTTGATTGCGTAACATGATCAAGATACCCTAATATAGCCAGCTCTCCATTTCCATATACAAGAGCATCGAATGCTTCATGAAATGGTTTGTGCTCCGTCAGTATCCTCCAAAACATGGATACCTGTGCTCCTCCCATGATTACTTTAATATTCGGAAAATTTCTTTTAATCAATCTACCCATTATTAGCGCATAGTATATCTGACTACCAAATGGTATTGTTATACCTACAACACCCGCTGGGTTATTTGTGAGATATTGAACCAAGTCTCTTTCAATGGCTTTTGTGATCGTATCCTCATACTCACCTTTAGTTTTTCTATAGAAGTTTTGCTTAATATCATCGAAACAGGCCGGAGAAAAACATACCTCGGATATATCAGAACCCGCAATCTTTAAGTATGTATTTATAATCATAAATGCCCATTCGTCTTTGCCTTGCTTATTTGTATCCAGCAGTACATTCTTTGCTAAATCAATATTCTTTCTTATCTCGGCAATAGTTATTTTTATGCCATTTTGAGCAAAGTATGCTTCTATCCTATCCAACCTACTGTCAATAATGTCTCCCATGATTTCTACATTAAAGTCCTTAATAACAATTTTATTGTAGCCATTTTTTTTCACAAACCCTTTTAGCAAGGGAAGAGCCATATGAGGAAATTCATGTACACTCAGTGGTGGGTAAATAAGACAAAGATCATTAGTTATCATACATAGCTCCCAATAAGCTCTGCAAAACTGTGAATAGTTCTAATTCTATCCATATTCAAGTCTTCATCATTAATCTCAATATCAAACGCCTCTTCAATCTCTACTAATATTGATAGTGCAAGAATAGAGTCAATGCCTAGTGATAAAAGTGGTGTCTCAGAGTTAATGTTATTGATTTTTTCCTGATTCTTAAGTCGCGATTTAATGATCTCCTTAACTTTGTTTTCGATACTTTGTAAATTTCCCATATCATTGCCTCCTAATATTATTTAAGTCAATCATACATATACGGTTATTAGATCCATCAAGAATATAAAGTTGATTCTTACTATTTACAGCCAGGCCATTTGGATTAGCCAACCTAAAGCAGTTTACATTTCCGCTCGTACCTGTTCCAGGTACTCCATCGCCTACCAAGGTGTATATTTTATTCTCATTCCTAGCAATTACTCGTATACAACTGTTGCCCGATTCAGCAACATATATATTGCCTTCTATATCCGTACATACTGCAACCGGACGATTCAGCTTGGCTTTAAGGGGTTCCAGTCCATCACCTTCATATCCAGATGTGCCATTGCCTGCAATAGTTCTGATAGTTCCTGTCGAAACTTCTATAAATCTTATACAATGATTAAAGTAGTCTGCTACATATATATTCCCATTACATTTATCTATACCTATTCCATATATCTCTGCAAATGTTGCATTCACAGAAGGTCCATGATCTCCCTCATATCCGTATTCGCCAGTTCCTGCATAAGTTGTCACTATGTTTTTGGTATCTACCTTTCGTATAACGTTATTCGCTATATCATTTATATACAGATTTCCGTTATGATCAGCAACAGCACCTCCGGGCTTATTAAGTAATGCTTTTGATGCAACATCTCCATCGCCGCTGTATCCTGGTATTCCCATGCCGACAGCCGTATCAATCAAATTTGTTTTAAGGTGAAATCTACGGACGGCATCATTCCCTGTATCTGTTATGTACAGGTAATTATCAAGAATTGCAATTCCTGTTGGTTTATTTAATGATGCGTTCTCTCCCAGTCCTTGATCTCCATCATATCCGTATTCACCACATCCAACTATACGTCTGACATATTTCCCGTCGCATCTTAATATTGAATGATTGTTTTGATCAACTATGTACAAATTGTCATCACCGTCAATGTCAATTGCTTGTGGTTCCCATAATAGTGCACCTTTATATAAAACAGGATTTGAGACGCTTCCAATCTTTCCATGCTCTCCGATAATTGTTTCAATTTCTAGGCTGGGATCATATAGGATTCTATTGCATCCTTCCTTCTTAGCCTCTATAGATCTAATGATTCTGTCTCGCCTTAAAGCTTTAGCCTGAAATAGTGCAACTGTTGCTTTTTTTATAACCTCCTCAGGAATTGCATTTTCTGAAGAATATTCTGCTATGCCAGCACTAAAGGTTATTGTAATGTTAGAATATTCTCTATTGCAATCTCGTGCGAATCGTTGTTTTTTAAAGGCTTTTCTAATGTCCTTCAGGATTTTTTCTACTTCACAGGTTCTTCTATTGTTATACAAAATAAGGTATTCGTCGCCAGAAGACTTCCAGATGTATGAATCCTGTACTAATGTACTTTTAAAGAAATCAGTAATATTATTAATTATGCTATTAATCTCATTTTTGCTAAATCGCATGCAGAACCTAATCAGGTAATCAATATCAACGATCGCAATACTATAGTCAGATGTGTGTCTTCCTATATGTATTCTTATTTCATCAACATCCCACATGTATCAAACATTTCCTCCTTGAAAAAACAATAATGCCTGTTCTGACATATCCTTAGTACCAAAGAAGCTTATATACCTGTTTATTTTTCTTCTAAGTCTATTGCTAATCCATGGAGTATTGACCTTATCATATGTATAATTTGCCCACCCCTCAAGACTTTCAGGGAATACCATGCCATGGCTGATAGCAATGTTATAAAGGCGGGTTCCGATATAGGGTGAGAATATGAATAATAAGATTTCTATTGATGCATCAATATTCTTTAGTGCTTCAATCAGTTTTATAGTCTCATTGAAGTCTTTTTCGGGATTCCATGGAAAGCCTACCATGAAAGATAATGAGGCCTGAATTCCCGCATTGGAACATTTTTTTACAAGCTCAACAACTTGTTTGTTTCTATGCCTTTTATTTATATGCGCCAAAACCTCCTCATCACCTGATTCAACTCCGATAATAACTCGATAAAAACCGCTTTCCTTTAGTTGTGCTATATAGGAATCTGTAAAGCCTAAGAACTGGTCAACAGTGGAGGTTCCATCCCATCTCATTTTCATATCTCTTTCTTTAATTAATCTGCTTATTTGTAATACACGCTCCTGATTAACAAAAAAGTTGTTATCAAAGAAATGAATTGCATCAATATGGTGTTTGGCATATAGATATTCGATTCCATTTACAACCCTCTCAGCATTTAAGCAATTCCATTTTCCATTATAAAGAGAACCTACAGAGCAAAATCTGCACCTCCAAGGGCAACCTCTGCTTGACTCATAACCAACAACTCTTTTACTGCCCCACATAGGTTGAATATAATCCTCGACGTTTACATATGCATAACTTTTCTCTATAGGTGTAGTCAGGTTAAATGCAGATAAATGTTTGATTTGCGTTTTAACGATTTTATTATTGTCTTTATATAGCAAATTGGGTACATTATTCAAGGATGTTTTATTAGCTAAACATTCTACCAGTACTAAGAAGCTCTCCTCTCCCTGACCAACCACAACAATATCCACATTTTTGTGAGCAATTGTCTGCTCAGGCATAAGGCTTGGGTGCCAGCCACCCCATATAATAGTGATATTCTTATTTAATGTTCTTACTTGCTCTGCAAAATTTAGCCCATCCCTGATTTGATTGCTTGTTATTGCGCTTATGCCAATGCATACAGTATTCTCATCAAGCCAATGCTTGTGTTTTTTAAAAGGGTCATCCTCTATTCTGCCGTCAACAACTTTTATGTCGTAAACAGATTCATCGAATTGTGCAGCTAATGAGAGTACAGAAAGTGGTAATCCTCTATATAAATCGTGAGTGTCATTTTTTCCACATATTCTGGGATAGTATAGAAGTATCTTTCTCAATTGTGCTAATTCACCTCCTTCAATACTGTAATTACCATTTTATAGATCGTATTAATAATAGATTCCATATCAATTGAGTCAGTCTGTAAAAGCGATTGTATATGCAATCCATCACTAATCACTACCATAATCCAAGCTAATGCATTTATCTCAGCCTGATGATCCGCTGCTAATAAGCCCTCGCCCTTTATCGTCGATATAAACAAATCTACATATGCTTCATAGATATTAAATAGTGATTGCCTAAAGAATGTTATTTCTTCTATGCTTTCTCTATTCATATCTCGCAACATCTTCCATGCATCTATATATGAGGATAAGGACTGGGAATACCCTACTGTTCCAGCAGCAAACTCTTTGATAAGCGTTTTTATTCTATCGTTTTGGTTCTCAATGTGAAGCAGTTTCTGTTTAGTCCTGTTGCACCATGTAAATGCGGCATAATTCATAGCGCTTAATCTGAGGTGATTATCAGATTCATATAATAGGTGTATGCTCTCTTCAGGAAGCATGATGCGCTCTGATAATGTCCTGATATTTAATGCATCAAGACTATATGTAAATGCAATGCTTAAGGCAGCCTCCAATATTGCTGTTTCTTTTCTCGAATACCCCATCCTATGATAGCTCATACAGTCCTGATGCTCCTTAATCGTTCCTTTAATCGTTTAGTCCTTGCCCTAACATTTTCTTTCGAATAAAAGCTGTCATAGACCCACGCAACACCTTGTGCTAGGTTGTCAGGAGACATATTCGTCGGCTTATACACTACGTCCCAGAATGTATACCTACTCCAATCATTATCGATAATACGTCCGTTACTTTTCATTTGGTTATATAGTTGGGTGCCTGGTAGTGGAGTTAATATTGTAAAACTGCCTGAGTATAGACCATTTTTTAATGTAAAGTTTAAGGTTTCTTGAAAAACTGTTTCATCGTCATTGTCGCCTCCGAACATGAATGAGCCCCAGATGTTTATTCCATTTTTATGTATCTTTTCGATGGAAGTTTCATAGTTCCTTAGCTGGCAGGCTTTCCACCTTTGATCATCAAGAAAATTCAATCCAGACTCCGATACGTTTTCAAATCCAATGAATAGCCAATGACAACCTGAAGCATACAATAATTTTAGTAACTCATCGTCTTCGGCCACTGAAATATCGGTTTGAGTGCCCCAAGTAATGTTTAGTTTTGATAGCTCCTTCAATAGAGCCTTAGAATATTCCCTCATTATGAACATATTATCGTCAGCGAAGAATATAAAAGGATTCGAGTCAATGCTCTTTATTGCTTTTACCTCATTTATTACTTGTTCTACGGATTTATGTCTATATGTTCGCCCATATATTATTGGAAGAGTGCAGTAATTGCATGAGCGCGGGCAACCTCTTGTAGTCTGAATACTATATGATTTATATAGCGTTTTATCTAGTAAATCGTAACGAGGTATTGGAGACTTTGATAAATCGGCATATTCTTTGCTTCCATACCTCTTTCTAGGACTACCATTGACAACATCCATCAGGAACTGAGGCCAAATGCTTTCCCCCTCTCCAATCATCACTGTATCTGCATGCTTTTCAACTTCATCTGGCATAATAGTCGCATGTATTCCACCAATGGCTACATATGTTCCTATTTTTCTAAATTCTGCACTTATCTCGTATGCTCTATTAATCTGTTGTGTCATAGCAGTAATAGCTACCAAATCATACCCTTGATCATATTTAACGGTCTGTCCGTGGTCTTCATCGATAAACGAAACATCATAAGACTTAGGGGTTAGGCCTGCAATTGTCAGCAGTCCTAGATTCGGTGTTTCCCATGCCCCATAAAAATTCGATACTACATCATTTCTCTCTAGAAATGATTTTAGGTAAATATTCTTGCCATACTTAGAACCCCGCGGGACAATTAGTGCAATTTTTAACACAGTAAAAACCCTCCTATTCTATCGCAGATGGGTTAAGCTATCTGATATACGTATCCTTCCCACCGTTCCGTCAATTTCCAGAATCTGTCCACTCTCAAACGTTTGTGTTGCCATATCATTGAAGACAACTACCGGAATACCGTATTCACGTGCAACTACAGCACCATGAGATAATATATTGCCATAATTCATTATCATCCCGCTCACAATATTCAATACTGGTGTCCAACTCGGATGAAATGTTGAGACTACGATAATATCTCCTTTTAATACCTTACCTAAGTCATTTACCGTAGATACTATACGAGCAGCTCCTATTGCATGGCCAGGACTTATCCCGATGGCTTTGAAGCTTTTGTGACTGCCTTTTTTCTGTAGTCTGTATATACTGCTGTCTTTAATCAAATAAGGAGGCGTTATATGTTTGTTACGTTCATATACGTTCTGACGACGTTCAATTGTTTGTTTTAGGTTTTTTGATTTATTACTTTCGCTTAGCAGTTCAAGAATTTCATCTATGGTCAGATGAAATATATCATGCGGCTCGTTTATGATGCTCTGCTTAGTAAATCTATCCCCAATAAACAGGAAAAGCTTTCTCAGCAGATCCCAGCTTTTATCGAAGTAATATCTTTGATCCTCCCTAAGTATCATATATTGAACCGTCACATCAATCAGCTTAGATACTATGAAATTCTGATAGTAACTATATACCCTGCCTGTCCCATAATGATTCATTATGTGGCTGTATATCTGCTTTTTAAAGTATCCTATCGTTTTTGTATTATTATAAACATCAAATAATTTATGATCATCTGATATCAACAGCTGTCTCATAAGTTCTATCACATAAGCCGGTTCTTCACACCAATGGGGAGTAAATAAGTCATCACAAGAAGTGCCCCTATGTCCATGCTTCCTCAAAAAATCATCCAATAGCTGCTTGAAGTCAGAATACCCTTGATCATGCTGAAGAATCCTATAAATATCCTTGCTGCTATTTTCTAACAGGAGTTTCCTTAAACTCTCACTTTGATATGCTTTCTCAGCAATTTTAACCATCTCGTAGTTTGATAATGTCGTCATATTCTTGCATAAATTTGTGTTCAATATGTCTGCAACCAATTCTTTCACACCCGGTACAAATGCTATTTTCTTCAAAAGCAAGTTATAGCAGACATGAGCCATTCCTAAAAATTGAAAATGATCTCGTCCTATATAATTGCAAAAATTATTTGTTATATTATAGAAATAATCAATCAGCTGTTTCGAATCCATAACATCCATATTCTGCGAAGCATATTTTGTAATAGTATAATCATAATGTCGAAGCCTTGAATACCAACTTTTATAGCCAAATAGCATCAGCTTGATTAGCTTGATTTTTTTTTGTATAGATTTGTCGCTCTTATTATCAAATGGAATATTATCAAAGTATTCTTTTTGATATTTTAGATTCCAATAAACTCTATTAAAGAAAAACTTAAGTGGTTTTTCTTTGTTATATTTCCCGCTTTTTGTCGAATAAAAATCTAAATAAACATCATCCTGCCAGCGATTTAACATCGATAAGTAACATGTACAAGCCGGCTCTGAGTATCTGTCCAACATACTGCATTCTATGTCTTCTGCTATATCATTATCAAAGTAAACAATGATCTTGTCTCTATTTGCATTTGTAGTTATTGGCCTTACCTGTAAAACGTATAATTTTTTGTCCGCAATTGTCCATTCTATATCACAAGGATATTTATATATATCTTCTATCCCTTTTGCAGCCTTCACAAGTTGCTCTATTTCTTCATCGTTCAGAGTGGATCCATGGTATAATTCATCAGGGATGTTTAATGTATCAATTGTTAATGATCGTTCGCCCATACTATACATAACTCTTTTTTTGCTTATAGCGCATTCTTTATGTAGGTCTTTCTTATGGACTACATACCTATCCGCTTCAGCCTGTCCATCCACTACTGCAAAATTAAGCCCTGGATATGCTTCAATAATCAACTCGTCTGCAAATCCATTAAGTGGATTCTCTGTAAATATTACTCCAGATTTATCACCATTGATCATTTTCTGTATAACAAGTCCCATTCCCGTAGCTTTTATATGACGGTTGCTTCTATATTCTATTGCACATTTATCGAAGTATGATGCCCAACATTGTTTAATTGCGCTCTCTAGATCAGCATATGTTTTTACATTAAGAATGCTATCATATATACCTGCAAAAGAATGGTCTATCCCGTCTTCCCCTATTGAAGACGAACGCACTATGACTCCCTTACCTGTCTGACTTATAGTTGTCCATATGCTCATTAATTCATGCTTAATATCATCAGGGATGCTGCCTTGCACAATGGTATCCTTATTCACCATATAATTTTCTATAACAATGTTGTTATAAGCGCAATATCTAATAAAACAATCCACAGATATTGCATAGCCCATCGGTACTGCATAGCCCGATTGTATGGCTTTAGATAAATTGGAGGCCTTCCCCCCAAAGCGCTCCCTATTGATGCTTTCTTTATTATTTAAGCTGCATACGTATATATTCATTGTTTACCTCATAAGCTTAATCCAAAATATTTACTAAATTCTTCACTATGCGTAAAGGAGGTACGACCCCATCCCTTAATGCTTCGTCATTGCGATTGACCCATATTGACGAAATCCCCATCTCACCTGCACCAAATATATCATCATTTTGTGAGTCACCAATCATAATAAGTTCATTGTTTCTGATTGAAAGCTTTTCCATCGCATATTCGAAGATTCGATTCCCGGGCTTGTTACATCTAGCGTCTTCAGATGTTATAATAAAATCAAATTCAAATTCTAGATCTTTCACCGACTCTTCCAATAGGTAATTGTCTGCATTAGTCAATAAACCAACCTTATAATCTTTTTGCAATTGATTTATCAGCAGGTGTGCATCCGGATAGGCGTTTGTATTTCTGAATATATCTTCCACGTAGGGTAGAAACTCGCAACAGAAGCCAGAAATACCAAAGCTCTTACATGTTCTATCCAAGCATTCTGCCAGTATATCAATTCCTAACATAAATGAATCGTCGGCAGCTATGACTGCCCTATTTCTGGTAAATCGGCTATTGAACCTTTTGATATCCACCTCTGAACAATTCACTGATAAATAATCTGTTATCCATCGTTGTATTCTCTCAAAAGGTTTTCTGAGTTCAACCAAAGTCATATAATAATCACAGCACACTATCTTTATTCGTTCATTAAAGTTCATGCTAATAAACCCCTTTATGCTGCAGCCATTATTGGTTATGGGTCTGGCATACAGGACATATGTAAGAGGAGGTGCTGCCTGTCTTAATTTTCTGAATAAGAGCAGTGCATTTTGGGCAAGGGCGATTCTCATGGTATCCAATCCTGAAATCTGTGTCCTTAAATCCACCTCTTGTACCAAACAAATCTCTCTCATAATATAATCCTTTTTTCTGATATACCTCTATCAAATAGCTTTTTATAATATAATATAGCCGTTCTATTTGTTCCGGTGTCATCTTATCAATCGGGGTTAAAGGATGAAGCCCACTTTCAAATAAAATATCATGTATATAGGCATTCCCTATTCCTCCAATTTTTCTTTGATCCAGGATAAGATTTTTTAGTCGCATTCTTTTGTTCTTGAACTGCTCTTTAAAGTAATCAAGGGTAAACTCCTCATCAAATGGGCTGTACGCAATTTCATTAGTAGCGTTATGTTTTGCTAACTCATGTGCCTTAAGCAGTTCAATACGCCCTATCCACCAGAATCTACATATAACCTCAGATGTATCATTAAATACGAATTTACACTGGTATTCCTTTTCATATTTCTGGCCGGATTCGTGATATAAAATGTCTCCGCCCATACCCAGGTTGAGTAGCAGATAATACTGATCGCTTAATTCAATAAATACCCATTTTCCTTTATTGAATGACCTTAGAATCTCTTTGTTAATAATTGCTTTTATGAATTCTTCTTTGCCTAAGTTCAGGCATTTTTCCTGTTTAATATCAACTTCAGAAATCCTTTTGTGCTTTAATGTTAAATCCATTTGCATACTTAGATTATAGATTTCAGGCAACTCAGGCATATAAATCCCTACCTTTAAATATTCATTAATTATGTATAGCCCTTCCAGGCCCTAAAATTAATATCTACTAAATAAGACTCTTGTTTTGATTACGGATTTTATTGATCACTCTATCGATTAATATTTTTGCATCTCTCAAGGCATGAGGTATTCGTTCATTAAAAAACTCTACATCTTTTTCGTTGAGACCGATATTTGTATACATCCTTGATAATGGAGCTATTATTATTCCATACTGTGCCAATTGTTGTCTTATGATCGTGTTCTTAGCATGAAGTATGCTGTCAATTTCGCTTGAGCTGTTGACGGCAGAGTCTCTGCAGTGATATGATGCACAACTTCTAGGTCCTTGAACAATCATATCAAGCCCTGCGTTATTCGCTTCCTTTATCAGACTTAAATGCAACTGCTCTGCATAGTGATTCATTTGCTTATAGGATTGTCCGCCATCTTTCTCCAATATTTTTATTGTTTCACATATTGCAGCTAAACCCAAGGGATAACCGTTAAAAGTACCAGCGTGTATCACTCTGCCATTGTCATAAAGCTCCATGATTTTTCTTCTGCCCATAAGAGCCGATATAGGAATTCCGCCACCAGATATACACTTACCCATTATTGTCAAATCCGGTAACACGTTCAGGATCCCCTGAGCGCCGCCTAGCCCTATCCTAATTCCAGTAATGACCTCATCGAATATGAGTACAATATCGTTCTCATCACAAATCTCTCTGACATGTTCTAGGTATCCCTTTGCAGGATATATACTGCCTCCATTAATGCATATTGGTTCTAGTATGATTGCGGCAATCTCGTCACCATGATGTTCTATCACCTTGTCTAATATTACAATATTATTCCATGGAATCAGGTATGATTGATCCTCTAGCACTCTGACTGCTCGTCCTTCTGTACTGGAGAATCCATCCCCTTTGTCTATTGGGATAGGATTATCATAATTCTCCGTGCTTCCTCCCAATACATTATCAGCGTTCCCATGGAAATGACCCTCAAACCTCAAAAATCTATTCTTATTTGTATAGGCTCTGGCTATTCTTAGTGCGTTTTGAATCATTTCTGTGCCGCTTAGGCCAAAACGAATCATTTCTGCGCTCGGTATATATTTACTCAATAATTTGCATGCTTCATTATCAATATCACACAAGTCTACACCTAATACCTTGTCAATCTGTTCTTTTAAAGCTCTATTAAAAGCTTCGTTACAATGTCCCAAAATCATTGCGCCCGATTTACAGTATAAATCCAAATATTCATTGCCATCTATATCCCAAAGTCTACTTCCCTGCCCTTTTGTGAAATGAACAGGAATCTTCCTTTCGGACATTCTGAAGTTATAGTGATAGCCACAAGGCAATATTTCTCTAAGGTTATCATTATAAGCCTTTGATTTGTTTATAAAGTATCCACCCATAAAATTCCCCTTCATCTATATAATCTTTCTACAATAAACATAGCTGCACCATGAGAAAACAGACTATTTTTCATAAATGGCTTTTATTGTATCCTCAAGTGACGGTTCTGTTAGCGAGAAATCAATTATTTTATACCCTTTCTCCAACAATAAATTTAACATTCCAGATGGTGTAATCTTTTTTCTTTCAAAGCTTATGCTGTACATATCGTTAACCTGTTTTACATCGAATCCTTCCAAATTAAAGGATTCTGCTTTGTCCTCTAGCTTTATCTTCATAATGCATTTATTGTTATTGTATTCACTGTTCAGATTGTCAATATTGCCGGAATAGATAATCTTACCATAGTCAATGACAATGACCCTGTTGCATATCCTTTCAATGTCAGCTATATCGTGGGAAGTTATTATAACAGTGGTCCTTTTCTCACTGTTGACAGTTTTGATAAACTCACGAATATGATCCTTTGCAACAATATCCAGACCTATCGTTGGCTCATCCAGATAAACGATTTTAGGATCGTGGAGCATTGAAGCTACAAAGTCTGCCCTCATTCGCTGTCCAAGGCTTAACTGACGTGCCGGCACTGTATGTAAGTCTTTGATACCTATTACTTCACTCAGCAAGTCCAAGTTCTGCTTATACTTCTTATCTGATATCTTATATATTCTTTTCATTAATTCAAAAGTATCTATAATGGGAAGATCCCAATATAGATTGCTTCTGTTTCCTGCAATCAATGATATCTCTTTGGCATTTCTAACTTTCTCCTTGTATGGTATAACTTCGTTAACAGTCACCTGACCGGATGTTGGATAAAGAATGCCCGCCATTATTTTTATGGTTGTCGATTTGCCGGCACCATTCGGACCTATGTATCCGACGATGTCGCCTTCATTTATTGAGAAGCTTATATCTGCCAATGCAGTTTTATCCTCGTACTCATGTTTAATTAAATCCTTAAAGGTATTGAGAAAACCCTCGCGTCTCTTAGGAATGCGATATACTTTCTTTAAATTTTCTACTTTAATAACTTCCATAAAAAATCTTCTCCCCTATGTTATATCATTAGCTTCCGGCCCCTTGATATTTCCTGACACCATACCACCACAATTTATAGACAAGTGTAAAAAACGATAGTCCGGCTGCCAGTATTAAAATCATTGTCCAGGAGTTGCTATTGCCTGGCTGTCTAAACAAATAAACAGTTGGATAATAATTCAGTAATGCGAAAGGTATGAAAAATGTTAGTAGTATTTGTATGCCTCTTGGATATATCGTAATGGGATAATTTATGACGCTCCATGCCTCTGTTAACACTCTTAAAAGAAAACTTGACCTTACTGTCCAAAATGATATTGCCCCTGAGAATACAATGAAGCCTCCATATATAAACATCGCGCCAATGAGGGAACAAATAAATAAAAGTGCTTTTAATAACGTCCAGTCTATAGGTATAAAGAATATTGATATAATTGCAACCATTCCACCCAGTATGACATGACTTAAAGCATATGTCATGAAATTGCTTCCAACTATATACATGAATGAGTTTACCGGAGAAAGCAAAAACTTATCTAATTGGCCTCTTTGCATATAGTCACTCATTAGCCACATTGGACGCCATAAGAACGCTGATGCTGTGGCACGTACAAAATAACCTAATGCATGCAGGAAAAGAATTTCAAAGAAGCTCCAACCTATAATAGAATTAAATTGGTTAATAATAATCCATACAGCTAGGAATTCAAAAATATAGCCAACCATACTGGTCAATATTTCATATACAAATGATCTACCATATTGCAGTCTGGCTTTGACATTAAGCCAGACAAGATGCATAAACATTCTATCCCCCCTGTATTACCAATTTACGAATACTGATTCGCCATACAATGTTATCGACTATGATTAAGCTTAGAATCCATATGAATTGAACAGCAATGCCTTTTACAATATCGCTACCCGCAGTCCTGCCAATATATATGGATATTGGGACGTCGAATCCATACCTTACTGGCAAGTAACTGGCGATAGTGTAGAGCCACTTTGGAAAGATCCAGATAGGTATTAAAGCTCCGGACAATAAGCGTAATATGTTCTCTATCAAAAGCCCTATAGCTCCTTGCATACCCATAAACCAAAATGTTGATAGACCTGCAATATAATATATACTGAAGAATATATAGAACGAACATATAGAAATTAGGATTGTTGCAAGGAGAGAAACCAAACTGTGTGGGGCTTGTATAGTAAAGAAAATACTTGATATTATGATCATTGGCATAATTACAAATAATAGCGAGAAGAATATTCTACCTAAACTTTTGCTGAGTAGTGATATCTTATACTTATAAGGCTTTGCTAGATAATTTGCTATAGTACCTTCCCTTATATCTTTTGCAATCTCATCCAGAACACTACTATTTATTAGGCAGAGTGATAACGCTGTACTTAATATGAAATATGTTATCATCTGATCAAATGAAACTCCTACATTACTTTCCCCATATTGAAATAGTGCTTTCCATAGAAATATCTGAATGGAAAGTGTCAGTACTGAAGTAAAAATGCCAAACCATACTTCTGCTTTATATGCTATCGATGATTTGAATGAAAGATATGCCATATAACAATAACGAGCCATTTTATCACCTCTTCTTAAGCTTTAACAATCTCATCCGTTACTGGAATTATCAGAAAGTGATTATCGATTGGTACAATCCACTCTCTACCATTTTTTTCACAATCTCGGCTAAATAGTTACATAAATCTCTACCATACCTTAATAAATATACGATTGAGTGTTCGTTCGCATAGTCACTTATAATGCGTATAGGCAGTGCCATTGTATTATACCTATGCGAAACATGGCATATACTCGCACTTTCCATATCCACAGATAAAGCATTAAATGTGTTGTATATTTTGTCTGCCGACAGTTTTGAGTCAACAGGCATATCGCCGCTTGCCATAAGTCCCGTCCAGACCTTGGGATACAGATTGTTGGACCTTTTCTTCACCATATCTGGCAAGGGTGGCAGCTCGTCTCTCAGCAAACCTGTCACACATCTTAATATATTTTCGCCTATAGTAAAGGGTACCGCCATATGAGATACTATTTCCACTTTAATACCTTCTGTCGGCAAATTAGATAAATAGCTATCATAATACATCAAACGCTCCCCAATAACTAAGTCACCAATCATTAACTCACTGTTGACAGCCCCTGCTAACCCTATTGAAAGTATTAGCTTTGCTGAGAAATGTTCGATGAGAACACATGCTCCAATTGATGAATTCACTTTGCCCACGCCTGACAATATAATTCCTACCTTAGTTATGCCAATCTGACCAATATAAATATCAAAGCTGTGATATGTTTCATGCTTTGCGTCCTTTAATTGTGATACCATAGCATTAAACTCATCTGATAGAGCACACACAATTCCTAACATTGGACATTCCCTACATCTCTTTTCCTAAACTTATGAATAAAGTTAGCAAACCTTTTATTTGCCTCCTTCTCGTCAACAAAAGCTCTGTATATCTTATATATGCAGTTCTGAACTTCATTAGGGGTTAATAGGTTGGGTTTTATCAGAACATCCCAGTGGGTGTAATATGACCATGGCAAGTCAATAAGCCTTCCGCTCTCTTGCATTACATTTCTATAACGACTTCCGGGAAACGGTGTAGGAGAAGTCACGTGAATACCGTAAAAATTACAATCAGCAATAAATTTAATGGTATCTTCCATAACAGAATAATCATCATAATCCAATCCAAATACGAAAGCTCCCATAACTCCTATACCATAGCTTTGAACCTTATCGATAGAGTCTCTATAGCTATCCAGTCTATCTGTCTTCCACTTGTTTATACCCTCAAGGCTCTTTCTGGCAATACTCTCAAGACCAATTACAACCCATTGGCATCCACTTTCAGCCATAAGTTTTAACAACTCATCATCGTCTGATATGGATATATCAGTCTGTGCAACCCACCTTACATTTAACTTTTTTATCTCGCGCAGTAAATCCTTTGACTCATCCCTGGAAACAAAAATATTATCATCACCGAACAATATATAGCTATTTCCAAATAGCTCCTTTATTCTCATGATTTCACTTATAATTTGCTCATTGTTTTTCCTTCTATATACAGGCCCATATACCCTTGAAGCAGCACAGAAACTGCAGTCATGGGGGCATCCACGACTTGTATTAATCGTTATTGTTGAATAATTATAGTCTTTTATAAGATCGTAACGTGGAATAGGAGAGGTACTGATATCTAACATACCTGGGTGCAACTCCTTGTAAATTTTTTTATATGTACCATTTCCCCAATCTTCTAAAAAAGTAGGCCATGTAAGTTCAGCTTCTCCTGCTATTACAACATCAACATATTGAGCAACTTCTTCCGGGCGTACTGTAGCATGTATACCGCCTATCACTGTTGTTATTCCTTTTTCTTTAAATTTATTCGCTATTTCATAGCCTCGTTCAATCTGCTGTGTCATACAAGAAAGACCAACAATATCATATTTCTGGTTAAAATCAATATCGCGCAAGTGTTCATCAATATACTCTATATCCCACTCGCTCGGTGTTAAGGCCGCTACAGTAAGCATACCTAGATTTGGGCTATTCCAAAGATTTCTTATGTTTTTCATTCTTAGTTCATCCTTAAGAAACTTTGATAATACTTCATTGCGAGAAAACTCTGCTCCCTTGGGCGATATTAATGCTAGTCTGGGCACATTAATCAATCCCTTCATACAATATTTAATTTGTCATACCTATAATGTCATCTAAAAAATATAGGGCCAGGTGGCACAGAGTTAACTCTTATTCTCGCCTCTCTCATTACCTCAAGAGATTCCTCAATAGACATACCTTCGTTAACTCTATAGCTGTATTCTAAAGAGACATACCCGTTTTTGTCATGCCGTACAGGATTTGTAAAATCAATACTATCCATTGAGAATTTTTCCGGGCAATCAACCATGTCAGACAATAATCTGAAAGGAGTTATATATGCCTTATAATACAAGTCTTTCCGCTCTTCTAAAAAGCGAATTGTATCATATGCCTCGGATTTGGTTTCAGTAGGAAACCCGATTATGCAACTGAGATAATTTGATATACCTGCGTTCTTAAAATTTGAAAGTACTTCTACCATTGTACTTAAATCCATATGCTTGTCCATTGTATCGAGAACCCTTTGGTTTGCACTCTCAAGGCCAAATAAAACAGCCTTTAATCCGCTTTTGCAAAGCACATCGCACACTTCTTTTGTAAATGCACGCTCTGTTCTTAGAAAAGCTGCATAAGTGATATCAAGCTCAGTCTTTATTATTTCATTTGCAACATCCAATAAATAACTCGGAGCAATTGCATCATCCATCAAATGATAAATTCGAATATTATGACGCTCCTTTAAAGTCTTTATATCATTGATAATTTTTTCCTTAGATGAGGTCAGATGCTTATTATGACTTCCTCGGTAGCCACAGAACGCGCAACGTCCCCAATAGCACCCTCTGGTCATCATATATGGCAGTTTAGCATATGAGTATAACTCCAAAGGCATATCTCGGAAATCCGGAATGGCAACATGATCCATCTCAATATTTGCTCCTATTGGATTTACTTTATAGGATAAAATCCCATCCTTAAAAATAATATTAGGGATATTCTCTAAGCTTCCGATTCCATTAATCCAGTAATTACATAGACTTAAAATAGCGGATTCACCCTGTTCTTTAACAATAACATCAAAATATGGAGTAAATATTTTGCTATTAATAAATGCTTTCCAAAACAGGGAGACTTGAGGCCCACCAAATACTATCTTTATATCCGGCTTCCACTTTCTAACTTCCCTACAAATTAGAAAAGTATAATAGATCTGACTTGCGAATATTAGAGAAAATCCTAGCACCCTAGGGTTATACTCAAGAATATCCTTTACAACTTCATCTCTAATATACTCAATCACCTTGTTATTACTGGCATTCATATCTGTTTTCTGGAATTCTTCTTCTATGGCACTAAAACTGACGGGATCAAAGCTTATCTCACCAATACACCCACCTGCGATGCGCAGATAGTTTGAAATAAAATCCATAGCCCATCCACTTTTTAGTTTATCAGATGATGTACAGCCTCTCATGATTTCCTTAGCGCCTCTATAAAGTCTTAGTACGTCAGTATCTCCCTTTCCAAACAATACCTTCTTATCTCCGGTCATTAAGTCGACCATGATTCTATCCATAATAACGACATTATAATCTCTTAGTATGCACCTACTAATACCATGATCAGAGAGATACGCTTTTAGCAGCGGCAAGCCTAAATGAGGATGCTCATGATTTCCAAGCGGTGCAAAAGCTAATAAAACTCCATCCATAGTACACCTCAATCTATTTTGTTTGTGTTTGCTAAAATTGTTTTTATGCAACTTTCCATGGAGCTGATATTGCTAAAGTTTATCATTAACAAATCCTCATCTCTAAACTCAAATTTCAATGCCTGTTCAAGTGTTACTATTACACGCATCATCTGTAAGGAATCTATTCCCTGGTCTAGTAAATTTTCATTTTCATCTAAGTTGTAAATACGATCTCCAATAACTGTGTTGGAATTTATGATGTCGCATATTATCGGTCTAACTTCCATTTTATCACCCCTTTTACACATTAATGTCTTAAGTAAGTATATCAAAAGTATTTCTTACCTAATGAATAGGGCTTCTTGCTTGCTTATATTACGCTAATTATTGAACACTTCGGATCTGGAATTTCGTCACTGGCAATCCAACTCTTAGAAAATAATTCTTGTTTAACGAATGTAGCTTTCATTACATAATTGTTTTTATAGCTTCCCAAGCAGTTTGTTAATAATCCTATGCTGATTACCAATAATATAGTTACTACTGATACTTTTATTTTTTTCATACAAATCCCCCCAATATTTAAAAAAATGTTAATTTAATAAACATTTTTTTAAATATTATACTACCATATATTCTATATTAAGTCAATATATAAATTATATTCCATTTTTTCAACAATTATGTTTGTTCTATTAACTTTTCCGCCCTTCCCCATGTTTACAATTACTTTTATGAATGTTATATTATTTATAAGCTTTATAGATTTGCAAATTTATTAGTTAGAAGGAGTTTAAATGAATATTCTTGGAAATAAAATTAAAAAGATAAGAAAAGAAATGGGATTAACACAGTCAGAACTGGCCGGAGATAAAATTAGCCGGAGCCAACTAAGTTTGATAGAAAACGGATATACTAATCCATCTTTATCGACATTGGAATATATTGCTTCCAAACTAAATAAGCCCTATTCATATTTTTTAGATGATAACGAGGATACAAATGATAAGTATATAATCCTCATTGATGAAATCGAATCGTTATTTTTGTCATCTTTATATGAAGACGTTGTAGATAAAGCGATGCGTGTGATCACTTACTTTAATAGCGAAAATTTTACTGATCCACAGCTTCTAGGTAAAACCCACGCATTGTTAGGTCTTTCATATTTCAAACTACAAGATGAGAGGGCCTATAAAACCCTTAAGTGTGCATTATCCTATTTTATAGCTCAAAATACCGGTATCTCCGAATACCTTATAAAGGTATCTAATTGCATAGCAACTATATGCTATAACAATAAGCAATTTGAAGAGATGGAGCAGACCCTCTTGACCGTTGACTCTCTGATATTGGATATTAATCTGGACAATATCAAGTACAAAATAGATGTCATGTACAATATATCCTTGTCTCTATTCTCTCAGGATAAAATATCTCAAGCAGAAGAAGTAATTTATAGAGCTCTCCACTATGCAAAAGAATATAGTGTTTTCCACAACTTTGGTGAGCTAAATATGCTTTTATCACTATGTTATAAGAGCCATAAAAAATACATCGACGCAATCAATAGTATAAATAAATCCATAGAGTATTTCAGCCTAATAGGCGATGAGGCTTATATTCATAGATGCTATATTAATCTAGGCATACTCTTGCGTTATGAAGCTAAATACGAAAAGGCTTTGTACTATCTTAATAAGTCCATGAATTACTTTAGAAATTCTCAATATACCTTAAAGTATAATAATTGTCTGGCAGAGATAATAAAAACCACTTTTCTACTTAATAAGGAAAGAATAGATATGGAACAGCTTAGACATGTAATTGATCTCAATCAAGACGACAAAAAAAACTTTAGTGAATTATTAATAATCTTGGGGATTATATACCTAAGACGTGGCAATATTGATAAGGCATTAGAAGTATTAAAGGAATCAGAGTGCTATTTTGAGCCCTCTGTTGATGCAGAGTTCAAACCTTACTTATATTACTCACTAAGTATAGCTTTTAGTATGCTAGGGCAAATAGACGACGCAATTAAATATTTACTAAAACACAGTGAGAATATTAATTTATTTACAGAGCCCATTAAATATTTCGTAAATAATATTCAGTAAGCTATACATACTATGTATTATTATTTTATTATCTTATAAAACAAAAGCTCTTTCGGCAGGTAATCTTACCTGTCGCAAGAGCTAGAATTTCTGTGTCATTTTTCTATCTAGTTGGTCTCTCAGTTCTTTCATTACATTTTGAATCTTAAAGTAGTCTTCTTTTATTAAATATTGTGAAATTGATATAACAAGTTATCTAAAGTTGTTAAAGGGATATATAGAACCAATATAAATTGGTCCTCACCAAGAAGCTTATTGTTCTCCTAATTTCTACTGAGTTTTCCCTTGTTGCATCATGGTTTTAATTTCTTGCTGCAGTTGTGTAATATTTTGCATTTTTGCATCTCTTAATTGGGTAAAAAGCTGACGGACCTCCGGATTGCTGATCTCCATCATATATTTATTGTACATAGCTTGCAGCATCATTTCATCCTGCAGAGAATCATGTAAAAAGTCCATATTATTCATACAATATCACACTCCATTTAAAAAATTGAATACTTTGACATGGTTTGTGTCAACGTATTATAGTTATTGCGCGAACCCTGCTCCATTCCTTTTATCATCTGCTTAAGCTTTGGGTCGTTAATTTGTTCTGAAATATTGGCATATTTCTTTGCCATACTGGTTTCACGCAATTGCAATTCCTTAAAAGCATTGTTCATTATTTCTTTTTCAGTAAGCATTTTTATATTACCTCCTGTATTTCTTCTATTCAGTTATTACCGAGTAGTATAATTCACCAGCAGAATCAATCAATGCAGCATAAACATATTTTGTATCTGATATACCTTTTTTAAGCAATTCTTCTTTCAGCCATTTCTTGTCATAACCTAATTCCTTCAAATTATTTTCTATAATCCTCCCCTCATTTATAAGAAGAATTGGAAGACCGCCTCCCATGGTTTGAACGTTTAAATCCTTTGGAGTTACAGGCTGATAATCAGATTTTTTTAGAACGCTTACATGACCGCTGGTTTCCAAAACTGCTGCTTCCACCTCACTAATATTAGGGGCATCTGCGCTTCTCATATCAGACAAAAGCAGTTCTAACGGGAAAAGTGCTTTTGCCATATTGGGTCTAAGGATTTTCCCTCCGGATATTAGTAGAATTGCTTTTCCCATTACTATCTTCGCAAAAGCTTTGTTTTTTACAGCAATATAAGATATAAGATAATGAATAGCATATATAACAGCAACTATAACAACAGTGTTAATAAAGCTAATTTTGGCTTCAAATAATGGCGCCGCTGTAATTCCATCCATCATCCAGAAAAATGCGAAATCGTACCCAGCGAATTGCCCTCCGGATCTATGAGGTAAAACTTTCCCTTCAATATATAGGAGACCTCCGACAACAATACTGCGTAAAGCAAATATAAAGGGACTTATTTTTTCAGCAGAACCGAATATATCTTTTATTAGCTCCATTATCATCCCTTCTTCACTATATACTTATATAAACAGTTCCATCCGATTCAAGCATAGCTAAAAATATATTTTGTGGACTAGAAATCCCTTTCTCTCTTAATTTTGCCATTAGCCACTTATGGTCCAAGCCCATGCTATTAAGGTTTTCTTCGTCTATTTTCCCATCATAAATAAGGATTGCAGGTAATGCTGCCATTTTAGACGGCAGGTTCATTTGCTTTCGTGTAAGAGGCAGAGCTTCAGGCTTTTTGATAACACTTATTTTACCATAGGGTTCTAATACAATAGAGTTGATTTCCGATAGATTATGAGCTCCCTTCAGTCTTAATTGTCCTAACAGATTATCAAGTGTTACATGGCAATCAAGCATATTTTGCCTGAGCATTATTCCATCCTTCATAAGAATTGTCGGTTTGCGATCGATTGCCCTAGGCCATTTTATATCTAAATAAGATAAAAAGATATTTACAAAGGCATAAACAAATACAATTACGATACCGGAAGTAAGAGAAGATTCCGGATTCAGCATTCGAATAGCGGCTAAGCTCACAATTCCGGCAGCTACTAAATAGTTGTGACCTGATAAAATTCCTACTTGACGGTGACCCATCAAGCGAGTTGCAATAATCAATGCTATATAAAGAATCACAGCTCTTATGGCCAAAGCAAATGTAGATAAGTTCTTGCTTCCTTCCATAAATGACTTCCAATCCAAATCAATACCTCCTCAGCCATTAACATTTATATAATATTTTATACGACTAAAAGTGTCAGGCGCTTTAATTCATTGGTATAGATAGTGCCTTGTCATCGGCAACTCGTTATTAATTCCTTTCGAGAAAACAATTTGGTGAATATTCAATCCACTAACACGAAAGGAAGTGGCACAGGCATTTAGATATAAGCGCCACATTTTAATAAAGCGCTCATCATACTTTTTTCTAACATAGTCTAAATTTTTTTCATAATTATTAGCCCAGTGTTGTAAGGTTCTAGCATAATGTAATCGTAGACTTTCTACATCTAGCAAATGGAAGTCGTTTTCAGGTAAAAGCCAAATCAGCTCACGTATTGAAGGAATATATCCACCTGGAAAGATGTATTTAAGAATCCACCTATTACACGGCCCCTCAATTTGTCCTGTAATACAATGTAAAACAGATAAGCCTCCAGGAACAAGAAGCTTATTTACCATTTCCATATACTTAGATATATTAGCTCTTCCCACATGTTCTATCATTCCCACACTGACTACTTTATCAAATTTCTCACTATTATTTTCTGCAAGAGTTCGATAATCCATCCGCTTTACGTCTACTTTTCCTTTTAATCCTAGTTCAGCAATTCGCTGTTTTGTTTTGGTATATTGTTCTTCACTTAAAGTTACACCCAATGCTCTTACTCCATACTGCTGAGCAGCACGAATAATCAGCCAACCCCATCCGCTGCCTATATCCAGTAAAGATTCTCCCGGATGAAGCTGTAGTTTTTTTAATATGTAATCAATTTTTTGTAGTTGAGCTTGAGGAAGAGAATCCTCCGGAGAACAAAAGTAAGCACATGAGTAGCTCATAGTCTCATCAAGCCACAGCTCATAAAAATCATTTCCTAAATCGTAGTGATGCTTAATATCTTTTTGTTGTTTTCTTAGAGAAGTTGATTTATTTTCATTTGAAAAAAAATTCTGCAATCCACTGAAGCTTTTCTTTTTAAAAGATGGAGGAATCATTTTGTAAAATGTTTCAATAATTCCCTGTAAATCACCCTCAAAGTCAATAATTCCATCCATATAGGCTTCTCCAAAAGCTAATGATGGATCCTTCAATAGCTTTACTGCTGGAATTTTTTCATGGAATATAATTTTAAAGGCAGGGGTGTCTTGACCATAATTAATGCTTGTACCATCCCAGTAATCAATAGAAAAGGAGTGCTCTTTAATTCTTTGAGAAAAATTGTGAAGAAGCATTTTCTCCATATTTTCACCTTCTTAGCTTTATCAAATATAATAGCGACCCTTTCTATTATTACCTTAAATTTTCCATATATGTATATTCATTTTTACTAACTAAATCTTATATTAAATCTTGCCATTTAATCAAAATAATCATTCCATCCTCTGTCTCTTTGGGATGATATCACCTTTTTCTTCGCAATAAATACTAACACTACTCTCTTATCATTTTCTTTTTACGTGTGTATTCTTCTTCAGATATTTCTCCCTTTGAATATCTTTCATTCAAGATATCAATGGCATCATTTTTTACATCTAATGTATTATTGCTTCTATTACTTCCCAGTGCTAACTTAACAGCTGCATACACAACTAATCCTATTAATAGTAGGGGTATAATCATTGCAAATACCATCATTCCATAACCATAGCCCATCATGTTCATCATTCCTTTCTATTGTATTACATAAAATATAACGCACCTATTAGTATCGTTTGCGTATATACTTAATAGGTGCGCTAAGATAATTGCTATTCAGCCTATTACATAGCAGCCATTTTTCTGCATTCATCTGCACACATACGGCAAATATCAGCACATTTCTTGCAGTGATCGTCTTTAAACATATCGCATTCTTGAGCACATTTATCACATATTTGAGCACATAGCTGGCAATGAGACTTTGAAAACTGGCCGTTCATAGACATCATTGCAGCGGACATCTGGCACATCATTGCACATTCAACCAATATTGCCACACAATTCTTCCTTGCATTAAGATCCGGTTCATTTAGACATGCATTAAAACACTCATAACATGCCTGTGCACATTTTGTACATGCATCTATACATGCTTGCATTTTGTCAGTCTTATTTGTTACTATTCCTATAATAAGGCTTCTTCCTTTTTAAATTTATGTTAAATGTATTGTTTGATATACTATAACTATTTATACTTATTTTGCAAAAATCTAAATAGTTGTTTTCTGTATAATCCATAAAGTTAATAGAATTATCCATATAAGCTTTATCTAACTTATATTCCTTCAGAAGCCATTTTGGTAGACAATCATTATCTTTAGCCAGCCTATAAATAAAACTTAACAAACTTTCGTTTTCATAAGGCAAGCACTTTCTTAATAACTTAACCATATGTATTACCCCCATTAAGTTTTGAGAGACCAACTACTTAGAGTCAGTCTCTCATTTTCAAACTTTTTGAGAACTCACAACAGCCGTCTTTGTGGCAGTCCACTTCTACTCCACAGTCACGCTCTTTGCCAAATTCCTTGGCATATCCACATCGCAGCCCTTTTCTACTGCCATATAGTAGGCCAGCAGCTGGAGGGGTATCACAGTTACAGTAGGTGAGAGCATATCTGATACTTCAGGTATATATAGGGTCTGGTCGGCAATGGTTTCTACTTCCCTGTTGCCCTCCTTTGCTATGGCGAATACATAGGCTCCTCTCGCTTTGACTTCTTTTACATTGCTGAGCATCTTCTCATACAGCTCATGCTGGGCCATAAGAGCTATCACTACGGTGCCCTCTTCTATCAGGGCTATGGGGCCATGCTTCAGTTCTCCTGCCGCATAGGCGTCCGAGTGTATATAGGATATTTCCTTGAGCTTCAGGGAGCCTTCCAGAGCTACTGCGTAGTCCAGGCCTCTTCCGATGAAAAATACGTCCTTTTCGCCGGAGTTCTTGGAAGCAAACTTCTGTATTTCTTCCTTGTTTCCCAGCGCCTTCTCTATCTTCGCGGGGAGGTTCAGCATTTCATCCTTGATGGCCTTTATCGCTTCTTTTGACAAGGTCCCCTTGAGATCGGCCATGTGAAGGGCTATCTCATACAGGGCGATTATCTGGGTTGTATAAGCCTTGGTGGATGCTACCGCTATCTCAGGCCCTGCCCAGGTGTAAAGCACATCGTGGGATTCTCTTGCTATAGAGCTGCCCACCACGTTTACTACGCTGAGTATCCTTGCGCCCTTGCCCTTCGCTTCCTTCAGGGCTGCAAAGGTGTCCAGGGTCTCGCCGGATTGGCTTATTATTATCACCAAAGTCTTTTCGTCCACCAGTGGGTTCCTGTATCTGAATTCAGAGGCTACATCCACTTCCACGGGGATTTTGGCAAGATGCTCTATCAGGTATTTGCCCGCCAATCCTGCATGATAGGCTGTGCCGCAGGCGACTATGAAAATCTTGCCAAACCTTGCCAGGTCCTCTGCAGTCAGCTTTATGTCATCTAATCTGATTGCATCGGAGTCTTTCGCGATCCTTCCGGTCATCGTATCCTTTATTGCTTTTGGCTGCTCGTGGATCTCCTTCAGCATGAAATGCCTGTAGCCGCCTTTTTCTGCTGCGGACACATCCCAATCCACATTGAAGACTTCTTTTTTTACAGGCTCGCCGTTTTCCGAGTAGAATCTGATGTCACACTTGGTTATGACGGCCAGCTCGTTTTCTCCCATGAGGTATGTTTTCCTCGTATGCTTGAGTATGGCGGGGATGTCCGAGGCGATATAGTTTTCACCTTCGCCTATTCCCACTATCAGAGGGTTTTCCTTTCTGACGCATACTATTTTGTCCGGTTCTCTGTTTGTTATAACTGCAAAGGCATAAGAGCCCTTGATTTTCTTTATGACCTTCCTTACCGCTTCCGCCAGGTCCCCTTCATAATAGTAGTCGATGAAGTGGGCCAGCACCTCTGTGTCCACCTCCGATTTGAACACATAGCCCTTGCTGATGAGAAAATCCTTTATCTTCAGGTAGTTTTCTATTATTCCGTTATGGACTACGGCAATATCCCCTTTTTCATTCGTATGAGGGTGAGAGTTGGCATCCGAAGGCTCCCCGTGGGTAGCCCATCTGGTATGCCCTATGGCCAGATTGCCGCTCAGTTTTTCTTTATCCAGGTGTTCTTCCAGAACGCTCAGTCTACCCTTGTATTTCCTTATTTCAACCTTTCCTTCTGCATATACTGCCACGCCGGCAGAGTCATATCCTCTATATTCAAGCTTTTTCAAGCCATCCATCAATACCGGAACTGCATTTTTATCTCCGATATATCCAACTATTCCACACATTAATTTCTCCCCTTTCACTAAGGAACGGGGTTACATGCCGCTGTAAATAATTTATGGGAACATATTTCTTTCCCTAGAGTCTGTACCTCAGAGGAATGTTCCCGATAATGACCTTACGGAATGTTCCCCGACTCTACAATATGATCAGCTCATTTCGGTTTATTTTGTACCTGCAATCGCTTGCGGTTTTGTAAAACCTCTATCGGCATTGAGCTATGCCGCAGGGCACCCGCCGAGTATTTCGATGAACCCTGTTCCTCGTCAACTTGCATAATGCAAGTCCAGGCGCTTATTTGATATCTTCAGACTTACAGCTGCCGATCACTTTTCCCCTCCTTTCCATATTACTTTTTCCATCACCTCCCTTCATAATACATCATGCAGTTTAGACGTGAAATTTTGAATTTTTACGGCAAAAATATTTTACATTGTTTATTATATTATCGCAAGGCCTTATTGTTGTATGGCATTGAAATATTGATGCATTTCATCACTGAATGAAGTCTCGTTC
>NZ_JAJEKE010000017.1 GCF_024363565.1 Lutispora saccharofermentans | reverse complement strand
TGCAGCAAAATGAGAAATTAATGTTGCAAAACATAAGAAAACATGATAATATATATTTCGTTGATGAAATGTTCCCGGTTTGTGTAATGGTAGCACAACTGACTCTGGATCAGTTTGTCGAGGTTCGAGTCCTTGACCGGGAGCCAAATGATTATAATGCTTGCAAGGTTTTATGCTTTGCAAGTTTTTTGTTTTATTTAGGACTTTTTTAGTTATATACAGTCTTAACACATTGACAAAGCATTGTTTTAAATATAACATTATATAATGTGCAAGAGGTATTACTGCATATAAAATTAATTTAGAGAAGTGAGTATTATGGAGCTATCGCAGAAAAATATGAAAAAGATTTTACTTATGGTCATGGTTTCAATTCTTTTCTACTCCGGACTTCAGAATCTGACTTCGGTGATAAACTATTTAAAGTCGATTTTCGCATTGTTATCGCCGCTGATTATGGGGTTGGCCATTGCTTTTATTTTAAACGTTCCTATGAAAATGCTGGAACGCGTATTATTTCCCTTACCTCAAAAAGCAATCATAAAAAAGATTAGCCGTATCACTTGCTTGCTCTTATCTATTATCATGGCCGCAGCTATAATTTTCCTTGTAGCTTTTTTGGTCATTCCTGAAATGGTTGACACTTTCGCCATTATAAAGCATACGGCTCCAGCATTTTTTACAGAAATACAAATATGGGCAGAGAAATGGTCTGCTCAGTTGCCCGAGTTGAGACAATGGATAGTAAACCTGCAGTTCGATTGGGATAAAATAGGAAGTTCTATCGCGAATTTTATAAAAAGCGGCACATCTACGGTATTGAGTTCTGCGCTGGCTGCTGTTTCTTCCATATTTAGCGGTACAGTTACCCTTGTGATGAGCATTATTTTTGCTATTTATATATTGATGAGCAAGGAGAAACTGACTTACCAAGCGAAGCGGGTTATCTATGCATTCTTGCCTGAGAAAAGTGCAGATAGGATTGTTTATATATCCAAGCTTTCTTATAAGACCTTTTATAGCTTTGTCGCAATACAGTTTACAGAAGCTGTGATACTTGGGGCATTGTGTTTTATCGGAATGATTATTTTCAGATTTCCACATGCGGCAACAATTTCTGTTCTTATCGGATTTACAGCATTGATCCCACTGGTTGGGGCATTTATCGGAGCTGCTCTGGGAGTCTTTATGATTCTTATGGTGTCTCCCATCAAAGCATTTTGGTTTATAGTATTTATAATTGTTTTGCAGCAGATCGAAGGGAATTTAATATATCCCCGTGTTGTGGGAACATCCATAGGATTGCCGGCTATTTGGGTATTTGCTGCGGTTATATTGGGGGGAAGCACTTTGGGAATACTAGGGATGATGGTTTTTGTCCCTATATGCTCAATAATATACAAACTTATTGGTGAGTCTGTATCTGCGCGGCTGGCAAGTAAAGACATTAAAACAGAAAAAACAAATAGTATATAAGGAGTAAGAAGGATGAATTGGTTTAGAAAATTGATGATAGGACGCTATGGTATGGACCAGCTCTCAAATGCTATGCTTATGTTGAGTATTGTGTTTTTAGTTGTTAGTTCTCTTATAGGATCAGGTGTTTTCAATATCTTTGCTATGATAATTTTAATTATGTGCTACGCAAGGATGTTTTCAAAAAATATTAATAAGCGAAGAGAAGAGAACATGAGATTTTTACAGTGGTGGAATCCAATAAATTTGAAGCTCATTCAGTTTATAAATCGTGCAAGAGGCGGTAAGACATATCGTTATTTCAAATGTACCCAGTGTGGGCAAAGGCTTCGGGTCCCAAAGGGTAAGGGCAAAATCCGCATTACCTGTCCAAAGTGCCGCAATGAGCTTACTAAAAATACTTAAGCCGGAGTCGTATGGAGCAGCATCGGGTGCTCTGGAAAATCACTGAGTTTAAACATTATATAGTATGTTGAAAATTATTCGCCGTTTGGATGTTGAGCATATCTAAATCGGCTATTTTTTATGACTGGCTTGTTATAGAGTAAGCGCTTGTTTTTCAAGTTGTTTTTTATTAATAAATATATAATAATTACATTAATATGGCGCTTTGAAATTATCATCATGCATCACAATAATCAGTATGCCAGGGAGGAGAAAGGAAAATGAAGAAGATTGCAATAATAAGCCCGGGAAAGGTGACTTCAATTAATCTGGCCATGCAGTTGGAGAAAATCTTCGGAGAATATGCGGAGATCGAATCTTACTGTCTGGAAGATGATTTAGAATTTGATATGGCAAATACTCTTGTTGTTTTATCATCTCCTCAAACAATAGATAAAAGAGTTCAAAGCCTGATAGATAAAGGCATGAATTATGTGCTGGCTTGCAGGGTCATAAATCACAGATATATTTCAGAGCTATTGAGCCTGCCTAAAGCTACTGAGGTACTCCTCATTAACGACAGGGCTGAGTCTACCTATCAAGCCATAACTCAGCTGCAAGCCCTTGGAGTCAATTATATAAAATATTATCCGTATTATCCCGGAATAGCGGCATACCCGGGGCTGGATATCGGGGTTACTGTGGGAGAACCTCATCTTGTGCCATATGAGGTAAAGAAGGTTATAGATATTGGTACGAGACAAATTGATATCACTACAGTAGCTGATATAGCCAAAAGGCTTGGCTTGATGGATGCCCTGGGCGATGGGCTTTCTTCTCAATATATTCATGAGATCATTGGGCTCTTGAACAGGATCAATGATAGTGCAAAGGATATGAAAATTATCAGCAGCAGGCTTGAGACTGTTGCAAATTGTTTGACAAAGGCAATTATATACATAGACAAAGACGGAAATATAATAACCGGAAATCAGGAGATTTATAATATTTTAGAATGTTCATGGGAAGATGTTATAGGAAAAAATATTAAAGATATATTGCCGGAACTGGATGAAAGTGATCATCATGACAAGATTGATGTTATTATGATAAAAGGAAAAGAATTGTTTGTTACCAGTAAAGTGGTCAAAGGAAGCGGCAGTGAGGACGGAATCATATATACTTTCGAAAAAAGTGAAGATATTGAAAAAAATGAGCATGAGCTTCGCAGAAGGACAACAAAGTCTACAAGGTCAAATTTTTATACCTTTGATGATATCATCTATGAAAGCAGCAGCATGGGCAGATTGATGGAGAAAGTAAAAGGCTTTGCTGATACTGATTCCACAATCTTAATTCAAGGGGAAAGCGGCACCGGCAAGGAGCTGATCGCTCAAGCTATTCACTGTGCTTCAAAGAGAGGCGGCGGGCCCTTTGTGCCTGTAAATTTTGCATCCATGCCCATGAGTCTATTGGAAAGCGAACTATTCGGATATGAAGAGGGCTCCTTCACAGGAGCCAAAAAAGGCGGCAGGAGAGGACTTTTTGAAGAAGCTCACGGAGGAACAATTTTTCTGGATGAAATAGGAGATGCTTCTTTAGAATTCCAATGCAAGTTATTGAGGGTGATACAGGAAAGGCAGGTAAGGAGGGTGGGAGGCCTCAAAGAAATACCTATAGATGTGAGGCTGATCGCTGCTACAAATCGCAATTTGGCAGAAGAAATAAAAAAAGGCAATTTCAGAGCCGATCTATATTACCGGCTCAATGTCCTTCCTGTCAGGACTTTGAGCTTAAGGGAAAGGAAAACGGATATTTTGGTTCTTTCGAACTATTTCTTGAAAAGATATAGCGCCGGCAAATATAACAGCATATATGAGGTTTTAGAAAATGACGCTGTCCAGGTATTGATCGATTATGACTGGCCTGGTAACATCAGGCAGTTGGAGAACGCGATTGAGTATATAATAAGCACTGCTAAGAATGGCAAAAAAATAGATAAAACTAAGCTTCCCGAATATATAACTGATGATCTGCCCAGGCCGGGAGAATCTGTACTAAAGGAGGTTTTAGGAAATAATATGATATGGATTTTGGATAAAATGAAGAATTCAGATGGGATAGGGAGACGTTATCTGGCAAACCTGGCAAAGGAAGAAGGATTGCCATTGACGGAAGGCCAGATAAGAAGCTTGCTGAACAGCGCCGAGCTGTTAGGTCTTGTTGAGGTTAGTACTGGGAGAAAAGGCACTATGCTGACTGAGAAAGGCAATAGCATACTATCTTCAATAGGAGTTAACGGATAAATGGGTGCATAAATGGGCTGAATTATATCCCCTAAAATTTATAAAAATCCTCAGAAGCCTAGGGTATATGAGAACTTTTTGTATGGCATGAAAATTGCGATAAACACAGGTGTAATAAATAATACACCGAGGTGATAATATGATTCTGGGAATAATGGGAGGTATGGGTCCGGCAGCTACATGTGATTTGTTTAGGAAAATTATTGACTCCACTCATGCATCTAAGGACCAAGATCATATCCATATAGTAATAGACAGCAATGCACAAATTCCTGATAGAACACAATATATTCTCGGTGAGGGGCAAGACCCTAAAATCGAGCTCATAAGATCGCTTACCAGATTAGAAATGTTGGGCGCTGATTATATAGCCATGCCATGCAACACGGCACACTTTTTTTATGACGATATAAAAAGATATACAAAGGCGTATTTAATTAATATGATAGGCGAAACCGCAGCATTTTTAAAATTTACAAAACCGGACGCCGGCGATTTCTTGCTCCTGGCTACAGAAGGTACGTATATATCAGGAATATATAAAAAAATATTCAAAGAATACGGCCTGAATATAATAGAACCGGATGACGCTGATAAAAAAGTGGTTATGGGTTGGATATACAAGGTAAAGTCCGGTAAATTTGATGTAAGTCCAACAGAATTTGAATATCTGGTAACAAAATATATAGATGATAAATGCACTCCAGTAATCCTGGGGTGTACCGAACTCCCTCTCCTGGTTGAAAGGATAGGTGTGCCGAAAGAATATATAGATCCCGTTCTTATATTAGCCCGGCATTGTGTTGAGTTAGCGGAGAAAGAGAAATTTGATGAAGAATCTTCGCTCCATGATGGAAATGGAGTTCTTCATAAAAATAATGAGGTGGAATGAGAATGACAAAACAAAATAGAATAGAAGATTATGGAATAAAAATTGGCGAATTGCCAAAAGGAAAGCTGAATAAAATTACGGACGTAAAAGGCATCAAGGTAGGACATTGCACAATCGATACTGAGGAGAGCAAAACAGGTGTGACAGTGATACTTCCTACGGAAGGCAATATTTTTACAAACAAGCTTATTGCTGCCTCTTATGTGCTAAACGGCTTTGGAAAAACTTTAGGACTTGTACAAATTGATGAGCTGGGAAGCCTTGAGTCCATCATAGCTTTGACCAATACATTGAATGTGGGCCTCGTCCATGATGCAGTTGTGGATTATATGATAAAAGAATGCAAAAAGGAAAATGTAGAAGTAGAGTCCATTAATCCGGTGGTATGCGAGTGCAATGACAGCTATTTGAATAATATTCAGCTGAGGGCCGTAAAAAAGGAGCATGTATACAAAGCTATAGAAGAAGCGACGGCAAACTTTGCTGAAGGAGATGTAGGTGCGGGAAAGGGCATGAGCTGCCATCAGCTTAAGGGGGGTATAGGCTCGGCATCACGCATTATAAAATTGGAAGGACAGGACTATACTGTGGGAGCATTGGTCTTATCCAATCATGGATTACTAAAGGATTTATGCATCAATGGGGTTCATATTGATGACAGAGTTTCTAAAGAAAAGGATATCGAACCACAAGAGGATAAAGGTTCTGTAATTTCAATCATAGCTACAGATATACCTCTTAGCAGCAGGCAGTTGAGAAGGGTATGCAAGAGAGCGGGAGTTGGATTGGCAAGATTGGGCTCATTTATGGGACATGGGAGCGGAGAGATAATGATTGCATTTTCTACCGGAAATGTTCTTAAAAGTTATCTCGATAACGAAATAGCTGACATCAAGATCCTTAAAGAGGACAAGCTCAATGTTGTATTTAGAGCAGTAGCTGAGTGTGAGGAAGAGGCTGTGTTAAATTCTATGATCACCAGCGGAAAGGTTATAGGCGTAAAGGGCAGAATTCGAGAAACACTGAGAGACTATATGAAGCTAAAAGAATAGCAGATTGCTTTAAAATAGGAGGGGAATATGATGAAAATATTTATAAGCGCCGATATGGAGGGTATCACTTCTACGATAAGATGGGATGAATGTGAAGCGGAAAAGAGCTTTTATTCAATCTATGCAGAGCAGATGACAAAAGAGGTGGCAGCAGCATGTGAAGGCGCAATAGCGGCCGGTGCTGATGAAATAGTGATTAAAGATGCCCACGACACGGCAGCGAACATTGATATTACAAAATTGCCCGAGTGTGCAAAGCTGATAAGAGGGTGGTCGGGTCATCCTTATTCGATGGTTCAAGGAATCAATGACACTTTTGATGCGGCAATGTTTATCGGATATCATAGTGCTGCCGGTAGAGAAGGCAATCCCCTATCCCATACTATGACCTCCAGGCCATTATACATAAAAATCAACGGAGAATATGCAAGCGAATTCACGATATACAGCTATGCTGCAGCCTGCGAGGGTGTACCAACGGTATTTCTATCAGGAGACAAGATGCTATGTGAAGAGGGGAGAAAGATGCATCCATGCTTGCATACAGTGGAGGTGAAAGAGGGAATAGGCTCAGCCGCAATATGTATTTCAACAACCAGATCTTTAAAGCTCATAAGAGAAAATGCAGAAAAATCGTTAAAGCAAGACTTTAATAAAGCCAGAATAAGCTTGCCAGATAGATTTAATGTTGAAATATGCTTTAAGGAGCATACTTACGCAAATAAGATGTCCTATTATCCGGGCATGAGAAAGGTAGGAGCCAACACCTTGATATTTGAATCACAGGATTATTTTGAGGTTTTAAGGATGATAGGATTTGTATTATAACTAGACCACTCTGAGTCAAAAAATCGACTCCTGTGGTGCTAAAAAACAGTCTATTATCATGTTAGAATGATAATAGACTGTTTTTACTATATTTTTGATTGGATGGTGTTTGCATGAAAATAGGAGTCATTATGGGTGGCATATCTTCGGAAAGGGAAGTTTCCTTGAACACAGGAAGAGAAATCGCTAATAATTTAGATAAGAATAAATATGAAGTGGTTCCTATTATTATCGACAAGAAAGAAGATATAATAGAAAAAACAAGAGATATAGATTTTGCCTTTATAGCATTGCATGGCAAATTCGGCGAGGATGGCATAGCCCAAGCAGTACTTGAGACTTTAGACATTCCTTATTCTGGCTGCAGTCCCTTGGCGAGCGGGATATGTATGGATAAGAGCATCACTAAGAGCATACTTAAGACTGTGGGAGTTAATACGGCGGACTGGTTTACATTAAACAGTGCAGATAAACTGGATCTGGCCAGGGTTGATGCCATCGGATATCCTGTAGTCGTTAAGCCCAATAGCGGAGGCTCTAGTGTTGCCACTGCTATTGTAAATGGTGAGAAAGATATCGAAGAAGCTGTTGCCGAAGCTTTAAAATTTGATAGTGAGGTCATGATTGAAAAATACATCAAAGGAGAAGAAATAACTTGTTGCATGATGGACGGGATATTGCTTCCGGTGATAGCCATCAAACCGAAGTCTCATTTTTTTGATTATAGCTCAAAATACTTGGATGGAGGAGCCGATGAGGTGATAATAGAGCTTGAATCGCCCATAAGGGAGAAAGTTGAGGAGGCTGCGCGAAAATGCTGGAAGCATTTAAAATGCAGTGTATATGCAAGAGTGGATATAATAATTGGAGAAGATGATATCTACGTTTTAGAGATAAATACGCTTCCCGGCCTCACAAAAAACAGTCTCTTCCCGAAAAGTGCAAAGGCCTATGGGCTGGATTTTTTAGAGTTTTTAGATAGAATAGTTCAGCTATCTCTCAAATCGAGAAATTAATAAGCTTTATTTTTAATTCTATATATGTAAAAATGGTAATAGCATGACTATTACCATTAATATTTTTGGGGTGAAAAAATGTTCCACAATATCGAGATTGATAAAGGACAGCCAATATACATTCAAATAAAGAATTACTTTAGAACCATGATAGCTAAAGGTATGCTGCAGAAAGGAGAAAGACTGCCCTCAACCCGGGAGCTTTCTTCCTTGCTGAAAGTAAGCAGAAACACTGTAATTTCTGCTTATGAATCTTTGGTTGATGATGGTTTCATAAATATAATAGAAGGCAAGGGGGCTTTTGTATCAGACATAAATATCAGCTCCGGCGGAGGATGGGTCACTGAATGGGAGTCTAGAATAAATGAATATGCAAGAGAAGCTAGAGACCTTGATATCGTTAAGCAGGAAGCAGTTTGGGAGAAGGAAATGATACCTATGAGCAGCATTTCACCGGAGCCGGAGCTGTTTCCTATGGAGGATTTTAAAAGGGCTTTTATGAATATAATATCATTGGAAGGCTACAAGATATTAAATTATGGGTATGCGCAAGGCTATAAGCCATTGCTTGATTACTTGACCGGCTATATGGAAAGTAAGGGAGTTAATACTGAAGGCAAGAGTGTCTTGATAACCAATGGATTTACAGAAGCCTTTGAAATTTTGATTTCTTCACTTACGAAGGAAGGAGATCCAATATTATGCGAGAATCCCACTCATAATACGGCGCTTAAAATAATGAAGCTGAGGAAGCTTGACATTTTAGGCGCACATATGGACGGGGGAGGGATAAGCATTCAAGAGGTAAAAAGAATAATTGAAAACAATAAGGTTAAGCTGGCTTATATCACCCCTTCTTATCACAACCCCACAGGCATTACAATGCCTTGGGAAAGACGAATTGAGCTTTATGATATTTTAGCCGGCAATGATATCCCCATTATAGAGAATGGCTTCAATGAGGAATTAAGATATTTTGGTTCCCATATATCTCCAATTGCAGCAATAGGGGGCAGGGGAAACGGAGTTATCTACACCGGAAGCTTCTCTAAAATTCTTTTTCCCGGTTTAAGGCTTGGCTGGATTGTGGCCGATACGGCTTTAATAGATTACCTGGAGAGTGTGAAGAGAAGCAGAAATATTCATACCTCGTTTTTAGACCAGGCAATTCTATATGAGTTCTTTAGGGAAGGTTCATTTGAGAAGTATATAAAAAAAGCCAGAAGGGTATATAAACAAAAATATGAAGCGGCAATAGCGGCTGTTAGGCAGAATATTCCACAGGCTATGCTTTACGGAGATGGAGGCCTTCACATATTCATAAAGCATAAAGGCATTAATTCAAGGAATTTGTTGAGTGAATGCATAAAAAAAGGTGTTATATTCACACCAGGAGATATTTTTTATATAAACGATGAGGGAAAGGATGCTTTCAGGTTGGGCTTTTCCAGAGTAAGAGCTGATGATATTGAAATAGGAATTAAGATCATAAGTTCTACTATAGAAAATATCAGAGAGTAAATAAAATTGAATACTAGTATATACCAGATTAAAAATTAAAATATTTTACAAAATAGTCTAACAAATGTAAAATGATATTAAGAATATACTCCAGGATGTGTATCTCAAATGAATAAAAATATAAAAGAGATGCTTATAGTCGCTTTTTTTACCGCTATTATGGGACAAATTCATTTTTACCCCTTTGGAACCGAGTTTAGAATCACTATAGCCGTTATATTGTTCCCATTTCTCCTATTATATTTTAGAAATCTGCTTATTGCAGATACCGCAGTGTTAGTTGCTGTTTTCGTTTTGATAACCAGAACGGCAATAGATATTTTATTATATAATAATAGCTTTGAAGTATCACTTTCCAGACATATACCGGCATCATTTTTTTATATTTGCTATGGTATAATAATAGATCGTCTTAACTTCAGAGCTCATACGGACAAGCCGTTGCAATTTTTATTTATCATTATTTTTGCTGATATCGCTTCAAATTTTTTAGAGTTAATACTTAGAAATCACTTTATAAACAACCCATTCGAATCAATATTGGAGACAGTGGTTTTAACTGCAATAATACGTTCCTCCATAATTCTTTGCCTATTTTTGACTATCAAATATTACAATCTTATAATCATTAAGGAAGAGCATCAAAGACGGTATAATGATTTAATCGTTATCACAGCTAAGATGAAGTCGGAGATATTTTTTCTGAAAAAATCCATGCAAGATATTGAAAATGCCATGGGAAAAAGCTATTCGATATATAACAGGCTAAATGACGAAGAAAAGCTTACAGATAGAGAAAGAGAGCAATTAAAATCTGATTCATTGGAATTATCGATACAGATTCATGAAATTAAGAAAGACTACAATAGAATAGTGCTCAATATGGAGAAGATACTTCCTGCAAGAGAAGCAGGAAATACGATGGAGATAAGCGAGATCTTTGATGTAATTCAAGGCTTATTTATTCTTTACATTGAAGGTCTTAACAAAGATATCAAGTTATCTTTCAAGGTAAAAGAAGACTATGAGACCGATAAGTTTTTCATTATTATTTCTATATTGAATAATTTGATACAGAATTCTATTGAGGCATGTTTGAATGATAATTCTTACATAAGCGTTACCAGTGAGATGGATGACAGCAAGGCTGTTTTCAGAATCATTGATAATGGCAAAGAAATATCTGATGATATAAAGGAGTTAATTTTTGAACCGGGCTATACATCAAAGTATGATCCGAATACAGGCTTGATATCAACCGGACTTGGGCTTGCTCATGTGAAGATGCTGACAGAGCATTTAAATGGTACGATAAGCATAAATTCTCCAAGAAAAGGCGAAAAAGAATTCATGCTTGCTTTCCCGACTGATGAGTTAATAAGTGGGAGGTAGTTTCAATGCATAGCTTTATTGTTGTAGATGATGATAGAAGCGTAAGAAGTGTACTTACAAGAATAATAGAGCAGTATGATCTGGGTGAAGTTTTGGCTGAAGCTGAAAATGGAGTTAGAGGTGAAGAACTGGTAGTAACCCATAGACCCGATATAGTAATTATTGACTTGCTTTTGCCGATGAAAGACGGCATAGCGGTAGTAAAAAAGACAAAATCCTTGGATATTAAGAGTGTTTTTATTATGCTGTCTCAAGTAAGTTCTAAGGATATTATCGGAAAAGCCTATGAAAACGGCATAGAATTTTTTATTAATAAACCTATTAATGTGATAGAGGTAGTAAATGTAATAAAAAAGGTCAAAGAATATTTAACCTTGCGCAGAACATTTCAAACAATTGAGTCGGCAGCTTTGCAGCTCAAGAAGGATGATACTGCAAGTGAATATACCAGTATGGATAAGAATAAAAAGTTTCTCAATCAGATTTTATCTGATATAGGAATTATAGGCGAGCTTGGCAGCAAGGATATCGTTAAAATTTGTTCCGTTCTCATTAAAGACAAGGCTTTGAATTATGCACTGGAAGAGATGCAGCTTCCGGATTTGTTTAGACTTGTTCATGAAAGTCCTTCCTTCAGTTCTGAAAACTTGAGCATAGAAAGTAAAACAGTAGAAATGAGGATTAGAAGAGCAGTAGGGAAAGCTATGAAAAATATTGCTACTTTAGGCATTGAAGATTTTGCAAATGAAAAATTTATGCTCTACAGTTCTTCTTTATTTGACTACATAGAGATAAAGAGTGAGATGGACTATATTAGAGGTAAAAGCAAAACAGGCGGTAAAATCAATGTGAAAACCTTTATAAGAAGATTGCTTGTGATGATAGAAGAATATGAAAACCCCTTTTAAACCTTTTAATATGTGTAAAGTTTCCTAATTTTCTAACAATGACGTTGGTTTGAGTTTTTTTTTGTTATTTTGTGTTACAGCAATATTACAATTATATTGCAGACCTATTAAATTTATTAGGAGGGGTTTTATGAAAAGGAAAATCGCAATAGTATTAGCATTAATGCTCATGTTCGCTGTAGTATTTACTGCTTGCGCACCTGCAAAAGTAAATATGATCTTAGCTACAGGAGGAACTTCCGGTACTTATTATCCCTATGGCGGCGCAATGGCTCAGATTTTCAATTCAAAGATTGAAAACATGAACGTTACCGCTCAGGCAACTGGTGCATCTGTTGAAAATTGCAAGCTTCTTGGCAAAAATGAAGCAGAATTGGCAATTCTTCAAAACGATATGCTAGATTACGCCTATAATGGAGTAGAAGCATTTAAAGACGGTAAAATTGAAAGTTTAAGAGGAATAGCTACATTATACCCTGAAATCATTCAGATTGTTGCTTCTGTTGACAGCGGCATAACTAAAGTGGATGATTTAAAAGGCAAGAAGGTTTCTGTCGGAGCTCCGGGCAGCGGAGTTGAAGCAAACGCAAGACAGATACTGGATGCTACCGGACTTACTTATAATGATATGAATGTTAGCTATTTATCTTTCTCTGAATCTGCAGATGCTTTCAAGGACAAGCATATAGAAAGCTTCTTTGTAACATCTGGTATTCCGAATGCTGCAATACAGGACATCGGAGCACAGAATAAGATTTCATTGGTTTCACTATCCGATGCAGCTATAAAGAGCCTGACTGAAAAATATCCATTCTTCGTAGAGTATACTATTCCGGCAGGCACATATAATGGGCAGGATTCTGATGTTAAAACTGTTGCAGTTATGGCTACATTAGCTACTAACTCACAGGCATCAGAAGAGGTAATATACAATATTACAAAGGCATTATTTGAAAACCAGCCTGAGCTGGCTCAAGCTCATGCAAAAGGCCAGGAATTAGTTTTGGAAAAGGCTGTTAATGGTATCTCTATTCCATTCCATCCCGGTGCTGAAAAATTCTTCAAAGAAAAAGGCTTAATTAAATAATCACGGAGGATAACCGGACCGGAAATTCCGGTCCGGTATTTTCAGATGAAAGCTAAGAAAATCGTATTTATTATTGCAGCTGCAGTAATCGCGACAGTATTTTTTGTGCCTTTGTTCAGTATGTTTACTATTACTGACGCAGAAACAGGCAGGATTGTTTTTAATGATAGAATGATTGGCAATAAGGAGTTTTATACCAGCTTCATTCACTCAGTAAATAGAATGCCTGTAAATGAGTATTACAGGATTGAGGATGATCATTTTGTTGTTTATAAAACAACTTTTTATGCCTATGGTGCAGGTATGCCTGATTTTGAGGATTACAAACAAAAGCCTGTCTTAGTCGATGGGATGGTGCAGATCGATAATTTAGATATAAAGATGGACTCATTTTCTATGTTCGTTGGTACCGTTGCAAATCATAGTTTAACCATAAATGATAAGACATATTATTTATCTAATTTTGTAGAACCTGGGAAATCAGCAATTTTTAAAATAAAAAAGGTATCACTGTATGCACTCTTAAGGAGGTTATATCATGAGTGAAGAAAAGAACCTAAAAGAAGAGGTAAAAGAGATAGATTTTAATGAGATAATAGCAAAATACGATAGAGAATCAGCTTATAGGAAGGTTGCGGGGTTTACAGGAAGATTTATATCAGTTTTAGCCATATTATTTTCCTTATTTCACTTGTATACCGCATTTAGAGGTGTTTTGCCCGCCCAGATACAGAGATCTGTGCATCTTACATTTGCATTGGTCCTTGCGTACTTATTGTATCCTGCCAAATCAAGCATGCCTAAAAATAAAATTCATTGGTCGGATATCTGCCTGGCAATATTAGGTGCTATAGTAGGCTTGTATATAAGCTTCAATTATGAAGCTTTGATTTATCGTGCCGGGGAGCAAACACCACTTGATATTGTGATTGCATCGCTGGCAATTCTTTTGGTTCTTGAGGCTACCAGAAGAGTGGTAGGGCTGCCAATAGTGATAATAGCAGGAACATTTCTGCTTTATGCTAAGTTTGGTCCTTATATGCCAGGCTTCTTAAACCACAGAGGCTATTCCTTATCCAGGATAGTAAGCCATATGTACTATACTACAGAGGGTATTCTTGGTATTCCTATCGGAGTTTCTTCTACATTTATATTTTTGTTCATATTATTCGGTTCCTTCCTGGATAAAACCGGTATAGGCAAGTTCTTTATTGATTTGGCAAATTCTATTGCCGGTAAAGCAGTGGGCGGGCCGGCTAAGGTGTCTGTTCTGAGCAGTGCCTTGACAGGGACGATTTCAGGAAGCTCTGTGGCCAACACTGTTGGTACAGGCAGCTTTACAATTCCTCTTATGAAAAGCTTGGGATATAAGCCTGAGTTTGCCGGGGCTGTTGAAGCGGCAGCTTCAACAGGAGGTCAGATCATGCCTCCTATAATGGGCGCTGCTGCATTTTTAATGGTTGAATTTATAGGTGTTCCTTATATAACAATAGCTAAAGCTGCTGTTATACCCGCAATATTATATTTTACCGGGGTTTGGATAATGGTTGACCTTGAAGCCAGAAAAACAGGGCTTAGAGGATTGAAAGCTGATCAACTGCCTAAATTTAAAAAAGTTATGCTCCAAAGCGGATATTTATTATTGCCTATAGTAGCCATTGTTTACTTCCTCATGAATGGCGCTACTCCTATTAAGGCAGCATTATATGGCATAATCATATCTGTCCTGGCTGGAGCTGTAAGAAAGGAAACCAGACTGAATCTGAAGATGCTCATGGAAGCTCTGGAAGCAGGCGCAAAGAGTGCGCTTGGGGTTGCAATAGCCTGTGCTTCGGCAGGTATAATCGTTGGTACTGTTACTTTGACAGGACTAGGCTTAAAGCTTGGAAATGGACTTGTTACCATGGCTGGCGGAAATCTGATCCTAACTTTAATATTTACTATGATAACATCATTGATTCTGGGTATGGGAGCACCAACTACTGCAAACTACATTATTACCTCAACAATAGCGGCTCCCGCTATTATGAAGCTGGGGGTGCCTGCTTTGGCAGCTCATATGTTCACATTCTATTTTGGAATAATTGCAGACGTTACGCCCCCTGTTGCCTTGGCAGCTTTTGCAGGCTCAGCCATTGCAGGCAGTGATCCGCTGAAGACCGGAATAAATGCGAGCAAATTAGCTATTGCTGCTTTTATAATCCCTTATATATTTGTAATGAATCCTGCATTGTTGCTTATAAACACAACGCCTATAGAAATAATTCAAATATTAGCTACCTCCTTAATAGGCATGTTTGCTGTAGGTGTTGCAGTGCAAGGCTACTTCCTGACATGGGTCAATAAATTATTTAGGATAGCTTTGTTCATTGGAGGACTTCTTTGTATAGATCCGGGAGCATATACCGACATGATAGGTATTGCAATTATCGCTGTGATATTCACACTTCAGAGGGTAAAATCAAAGAAGGGTGAGGACATAAAAAATAATAATAAAGGAAAGCCGATCTAGGGCTTTCCTTTATTGATCTATTACAGATAAGGCTTTTTTCATGACCTTGCCTGCAATTGGAGCAGCATTGCTGCCGCCGCTCCCTCCATTTTCAACAATTACTGCAATCGCTATTTGGGGGTCTTCGGCAGGTGCAAAGCCGATAAACCAAGAATGTGCTTTGCCTTGAGGATTTTCTGCAGTACCTGTTTTACCTGCAGCTTTTGAACCGCTGATCCTTGCATTTCTGCCTGTCCCTGTTTCTACTACATCGATCATCATGCTCTTAATAATCTCAGCGTTTTCTTTGCTAATTATTTTCTCCCCTGCTTTAGGCTTGAAGCTTTTAATGGGCTTTCCGGTCATATCAGTTATTTCTGAAACCATATAAGGAGGTGCTAACACTCCATCATTAGCTATAATTGCTGCAATAGCCGCCGCATGGATGGGGGTTATCAGAACATCCCCCTGTCCGATGGACTGTTGGGCCAGAGCTTTATTATCATTCTTTTTGGTGAAGCTGCTGGTCTTGGATTTTATATCACCTTGAATGCCTTTGTTGAATTTGAATTTGATTGCCTCGTTGTATAAATTATTATTTCCTAATTCAAGTCCCAGACTAACAAAATAGGAGTTGCATGATAATGTGAAAGCTCTATTTAAATCAATTTGGCCATGAGCTTTGTCATTGCTGTCTTTTATTTCGTATCCTTCAATATTTATTTTACCTGAACAGTCTATTTCAAAATCCTTATAGTTATTATTTAAAGCAGAAGAGGTGGTTATCACTTTAAATATTGATCCCGGCGGATATAGTCCATCCAAAGCCCTGTTCAGCAGCGGACTGTTTTTATCTTCTATCAGATCATTCCAGTTTTCTGTAACATTAGAAGGATTGTAATCGGGTTTACTGACAAGGGCCAGGATTTCACCGGTTTTTGGATTCAGAGCTGCTATGGCCCCTTTTTTCCCTTTCAGCAAATCTGAGGAATATACTTGAAGCGTTTTATCCAAGGTCAGTTTTACTGTATTGCCTTTTATCTTTTCTCCTTTGGCCTTTCCTTTTAAAGTTTCTATAGCATTTGCAGAAGCTAATTCCTGATTGTATAGGGCCTCAATGCCGGTAGAGCCTAATGCTTTTGCAGAATATCCTATTATATGCGAGAAGCTGCGGCCGTACGCATAATTTCTTTGCATAGTATTTTTGTGAATCTTGCTGCTCGCTAAAACAACTCCGCTTCTATCCTGGATATCCCCTCTGATAATATCTGAATTTTCCTTTCTTAATCTCTTATTATAAGAATTTGAATATATATATTTTGATTGAAAAAAGTTAAAAAACAACAAATATCCAACGATTCCAATAAAAAAAATAATAAAAAAACATTTAACCAAGTTTTGACGTTTTATATAATCATTCATCCTTATCACCTTTTTCATTCATACTCACAAAATACAAAATACCGATATTCATAGTCTGAGATATCAGCGAACTGCCTCCATAGCTGACGAAGGGCAATGTAACACCGGTTATAGGTATTATATTTAAAACGCCGGATACTATTATCAAGGTTTGGATACCGGTCATCGACGAAAGTCCTAAGCAGATAAGCCTATTGATAGGCTCTTTGCAGTTTTTACTGAAGTTCAGGCCGATCAATGTAGCCATACATAACAGCAAAAGCATTATAATACCGCTGATTATGCCTGTTTCTTCGCATATCGCAGAAAAAATGAAGTCAGTATGAACTGCCGGTATAAACTTGGGATTTCCAAGGTTCAAGCCCGTACCCAATAACCCGCCGGCGGCTATAGCAAATAGTGATTGGGTAACCTGATATGATTTGCCGGAGACATATCTCCAGGGATTTAACCAAGCCTCAACTCTGGATTTAATATGGCTGAATGTATAGAAGCTTATAACGGCCATAACAGAAGCTGCTGCGGCAGACAATAAAGTAGGATATATCTTGTCATCAGTGACGAACAAAAGTATAAGATATACGGCTGAGAATATAAGGGCAGAACCTAAATCCCGCTGCAAGGCGAAGAATGATGCCGCTATAACTATTGAGGAGCTTGAATATAAAAAAACATTCTTGTCTAAGCCCCTGCTAAGAATAGTGGATATATAAATAACAAATAGAATTTTTAAGAACTCAGAAGGTTGGAATCTATAGCCAAGCAATTCTACCCAATTTTTTGAACCGGAAATAGATATGCCCCAAAATTGTGTTATTATTAATGTCGCCAGAATAACAAATCCCAGTTGTTTGGAATAGTCTTTTCTTATATCTATTCTTTTTAGCAGATAGAACAAAAAGAAATACGTAGTATCGCCTAATATAGTGAAAAGGCTCTGCCTTACCGCATAATCCGGACTTAATCTATAGAGCATTGCCAAGCCTATTGCCAACAGCATATTTACTATGTCGTATAACAATATATCTTTTATTTTCAAAAGCTTAATAAGCAATATTCTGGTAATTATATATTGAAAACAGAATATAAGGCCTATATATATTGCTTTGTAGTCAATAATTTCTCCCAAGATGGATAAAAGCGCAAAAGAAGAGGCTGCGGTAACAATAATTATTACAGATAAAAAAGGCTGGAGCATTCTTTTATTATAAAAATATATTGAGATGCTAACTAAGAGAAAACAAGCAAGTAAAAAAATGAATATATACCTATAAAACCATGATAATATGTCAAACATTATAACACCTTCCCTCTTTTGTAATTATATTATACAAAATGAGAAATTTCATCACAATAAGCATCAAACTATGCTAAAATATTGTAGAAAGGAGCTGAAGCTTAAGCAAATGAAATATAAATATGTACTTTTTGACTTGGACGGAACATTGCTGAATACTAATAAACTTATTATTGAATCTTTTAAATATACTCTGAAAGAGCATATGAATATAGATTTGGAGGACTCTGAGATTTTGAAATATTTTGGAGAACCTTTGATGATTACGTTAAAGCGGTTTTCTGAAGAGAAGTCTGAAGAAATGTTCAATACCTACATAAAATATAACGAGAGCATTCACGATGAGAGGGTTGAAGTCTTCGGAGATGTAGATAAGGTTTTAGAGGAAGTATCAAAGCTGAGCTGCAAAGCTGCAGTTGTGACTTCAAAACGCAAGGTTTTAGCTAAAAGAGGCCTGGAATTATTTGATCTCCTCAAATATTTTGAGGATGTGGTGGCCTATGAAGATACAAATAAGCATAAACCTGATCCGGAGCCGATATTGGAAGCCCTGACCAGGCTAGGGGCTGAGAAAGGGGAAACCCTGATGATCGGAGACAGTGAATTTGATATTAAATGTGCATATAATGCGGGAGTAGACAGCGTATTTGTAAGCTGGAGTGAAGCGGCAGGGCACCAAGATTGCAGCATCCAGCCTGATTATGTGATTAAGGATATATTGGAGCTCATATATATATTAAAAAGCAAATGATGTGAGGTTATAACTCACATCATTTTCAATACTTTCTTTTCGATCCATAGAACTGAGAGATAAAGTATGGCTGCGACAATAGCAAGTATTAAAACGCTGGTCATGACTAAATCCATTTTAAATACTTGCCCTCCGTATATGATCAAGTGCCCTAAGCCTGCTTTGGACACGAGGAACTCTCCTACTATCACTCCCACAAGGGATAGTCCCACATTAATTTTTAGCGTAGAAATTATAGTCGGTATGCCTGCCGGAAAAACTACCTTGCGGAGTATTTGCCGCTTATTTGCACCAAAAGTTTTAAGAAGCTTTATTTTATCTTCGTCACAGCTGCTGAAGCCGGTAAAAACATTGATTATTGTTACAACTATGGATAGGAGCAATGCCATGACAACTATTGACTTTGTAGTACCCCCGATCCAAACTAATATGATGGGCCCAAGAGCAGTTTTAGGAAGAGCGTTTAATACAACCAGATACGGGTCCAGCACTTTTGCCAGAAAATCGGACCACCAAAGAGCTATGGCTACTAAGGTGCCAATTACGGTTCCCGATACAAAACCTATTATTGTCTCATATACTGTGATTCCGGTATGCATGAACAATGAGCCGTCTTTTGACATTATAACGATTGTTTTTATTATTCTGCTTGGCTGACTCATTATAAAGGGATCTATCCATTCCTTAGATGCTGCTGTTTCCCAAAGAGCAAACAATAATATAAGGATGATGAACCTTGAAAGCCCTATAGCCGAATTCTTTCTTTTGTTATTCATCAAAAATTTTTTGTGTTCCTCAGATACTGCTGAATATTTTGAATCATACATGCACATCCAGCTCCTTCCATATGGTATTGAAATAGAACCTGAATTCAGGAGCCTCTCGGCAGGTTATGGGAGTTTTATTGCTGCAGGTTAAACTGATTTCATGTATAGACTTTATCTCTGCGGGCCTTTTGCTGAGCACTATTATTCTATCGCTCATGCTTATGGCTTCGGCAAGATCATGGGTTACAAGTATTGCAGTTTTTCTTTCTTTTTTTAAGATCAGCCATACCTCTTCAGAAATTGCTATTCTTGTCTGATAATCTAAAGCAGAAAAGGGTTCATCCAATAAAAGTATATCCGGCTTGGTTGCAAGAGTTCTTATCAGGGCCGCTCTTTGTCTCATACCTCCTGATAGCTGCCTCGGATAATGGTTTCTAAATTCGTATAAGCCATATTCTTTTAACAGTTTTTCTATAGAGGCTTGCGTTTCTTTGTTTAATTTACCTTGTATCTCCAGCCCTATAGTAATATTTTTCGCAATCGTTCTCCATTCGAACAGATGATCTTTCTGAAGCATGTATCCTACACTGGCTGATGGGCCTTGAACTTCCTTGCCATTTACTAATATTTTACCGGCTGAGGGCCTGAGTATGCCAGAGATCAATGACAATAGAGTGGATTTTCCGCATCCGCTAGGCCCAACTATACTTACAAACTCTCCGTTTGAAATCTCCAGGTTAAGCTTTTGTATCGCGTTAGTTTCTCCGTCAAGGGTATGGTAGTTCATAGAAACATCAATAATCTCAACTACCTTTTCCATTTAACCACCCCTTTGAAAACATCTATCACTTCATAATATTCAAATAAGCTTTAAAAGTGATTAAATAATGATTCCGTGAAATATAACGAGGACAGCAAAATGTTTTATCATAATGCTATCCTCATAATCAGGAGGCCATATGGTATTGGGGTTTATTGGGACAAATCTCTTGTCCCAATAACATATTATTTATAGAAGCATTAAAATGTTACAGTTTATTTTATTTTTTTGACCGCTTCTTCAGCAAATTTGTCATTGAATAATGCATCATATTCTACTCTTTTATCAAGCTCGCCGGCAGTTACCATTACCTCCTGAAGCCTTTCAAAAGACTCAGGAATAGAAATAGGCTTGTCGTTCCAAGCATCTATTTCTTTGTATCTGTTTACAACTGTTGCGAGAATTTCATCGTCGGCATCCGGGAAGAAGGGCTTCAATTCTTTTGCGATGTCCTCTGCTTTATTATTTTGTACCCATAGCTGTCCTTTATATAGCGCATTGGTGAAACGCTGAATGATATCAGGATTTTTTTCTATATAGCTTTTTTTAGCAAAATATGCAGTATAGGAGATCAAGCCGCTGTCCTTGCCTATGGAAGCTACTATACTGCCTGCTTTTTCTTTTTCCAGCATTGAGGCCGTAGGCTCAAAAAGTGCGACATAATCACCTGTTCCGCCTTTAAAAGCGCCTGCAGTAGCCGTGAATTGGAGATTTGTGATAACATTTACATCCTTTCCGGGCACCACTCCGTTCTTTTTTAATACATATTCCAGGGTCATTTCAGGCACTCCGCCGGGTCTGCCTCCTATAATCGTCTTTCCTGCAGTCTTTTTCCAGTTGAAATTAGGATCCGGTTCTCTAGCTACTAAAAATGATCCGTCACATTTTGTTAGCTGAGCAAATATCACAGCATGATCTTCCTTACCCTGATTATAAACGTATATACACGACTCAGGTCCTGCAAAGCCAATATCGCACTGATCGGACAATAAGGCTGTCATAGTCTTATCAGCACCTTGACCTGTGGTTAAATCAATCTTTATTCCCTGTTCCTCAAAAAAACCTTTGCTTATTGCTACATATTGAGGTGTATAGAATATTGAGCGGACGACTTCATTGAGGCGGATAGTAGTCAATTCACTTTTGCTGCAGCCGCTGAACAGTGAAGCAATGATTGTAAGAATCATGATGAAACACAATAATTTACCGTAAATTTTCATGAAATCACCTCCAAGAATATATTTATCATTTACAGTTTATTCCCAGAATTTTTGATTGTGCTTGTTTATGAAATAAAGGACTTTAATGGGCTTTAAGAACAAAAATGCATATAATGTAAATAAGAGATTTAATAAAGTAATTCTTAGTGGAAAAAATATATTTAAGAAAAATTGTCATGATGGGAGTTGAGGCTATGATTACACCAAATATGCTGACAGCCATAAGGATTGGCTTAGTACCGCTCATGATTTACAGTTACTTATATGTTCCGAGAAACGGTGGAACAATAGCCTTTTCTATTTTTATTTTTTCTGCTATAACTGACATTATGGACGGATATATAGCAAGAAAATATAATATGATAACAAAGATAGGCACAGTTTTAGATCCTCTGGCAGATAAGCTGATGCTGATCTCTGTTCTAAGCATTTTCTCGTTGAATAATAAGATAAGCTTTTGGATTTTGGTTATAATGGCATTAAAAGAGCTGTTCATGATATTAGGGGCATATTTCCTTTTTTATAATAAGGAAGTGGTGATACCGGCTAATGTATATGGAAAGGTGTCCACAGCCATGTTTTATATATCCGGGTTTGCTATAATGCTTGACCTTTCGATAGGCACGCTTTTCATGAACATATTTGTCATTTTGAATCTCATATCCTTGTTTATATATTTTTATCGTTTTGTATCGATAAAAGGCACGATTTAGAAAAAAATTGTGAAGCATATTGACAAAGCTTTGAGTAAATGCTATAAATAAGATTATCCGATAGCTAAACGCTGATAATGTTTATCTAATATAAAAGCTGTGAAGAAGAGGAGTAGGCGATAATCACCTTTTAAGAGAAGGATATCCAAGGGTGAGAGGTATTCAAGGCATGGTTTCGCTGAAGGTAGCTTTGGAGCTCCTGTATCGAATCTCAGTAGATGCAGACGGGCCTGCCCGTTATAGTGAAGAGAGCCGGTGTTGGCCGGAATTAAGGTGGTACCGCGAATTTACCCTTCGTCCTTTTATTGGGATGGAGGGTTTTTTATTTTCACAGTGATATAAGAGTGCAGCACTGAACTAACATTCAGTGGAGTTGAAACCCCGCTGAATGAAGTCTCGTTCAATGTGAAGGGGCTTAGAGTTTGTTAGTTTTGACGCAACCCTATGCAAGCTTACAAAGTCTTAGTCTCGCAACTTTTGTAGTCGTTATCAGTCACTACAACAAGGATTCAATAAAGATGGAGGCGATTATAATGGAAGATGCAAAAAATCTTAACAAAGCTTATGATCCCAAGCAGGTTGAAGAAAAACTCTATAAAATGTGGACTGAGAATGGATATTTCACACCGGAGGTAGATTATAGCAAGGAGCCTTATACAATAGTAATTCCGCCACCAAATATTACAGGGCAGCTTCATATGGGCCATGCTCTTGACAATACAATTCAAGATATATTGATCAGGTGGAGAAGGATGCAAGGCTATTCAACCCTCTGGTTGCCGGGAACAGACCATGCCAGCATCGCAACAGAAGCTAAAATTGTTGATGCGCTTGCTAAAGAAGGCAAAACAAAATATGATCTGGGAAGAGAAGCTTTCTTGAAAAAAGCCTGGGACTGGAAGGCGGAATATGGCGGAAGAATCATAAATCAGCTGAAAAAGCTAGGTTGTTCCTGTGACTGGACCAGAGAGAGATTCACCCTGGACGAAGGCTGTTCTAAAGCAGTATCTAAGGTGTTTATGAGTCTTTATGAAAAAGGCTTGGTCTATAGAGGGGAAAGGATCATTAATTGGTGCCCCAGCTGCAAAACTTCAATATCAGATATCGAAACAATTTATGAAGATGAAAAGGGTCATTTCTGGCATATTAAATATCAGGTAAAAGATTCGGATGATTTTATTGAGATTGCAACAACCAGGCCGGAAACTATGCTGGGTGACACTGCAGTGGCTGTCCATCCGGAAGATGAAAGATATAAGCACCTGATAGGCAGGACTGTCATTCTTCCGCTTTTAAATAAGGAAATACCGGTCATTGCGGATGAATATGTGGATATGGAATTTGGTACCGGTGCTGTTAAGATTACTCCCGCACACGACCCCAATGACTTTGAGGTTGGATTGAGACACGGGCTTCCGATGCCCAAGGTAATGAATGATGATGGCACAATAAATGAATTGGGTGGAAAGTATTGCGGCTTGGACAGATATGCTGCGAGAAAGCAAATAGTCAGTGATTTAGAAGGATCGGGCCTCCTCGTTATTGTTAAAGATCACGATCATAGTGTAGGCCATTGCCAAAGATGCAATACTACAGTTGAGCCCATTCTCTCGAAACAGTGGTTTGTGAAGATGAAGCCCCTTGCAGAGCCGGCGATTGAGGTTGTTAAAAATGGTACCATAAAATTTGTGCCGGATAGATTTTCAAAGATCTACTTTAATTGGATGGAAAATATCCAGGATTGGTGCATTTCCAGGCAATTGTGGTGGGGGCATAGAATACCCGCATACTATTGCTCGGATTGCGGGGAAATAATGGTTACGCTGGATCCTCAGGAAAACTGTGGGAAATGCGGAGGGAAGCTAAAGCAGGATGAAGATACTTTAGATACTTGGTTTAGCTCAGCCTTGTGGCCTTTTTCTACATTAGGATGGCCTGATAACACTGAAGATTTGAAGTACTTCTATCCCACCAGTGTTTTGGTAACAGGATATGATATTATTTTCTTCTGGGTAGCCAGAATGATATTTTCCGCTATGGAAAATATGAAAGAAGAACCATTTAAATATGTATATATACACGGTATTGTTCGAGACTCAGAAGGAAGAAAAATGAGCAAATCCCTCGGCAATGGCATTGACCCTCTTGATGTCATAGAGAAGCATGGAGCCGATGCATTAAGATTTAATCTTATATCCGGAAATTCTCCGGGAAACGATATGAGATTTTTCTGGGAGAGGGTAGAGGCCTTCAGCAATTTTGCTAATAAGATATGGAATGCATCAAGATTTGTGTTAATGAACATAGATGATGATTTTGACTATGAGAATGTACTTCATTCATCTAAAGAAGCTCTTACTACAGCTGACTATTGGATTTTGAGCAAGTTAAACAAGCTAAAAAGAGAAGTAACAGAAAACATGGAAAAGTTTGAGCTAGGAATAGCTGCACAAAAAATTTATGATTTTATATGGTTTGAGTTTTGCGATTGGTATATAGAATTGGTAAAACCAAGACTGTATTCTGAAGATGCTGAGTCCAAAGCCATAGCTCAGGCTACTTTGGCCTATGTTTTGAGAGATGCTATAAAGCTTCTGCATCCTTTTATGCCGTTCATCACTGAGGAGATATATCTGCACTTGCCCCAAGTCTCCGATTCTATTGTGATAAGCCAATGGCCCCAATATGACGAGGCCTTTGATGCATCAGCAGAAGAGAGAAATATGGAAATAATAATGGAGGCCATAAAAGGAATAAGAAATATCAGGGCTGAGATGAATGTCGTGCCTTCAAGAAAATCAAAGACCATTATAATCTCGGACAGGGAAGAAGTAATCAATGCTATGAACGAAGGGACGTCCTATATTCAAAAATTAGCATACTCTTCAGAAGTGATATTAAAAACCACAAAAGAAAATATACCTGACGGAGCTGTTTCAATAATCATAGAAGGAGCAGAAATATTCCTTCCCTTGGAGGATTTGATCGATAAGGAAAGGGAGATAGAGAGACTTAGCAAGGAGAAGGAAAGGCTGGAGAAGGAGTTAGAAAGAGTAAAGGGAAAGCTCAGCAATGAGAAATTCCTCTCTAAAGCACCTGCAGCAGTTATTGAAGAGGAAAAGGATAAAGAGAAAAAGTATTCTGAGCTTATGGGAAAAGTGCTTGACAGGTTAAAAGGATTGGAATAAAGAGGTGCAATATTTATGGATTATAAAGATGCCATAGAATATATTGATATGAATCTAAAGGGTGGCTGCAATCCAGGCTTGAGCAGGATTGAGAGGTTGCTGGAATTATTGGGAAATCCTGAAAAGCAAATCAAAGCGGTGCATATTGCAGGTACTAACGGAAAAGGATCAGTTACCGCAATGTTATCAAGCATATTAAGGGAAGGGGGATATGAGGTAGGGACCTATATCTCACCTCACCTCCATAGCATTACGGAGAGGTATCTTATAAATGGCGTGAGCATGGAGGAGGATGTTTTTGCCTCTTATATTTCTATCATAAAGGATAATATTAATAAAATGGCACAATCAGGGGAAGAAATACCTTCTCAGTTTGAAGCTTTGACAGCCCTTGCATTTTTATATTTCAAAGATATGAATATAGATATTGGAGTGATTGAAGTCGGTCTGGGGGGAAGATATGATGCGACCAACGTATTGGATTCATTGATTTCAGTAATCACCTCCATAAGCTATGATCATATGAGTGTTTTGGGAGATACGATAGAAAAGATCGCCTTTGAAAAGGCGGGCATAATAAAAAAAGGTCAAAAAGTTATACTATACCCTCAGAGCTTTGTCGCATCTGAAAAGGTTATTGAAACGATATGCCGGAAGCAGGAGGCCATGCTGATAAAAATAGACCCTAAAGATGTCGTTCAAAGGGACTTTGGCATAAAGGGACAAATAATGGATTACTGCTTCGGTGATAAAAGCTATAGGGATATACAACTGCCTCTTTTGGGAGATCATCAATTATTAAATGCGGCTGTAGCTATCAGAGCAGCAGAAGAATTAGACAAATTAGGATATCATATAAACGAACAGCATATAAAGCAGGGCATAAAAAAGGTTAAATGGCCGGGGCGGCTCACTGTTATAGCTTCGGACCCGCAAATTGTTATAGATGGGGCTCATAACGAAGATGGAGTCAAGGCTTTGGCAGAAGCATTGAAAAAATATTTTTATAATAAAGATATCGTTATGGTTATAGGAATGCTGAGGGACAAAAACCATAGAGACAGTATAGGCATACTGGCGCCAATGGCTAAGAAGCTGATCGCTACCGAACCTATGAGCGATAGGGCTCTTAGTGCGCTTGATTTGGCTAGGGAAGCCGAAGAGTTCTGCCGGGAGGTTTATGCTGTGCCGTCTATAGCTCAGGCCATCAATAAAGCCATCGATGTTTCTGAGGATAATTCTATAGTTGTTATATGCGGTTCTCTTTATCTGATCGGAGAAGCTTTTGAAATGTTGAATAAGATTTTACTGCAATAACCTGTTGTCCTGACTGATAAAAGAGTGCATTGTGAAGGGACTTAGAGTTTGTTAGTTCTGATGCAACCCTATGCAAGCTTACAAAGTCTTAGTCCTGGAGCATAAGGTGAATTGCTCCACAGGAGCAAGAGAGGATGCCCTGGGGCATTCGCAATTGTTATCAGTTAGCACAACAGTCATTGCTTAATCAATAGGCCCATTATTTGATCATAGACTTGATAATATTTATTTTCCCAATTGCTGCATATCAATTTCGCCTGCTTTGCAGATACTACGTTAAGGCTGAGATCTATCAATACAATGTCTTTTTCGATAACTTTTAAATTTACTATGTATTCAGTATCACTTTTTTTGATAAAGTCAGAGCGGACTTGGGTTTCTAACCTTATTTTCTCTTTGTTCTTCGACACATAGGCTTTGATTTTTGATATTACAGCATCATCTATGCGGGAGAAAAACAGCTCTATAGTTTTCAAACCCATTTCTGTGTTCTGATAGGTTTCCCTATTTCCAAACTTTACAATCATTTTAGCTTCTTCCAGCTCCTGCAGGCATTGCTGCAGATCAAAATAATTAATAAGATTGTTTTCCAGCACAATGTCTGTAATCTGTGCCGTTGTTATCGGCAAATCAATTTCTCTCAAAATTAACAACACAATCAATTTATTAAGTGCAATTTCATTGCTATTACCATTCATGCTATCACCTCTGACCATCTTTACTTTATAATTATATCATATTAAAAAATAAAAATCAGACAAACAAATGTCTGATTTTTATTTTTGTTTACTGATTTGTCATCTGGCTTTGGGCCATAGAGATCATTCGTTTAACCATCTGGCCGCCTACCCTGCCGCAGTCTTTTGAAGAAAGATTGCCCCAGTAGTCCTCAGAGCCCTGATAAACAGGTAAATTCAATTCTGCTGCTATTTCATATTTCATATTATCTAAAGCTTTATGAGCATTTGGTACTTCTAATCCTTTATTATAATTTCCACTTCCTAGTGCCATTTTAAAGTCCTCCTCACATAAAAAATTTTTATTTCTGATAATAATTTACCCCGGTGAGAAAAATAAATACTAGAACTTATTGCTTTTATGTATAAATTCATTAATGGCAGCATATAATTAATAATTTAACCTGATTTTTCAATGGCAGCACAAGCTAATTTTTGGAATGTATGCAGAATATGTCGATTTGGAGGTTTTCATATGATATAATAATTGTAAAGCTTGAGTATGGAGGGCAAAAATGAAAAAAGTTACTATTATTTTTTATCTTATTTTATGTATAACCTTGATCGGCTGTACCAATCCGGGCGTTCCTGCCAGCAATACTCCGGACGAGTCAAAAGAAGGGCAAACAATAGATGAAAAACCTTCTCCGGATATTGAAATAGAAGAAATAGATTATGAAAAAATAAAGCCCAATGAAAACGGACAAGTTATGATATTGATGTATCATGGCATTGGAGAAGAAGAGTCAGAATGGGTACGAACTCCGGAAAACTTTAGAAAAGACCTTCAAACTCTTTATGATAATGGTTATAGGCTTATAAGTCTGAGAGATTTTGTAGACAATAAGATAAATGTGGAGGCAGGTTATACTCCTGTAGTTATAACTTTTGATGACGGATTATTGAATCAATTTAATCTGATAGAAGATAGTGAAGGAAACAAAATAGATCCGAATTGTGCAGTGGGATTGCTTGAAAGCTTCAACAAAGAACACCCTGATTTCGGCAAATCAGCAAGCTTTTTTGTATATTACCCCATCCCTTTCAGGCAAAAAGAACTTATTAAAGAAAAGTATGAGTTCCTTATAAATAATGGTTACGAAATCGGGAACCATGGCTATAATCATGAGAATCTAGGCAAGATCAGCATTGAAGAGGTCCAGAAATCTCTGGGGAAAAATGTTCAAAAAACTAAGGAAATACTTCCCGACTATGAGGTGCAGTCCCTGGCGCTTCCGTATGGAGCAGCACCTAAAGGCGAAAATTATAAATATGTTGTGTCGGGCAGCAGTGAAGGTTCAGCATATAACCATAAAGCAGTTTTGCTCGTCGGAAGCAATCCGGCCCCTTCGCCTGTCAGCATAAAGTTTAATCCTCAGAGACTGCCCAGAGTGAGAGGAAGTGAAATGCTGGTCGCCGGTACAGGAATATATGATTACATCAAGTATTTTGATAAAAACCCGGACAAGAGATACATAAGTGATGGAAATATTAATACAGTTACTATTCCTGAAAGCGAATCCAATAATATTGATAAAAACAGATTAGGAGACATGAAGCTTATCACCTATAATCCTTAATAAAAAAACCTGATGGAATCATCTCCATCAGGTTTTTCTGTCTCAGCTGTTAACTATTTAAGTCTCTCTTCATAGGATCTTATCATTCTTCTGACCATTTCGCCGCCGATCCTGCCTGCATCTCTTGCCGAAAGGTTTCCATTGTCTCCTGGCTTTAAATTAATCCCTAGTTGAGTAGCTACCTCTTCCTTGAATCTATTTCGAGCATTTTTTATATTATTGCCCATTATTTACACCTCCAAGATAATTTATTTTTATAGCAAGATTAATCTATTTAGTATTATTTTGATTATATTGCTATATAATAATCATGAAAATATTACCTTTTCGTGTAGTGTCAGTTCGATATATTGTTGCCTTACAACACCAGTCACTGTAACATAAGCAATAAAATTAACCGGAAAGATTAATTGATATCCTTCATAGTTGAAATATAGTTTTTTGCGAAATACTCAATTATTTCCCTTCTTCTGATTATCCCGATAAATATGTTATTATCGTCAATTACAGGGACAAAGTTTTGAGCACTTGCGAGGGTGAGCAGATCTTCCATATGAGCATTTATTCTTACTGCAATATTTTTTATTCGTTGAGGCACATCTTCCAGCAATACTTTGTCTGTGCTTTCAAATGTGAGCCCTTGGGTATTTTTGAGCTTCCATAACAAGTCCCCTTCGGTAATAGTGCCGACGTATTTGCCTTTATGATCTATTAAAGGAACAGCAGTGTATCCATGGTGCTGCATTTTTTCCAAAGCTTGTCTCATAGTATTTTTAGGGCTTAAATAGATAACATCCGATTTTGCTACTAGAAAAAAGGCTATATTCATTATATCACTCCAATCAATAAGACTTATAACACACAACAACTCTATTATAATTATATTTGCGCTTTTATACAACAATACAATATTTATTTGTTCAAACTTGGATATTGGACTTTAATTATGTCATATATTTAAGTGGGGCGTTAATTATGGAGAGCTTTATAATTTGATTTTTTATGATTAATAATTGGGGGTATTGATATGAAGTTATTTTTCATAAGCAGAAGACATCTAAAGATAGGTGCAGCAGTTGTAGCATTGACGCTTATATCTGCAATCTATACGGCAGGGTTCCAAAGAGGGCCTATCAGCGCCTTTATGAACAATGAAAGGATGATACCAATATATTGTGTGGATACGGAAGAAAAGAAGGTCGCCATAAGCTTTGATGCCGCCTGGGGATCGGATAAAACTGAAGATTTGCTGAAGATATTAAAAGAATACAATGTGAAGACTACTTTTTTCCTGGTCGCCTTCTGGGTTGATAAATATCCTGATATGGTAAAAAGAATAAGCGAAGAGGGGCATGAGATAGGTAATCATTCAGCAAGCCATCCGCAGATGTCACAACTAAGCGAAGAAAAAATCACGGAAGAGCTGACGAGCACATCGGAAAAAATAGAGGCAATAACCGGCAGCAAGGTGAACCTTTTTAGGCCCCCCTTTGGTGATTATAACAATAGACTTATGAGAGTCTCCAAAGACTTAGGCTATTATGTTATACAATGGGATGTTGATTCGTTGGATTATAAAGATTATGGTACCAATGCGATAGTCGACAGAGTGATATCGAAAGTAAAAAATGGGTCCATAGTGTTATTCCACAATAACGCAACATATATTAAGGAAGCACTGCCAATAATACTGGATAAGCTTCAAAAAATGGGCTATGAAGTTGTACCTATATCGCAACTGATATATAAGGATAATTATTATATTGATCATACAGGAAAGCAAATAAAGCTTAAGGAAAGTGTAAATCAATAAGGATGTATTAATATAATGTACAAAGGGCAAATATTTTGGGGAGTGGTAAGAATGAGCAAGAGTGATCTGAAAAAGACTGTAAAAAAGGCGATTATTTTAGCCGATGCATTAGAAAATGCAGTGAAAATATCTCATGCTATTGATGATTTGTCTGAAGGAATAGAAGAAATTGAGAAAAGCTTGCGTTTATCCAAGAAGAATTATTTCACCAAAGAATATTTAAGGATTGACAAAAATAAGAAGTGATATCATAAAAAATGAAAAACCAATGATGCCTGCTTTCTTAATGCTATAATTAAACTAATAAATACTAAGCCATGAGAAATACATAAAAATATATTATAAGTTAACCATATATATACTATGGATATGGGAGATGATAATATGTTTGGATACTTGGGACACCGGCTTGGAAATAAGGGAATGACGTCTGATTCAATTAAGATAGCTCCGGGTATGGTTTACATTGATTTGGATTCAAAAAGCAGGAGAGGCATTTATAATGCAAGCAAGAAGGGAGCTTCACTTATAATATCAAACAAGAATGTTTCGGATCCATCCATACCGATTGTTCAAGTAAAAGATATCGAGGAGACATACCTTACTCTATTGAATCTCTTATATGAAAGACCTATTGATAAGGTGAGTATTGTCGGGGTTTATGGAGGCAGCAAAGGCCAGCTTGTGGTGAGGCTTTTGGATGAAATTTTTGCAAATCATTTTTCAAAGTCTAGTGAAAGAAAAGAATTAAAGGATTTTGCTTATGCTTTAATATCAGAAAAATTCAATTCAATAGCTGAAAATTTTTTTTATTATGTGCTTTTATGTCTTTCAAACAATATGACTACAATACCCTTTAGCTACAGTGATGAATTAAACAGGTTTCAGTCTCTGTTAAGACCTAGATATGATTGCTATATATTGATAGATGAAAGCCCTGTAAAAAACAAGGGAATGTATTGCTTTACCCCCGGCAAACCCTTGTTTATAAACATTGATGACCTGCATATTTTAAAAGCCATCGATGGGGAGATTGAAAATATAGTTATTACATATGGATTGAATAAAAAAGCGGCTGTTACTGCTACCAGCATTGAGTATGGTGAAATTACAAAGTTTAATTACTGTCTGCAAAGAACATTTTATAGTAAATCCGGCTCGATTATTGAGCCATTTGAAGTGCCAATTTCTATAAAAGGTTTGGGCATCGGCAAAGTATATTCGGCGTTATCTGCAATAAGCTGCGCTTTATACTATGATATAGATATGGAATGCGTTAAAGAAACCTTATATCAATTTGATGATAAAGGCAGAGATTTTTCCATAATCAAATATGATAACTTCATCCTTATTGACAGCTATTGCTTGACTGAGAGGGATTATAGAGAAGCATTTGAAATGCTTCAAATGTTGGATTACAGAAGCTTATATGTAATTATTCCGGATTTCTCATCATATCGTAAAGAATTTAATCAGCTTTTAGTAGATTTGATTAATGAATGGAACCTGAGTCTGGATATTAAAGAATTATACATTTTATGCGGAGAGAAGCAAGAGGTACAGGATAAAAATCCTGGAATATTTAAGAATGTGAAGGTCAGATATTTTGATCAATTGTCAAAAGCTATAGGATGTTCTATAAAATATTTATCTGATAAAGACATCCTTTTAATACTTGGAGGTGATGAAATGAATTCATCTCAAAGCATCATTGAATTGATGTCAGCAAAATAAATATTTTATGTAATAAGAAATATATTCATAATATTTTAGGTGTGTGAATAATAATAGTGTAGATTATATTCGAAGAACACAAGAGCAAGGAAGGAGTGGGGGCTAAAATGGTTGATAAAGTTATATCCAATAATGTTGTTACAATTGTCGGAATTGTGAAAGAGAAACCGACATACAGCCATGAAATGTTTGGTGAGGATTTTTACAGTGTAAATTTGATTGTACCTAGACTCAGTGATGTATCAGATGAATTGCCGGTTACGATATCTGAAAGGCTGATAATAGGTATGAATATCGAACAAGGCATCCAAATTATAGTAGAGGGTCAGCTTAGGTCTTATAATAAGTTTATTGATGGAAACAATAAATTGATATTAACAATATTTGCGAGGAGCATAAGCTTATCAGATGAGGAGATAAAAAATCCGAATCAGATTTTCCTTGACGGTTACATATGTAAAAAACCTATCTATAGAACTACCCCATTTGGAAGGGAAATAACTGATATGCTTATAGCAGTAAACCGTCCTTATAACAAATCCGATTATATTCCAAGCATAGCATGGGGCAGAAATGCAAGATACTCAGAGAAGCTTCAAGTCGGCGACAGGATAAGAGTATGGGGAAGGATACAAAGCAGAGAGTATCAAAAGAAGATTGCCGAAGAGGAAGTGGTGACAAGGACAGCCTATGAAGTGTCAATTTCTAAAATGGAGATAGTGGATAAAAATACCTCTGAGATTAAATATTCTGATTCTGACACAAATTGCGACGAAATTGATGAATAGTTAAAAGGAACTTCAAGTTCCTTTTTTATAATGCATAGGAAAGTATAAATTTCCTTAATCTACACTTTCTGTTAAATGCGTTTCAAAAAAGGCTTCCTTAATAAATAATGCTTCTTCAGAAGCCTTTTTTACATTTATAGGGAATTATTTGACCATGCTTGTCTTGCTTTATGCAAAGATTGCATTTAGCTATTGTTGCTGCTATAAAATGTATATATAATGATATGTAAGATAGCAATAATATGTATAGATTTGGGGGTACATAAATGAATTATATAGATAGACTATACAGCAGTAAGTTTAAATATCTGATAATGATGGTGTTTATACTTTTAGGAGGAGCTATAAGCGGCATCTCATTCAATGCTTTTATAATGCCGCACAAATTATTGAGCGGCGGAGTAAGTGGTATAGCGTTAATAATAAATTATTTAACCGGTATAAGCCCGGGATTGCTTATATTTGTTATTAATATACCTGTATTTCTTCTTGGATATAAATTTGTTGACAAGGAATTTATCATACTCAGCCTAATTGGAATGTCTTCATTATCATTTTTTATAGATGCATTCAGCTTTCTAAGAGGTATGCATATTATCGATGATATAATGCTGTCCAGCATATATGGAGGAATACTGAATGGAATTGGCATGGGTATCGTATTTAGGAACAGGGCTTCCCAGGGAGGAATAGACATAATAGCCGTAATAATAAAAAAATATATGTCCATAAATATCGGAAGCACTTCTCTAACCATTAACTTTATTATAGTGACCATAGCTTCTTTTATATATGGGCTAAAGCCGGCGCTGTATACACTCATAACTATGTATATAGCTTCTCAGGTTCTTGATAAAGTGCAGCAGGGTTTTGATATAAGGAAACAAGTTATGATTATTTCTGATAAGGAAGATGAGGTTGTCAAAGAAATAATAAAGAGGCTTCATAGGGGTGTGACTTACTTGGATGGAGAAGGGGCCTTTACAGGAAACAAGAAGAGAGTGATATATTGTATTGTTACACTCAATCAGCTTGCAAAGCTGAAACAAATAGTAAGAGAAATCGATTCAAAAGCTTTTATGGCGGTCAGCAATACTGCAGAAGTATTAGGAAGAGGATTCAGTAAAAGGGGAGTCTAAAAAAACGGCGTTTACGCGAGGGCACTGAAAAACTATTACTTTTTAGTACCTTAAATTAACCAAAAATATAAAAATCCACTATATTCCATAAACACTAATGGATATAGTGGATTTTATCACTTTATTTAAGAAAAAGGTATGGTGTTTTACCCTAATAATGTTATTATTCGTTTCATATTGACTGCAAATATTGTAACTGCGCCCTGCAACTCCATGCCTACTAGACCTGACGATGATGCAACATCATAGCCATGCCTGTGCTTGAGTTCGCTGTTCTTTGCCTCAATTTTATAACGTTCCTTAGATTTTTCTTTAAAATACTCACTTTCTTGAAAGTCTATATGCTCTTGGTGAGTATTTGTTTTGATTGATACCGAATAGGATTTTGTCTTTGCATCGTCTTTATAGCACCCTTCTTTATATGGGCAGTGCTTGCATTTCTCAACATCAAAAAAATATGATTCTACAGTTCCCTGTCCATCTTTTGCATGCTTTTTAGGTCTTGTACTTGTTTTTTTGATACTCATATGACCTGCCTTGCAGACGTACATATCAGCATCTTTATTATATTCAAAATCATGAGATTCACGTTTGTTCCCATGGCTAACTGTTTTGCTTAATTTAGCTATAAGATTAATATTTTCTTTTTTTGCATACTCTAAATTTTCTTTCTCTGAATATGCAGCATCACCAATAATATTTTCAACTTCTATCCCTGCTGCCTCGCTCTTTTCTACTAATTCTTGCAATTGCTTACCATCATGCTTTTCTCCAGATGTAACAGTTGCAGCTGTGATAATTCTCTCCTCAGTCATAGCAATATGTGTCTTGTAGCCGAAGAAGGATGTATCATAGGTTTTGTGACCAATCTTTGCATCTTCATCCTTTGAAAGTGCAAGCTTTTCTAAGTCGTCTTCAATGGTTTCTTCAAGTATATTAATTTTTTCTTTTACATCAGGATAATTTGATAAAACTTCATCTGCTCTTACTGCTTTGATCAATTTCTTGCAGTATTCTATTTCATCTTCAAGAACGCCATTATTTACTTTAGCAGGCATGATACTTTTAAGACTTTCATCAATTCTGTAAACTGCTTTACGTAGGTTCTTGGAATAATCCAAAAGAACTTCCCTCGGAGTCTTTTGATTATATCTAGCCTTAGTATGTGTAGAATCAACAATTATGGATTTACTTTTAATTATCCCATTTTCAATGGCAATTCCCACAGTTTTTTCAATCAGCAAATCCAACAAATTAACATCCTGCAAACGTAGTTTTCTGAATTTTGTAAGGGAGCTGGGTTCTATTACAGGATCTTCTGGTGCCATATCTAAAAAATATTTAAATGACATATCATATTTTGAGCGTTCAACAATATCTACATCTGAAAGATCATAAATTGCCTTTAGCATAAGGTATTTGAACATTCTTATTGGACTTATTGCAGCTCGTCCATTATCTAAACAATATTTGCTTTCAAGTTCCTCGTATACGAAACTAAAGTCTACAAGTTCATTGATTTTACGTAAAATATTGTCCTTTGGAACTACCATATCGTATAGAGCCATATATGGACTTAATATCATTGCTTGTTGATTCTGAATCATAGTATCACCGCCTGTTTTCATACTACTATTATATCAAAAAGAGCCTGAGATTGCAGTAAATTACTGCTTTTTCAAGCTCTTAATGACTAACTTACTCAAGGGACTTTTTCAGTGCCCTCGTTTACGCCGTTTTTTTTTATAGATTATATTCTCGTGCAACTGCTTCTATGGCTTTTTGCTGATCTTCAGGATTTATTACATATGATATTTTTATCTCTGAAGTAGTAATAATATGCACTGATATATCATTTTCAGCCAGAATATTAAACATTTTTGAAGCTACACCTGATTGGCTTTTCATGCCTATGCCTATCACTGTAAGTTTGGATATATTATCAAATGTATCATAGCTGAAAGTAAATATTTTTTCTTTATATTGTTCAAGAATATTAATCGCTTGCGGCAGATCTATTTTCGGAAGCGTAAATGAAATGCTGACAAGCTTGTTGATTGGAGTTGTCTGGCTTATCATATCTATATTTATATCTAATTCCGCTATCTTGGCAAAAATATCTGCAATAATTTTTATATCATGCGGTACTCCGTTTAAAGTGATCATTGATTCGCTATTGTCTACAGCAAGACCTGTAATTGCTGTTTTCTCCATCGTTTCATCCAACTCCTTAATTATTGTTCCTTTAATATCTCCTGTATTTAAAGCTACTGTCAGAGGTACATTGTATATCTCAGCCAGCTCGATAGAGCGGGTGTGTAATACTCCGGCACCAGAGCTGGCCAGCTCCAACATCTCATCATAACTTATGGATTCCAGTTTTCGCGCTGAAGGGTATAATCTTGGATCTACGGTATATACGCCATCCACATCAGTATATATTTCGCAGGGGCATTCAAGCTTAGCCGCGATTGCCACAGCAGTCGTGTCAGAACCGCCTCTTCCCAAGGTAGTTATTTCATTTTTTTCATTTACTCCTTGAAAACCGGCTACTATTACTACCTTCCCTCTGTTGATTTCACTTAGAATAACCTCTTTATCAATTTCAGATATTCTGGATTTCGTATGGTATCCTTCTGTTTTTATCCCTAATTGAGGCCCCGTGTAGGATACCGCCGCAATTCCAATATCATTAAGTGCAATAGAGAGGAGTGATATGGAGACCTGTTCTCCAGTCGACATAAGAACATCCATTTCTCTCTTTTTGGGTTTGCTGCTGACTTGATGTGCCATATCTATGAGATAATCTGTGGTTTTTCCCATTGCCGATACCACTACTACCAAATCAAATCCCTTTTTCCTGCATTCGCTGATCCTTTTGGCTACATTTCTTATCTTTTCAATGCTTTCTATTGAACTGCCACCGTATTTTTGTACTATTATCGGCATTTATATCACAACCTACTTCCTTAAATCATCTAGCAGTTTATTTTTATCTTTATCCAAATCTTCAATATCTTTTATTATTCTGGCAGGAATCCCGGCAACAACCTTGCCTGCCGGTACATCCTTTGTAACAATGGAACCAGCGGCGACCACGGCGCCTTTTCCTACATTTATCCCTTCGAGGACTACAGCATTTGCACCTATCATAACATTATCTTCAATTACAACAGGTTTAGCACTGGGCGGTTCCAAAACTCCGGCCAATACGGCACCGGCTCCGATATGACAGTTATTGCCGACGGATGCTCTTGCTCCAAGCACGGCGTTCATATCTATCATAGTCTCGCTTCCTATTTCTGCTCCAATGTTTATAATTGCCCCCATCATTATTACTGCATTATTGCCGATAGATACCCTGTCTCTTATTATTGCTCCTGGCTCTATTCTGGCATTTATCTTTCTGGTATCTAAAAGGGGTATTGCTGAGTTGCGCCTGTCATACTCAACAAGATACTTTTTAATCATATTTGAATGTTTCTCGATGAAACTCTCTAATTCCTCGTTTTCTCCGAAGAGTATCCAGAAACTGCCGGAGCCGAAGTGCTCTATACCCCCAAAATCAGCATTCTCTAATGAGCCGTCTATATAAGCTTTAACAGGGGTGCTTTTTTTTGAGTTTTTTATAAACTCAGCAATTTTATATGGGTTTGTCAAATCTATATCGTTCATCATGAGCACATCTCCTTAATCAAATCTTTCATGTTATAATATCCTGGCTTTTTAGCTGCGATAAATTCAACGGCTTTGACAGCACCTTCCGCAAAAATCTTCCTGGAGAGTGCGGTATGCTTTATCTCGATTATCTCGTCCTTGCCTGCAAAAACTATTAAATGCTCTCCCGGAATGGTTCCCCCCCTGAGGGAATATATGCCCATTTCATTATGTTTCCTGGCTCCTTTTCCATATCGATCATATATGAATTCCAAGCCATTGTTCATGGTAGAGTTGATTTCCTTAGCTATCATTAGGGCTGTTCCGCTGGGTGCATCTTTTTTCTCATTATGGTGTTTTTCGATTATTTCAATGTCGAATTCTCCTTTTAAAGCCTTAGCAGCATTTTTACATAATTCAATTGTTACATTAACTCCATAAGACATATTAGCAGATTGAAACAATGCTATTTTTTCGGATGCTTGTCTTAAAACTTCGTGTTGAGATTGGGATAAGCCCGTAGTTGCTACTACTAAGGCTATCCCATTATCAACACAGTATTGAGTGACTTTATTGATGCCGTCGGCGTGGGAAAAGTCTAAAAGCAAATCTGCTTTTTCCTTTACCGCATCAATATCGTTGTAAGTCTTATAATAATTACTAAATTTGTCCGGATTAGTATCTATACCGGCTGTAATATGGATGTTTGGATTATCTGCCAGCATATCTGATATTACCTGGCCCATTTTACCGTTACAGCCGTTTAACAATATGTTTATCAAAACCTAACCTCCTTATATGAGACCATATGATGAAAGTTCTTTTTTTAGATAATCCAGATTCTTATCTGTCATGGAAGTCAGGGGAAGCCGCAATTCTCCGACCTCACGCCCTATAAGATTCATAGCGGTTTTTATTGGTATAGGATTGACCTCGCAAAACAAAGCATCATTTAATGGTTTGATCTTCAATTGAAGTTCCATCGCTTGCTTTACATTGCCTTCAAGATAATTTATTACCATATCATGCATTTCTCTCGGCGCTATGTTAGCCACAACAGATATAACCCCTATTCCGCCAACAGAAAGCAGTGGAACTACCTGGTCATCATTGCCTGAATACATTGCAAAGCTTTCACTGCAAAATCTGCCGATTTCTACGACCTGGCTTATGTTTCCGCTGGCTTCCTTAACTCCTGCTATGTTCTTATGAGCAGACAGTTTCCTTAAAGTATCGGGCAGAATATTAAGTCCGGTCCTTCCGGGAACATTGTATATTATTATAGGGATATTCACTGCGTCAGCTATTGCAGTATAATGCTCCACTAAGCCTTTTTGAGTCGTTTTGTTATAGTAGGGAGTCACACATAAAAGGCCGTCACATCCAACGCTTTCTGCATATTGAGAGAGCTCTATGCTGTGATGTGTAGAATTGCTGCCGGTACCTGCAATAACAGGTATTCTGTTTGCTACTTTCTTTACAGTATAGCTGAATGCAGCCTTTTTTTCCTCATCCGTCATCGTTGACGCTTCACCGGTAGTACCGCATATAATGATTGCATCAGTACCGTTGCTTATATGCCATTCCAGCAATTCACCCAGTTTATCAAAATTAATTCCATCTTTTGTGAAAGGAGTTACAATAGCAACTCCAGAACCTTTAAATAACAACATCTCGGAACCTCCTGATTATTATTTTTTTATAATGCATAGGAAAGTATAAATTTCCTTAATCTACACTTTCTATTAAATGCATTTCAAGAAAGGCTTCCTTGATCGTTAAAATGCTTCCAATGGAAGCCTTTCTTATTTATAGTCAACTTAAATGTTCTTTATTAGTGATTCTGCGATCTGGACCGCATTTGTGGCTGCACCTTTTCTGATGTTGTCAGAAACAATCCATATATTTATGCCGCAATCCACGGATTCATCTCTTCTGATCCTTCCAACAAATACCTCATCATTGCCGTTTGCCAGAGAAGCAAGGGGATACAAATTTTTTTCAGGGTCATCAACTAAAATTATGCCGGGGGAGTCCTTTAAAGTATTTCTTAACTCTTCCAAATCAAAGTCATTATAAAATTCTACATTTACGGACTCTGAGTGGCAGTTTGATACAGGCACCCTGACTGTTGTGGCAGTTATTCTTAAATTGTAGTCATCAAATATTTTTTTCGTTTCTTCGATCATTTTCATTTCTTCTTTTGTATAGCCATTTTCTCCAAAAACATCTATATGGGGCAAGCAATTGTTTGCTATTGGATGCGGATAAAAAGAATTTGGTTTATTGGCCAAACCGTTTTTCAAATCATCGACGCCTTTTACACCGGAGCCCGACACCGCTTGGTAAGTGGAATATACTATGCGCTTTATTTTATATTTATCATGCAGCGGTTTTAATGCAACAACAGCCTGAATTGTAGAGCAATTCGGATTGGCAATAATCCCTTTATGCTTCATAATTTCAGATTCATTCACTTCAGGGACAACAAGAGGTACATCCTTATCCATCCTAAAGGCACTGCTGTTGTCAATAACTACTACTCCCTTGGATGCAGCAATGGGTGCATACTTGGTACTGGTTGAACCGCCGGCTGAGAACAATGCTATATCCATATCTCTATCAAAAGAGGCATTGTTTAATTCCTCAACAATATAGCTTTTCCCTTTAAACTCCATCGAAGTTCCTGCAGATTTAGCTGAGGAGAATAGATACAAATTGTTTATCGGAAAATTTCTCTCTTCAAGAACTTTTAAGATTGTTCTGCCAACCATACCCGTGGCTCCTACGACTGCGATGTTATAATTTTTCATTAAATAACCTCCCATAGTACAATTCAATTAATTATATGATATTTATAATATATTTACTATTATATAAATAAAAAAGTCAGCTTGAAAGCTGACATGAAAAATGCAAAAAAATACATAATAAAATGTATAATAACATCATTCATGGATAGCTCTCCATCTATAAGATGACAGTCCATACATTCTTAATGCATGGACCAGGCTAGAAAAACAGTGTCTTTTTCTACCTTCGGCGCTCTTACCTTTCAACAACACTCATCGGACGACACTGCCTTGTGCTGTTTATTAATTAAAAGCGCACCTCTATCTCGTGAACTAAAGCTTATGATTAATTTTTATTATATTACCACGTATAAATTCACATGTCAACATTATATGCTTCTATTCATATTAATTCTTATGGTCAATTGTAAATTATTGATTATTATTGTAAAATCAAATATAGTACAAACTTATTTATATGGAGGGGGGAGAATTTTGAGAGTAAAGCCTATCATTATGATATTCATATTATTCACCATAGTATTTTTTGTGCCATTCTCAGTCGCATCAGCAGAAAATGGACAAAATGTTTGGAATGGATACGATTTAGAGGTGTTGAACACCTATGATTCACAGTTGGTAGGGCAGAACTCAACTATTGAAATTATTGAGGACAAGCTGATCTATAATGGCGAATATATTGTTAAAAATAAGACTGATAAGACTATAGAAGTTATATTGGGATTGCCTTCGAATAATTTAGAAAATGTTCAGATAACAGATAGGGGCAGTTCGATTAAGCATTATAATAGAAACGGGAGTTATATTGAAGATAAATATCCGTCAGAATCATTGCCGAAGGCAGCAAAATGGCATACAATCAGCTTATGGTTAAAGGGCGGAGAAACAAGAAACCTCAATGTCAGATATGAAGCTAAACTTATTAATGACAGCAAAGGGGTGTACAGCGTCAGGTATAACAGAAATAAAAACCTGATGGATTCTGAGGCTTCAACGATTGTGTTATCTTTGAGGGATTTTTTTCCGTATAATATTTTGGACACTACCGGCATTATTTCAGACAAAGCAATATTTGGCAGCAACAATCATCTATTGCTGGAGATGAATAAGGACAGTGAAATACTTGGCTTAGATTATGAATTGCTGGATAAACTATCTATAGACAGATTGGATTTCGGCTCTGATAAAAAATTAAAAAATATTGCAGCTTCATTTAGAAAAAAAGAATATGACACAGTGAATACTTTATGTGATGAATATATTAAAAACCCGGGAGATCCTGCTTTTAGTATGGTCCAAATCCAATATGTAAAAGCGGAAGCATATAGAAAGCAAGCAAATTTTGAAAAATATTTTGAGTTCTTAAAAGGTTTGGATTTTGAAAAACTATACCCAAATAGATTGAAATATAAGATTTTATACGATGCAGATAGGATATTGCAGGGAAAGGTCCAGGATGCTCAGCTGCTTGCAATAATGAAATCGCTTCAGGCTCAAGCGTATACCGACAATGAATATATAGGCAAGTGGATGCAGGGTGACGGCAACAGTTATGAGGATGATGGGAGTATCACAAATAGAGGGGATTCAAGTCCTAATAAGGTTAAGGAAGACAGCGTAGTTGCAAAAACTATTAAGCATCTGAAGTTAGAGAATATTATTTATAAAATTAAGGCATTTAAATATACTCCACTTATTGTGATAGTTGCTGCTTTCCTGTTAGGTTATTTGTTTGGAAGAAGGACTAAAAAACGTAAAAATACCATTTCTTATTATACATTTAAAAGATAAGGAAGAATTCAGAAATGACTCAATATGAAGGTTTCTCTAATATTTATGACATTTTAATGGATGATGTAGATTATGAAAAATGGGTTAGCTATGTAAGGGATATTTTTAGATATATAAATGTACAGCCTAAAGGTGTGCTGGATTTGGCATGCGGCACTGGAAACATAACTATACCTATGGCAAAACTTGGTTATGATATTTGGGGAATCGATATATCGGAACAGATGTTATCGGTTGCTGAGAATAAGTCAAGAGAGCAGGGCAAAAAGATTAAATTTATCAAGCAAGATATAAGAAATTTGAACCTGACTGGAAGTTTTGATGCTATTATATGCGCTTGTGACGGCATTAATTATGTCCTTGAGGAAGATGAGCTGCTGAGCACTTTTCAAAGAGCTTATCAGCTTCTGAATTGCGGAGGAATATTTATATTTGACATTAGCAGCTATTATAAATTAAGTCGCATCATAGGCAATAATACTTTTGTTGAAGAAAAAGATGGGATATTTTACTCATGGGAAAACGAATTTGATGCAGCATCTTCTACTGTAACTATGGTATTGAATTTTTTTATTCCTGAAGGCAAATTATATAATAGAATAGAAGAAGTGCATGTTCAAAGGGCTTATAAGAATAAAGAGGTTTGCGATAATCTCTCCAAATGCGGATTTAATGTTTTAGAGGTCCTGGATGAATTTACTTTTTTTAAAGCCCATGAAGAAAGTGAAAGGGTATTTTTTATATCAAAAAAGTAAAGATATCCGGCTTGGCTGGAATATTAGTTGAAGACGTAAAAAAAATAATATATAGGAGGAAAAATGAAAGATATTATACTAAGAGGAACCAGTAATGATGGCGGCATAAGATTTTGGGCATGTACGACGATAAATATTGTTGAAGAAGCCAGGCTGATACATAATACCTATCCTGTAACAACTGCGGCTCTCGGGAGAATGTTGACTGCAGGCAGCATGATGGGAACTATGCTAAAGTCAGAGAACGATAAAATAACTTTACAAATAAATGGGAAGGGCCCTGCAGGCAATATTATTGTAGTATCCGATAAAACAGGAGATGTAAGGGGTTATATAGGAAATCCTTATGTAGATCTGCCGTTGAATGAAGTTGGAAAGCTTGATGTAGGTGGGGCCATAGGTAAAAATGGCCTGTTTACTGTGATAAAGGATTTAGGATTAAAGGAGCCTTATGTGGGGCAAGTACCGATTGTAAACGGTGAAATAGCAGAAGATGCGGCTTCTTACTTTGCAACTTCAGAGCAGGTTCCGACTGCCGTGGCATTAGGAGTAAGGGTTGCAAGAGATGGTAAAGTTGATTCTGCTGGAGGCTTCATTGTTCAGGTAATGCCTGGTGCTGCAGAGGATATTATTGAGTTAATAGAGCAAAATGTTAAAAATATTAAATCTGTTACTGAGGTTATACCCCTAAATGGCGCCCAGGGAATAATCGGAGAGATAATGAAAGGCGTTGAATACAGAATTCACGAAACACAAGAGGTTAGCTATAGATGCAATTGCAATAGGGACAGATTGGAAAAAGCATTGATCAGCATAGGTAAAAAAGATATCAGCGAAATAATTGCAGAGCAGGGCGAAGCAGAATTGATATGCCATTTTTGCAACAAAAAGTATTTATTCAATAAAGAGGAGCTGCAAGATATTTTGAAAAAGGCCACACAATGATATAGCTATTTTGATGATTTTTCATTTTTTCAGCTTGACTTTGAACTCTCTATGATGTATACTAAATCTTGTCGTCAGACATGACGGGCGCATAGCTCAGCTGGGAGAGCATCTGCCTTACAAGCAGAGGGTCATAGGTTCGAGCCCTATTGTGCCCACCATCAAATGGCCCAGTAGTTCAGTTGGTTAGAATGCCAGCCTGTCACGCTGGAGGTCGACGGTTCGAGCCCGTTCTGGGTCGCCATTAGAGCCTTGGTAGCTCAGTCGGTAGAGCAGAGGACTGAAAATCCTCGTGTCGGTGGTTCGATTCCGCCCCAAGGCACCATTTTTAGCATATGCGGGTGTAACTCAGTGGTAGAGTGTCACCTTGCCAAGGTGAAAGTCGCGAGTTCGAATCTCGTCACCCGCTCCATTAGGCGACATAGCCAAGTGGTAAGGCAGAGGACTGCAAATCCTTTATCCCCGGTTCAAATCCGGGTGTCGCCTCCAACAAATATATTTGCAACAAGTAAAATGCTTCTTATGGAAGCGTTTTTTTGTTTTTCAATATAAATATGATTCCACTGCAATAGCTTTAATTTAATCTTGGGGGCAATTCACCTTAGTTATCCTGACTGATAAAAGAGTGCATTGTGAAGGGACTTAGAGTTTGTTAGCGAAGTATAGGAACAGTTGCGTCAACTGTTTGAGCCAAAGCGAGTTTTGACGCAACCCTATGCAAGCTTACAAACTCTTAGTTTCGAAGCTCTGCAATCGTTATCAGTTATGATAACAGAACTGCTAAAATATAAAATCAATAGATGGAGAACAATATGGAAAAGTATCTTAAAACACCAAATATACCCGAATATAATATAAAGACAGTTTTGTTGGATTATAGAGCCGATGATGAGCTTATATTATCTTTGTCAAAGCTGGGCATCGAGGTGATAAGGACAGATTGCTGCAATGAGCTATATGACGCAATAAATGGGCACCCTGACATGCTTGTCCATCATATAGGGGGCAACTCCATGGTCATTGCACCGAATATATATGATAAGCTTGCACCAAAGCTTTTAAAAAAAGGATTTGCATTGACAAAAGGTGCTGCATGGCTTCAAAGAAACTATCCCCAAAACATAGCATATAATGTATTAAGAATGGGTAAATTGGCTTTCCACAATACAAAATATACGGATGTGCAAATAAGAAATCTTTATGAAAAATTGGATATAAAGTTAGTTCATGTGAAGCAAGGATATACAAAATGCTCGGTGTGTGTTATCGATGAATTTTCTGCAATTACACATGATCTTGGAGTTGCACGAGTTATGGAGAACTACGGGATCGATGTTTTGGTTATAAATCCCGGAGATATTGATATTATCGGGCTTGACTATGGATTTATAGGCGGTGCGTCAGGCCTCATATCAAAAAAATGCATTGCGGTTTCCGGAACGATAAAAGAATTAAAAGACTTTGATAAAATTATGGAGTTTATAGCTTTAAAAGGCATTGATATCAAAATACTCAGCAGCAAGAAAATCATGGACATTGGCTCTATAATGCCTATAAGCTATTGATTTTTAAGGGTTTTAAGCCTATATGATAATTGAATAATTGTTACTGTAACACAAATAATACTTACAGGAAGGAGTTGAGCAGATGTACTTAACAACAATTGCCGTTAAAAATAATGATGAAAAGATAAAAAATCATATATATTCAGAGCTGGAATCCATTAGGAAAGAAGATATGAATATAACGCATGAAGAATATATAGCCGGAGATACGGTCTTCATAAGATGCGGATTGAAAGAAGGATTTATGGCAAAGCTTAAAGAGCCCAGGTCCTGTGAAGACCTTAAGTATTCGCTGGCTGAAATTTTATGTGATGTTATTATAAATAATTACGAATCAAAGATATTAAAAAAGATTATAAAGGAATATTATCTATATCTGAGTGAATATGAAAGAAATCAAATATATGAATCTTCCATCAAGATTCTTGAGGCCGAAGACAGGTATAAAGAAGGATTTTATGGACAAACGAGGCGAACAAGAATTATAAGAAAGATATTAAATTATCTTAATGCAGAGAATATAATAATAATTGATGGATTTGTCAATTTCAGATTAAATGATTATATTAAAGATTTAAGCAGTATTGTGGAGAAAGCGGTAGAGAGTTATATTACTGAGAGAGAGTATAATGAATTTATAAAGCTGCTCAGATATTTTGTAGAAATACAAGAATGCAAGATCAGCACGGTTCATGTAATGCCTTCAGAAAACAGAGGTTATATTCTTATGGATAGCGAAAAAAAACTCATTGATTATGACTGCTTTGAAGAACTGAGCTTAGAGCTCAGCGACAGCGACATAAGTGTTGATGATCTGCTCATCAGCACCCTTATAACAATTGCACCCAACAGAGTAGTTATTCATAATTGCGAGGGCTTTAAAAACAAGGAGCTGTTCAGGACAATAAGCAATGTATTTTATGATAGAATAGACAGCTGTAAAGGATGCGACTTGTGCAGTATGTTTAAAACAAACAAAGAATTAAATTAATGCATTATGTAACCTGTTTATGTTATAATCAATAGTATTAAACTATTGATGTAAACGGGTGAAGAAAATGATCTATAAAATCTTATTTTCTGTGTTTATTGGCGGCGCTATCGGTTGGGTAACCAATGTATTAGCAATAAAGATGTTGTTCAGACCTTTAAACCCTATAAATATACCGATATTAGGCATAGAAATACAAGGCTTGCTGCCTAAGCGCAGGTCTGAGATGGCGGCTAGCATAGGGCAGACGGTGGAACTGGAACTGATAAACTTTAAGGAAATATTTGAGAAGCTTGTAAATGATAATAATACCGATAGGATTATTACAATAGTAAAGGATAAAATTTCTAGAAACATTTATGAAAAGATGCCTTCTTTAGTTCCTCAAATAATAAAAAATGCAGTTCTTCAATATATAGAAGAACAGATAGATCGAGAAGCTCCAAATATTATGGCGGGTTTAATCAATGAAATATATGAAAAGACTTCTAATGAAATTAAAATTGGCGAAATGATCGAGGAAAAAATAAATGCATTCGATCTGATAAAGATTGAAGAGATTACATTAAAAATTGCTCAAAGAGAGTTGAAGCATATTGAAGTATTAGGAGGAGTTTTAGGAGCAATAATAGGTTTATTGCAGGGAATATTATTATTTATATTTATTTAGTATTGACATATTAAAACAATGGCATTAAAATTATATCAATAATTAAATGCATTGAAGAGGACAAGTAAAACAATTGCTGCCATTAGAGAAGAAATGTCATAGGCTGAAAGCATTTCTTGGCAAGAATGTTTGAATACCACCTTGGAGCAGAGAGCTGAAATCAGTAAGCTTATCCGATGATCACGTTATAATCTGTGAGTTACAATTAGGGTGGAACCGCGGTTTTCTCTCGCCCCTTAGGGGACGGGAGTTTTTGTTTTTTTGTAAATCAATAGTAAAACAGGAGGGAAAATTATGATAAAAATTACTTTAAAGGATGGTTCTGTAAAAGAATATGAAAAGGGAGTAAGGATTGAGGAGATCATAGCCTCAATAGGAAGCGGATTGTTAAAAGCTGCTTTAGCAGCTAAGGTTAATGGCAGGATTTATGAGCTAGACAAGGCCATTGAAGAGGATTGCAAGCTTGAAGTATTGACTTTCGATGATGAAGATGGAAAGCTGCCTTTCAGACATACTTCTTCTCACATATTGGCTCAAGCAGTAAAAAGATTATATCCCGAGATAAAGCTCGCGATAGGACCTGCTATAGATAATGGCTTCTATTATGATTTTGATTCTGAAAAAACCTTTACTGAAGCCGATCTGGAACTCATAGAGAAAGAAATGGCAAATATAGTCAAGGAGGATTATAAGCTTGAGAGATTTGAACTTCCGAGAGAAGAAGCCATAAGATTAATGGAAGAAAAAGGTGAAAGCTACAAGGTAGAGCTGATCAGGGATTTGCCGAAAGATGAAGTTATTTCGTTCTATAAGCAAGGTGAATTTGTAGATTTATGCGCCGGACCCCATGTGCCATCTACAGGCAAAATTAAAGCCTTTAAGCTTTTGAGTGTTGCGGGAGCATATTGGCGTGGGAATGAAAAGAATAAAATGCTGCAAAGAATTTATGGTACCTCATTTGCTAAGAAGAGTCAATTGGATGAACATTTAAATATGCTTGAAGAAGCTAAAAAGAGGGACCACAGAAAGCTGGGAAAAGAATTAGAGCTATTTGAACTGATGGATGAAGGACCGGGCTTTCCGTTTTTCTTGCCCAAAGGTATGGAATTAAAGAACCAGCTTCTTAAATACTGGAGAGAAATACACAAAAAAGCAGGATATGTGGAAGTGGAAACTCCTATAATATTGAACAGGCAACTGTGGGAGACTTCAGGGCATTGGTTCAACTATAAAGAAAACATGTATACAGTACAAATTGATGAAGAAGATTATGCCATAAAACCAATGAATTGCCCGGGGGGAATGCTTGTATACAGCACTAAGCTGCATTCGTACAGAGATTTTCCCATGAGAGTTGCAGAATTGGGAAGGGTCCATAGACACGAGCTGTCAGGGGCACTGCATGGTTTGATGAGGGTCAGGGCTTTCACACAAGATGATGCACATATATTCATGCTGCCTGAGCAAATCAAAGATGAGATCAAAGGGGTAGCCACACTTATAGACGAAGTATACAAAACATTTGGATTCAGCTATCATGTAGAACTATCAACGAGGCCTGAAAAGTTTATAGGAGAGATAGAGGTATGGGATCAAGCTGAAGAAGCTCTTAAAGGAGCATTGGAAGAATTGGGGCTGCCCTATAAGTTAAATGAAGGGGATGGGGCATTTTATGGACCTAAGATAGACTTCCATCTAAGAGATTGCATAGGAAGGACATGGCAGTGCGGTACAATACAGCTTGACTACCAGATGCCGCTCAGATTTGATTTGACTTATATAGCTAAGGACGGTCAAAAACATAGACCTGTTATGATTCACAGGGTACTATTCGGCAGCATAGAAAGATTCATTGCCATATTGACTGAGAATTTTGCAGGAGCATTCCCCGTCTGGATAGCACCTACTCAAGTGACCGTGATACCTGTATCTGAAAGGCAGTATGATTATGCAAAGGAAATTGCAGGAAGATTAAATGAACTGGATATAAGGGTTGAATCAGACCTTAGGAGTGAGAAGGTGGGATATAAGATCAGAGAAGCTCAGCTTAAAAAGGTGCCTTATATGCTGATTGTAGGAGATAAGGAAGTAGAAGGCGGCAGTGTTTCCGTGAGGGATAGGAAAGAAGGAGACAAAGGTGCGATGAAGCTTCAAGATTTCATATCTCATATACAAAATGAAATAGCTGATAAGATAAACAAATAGATATTAGTTAAAATTTTTAGCTGCATTTATAAGCAAGTAGGACATGAAAATGTTTTACTTGCTTATTTTATGTCGAAGCAGTAATAATATAAAGAATATTTTGATTTTTACATACTTTTAGGCTAAAATCATATTACAGACATTTCTAAGGAGCTAATAATTTATTGAAGGATAACAGGTAAGATTTTTTACGGGGGGTGAAGATTTGGATAGAGATAACAACTCATCTCTAATGCTTCCTGCATCTATTGCTATTATTATAGCTGTCATATTTGCATTATTTAATTATGCACCCGTAAAAAAAGCTCCGATTGTGAATACAGCAGGCAGTACAAATAATACAAATCAAAGGTTGATCATTGGACGTGCCAATGATTCAGTGACCTTGGATCCTGCAAGCACAACAGAAATGAATTCCTTTAAGGTAACAGTAAATATATTTGAGACTTTGGTAAAATATGAAAAGAATGAAGGCAGGATCATACCATGTCTCGCTGAGAGCTGGAATTCCAGTGAAGATGGATTGACCTGGGTATTTAAGCTGCGCGAGGGGATCCGTTTTCACGATGGAACTGATTTCAATGCCAGTGCTGTTTGCTTTAACTTTCATAGATGGATGGATAAAGATAATCCCTATCATAACGGTAAATTCAGTTATTGGAATACAGTTTTTGGGGGTTTCCCCGGATTTGTAGATAGTGTAAAAGCACTTTCAAATCATTCGTTAGAAATAAAGCTTAACAAACCATATGCACCATTTTTAAATGCATTGGCCATGCCGGCATTTGGAATAGCCAGCCCTGAAGCTATAAAGGAGCATAATGAGGATTTATTCAAACATCCGGTTGGTACAGGCCCCTTCCTTTTAAAAAGCTGGGAGCACAATAAGAGTATCATTCTTGAAAGAAATGATAAGTACTGGAACGGAAGGGCTAAAGTTAAAGAAATAGAGTTCAGGGTTATTCCGGGAAACAAAGACAGATTGGAGGAATTGAAGCAGGGTTCAATCCACATTGCGGATTATCTGAGCCCGGTTGATATCGCAGAAGTCAAATATGATCCAAATTTGCATTTGTATTTGAGGCCCAGCTTCAATGTAGGCTATATAGCGATGAACAATGAAAGATTTCCTTTTAATAAGCGAGATGTAAGAGTTGCCATCAATCATGCAATAGACAAGGAAAAGCTTGTTAACGATGTATTTGATAATTTTGCTAAACCGGCAGCAACCTATATTCCACCGTCTCTTTGGGGCTACAATAACAATTTGAAGACTTACGAATATGACCCGGATAAATCCCGAAAGCTTATGCAGGAGGCAGGGTTTCCTAACGGTTTCAAAACCACATTATGGGTGATGGATGCGGCCCGTGACTACTTCCCAAAGCCTTTGCAAGTGGCAGAGTTTGTAAAGGAGAGTTTGAAGCAAGTCGGTATCTACGCAGAAATAAAGGTGTTTAACTGGGATGAATACTTGACAAGGATACGCAACGGAGAACATGAAATTGCACTTATCGGTTGGACAGGCGATTATGCTGATCCGGATAATTTCTTATATACTATGTTTGCATCGGAGAATGCAAAGCCGGGATTTGCCGCTAATTACTCTTTATATAAAAGCAAAGAAGCTGATCAATTGTTAATACAGGCAAGAGAAACCACAAATATGGTTTTTCGAAGGAGCCTATATAGAAGCTTACAGGAAATAGTGAATTATGAAGCTCCTTCAGTTCCTTTGGTACACACTATGCCGGTGATGGCATCACGATTGTCGGTTAGGGGATATGTACCCAGCATGACAGGTATAGAGTCATTAGAGAATGTCGAGCTTGCTTCAGAATAGTGAAAAGGTTGGAGTTTAGGAAATGAAAAGAAAGTTTCTTCGGGTTGTGTTATTCGCAGCACTTTTTGCATCAATAATCATAAATATGCCATTCAAAGATAAAAATAATACAAAAATATTCACACTTCCAGGTCTGCCTCGTCCGATAGCAAAGACTCCCATTGCTATTATTTCTGCAGGACAAAGCACGGACTCATACATAATTCACGACATATCAAATCAATTAATGCTTCGAAGCTTTTTTATGCCTCAGGCTAGAGACACAGATTTAAAAGAGGTTAATACGATAGTATTTGTTATAGGATATAGCTCGTTAGGCATGAAGCTTCAGAATATAAGCTATGAAGAAGAAATAGAGCGTATTGATAAACTTTTGGAGAAGGCCAAAAATGATGATTTAAAGGTTCTTACCATAGTAATGGGCGGAGAGCAGCTCGACAACAGAACTGAACAGATGATAAGGCTTATAGGTCCCGGAACAGATTATTTCATAGGCTTGCGCAAGTCAAGCAAGGAGAGCATTTTGATTGAGCTTACAAAAGATGAAGATATCCCGTTGACTCTGGTTGACAAGGTAAATGATATCATCGAACCCTTTGCTTCTGCTTTCCGGTAATCAACAATTATTCCCTATAAAAAGCGAATGGAAGTGGTAGTATTATGATAAATAGCGGAATAAAGGTCAGTGAGATTAAGCATGCCAGGCTATTTCTGACTGCGGGTTTTTTACTTATTTGCCTCGGCTTACTTTTCCCTGTCTATACAGAGCAAATCTGGTTTAATATAATCATAAAGATACGGGATGCCATCAATACAGGAGACAGCGGTCATCTCATTCTTGGATCGGCTAAAGCTAATTTTCTGAATGCAATCCAAAGCACATTTATTTTTATGGGAATCATGCTGGTAATATTTCATTCAAAACTCAGGTACTGCTTAACCGCTTTTGATAAATTTCTTGTATCTTCGATTGCCGTTATTGTTTTACATTGGATGGATTCTCTAATATTCAAAATATCCTGGGAACCTGTGTCAACAATAATGGCGCTTTTTATAATATTAATGCTTTTTGAGAAATTATTTGGAGAAACAAATAGTTTCATTCAGGTTTTTATAGTTTCTATACAGTTTTTTTTTGCTTTCAACTGGTTAAATATTATGCCTTTTTTTTCAATATATCTTTTTGGGCAAAGCGATATTCCTTATAGCATCAAGATAACAGGCATATACCTAAATGCTGCTGCAGTTTTGAATTTTTCCGGATTTGCATTTTTTCTGCCCTTTATCATATCCGCTTTTATAACTGCTACTCTCTTTATGATCAGCTCAAAGAATATACGCATTATGAGAGAAAATTACGAAAAAGAAAGCGAAATTAGAAATATGAGAGCAAAGGCTTTGGAAAACCGGGTATATAAAGAGGTGAAGTCTTTAGTGCATGATTTAAAGACGCCATTGGTAACGATCAGAGGCTTGAACTCTCTAATACTCTCGAAAAGCAGTAACGTAAAGCTGAAAGAGTACAGCGAGCGCATTGAAAGTTCGGTAACAAAGATGAGTGAAATGATATCAAGTTTTCTTTATGAGGATTCCCGCCAGAGATTGAAGACTGAAGAACTGATAAGCTATATAAGGGCACAGCTGCCTCTAGAGGATGAAGAAATAAGATTTAAAATCAGTGTTGACGATGAGCTTTCAGATGTATATATAAATAAGATTTTGATTGCCAGAGCAGTTATTAATATACTGGAGAATGCAATTTTCGTACCATGCAAGCATCCCTATAAAATAATAAACATGGACGTAAAGCAAGCAGAGGAAGGAATTAATATAATGATTCAAGACAACGGTATAGGCATAAAGGAGTCAGAGCTTGATCGGGTATGGGAGATAGGCTACTCGACAAACGATACTTCAGGCTTGGGCCTCCCGTTTGCCAAAAGTATCTTTGAGGACAATGGGGGAAGAATAGAAATTCATAGTCAGGTGGACATAGGAACAACAGTTGCTATCTTCCTGCCTTCCTTTGAATTTTACGAAAAGTCGCTATACAAGCCTATGAATATTTAGAATTGAGGTGATTCTGTTGAAAAGAGAAAATGTGCCTAGAATCTTAATAATAGACGATGAAGCTGATATTCTTTATACTCTAAAAGAAATATGTATATATGGGGGGTGGGACGCTGTCACGGCATCAGGCGGCAGGAAAGGATATAAACTGTATAAGATATATAAGCCTAATCTGGTTATAGTGGATTATCATATGGCAGACTGGGATGGATTGACTACGGTAAAGAAAATCCGTGAAACGGACAATGCAGTATCAATCCTGGTGCTGACTGTTGATGAAAATCAGGAGACATCAGAAAGATTAATTGCTGCAGGTGCAACTGATTTTGCCATAAAACCGATTAAATCTCCAGATTTGATTTCACGGATAAAAGTAAACCTTAGAATTAATGAAATACAAAAACAACTTACTAAAGAAGTGCATCAAATATATGTTGATAAAGGAATAAGCCCTGCTACCTTAAATATTATATATGATTACTTCAGGGAGCAAGATAAAGGGCTTACAATTGATGATATAACCAGCGGCCTTAATCTGGCATATCAGACTGTACACAGATATATATCATATATGATTGAGGAAAAAAAGATTGAGATTGTTCCTATCTATGGACAAATAGGCAGACCTAAGAATAAATACAAGTTACTATAAATTCAATTATGGAGCTGCTGCAAGATATGTGTTAAGAATGCGTCTTCCAGCAGTTCTATTCTGACTTTTTGCATCTATCAATAAGATACTCTTCTTCAAATTTCCATTTTGTTGAAAGCATATATTTTTTATTTCCAAAAACTTCAGAGAAATATGTTATAAAAATAGGAATAGTCTGATAATTAACGAAATTACAAATATATATTAATAAACAATTTTTCTTCCATATTTTTGTTCAGAGGAGATAGCGTTTTATATGATTCATGAGCATATATTTATAATGATTAGCATCTGAAAAGCAGTGTTTTTCAGACTAATAAAAATGTTTAAATGGAGGGGAATCTATTGAAAAAGGTATTAGCTTTAGTACTGACCATTGTAATGGTACTCAGTATTGTCGGATGCGCCAAGCCGGCAGAACCGGCAAACGGTGGAGCAGAACAACCAGCGAGCTCAGGGGAAACTGCTGCAGCACCGAAATACAAAATTGCTATTTACACAGGAACAGTGTCTCAAAACGAAGAAGAGTTCAGATCCATGGAAGCTGCAGCTAAAAAATACCCGGGTATGATTGTTTCACAGACTTATCCAGATTCATTTACAACAGAGCAGGAGACACTTATTTCTAATGCAGTTGGTTTAGTATCAGATCCCGATGTCAAGGTCCTGATCATGAATCAAGCGGTTCAAGGCGCAGCGGCGGCATTTGAAAAGGTTAGAGAGGCCAGGCCGGATGTTTTGATTTTAGCTTATCAGCCCGGTGAAACGGATATCATTGCCGCTAAAGCCGATGTCATTATTAATGGAGATGAAGTAGCACAGGGGTATAAAATTGTTGAACAAGCAAAGAAGCTTGGAGCAAAGACATTTATACATTACTCTTTTCCAAGACATATGTCTTATCCGCTTATCGTACAGAGGAGAGAGATAATAGTATCCGAGTGCGAAAGACTGGGAATAAAGTTTGTTGACGCCACAGCTCCAGACCCGGCAGGTGATGCTAGCATTACAGGAGCACAGCAATTTATACTGGAAGATGTTCCGAGAAAGGTTGCCGAATACGGTAAGGATACCAATTTCTTCAGCACAAACTGCGGCATGCAGGAGCCTTTAATAAAGTCATGTGTTGAACAAGGAGCCATAAATGCTCAGCAATGCTGCCCCAGCCCATTCCACGGCTATCCTGGTGCGTTAGGCATATCAGTTGAAGGGCATAGCGGAGACTCCGAATACATGGTTGAACAGATTAAAGCAAAGCTGGCTGAAGCCGGTGTTTCGGGAAGGTTCTCATCATATGCTTTCCCGCTTGCAATGGTTTCTACCGCAGCTTTTGTTGAATATGGCAGAATGTATTGTGAAGGACAATTGAAAGATAGAAATGATCCGGAGGCATTGCATAAATGCTTTGATGAGGTATCAGAGGGCTATAAGATTTACTTTGATAACTACAAAACAGCAGATAAAGATAATAAAACAGTAGTTCAAGAAAATTTCTATCTAGTGCTTGCTGATTATATAACATTCTAAAAAATTCTAAATCCTATAGGTAGTATGAATTCAGCTTAATATCATATAAGGTTGCCGTTTAAACGGCAGCCTTATATGATATCCATTTATACATATTTATTAAGATATTGATCATTGCTGATTTGAAGGGAGGAGGAAATAAATGGAGGATACAAATAAATCACAGTATGTTCTTGAACTAAGAAATATAGAAAAAGAGTATTTTGGGAACAGTGTTCTAAAAGGTATAAATTTGAAAGTAAAAGCTGGGGAGATACATGCCATTGTAGGTGAAAACGGTGCCGGGAAGTCTACTCTTATGAATATTATTTTCGGTATGCCTGTAATAAAGAATACAGGCGGCTATAAGGGCAAGGTCTTACTGGATGGAAAAGAAATTGACATTAAATCACCTAATGATGCTATAGAATTAGGTATAGGCATGGTGCACCAAGAGTTCATGCTGATGCCGGGCTTCACGATCACGGAGAATATTAAGCTAAACCGTGAGATACTTAAGGCGAATCCTGTAAGCAAACTTATCAGCCCTATGTTGAAAACATTGGATGTAGAAGCTATGAGAAAAGATGCACGGAAAGCATTGAAAGAGTTAGGAATGACTGTAGATGATTGGCTGCCCATTGCAGGACTGCCGGTAGGCTATATGCAGTTTGTAGAAATTGCAAGGGAGATTGACAAAGAGAATATTAAGCTGCTGGTATTTGACGAACCTACGGCTGTACTGGCGGAAAGCGAAGCGGAGAAGCTTCTGGAAGCTATGAAAAGGCTTGCGGCAAAAGGCATTGGCATATTATTTATTACTCATAGGCTTGACGAGGTCATTGCGGTTTCAGACACTATTTCAATCCTTCGCGATGGTGAGCAGGTAGCTTCAATGGCCAAGAAAGATACGACTATGGAAAAGATTGCTCAGCTAATGGTTGGCCGAAAGATAGAAAGAATTGAGAGAACAAATAACAGAGCCTCAAGTGACAGTGAAGATGCTATCATGTCCATAAAGGATCTTTATGTATATATGCCCGGAGAAAGCGTAAGAGGAGTAAGCCTTGATATAAGAAGAGGTGAGATACTGGGAATCGGCGGATTGGCAGGGCAGGGGAAAATAGGCCTGGCCAACGGAATTATGGGATTATACAGGTCAACAGGAGAAGTTTATAAAAATGGACAGCTTATTGAACTTAACAATCCCAGAAAATCTATAGAAAATAAGCTTGCTTTTGTTTCGGAGGATAGAAGGGGTGTTGGATTGCTTCTGGATACTTCTATAGAAATGAATATTGTAATGACAAGCATGCAGATAAAGGATGGCTTTTTGAAGCCATTATTAGGAATAAAAGCATTCAAGATGATGGATGAAAAGAAGATAAGAAAACACGCAAACAAGTATATTAAGGAGCTTGATATAAGATGTACAGGACCTACGCAATATACAAGACGCTTGAGCGGTGGGAACCAGCAAAAGGTCTGCATTGCAAGGGCTTTGACGTTAGAACCTGAGATATTGTTTGTATCGGAGCCTACAAGAGGTATAGATATCGGTGCAAAGAAGCTGGTTTTGGATTTATTGATTAAGTTGAATGAAGAGCAGGGGATGACAATAGTAATGACTTCAAGTGAATTGGGCGAATTAAGATCGATATGCGATAGGATAGCATTGATATATGATGGAAAACTGCAAGGTATATTAGATCCTCAGGACTCAGATGTGGATTTCGGCCTCATGATGGCAGGCAAGCCTGGCGCACATGCAAAGGAGGTAATCTAGATGAAGAATTTATGGAAGAATTCTATCGAAAGATTTGGACATCCTAAAGTCTATTGTACGCTTTTTTTAATGCTTCTTTTGATAACAGCGTTTTTTTTGAAGCAAGATATATTTGGGTTGATTTGTACTGCATTGATAAGGATTGGGCAGAATAGCATATTGGTGTTGGCAATGGTGCCGTGTATTGTGTCCGGAACCGGACCGAATTTTGCATTGTCCATAGGAATGATTTGCGGTGCATTAGCGGGCTGTATATCAATAGAATTAAATATGACAGGTATGTCCGCTTTTATGACTGCAATACTCATTGCGATTCCAATCTCAGTTATTGCTGGATTGATTTATTCAATAATCCTAAATAGGGTAAAGGGTGACGAAATGACTGTAGGCACTTATATGGGATACTCTGTTGTATCTCTTATGTGTATAGGCTGGTTGATCATACCTTTTAAAAACCCTGAAATGATATGGGCCATAGGAGGAAAAGGCCTCAGATCTACTATTTCTCTTACAAACAGATATGGTAAAGTATTGGATGAGCTTGGCAACATAAAAATAATGGGCCAAGTTATACCGTTAGGAACCTTTGTGTTCTTTGGACTATGTTGCTGTCTCATGTGGTTATTCTTAAGATCTAAGACAGGAGCAGCCATGGTGGCGGCAGGAGATAATCCGAAATTTGCCGAAGCTTCCGGTATTAATGTGGATAGACAGAGAACTATCGGTACAGTATTATCTATGGTTTTAGGAGCCGTAGGCATACTGGTATACGGTCAGAGCTATGGATTTATCCAATTATATACTGCTCCGTTGAATATGCCGTTTTTGGCTATTTCTGCTATACTAATAGGCGGTGCAAGCATTAAAAAGGCAAGCATAGGAAATGTTATATCAGGAGTCATCATTTTTCAGTCATTATTGGCCATATCGCTGCCGGTTATTAACGGTTTACTGCCTGTAGGCAGCTTGTCTGAGGTAGTAAGAATTATTGTTCAAAATGGAGTTATACTATATGCTCTAACGAAAGCAGGAGGTGGCGAATAGAATGAATACTGAATTAAAAATTGACAGCAAAAAAGCAAATAAGTTCAGTATACTGGCAGCTATGTCCAAGTACTCAGTTCCGCTATTATTTGCAGTAGTATGCATTGCGGGTGCTGTTTTGTCTAAACTGTCTTTGAAATATATTATTTCGGATGTAATTCTAAGATTAAATAGAAATCTATTCCTGGTTATTGCACTGATAATTCCCGTGCTGGCCGGGATGGGCCTTAACTTTGCTATAGTGGTTGGTGCAATCGCCGGACAGATAGGGCTTATTTTTATTATAATAATGAACATTGGTGGTGTACCGGGGCTTCTTGCCGCGGTTGCGTTTGCCACTCCTTTTGCCGTTCTTTTCGGTTACGGAGTAGGTAAGATCTTGAACAAAACCAAAGGCCGTGAAATGATCACAGGAATAATTATGGGATTTTTCTCTAACGGTTTATATCAATTGGTATTCTTACTATTTATGGGTACTATCATACCGGTAAAAAATCCTCAAATAATACTTCCGGGGGGTATTGGATTAAAGAATGCTTTGGAGCTAGATCTTATTCAGAATTCTTTGGATAACATAATCAATATTCCTATCATGGGTGTCAAGATACCGGTCTTTACATTTATACTTATTGCATTGTTATGTGTTTTTAATCAGTTTATTCTTAAAACAAAGCTGGGTCAGAACTTTAGAGCATTGGGTCAAGACATCCATATCGCAGATGTGGCAGGAATCAATGTTGATAAAACAAGAATTGTTGCCATGGTTATGTCTACAGTGCTGGCTGCATGGGGACAGATTATCTTCCTTCAAAATATAGGAACATTGCAAACCTACACAGCTCATGAGCAGGTCGGAAGGTTTGCCGTGGCTGCTTTGGTTATCGGAGGTGCTACTGTTACAAAAGCCACAATAGGTCAAGCTATATTAGGTACAATATTGTTCCATACTTTGTTTTCCGTGTCGCCGGCAGCAGGCAAGAACTTGTTCGGAGATGCACAAATGGGTGAATACTTCAGGTCATTTATAGCCTATGGAGTAATTGCATTATCACTGGTACTTCATGCCTGGCAGAAGTATATGAATGCCCGGGACAAAGAAAAAAAGCTCTAGTAAAAACTTTAAATTATATATTGACAATCTTAATGCATAATGCTATCCTATATTAGTCAATATATAAAAAGATTTAATAAATTATTATAAGCTTTTGCATTTGATTTGCATTTAAGTAGAAGGTCCGCTTCTCACCTTACGGCGATGCTGATAAGGTAAAATAGTCCATGTGTATTGATTATTATGGGCAGGTGGATTTTTCTACCTGCCCAATTATATTATGGAGGTGATCAACTATAAGTAACAATAAGGATGTTCAAATCAACGAAGATATAAGAGATAAAGAGGTAAGAGTAGTTGATGTTAATGGAGAACAGCTTGGGATAATGTCTTCCAGGCAAGCTCTTGAAATTGCCGCGGAAAGAGAATTAGACCTTGTTAAGATAGCTCCGCAGGCTAAGCCGCCGGTATGCAAGATAATGGACTATGGCAAATTTACTTTTGAACAGAGCAAGAGAGAAAAAGAAGCTCGCAAAAACCAAAAAGTTGTTAACATCAAAGAAATCAGATTTTCTCCAAAGATAGAGGAACATGATCTTAATGTAAAAGCAAAAAATGCTCAAAAGTTTTTACATGATGGTGACAAGGTTAAAGTGACCATAAGATTCAGAGGCAGAGAAATAGACCATGTGGCATACGGTGAAAAAGCCCTGGAACGTTTTTATGAAATTTTGAAGGATTATTGTGTTATTGAAAAACCGGCGAAACTGGAAGGTAAAAATCTTTCTTTAACTTTAGCGCCTAAACAATAGTAGAAAAGGGAGGACTTTGTAATGCCAAAAATGAAAACCCACAGAGCTTCGGCAAAAAGATTCAGCTTTACTAAATCAGGAAAAGTAAAAAGAGCTAAGGCTTTTAAACAGCATATTTTGACTAAGAAAACTTCAAAAAGAAGAAGGAATCTTAGAAAAACAGGTTATGCCAGCGCAGCTGAGGCAAAAATTATTAGAAAATTAGTACCATATAAATAATTCCATAAGGAGGCAGCATTAACATGGCAAGAGTAAAAAGAGCGGTAAATGCCCATAAAAAACGTAGAAAAACATTGAAGCTGGCTAAGGGTTATGTAGGCGCCAGAAGTAAAAAATATAGAATAGCCAATGAAACAGTGATCAGGGCATTAAGATTTGCTTATATAGGAAGAAAGCTCAGAAAGAGAGATTTCAGAAAGCTATGGATAGCAAGAATAAATGCAGCAGCTAGAAACAATGGATTATCCTACAGTAAATTCATAAATGGACTTAAGCTTTCAGGCATTGAGATAAACAGAAAGATGCTTGCTGAAATGGCTATTAATGATGAAGCAGGCTTTGCCAAATTGATCGATATAGCTAAAGAAAAAATAAATGCATAAAAGACCGAAAGGTCTTTTTCATTTTTAAGATTTTTATCCGATTTTGGCATATCGGATCAAGATTGAAATGTTTAGTGGAAAAGTTTAGAATATATATAATTATTAACAAACTGAGGACATAGGAATATTTATTACGATTATTATGAATTATATTATTACAGAGCATAAAAGATCATCTGTAAGAGGTGAAAGATATTATAAAATTGAGCTTTCTTAAAAAGTCAATTAATGCATCACCGTCACAAATTTTAGTCATAGGTTTTGCTGCTATAATATTGTCCGGGGCTATCCTTTTAAATCTGCCGATAGCTTCGAAAGACGGAAATAGTGCTGGCTTCATAAATGCTCTTTTTACAGCCACATCTGCTGTTTGCGTAACGGGTCTGGTTGTCGTAGATACTGCTACACATTGGACCCCTTTTGGTCAGGTGATTATAATTGCATTAATACAAATTGGCGGGCTGGGCTTCATGACCATGTCAACTTTATTATCGCTGCTTGTTGGGAGGAGAATAACACTAAGGGAAAGAATTATGATGCAGGAAGCATTAAACCTAGATGAGCTTGAAGGCTTGGTCAGGCTGACTAAAAGCATTATTATAGCTACCTTTACAATTGAAGCTGCAGGAGCCGTGATATATTCTACAGTTTTTGTTCCTGAGTTCGGAATGAAGAAGGGTATAGCCATGGGGCTGTTTCATTCTATTTCAGCTTTCTGCAATGCCGGCTTTGATTTGATAGGCGGATTTAGGAGTTTCAGCCCATATGTAAATAATGTTGTCATCAACTTTACCACAATGCTGTTGATCATAATCGGCGGATTAGGATTTACCGTTTGGATGGACATATATAACAACAGGAGCTTTGGAAGATTATCTCTTCACAGCAAGGTGGTTTTGAGCGTAACCGGATTTTTAATCACTATCGGAGCATTATTCTTGTTTATGATTGAATATAATAACCCTGCCACGATGGGGGGCTTACCTTTGTCAGGAAAGATTCTTTCTTCTCTGTTTCACTCTGTGTCTCCAAGAACTGCAGGCTTTAATACAATTGATAATGCGGCCTTTACTTCATCATCTAAATTTTTAACCATAATATTGATGTTTATCGGAGGTTCTCCATGCTCAACGGCCGGAGGTATTAAAACTACTACGGCGGGAATCCTCTTCCTCACTGTAGTATCTGTCATCACAGGGCGCGAAGATGCGGAGGTTTTTGAAAAAAGGATTTCCAAAACCATTGTGTATAGGGCTCTTGCTGTTACTGCTGCAGGCTTGCTTATTGTCACAGGCGTAACTATGATTCTATCCATCAGTGAGAATGCAGATTTTCTTACTCTTATGTATGAATCTGCCTCTGCTTTTGGAACCGTTGGATTAAGCTTAAATTATAGCCCGAATCTTTCCTTTATTGGCAAGCTAATAGTATCTGCAACGATGTTCTCAGGAAGAGTAGGTCCTCTGACTCTAGTAGTGGCACTGGCTCAAAGAGCATCCAGGCATAAAAGCAATCTGAAGTACCCTGAAGATAAAATATTGGTGGGCTAAGGAGGTTAATAATGAAACAATTTGTTGTTATTGGAATAGGACGTTTTGGCGGTGCTCTTGCAAAACGATTATATGATATAGGACATGAGGTGTTAGCTGTTGATATAGATGAAGAATTGATCCAAAGGATATCGGATAAGGTCACTCACGCTATTGCTGCCGATGCCACAGACGAAAATGTACTGCGCTCCCTGGGAGTCAGAAATTTTGATGTTGGCGTTGTTGCAATTGGCGATGATATTCAATCAAGCATAATAACTACCTTGATGCTTAAAGAAATGGGCTTGAAATACATTGTGGCAAAAGCTCAAAATGAGGTACATGCCAAGGTGTTGAAAAAGCTTGGCGCCGATAGGGTCGTCTTTCCTGAAAGAGATATGGGCATAAGGGTAGCTCACAATCTTATTGCAACAAATATACTCGATATAATCGAGTTGTCGCCGGATTATAGCCTTCTTGAATTCGAAGTATTTCCCTCATGGATTGGAGAAAATCTGAAAGACCTGAACCTGAGAGCAAAGTATGGCATTAACGTTTTAGCGATTAAAAATAATAATGACAACGGGAGCATAAATGTTTCTCCAAAAGCCCAGGAAACTATCAAGGCAGGGGATATACTCGTTGTTGTAGGAAGCAACGAAGATTTGCTGAAATTAGAGAAAAAAATTGATTAAAGGTGAAATCGCAGTGAAAATTATAACCAGCAGTCAGAATAAAGTGATTAAGCATGCTAAATCTTTACAATTTAAAAAATATAGGGATGCAGCCGGAGAGTATTTACTGGAAGGTATTAAGCTCTTGCAGGAAGCTATAAAATATGACGCGGATATTAGCCACATCTTTTATCATGATGAAGTTTTGGGCAATCCGGATATACAAGATATTATTGATACTTGTATCGAAAGAAAAATTCCGGTTTATGAGATGGAAGAAAAGTTATTTTTAGATATAAGTGAAACAAAAACCTCTCAAGGGGTAATAGCCATAGGAAAAAAGAGAGATTATGACATGACCTCACTCATCAAGCAGAAATGTTTCAATATTGTAATGCTGGAAGAAGTGCAAGACCCGGGCAATGTAGGCACTATAATCAGGACTGCAGATGCCTGCGGCTTTGATATGGCTATTTTGTCAAAAGGCTGCGCGGACATATATTCTGGTAAAACTATAAGGTCAACTATGGGCTCTTTATTTCATATGCCCATCATTCCTGATATGGATTTTGAACATATGCTGGGAATCTTAGAAAGCGTGGGAGCCCTGACGTTAGCTGCAGCTCCTCATGACGGTATGCCTTGCTATGATATCAGATATAAAGACAAAAACGCGATAATTGTAGGAAATGAATCCAAGGGGCTGACTGGTGCTGTTATGGATAAAGCAAGCTTAAAGGTAAACATACCTATGATAGGCAGGGCGGAATCTTTAAATGCAGGTGTGGCTGCATCCATATTGATGTATGAAATTATGAGGCACAGGCTTGCAAGGTGATTAAAAAAAATTTACCATTATTGTAATAAAGAATATCATATGTTATAATTCTGAATAAGCTGAATACAAAACTAGATACGAAAGTCAATGAAGGGAAAAGTAGGTTATATCAAGGTACAAGAGATATGGTACCATGGCTGGGAGTACCGTTTACCATATATATCTGAAGTTCGTTCCGGAGATTCAGAGCTGAAATTCAGTAGGCTCTGACGGTGTTAACCGTTAATTTGTGAGTGGCCTGTACGTAAGGCAATTAGGGTGGTACCGCGGAAACCTCCGTCCCTTTGGGGTTGAGGTTTTTTTTGTTTTTGTTGAATGATCTATTGAAAGGAGTTTTATATATGAAAGATAAGCTGGAGAAGATTAAAAGTGAATCCATTGTCGAAATTGATAATGTGGAAAATGCGCAGCAGCTTGAAGAAATCAGAATCAAATATCTTGGGAAAAAAGGAGAATTGACCCAACTGCTTCGCGGCATGGGGCAATTGAGCCCTGAGGAAAGGCCCCTCATAGGCCAGCTGGCAAATGAGGTCAGAGATCAGATCAATGACAAGATTGAGGAAACAGCATATTGTTTAAAGCGAAAAGATCTGGAAAAGAGGTTGCGCAGCGAATTTATAGATGTTACTATGCCCGGCAAAAAGAAGCAGCTGGGGAACAGGCATCCGATGACCAAGGTATTAAATGAAATTGAGGATATTTTTATTGGAATGGGCTTTACCGTGGTTGAAGGGCCGGAAATTGAGAAGGCTTACTATAATTTTGATGCTCTTAATCACAGCAAATATCACCCTGCCAGAGATATGCAGGATACATTTTATATAACTGAAGAATTATTATTGAGGACTCAAACTTCTCCCAACCAAGTTAGGACTATGGAGAAGCAAAAACCGCCTATTAGAGTTATTGTACCCGGCAGGGTATACAGAGCAGATGAGATCGATGCTACACACTCACCGATGTTTCATCAAATAGAAGGTCTGGTCGTTGACAAAGGAATAACTATGGCGAATCTTAAAGGTACTTTAGATATATTTGCTAAGAAATTATACGGTGAAAAGACTCAAACCAAATTTAGGCCCCACCATTTTCCTTTTACTGAGCCCAGTGCTGAGATGGATTGCACTTGCTCTGCCTGCGGAGGAACCGGCTGCCGCATATGCAAATACACCGGTTGGATTGAAATATTGGGCGCAGGCATGGTTCACCCCAATGTGCTTGCAAATTGCGGCATAGACACTGAAGTATATTCCGGATTTGCGTTTGGTATGGGATTGGATAGGATCACAATGTTGAAATATGATATTTCCGATTTAAGACTTATGTTTGAAAACGATAAGAGATTCTTAGATCAGTTTTAGGAGGGAGGAATATAGATGCTTGTACCAATAAAATGGCTTAAAGATTATGTTGATATAGATATGGATATAAAAGAATTTGCAGACGGAATGACCATGTCTGGCTCCATGGTTGAAGGTGTGGAAGATATAGGTCAGAATATAGAAAAGGTTGTTGTCGGCAAGATACTTGAAATCAGCACCCATCCTGATGCAGATAAACTATTGGTGACAAAGGTCGATGTAGGCGGCGAAATTGTTCAAATAATCACCGGCGCAACAAATATAAGGGAAAATGACTATGTGCCTGTTGCACTTCATGGCTCCAGCTTGCCTAACGGTACAAAAATTAAGAGAGGCAAATTAAGGGGCCTTGAATCAAACGGCATGCTATGCTCGCCGGATGAGCTTGGACTGGACGCAGAAAGCCTTCCAAGCGGTGTTGATATGGTTGACGGCATATATATACTGGACCGGGCATACCCTCTTGGCAAAGATATTAAAGAAGTGCTGGGCCTGGATGATAAAATAATCGAATTTGAGATTACCAATAATAGACCGGATTGCCTTAGTATATTGGGCATAGCCAGGGAAGCTGCCGCAACCTTTGGGCTGAAAATGAAATACCCCAGCGAGGAAGTATCTGGAAAGGATGGAGAAGCATCCGATTATATATCTGCCAGCGTGAAGGATGCTGATTTATGCCTTAGATTTGCAATACGGGTGATAAAAGATGTAAAGATAAAAAACTCTCCTTCATGGATGCAGGAAAGACTTTTAAAGGCTGGAGTAAGGCCAATAAATAACATAGTCGATATAACCAATTACGTAATGCTGGAAACAGGGCAGCCGATGCATGCCTATGATCTTGATATGCTTGAAAACAAAGAAATAGTTGTAAGAAGAGCGGAAAAGGATGAGAAGGTCACCACTCTTGATGAAAATGAAAGAAATTTGGATGATTCAATCCTGGTTATAGCAGACGGGAAAAAGGCAATAGGCATTGCAGGAATTATGGGCGGCTATAACAGCGAGATTAAAGAGGATACTAGAACTATCGCTTTCGAATGTGCTAATTTTGATGCGGTTAATATAAGATTATCATCGAAAAAATTGGGCTTGAGGACAGAGGCTTCTTCAAGGTTTGAAAAGGGCTTGGATATGGAGATCGTATCCCTTGCAATGAACAGAGCCTGCCATCTTGTTGAAATGCTGGATGTCGGAGAGGTTGTAGGCGGTACAATAGATATTTACCCTGCTAAAAAAGAAAAAAGGATGGTCACATTAAGGAGCGACAGGGTAAAGTGGCTTTTAGGCGTAGACATACCTATTGCCAGGGTCAAACGAATGTTGGAGTCTTTGGAATTTGAGGTTGCTGGTGAAGAAGTATTAGAAATAAAAGTTCCGACTTTTAGAGATGATGTGACTATGGAAGCTGATTTGATTGAAGAGATAGCCAGATTATATGGATATAATAATATCCCATCTAAGCTTATGGATACAACTTTTACCCAAGGCGGAAGGGATGCTAAGCAGCAAATCAGAAATATTGTCAGAGATAATATGGAAGCTCAGGGCTTATATGAAGCTTACACATATTCCTTTGTGAGTCCGGCCGTATTCAACCAGATAAACCTGAAGGCAGAGAATCCCTTGAGAAAGGCGATAAAAATATTAAATCCTCTTGGAGAAGAACAAAGCATAATGAGAACTACAATGATTCCGAACATCCTTGAGGTTATAAGCAGGAACTATAATAGAAAGATAGTAGAAGGAATGTTTTATGAATTATCCAAGGTATATCTGTCAGAAGATTTGCCCTTGAAGGATTTAGCTTATGAGCGAGATACTTTGACCATAGGAATTTATGGCAATGTAGATTTTTATGATTTGAAGGGTATTATTGAGAACATGTTGTCCATTTTAAATATCAGCAAGTACAGAGTGCTTCCCTCCAATCATGAAAGCTTTCATCCGGGCAGGACTGCTGAGCTGCTGATAAATAATAAGAGGATAGGATATTTGGGAGAAATACATCCGGATGTGCTGGATAACTATGATATTCCATCCAGGGTATATATCGCTGAACTGGATTTTGAGGAAATTTTCCGTCAGATTGACCTGACCATAAAATATAAACCCCTTCCCAAATATCCCTCCATTGAGAGAGATATAGCAGTAGTAGTTGCAGAGGAAGTTACTGCAGGCCAAATTGAAGAAATAATAAGAAATAAGGGCGGAAGGCTTGTTGATGAGGTAAAGCTGTTTGACATATATAGAGGCTCACAGATAGAAGAGGGCTATAAGAGCATGGCCTATAGCATAGTTTACCGCTCTGATGAAAAAACACTTACCGAAGAAGATATTACAAAGGTTCATAATAAAATATTGAATTCTCTGACCAATCAGGTTGGAGCAGTGCTAAGGAGCTAGTATTATTAAGGTGGCATGGATGAGCAGCATCTATGTCACCTGCTTATGGTGAGAGGTGAAGTGCTTTGCAGGAAATAGTGAGAGTAGTTGATCTAAAAAAATATTATGAGATTTATGATGCCAAGGCTCGGCAAAGCAAGTTTGTGAAAGCCGTAGATGGCATATCATTTTCCATCCATCAGGGTGAAACCTTGGGCTTGGTAGGCGAAAGCGGTTCCGGCAAAACGACCACGGGAAAGCTCATATTAAACCTTATAAAACCCACCTCAGGCGAAATTTTTCTGGAAGGTAAAAGCTTGAGCAGCCTAAATCATAAAGAGATGAGAGAATTAAGAAAAAGCATTCAAGTCGTATTTCAAAATCCATATGCAGCATTAGATCCGAAAATGACAATAAGAGATATTTTGACTGAGCCGCTGAGCATACATAAGATCGTATCCAAATATGATTACAATAATGAAGTCAAGAGGCTTCTTAATATGGTGGGGCTGAGCGAAAGCGATATGGACAAGTTCCCTCACGAATTCAGCGGCGGTCAAAGGCAGAGGATTGGCATAGCAAAAGCCATAGCCGTAAAACCCAAATTTATTATTTGTGATGAGCCGGTTTCTGCTTTGGACGTATCAGTTCAATCCCAAATACTAAATTTGCTTTGTGAGCTCCAAAGAGAAATAAAGGTATCCTATTTATTTATTGCTCACGGCTTAAACGTAATAAGGCACGTTTCTGATAAGGTTGCCGTGATGTACTTAGGCAATATTGTCGAATACGGAGATGTAAAGACGGTGTTTGATGAATGCAAACATCCCTACACAAAGGCATTAATTTCTTCGGCTCCCATTCCTGATCCTAACAGAAGAAATAATACCATTGCGCTAAAGGATGAGATACCGAGCCCGATCAATGTACCCGATGGATGCCCTTTTCACCCAAGATGCTACGAAGCTTCAGATATATGTAAAAACAAAAAACCTTTTTTGATGAATGTTTCATCAAGCCATGCAGTGGCATGTCATCTTACTTACAGTTAAAGGTGGTTTTACATTGAATAGAGTGAGACATATTATTAAAAAAATGTTTTATGGGATGATTATCCTAATAGCTTTCACTTACATAAGTATTTTTATCTTTTCTATTCCGACCAGCTATAAATGGGAAATTAAAAGCGGCAGGATTGTTTCTAATTATCCTGTCAGTATGATTCTCAAAAGGAGCAATTCTATATTTGTTTCTCTTTTGGAATTTAATATTGGAGAGAATATTAAGGGGAAGTCATTAGTGGAGCTGCTGTATAGAGCTTCCGGGAAAACTGCTTTACTTCTTTCTGCCTCTATAACCATAGCATTGATTTTTGGAATATTAAAAGGAATAATAGACAGCAATAAAGGCAAAAAAAGCAGTTCTTCATTAAAAATCCTTACCTCCATATTGCCCATATCTCTTCCCGATGTTTTGATAGCTGCAATCATGCAGGGCTTTGCGATTTGGTTAAATCAAAAAGGCATACATATATTCAAGGTTGCTGGATCAAAAACAATAAGCCATTCTTTTCTGCCCATAATTGTATTGTCAATACTACCTGCTTTTTATATTGCAAGAATCACTGCGCTGGCAGTGGAGGAATGCTTTAAAAAACATTATATACTTGCTGCAAGAGGCAAAGGGTGCTCTTCGCACAGAATTCTATGGAACCATGTCATGAGAAATGCAATAAGAACTATTGTCGAGGGATTGCCGAACACATCATCATTAATAATAAGCAACACTTTGATTGTAGAATATGTTTTTTCTTACCCCGGATTAACTACTGCTCTTATGAATCATATCACCATGCGCGATGCCAGAAGCTCTGCAATTATTATTATTTTAATCGGTTTTATTTACTTTGCCTTAAACGGATTATTCGGTTTAATAAATATGATTATAAAGAGATCCTATAGGGGGGAAGCGGTATGAGAAGAATAAATGTATCCCTTTTTATTGGTGCAGCAATTTTGTTATTCTTTCTTTCAATGTGTTTTTACCCGGAGTATTTCTCCGATGCAGATCCCTATGGGAGAGAAAGGCTTCAGTATTCAAATGAAAACGGCAAGGGCACAATAACCGTGCCTCCTATTCCGCCCAACGAAGAATATCCTTTTGGAACGGATCACAGAGGCAGAGATGTGAAAAGCTTAATAGTATATGGGAGCAGATTGACTATATTCTCGGCATTGAGCATAGCCGCAATAAGGCTGATGATAGCTTTGCCCTTATCAATAGCAGCAGCATATAAGGTAAGATTCGCCAATAACTTTATAAGCTTCTTCAACACCATGTTCAGCGCCTTTCCGCTGATAATTGTAATCATTGTTTTATCGCGGATCAGTTTATTTCAAGAGATATTCAAAAGCACCAGCTATACAAATATGGTTTTGCTTTCGGTGCTGGGCTGGAGCAAGTTAGCTCATATGCTCAGGGCGAGGATTGATGAAATACTCCATCAGGACTTTATCGAAGGAGAAATTGCCATTGGAAAGAATAAATTAGAGATTGCATTGCAAAATATTTTGCCTCATTTAATACCCTCAATGCTTGTATTATTTTTCCTTGAAACTGCTTTAGTATTGCTGACTCTATGCCAATTAGGCGTTTTTGGATTGGCATTCAGCGGGGGCTATGAAAATTCAGAAGGGGAATTAAGAGTTCCTTTAGAGTTTGATTGGACTTCTATGCTGGCTTTTTCAAAATATTTCTACAGGGGAGAAAACAGCTACCTTGTATTATTTCCGTCTATAGCCTTTGCATTGAGTATAATTGGCTTTAATATGACAGGAGAAGGTTTAAAAATAGAGTTTGAAAAAGAAAACTCAAAAGTGATCACATTTATCAGAGCAATTCCTTCTTTTTTATCACCTATAAGGCTGGTCCATGAAATAAGAAATTTCGATAAATATAGAAAAAGTGTTATACGAAAGCTCGCTTTTTACTGTTTTGTTTTTTTAATAGTGTTTTTTCCCCAGTTTAAGAGCCCGTATAAATTTGATGATAACAATGTGATGAGGATTATGTCTGAGCTTACTTCAGAGAAGTACGAAGGCCGCTTGACAGGCTTCAGCAATAAAGACAGCCATGTTTCCGGTTATATTACCGGTAAGCTTCAAGAATATGGCTTAGAAGCTTTTGACGGGGAATATGTACATGAGAATGCGGTTGAAGAAGTATTTAATATAAAGAATGCAGAGTTCAGATTGATAGATGATGATAGGCCTGAAGAATTATTATTTAAATTCAGAGAGGATTATATGGTGACTTCCAGTAATTCCTATGATGGCATATTAGATATTGAATTGTTTGAAATGAGGAGGTTTGAGGTCAGAGAAATAGAACTTAATGCTGAGCGTTACAAGGGAAAGGCTCTTATTATAGATGCAAGATATATGGATCCAAGAATGTTTACTTCCTTAAATGATGCCCTATCCTTTTATGCAAAGCCCGGTGCTATAATATATATTGATGACTGGACAAGCAGGGATACAAAATATAAAAGCGATATCATCAACAAAACCTTTAATGATGTATTAACATTGTCTTTGTCTTCGGAGGCGGGAGATCGATTGATGAGGATGGGTAAATGCAAGGTGCGAATTACTGTTAATATTGAGAAAAAACAAAATGTAGCCGCAAGAAGCGTCATTGGATATATTCCCGGTGCAGATAAAAGCAAGAATAATGAGTTTGTTGTTATCGGGAGCAATCTGGATGGAGTGGGCTACGACCAGGATGTTAAATATCCTGCCGCCGGAAGAGCAGCAGGAGCTGCAGTATCTCTGGAGATAGCCAGAGCAATTTCAGAGAGCGGGGTTAAGCCGGATCGGAGCATAGTTTTTGCTTTTTGGGATGGCAATATGACCCATGATAGAGGATCTAAACACTTTTTTTATAAATATATAATCAATAAAAATAAAAGGATACTTTATATAGATTTAATGAATTTGGGCTACAAAGGTACAAACAAATTGCTTGTGGATAACTCGAAAATTTTTCCCAATAACAAGCAAGAGCAAAAATTTGTTAAGATGTTGAAAGAAAACGCCAAAAAAAATGAGGTGAAGCTTTTATTCGGAGGGTTATATAGCCCTGCAGCGATTGATTTCACCAGCAGAGAAAGCCAGCCAATGATATTGGACAGTTATATATCAGATGAGATTGCAATGACACAGCAAGACAGCATTGATGAAATAGATTCTGTAAAGCTCAGGCAGACGGGTCAGATGCTGTTGGATACCATCATATATTCTTTCACGGGAGGAAATAAACAATGAAGCCTCTATTAGAAATAAAAGATCTGCAGGTTTCTTTCTTAATGAAGGATAAATTAATAAATGCTGTTGACGGTGTCAGCTTTGATATACCAAGGAAGAAAATAGTCGCCTTAGTTGGTGAATCCGGAAGCGGAAAGAGTGTGACAGCATTGTCGGTAATGGGCTTGATTGGCTATGAAAGCGGAAGGGTGATGAACGGGGAGATCATATTTGATGGACAGGATATTTTGAATATGAAGGAAAAAAAACTATCTAAAATAAGAGGCAAGGATATCTCAATGATCTATCAAGATCCGATGAGCACTCTAAATCCTGCCATTTCAGTAGGAGAGCAGATCAGAGAGAGTTTGTTGATACATAAGATGGCTTCACGCAAGGATAGTAAAGAAATTTCTATTAAGCTTATGGAGGAAGTAGGCATTCCTGATTCGCCTCAAAGGTATAGAGATTTGCCGGGATCTTTCAGTGGGGGTATGCGCCAAAGAATAATGATTGCGATGGCTTTAAGCTGCAAACCCAAGCTCCTTATTGCGGATGAGCCGACTACTGCATTGGATGTGTCCATACAAGCTGAAATCATGAATACGCTGCAAGATATGAAAAATAGAATTGGAATGTCTGTTTTGCTCATAACCCATGATTTGGGATTGGTTGCCCAATATGCCGAGAGGGCCATCGTGATGTATTGCGGCAAGGTTATGGAAGAATCATCAGTGCAATCCTTATTTGAAGAGCCTCTTCATCCTTATACGATTGGGCTGATGAATTGCATTCCAAGAATTGATATATCGAGGGATGAGCTTTCTTCCATACCCGGCTATGTGCCAAGCATTGCTAACTATCCTTCAGGCTGCAGATTCCATGACAGATGCTCTGAAGCAAAGCCCGTTTGCAGAGACAAAATGCCGGATTTGATACAGATAAATGAAGACAGAAGAGTAAGATGCTGGTTGTATTGATTTAAATAAATGCTGTAGGGGGTAAATCATATGAAGTTTAAAAGTTATATTAAATTTGTACTGGCAGTGGCCCTGATTTTGTTTATCACTTCGGTAGTATATATAATTGAACCTGCTATGAGATTAGAAAAGACCAGTGTTTCCTATGCAGCGAAAAGAGATCTGGTGCAATCCATAGTGGTAAGCGGGACTGTTGAGGCCAAAGCCAGAGAAGATATAACCGTGGCCGGAGGTCAACTCATAAAAAAGCTATACATAGAAAAAAACAGCATTGTTAATAAAGGAGAAACCCTATTCGAAATAGATGACAACAGCCTTGAAATGAATATAAAAAGCAAAGAAATTGAGTTGAAAAAGGCCGAATTGGAACTCCAGACTGCCAGAACTGCAAGCCTGCAAAAAGATAATGCCCAAAATATGTTAGCTTTAGAAGAATCAGAGTTAAACATTATGAAGCTCAGGGCCAATATAGAGGAGATAAAAGAGAATTTGGATGTAAGCCGGTCGATGTATGAAAAAGGCTATCTTTCAAAAAAAGATTTGGAAGCTGAGGAGTATAACTATAAAAAAGCTTCTGCTGAGCTTGAGCTTATGGAGAAAGAATTCGAGCTGGACAAAGAAAAAAATGAAGAATTTGTATTGAATTATGATAAGAATAAAAGGAACGATGAAGAAAGCCTGTCAAATAATATGGAACTGATAAAGCTGCAGCTTCGCGAATTATATAATAAAGCAAAGGAGACAAATACTGCATCCATCGATGGTAAAGTCATTAATCTGGAATTAAAAGAAGGTGAAAAGGTCAATTCAAATGGACCACATATATCAATCTATGATTTGTCAGAGCTTTATATAGATATCATGGTAAATCAAAGATATGCATCATATATTAAGCTGGGCGACATTGCTGAAATTACAATGCCGGGCGTAGAAAAGAACAAGCTATACGGCAGTGTTTACAGCATTGATGAGGTTGCAAGCACAGACCCTTCTTCAGGAAGAGAGACAGGCTTGAAAGTGAAGGTGCAGATTAATAATCCTGACCCTGTTGCCAAAGTAGGTTATAAGGCTAGTGTTAAGCTGATATTCAACAGTAAAGAAAATGCTGTAACGGTTGATTATAGGGCTATAGTTAAAGATAGAGATGATAATGAGTTCATATATATTTTAAAAGACGGCATAGCTAACAAAACTTATGTAGAAACTGGGATTAAGACCGATTTTGATGTTGAGATCACTAAAGGCGTCATAAGCGGAGATCAATATATTGTAAATCCTTCTGAAAGGATGAGAGAAAAGAATTCCTTCAGATTGTGGAGGTATGAGATTAGATGATTACTCAAATAAAAGACATGGTTATTTGGGCTGATAATCTTACAATAAATGACAGCTTAAAGGATATCAATCTGATTGTAGAAAAGGGAGATTTGATCTGCATAACAGGACTTAGCACGGAAGATAAAAGAGATTTTATAAGAGTGCTTGGCTGCTTTGAAAGGCCAAGCAAGGGTAAATATGTATATGATTATGAAAATGTAAATTTAGCGGAATATGGCAGGCTGGATGCTATCAGAGCCGGCAAAATAGGCTATGTGTTTAGCAAGCCCATACTTTTTGAAGATTTGAATGTGATCCAAAACGTGACATTCTGGATGAAGAATATTTGCTCTCATGAGAAAGTCCAAGAATTAGGGCATAACATATTGAAAGAATTGGAAATGGAAGAAAAATGTATGCTTAGCATAGAGAAATTAAACAAATTTGAGAAGGTGATTGTATCTTTTGCAAGAGCTGCTATAAATAATCCGCTATTGCTGATTGTCGACAATATTTTTTCTTGGTTGGGTCCTGTTGATTACGGCAAAGCAGCAGAATTGATATCGAAATTCACTGAAAAGGGCATAACCGTTATAGTTTTTACAGATTTTACGGAGTATTTGCCTGAGGTTAAAAAAGTTATTCATTATTAATTTTACTGCAATAACTTTAATTTAACTTGTTTTGCTGACTGCTGAAAGAATCATTATTAAGGGGTATGTATATGAGAAGAGCTTTATTTAAGTTTATTCATGACAATACTATATTCATGTTTTTCCCCGCAATAGGAATAATTGCGGCACTGGTCTTGCTTACTGCAAGTTTTTCCATATACCGGGGAGGAACTGAAAATGCAACAGCCTGCTATAAGAAATATGATAAAAGCATTTTATCGGCAGGGCTTAAGGATAAAGATAACTTGGCATTATCAAAGAATGTACTGAACTGGGAAGATGGAGATAAGTTCAAAGAAAAGCTCAATAACGTTGAGGAATTGATATTTGCTTGTGAAGGCTCCGGCTCTCTGTCTTCTGATGTTAAGGATATTCAAATAAAAGCTGTGGGGATAAATCATTCTTATTGGAATATTGAGAACAAAAAAATATTATATGGGCGCTTGATAAATGATGAGGATGCGTCTTCGCTCAAATCTGTTGTTGTAATCAATGAAAAGGCCTCATTAGACTTATTTGATACCAAAAACACTGTAGGCAATAATGTAGATATAAATATCGGAGGAAACACAAAAAGCCTGTCGGTGATAGGCATTCTGAAAGATCCGTATTTTTATGATGAATCTGTATGCTATATACCCTACGATTTATTTTCTTCAGACAGTTATGATAATAATTGGATATCGGTAGTGGTTCCAAAAGCTGAAAAAGATCATAGTGGGGACAAACTCTCTAAAATATTGTATGATAGATATGGATCAGACATATATGAAGCCCGTGAATATAAACAGCTGTTGTTTATAGAGGCTTGGCTGAAAGATAACCTGAACTCAGCATGCTTATTGATCATAATGTGTACGTTGATCGGTATAACCACATATGCTTTTGGCATAGGCAATTATTTGAAAACTGAAAAAGAAAAAATATACATGCTGAAAACCTTCGGCGTAAGCGATGATAAAATAAGAATCAAGCTGTTTAATAAGCTTTCGCTGCATGGATTTTTGATATTGCTGGTCAGCATAGCCTTGGGCTACATTGTAGCTTTTATCATAGGGAGCTTGATTTTTATAAAGCCTGGATTTTCTATAATACATATATTCATCATCCTAAGCTACGGTTATTTTTGTTTAGCATTGGCAATATTGATTCCTGTGATCAGGTTTAAAATCAATGATATTTTTTAATTCTATTTATTTTGAAGGAAATACATGATTTATAAAGAATATATATTAAAATTGCAATAACTCTTAAAAGATAGGAGTTGTATTATATGAATACCAGAAAAAAGGTTGTAGTAAATATTTTTGGCAGCGAATACACAATAATTGGAGAAAGCTCTGAAGATCATATAAACTATATAGCGGCAAAGGTCGATGAAACAATGAGAGATATTGGCAGCAGAAACAGCAAATACAGCACTACGATGATAGCTGTTCTTGCTGCTTTGAATATGGCGGATTTTCTTTATAAGGCTCAGGAAGAAGCCAGTGTATTATCTGATGAAAATAAAACGTTAAAAGATGAAATAGCTGTTCCACTTGAAGAACTGGAAAATATCCGTAAAGAGATGGACGCTCTTAAACAGCAATACCTGATCACTCAGGAGGAACTTACCAAAAACCAGATTGAATTAGGCGTAATAAGTAAGGAGCATAAGAATTTATTAAAAGAGAACAAAGACTTGAAGGTTGAACTTGATGTTTCCAGATCTGCTTTGAAGGAAATGCAGAGCAAACTGTTTGAGAGCCAGATTGACCTGCTGAAGGCCAAGAAGGAGCTGGATGAACTTAAATCTTTTAGACATAATAAAAGCAACAGAAATCAGAATAATATCAGCTCATAGTTATATTAATTTTTATAGGATGTGTTCTTTGCATGAATATAGAACTACTTGCTCCTGCAGGTAATTTTGAATCACTTATTGCAGCAGTTGAGAGCGGTGCAGACGCTGTATACCTTGGTGGAACAAAGTATAATGCAAGGGCTTCTGCAAATAATTTTGATGAGGAGACGCTTAAAAAAGCTGTAAAATATGCTCATATCAGAAATGTTAAGATATATATAACGGTGAATATATTGATATCTGATGGTGAATTAGAGGATGCGTTGAAATATATAGAATTCTTATATAACAACGACATTGACGGAATAATTGTACAGGATATAGGCCTCCTCTATTTGGCAAATAAATTTTTCCCGGAAATGCCTTTGCACTGCAGCACTCAGATGACCATACATAATAGAGATGGCGTGAATATACTGAGAGATCTAGGAGCTGATAGATTTGTATTGGCAAGGGAAATGAATATCAAAGAAATTAGCGGCTTGGTTAAAGATACATCTGCAGAGATAGAAATATTTATTCATGGGGCACTATGTGTATCCTATTCGGGCCAATGCCTTATGAGCAGCCTCATCGGAGGAAGAAGCGGAAATAGAGGGAGATGCGCCCAACCTTGCAGGAAAGCATACACTTTAATTGACATGGATGGTAACATTCAGCCGGATTCATACAAAAAAGCTTATTTATTGAGCACCAAAGATTTAAACACAATAAAGCATTTGGATGAAATAATAAGAGCCGGTGTTAAATCCTTAAAGATTGAAGGGCGAATGAAACGGCCTGAGTATGTAGCCATAGTTGTGAAGCATTATAAAGAGGCTTTAAATGATATAGCAGAAAAAGGAAAAGCAGAAATTAGTAATGATGCTTATATGGAGTTGGAAAGCGCATTTAACAGAGGGTTTACACATGGCTTCCTATTCAATGAAAAAAAATCCGAAATAGTGAATACAACGAAGCCAAGCAATAGAGGAATATTATTAGGCAAGGTATTGTGGCAAAAAGGCGGCAAAGCCGGAATATCTGTTAGGGGTACCATAAGCAAGGGGGATGGTATTGAAATTGTGCTGGGAAATGGAGCCAGCACAGGTTTTAATATAAATTCAACGGAAAGAGATGCTGCCGGAGCCTTGATCATTAATGCGGATAAAAAATTAACTCCGGGCTTGCCGGCATATAAGACTTTTGATAAAGCTCTTAACGATAAAGCGATCAAAGAATACTTTTATGAAAACAGGAGAAAAGTATTTCTTAGCGCGGAGCTGTTTATCAGGTCAGGAAATAATCCAAGCATTAAAATATGGGATCATGAGGGCCACAACGTTGAACTGGAAAGTGCGCATGTAGTTGAGATAGCGGAAAAAGCGTCTATAACAGAGGAAAAAGCCATCGCACAACTGAAAAAAACCGGTGACACTCCATATATATTTGAGAATATAAAAGTTCATATGGACAGCAATGTTTATGTACCCATGAGCGTATTGAACGAATTAAGAAGAGATGCATTAAAAGCGATGGATGAAGCTTTATCCTGCAGAAATAAGCGCAAAGATATTCATATAAGCAAAGCAGATCTTATACTTGATACTATTCCCGAAAAGCTTGATGATAATAAAATTCTATTTGGTGCTTCTTTGTGGAAGTATGAAAATATTAAATCTGCAGTAGAGGCCGGCATTGATTATATTTATTACGGAACACAAGACAAGATACACGAAGCTGTGAAATTTTGTCATGAAAATAATACGGATATATTTTTTCTTCTTCCTAATATTATGAAGGATGGAGAGATGGAAAAATACCGCAAAATAATAAGAGAGAACAATTTTGACGGAATAGTCGTATCAAACATCAGCCAGCTAAGCTTTGCGAGTATAAAGCCTGGATTGAAGGTAACAGGCAACTATAGCCTAAACGTTTTTAATAGAAGAAGCTTAAAGGTATACCTGAGCATGGGGGCTCATGTAATATGCCCTTCTGTAGAGCTTGCACTAAAACAGCTTAAGCCTATGGCCGGATATTATGGAAGCAAAATGGAGCTTGTGGTTTACGGCCAATTGCCATTGATGACCATGGAGTACTGTCCGCTTTCATCATCTGACCGATGCAAATGCTGCAGCAAGCAGAGAAGATACGGTCTAAAGGATGAAAGAGGAGCTGTATTCCCTATATATTGCAATGATCATAAAACACAGCTGCTGAACAGTCATATTTTATTTATGGCGGAGGATATGAATAAAATCATTGAAATAGGTGTCAAAAGGATAAGAATGGACTTCTACAGGGAGAAGACAAGAGAAATCAAGGAGATTATAGAGATTTATAAGGATTTCAGAAATCAAAATAGTGGGAAATATGTTGATGTGATACAACGAATAAAAAATATCGGACATACAAAAGGTCATTACTTCAGGGGAGTTGATTAAAGGAGGCAGTTTCTCTTGGAAAAGGTTATTAGAATTTTGCTCGTGGAAGATGAAGCCAAGATGAGAGAACTTATTAGGATTGCTTTTAAAAAAGAAAATTTTGAAACATATGAAGCCATGGATGGTAAACAAGCCCTAAATATTTTCAAGAATTTTCACTTTGATATCATTATTTTAGATATCATGCTGCCGGAGATAGATGGGTGGACCGTATGCAGGGAAATAAGGAAAAATTCCGATATACCGATAATACTGCTGACGGCAAGAGGAGAAGAATTCGATAAGCTTTTTGGCTTTGAGCTTGGTGCAGATGATTACATAGTGAAGCCTTTTAGTCCCAGAGAATTAGTTGCAAGAGTAAAAGCTCTATTGAGAAGAGCTGAGAGCAAAAATAAAGAGATATCAAGTGAGTTTGATATCGGAGGTATTAGTATTAATACCTTGTCAAGAGAAGTTAAAATTAATGGCAATGCTATAAATCTTACAAATAAAGAATATGAGCTTTTGCTTTTTCTGTCGACAAATCAGAATATTGTTTTCACCAGGGAGCAATTGCTTTTAAAAGTATGGGGATACGACCAATACGGAGACCCGAGAACAGTTGATACTCATATTAAGAGGATCAGGGAAAAATTAGGAGGCAAGAGCAGCTGCATTGCTACAATTTGGGGAGTAGGATATAAATTTGAGGTACCAAAATGAAGCATAACAGTATTATGATAAAGCTTTGGAGCGGAATTATCATTACAATACTTTGCATACTTTTTATGAGCATGTTTTTTCAAACAAGATTTCTTTATTCATTTTATTTTAATGAAAAAGTAAAAGAGGTCGAGAAGATTGGTCAGGACATCGCAAGAGCCTTGGGAAGAAATGAATATAATTTTAATATACCCTATGTAGATGCTATTAAAAATGTGAATGATATGATCATTGTTACCGACATAAGCGGGAGAATAACATATATTACAGGAAGTGTCGATTATAAACAAGGGTGGGTTTTTGGGCTAAAGTATTTGGATGACATATTAGATGGTGAAAAGATTCAAGATGGGAATAAGATGCTTAAGGGGCTTGATTCCCTTATAATCGGCGTGCCGATAAAGAGGAGTCAGGAGCCTCTGTGGGATGTTAAGCAGAAGCAGCTGTATGAGAATGAGATTGAAAGCAGAGCGCTTCAAGAAATTATTGGAGCAGTATATATAGTAACCCCGCTGGAGCCCCTGGAAACGACTATTCAAGCCATAAAGATTCAATTCTTATATATATTTATAGGAGCTATTATAATATCTTCACTTATTGCCCTTCTACTGTCGCATAGCTTTTCCGACCCATTGATTAAAATTAATGATGCTGCCAAAGAGATAGCCCGGGGTAATTATAATACGAAAATACATCTTAAGTCCAGCAGGGAGATAATTACACTGGGAGAAACCATCAATAATTTAGCCAGACAGCTTTCGAGGGTAGAACAAATACGCAGAGAGTTTATTGCAAATGTGTCCCATGAGCTGCGAACACCTCTCAGCTATCTCAAGGGCTATACAGAAATTTTAATCGATGGCTTGGCTGAAACAGATAGTGATAGAGAAAAATATTTGAATATAATTCTGGAGGAATCAGAAAGGCTGAGAAAGATGGTGGATGAAATACTGCATCTTTCTCAGATTGAAGCAGGGTCCATACAGTTGAAGCTGTCTTCCTTCAGTATAGATGCTCTTATAAAGCGGACTATTGACAAGATACTGCCTTTGGCAGTCAAAAGAGATATCTCCATAAAGTATAACAAGGTTGATGATGACTTGTTGTTATGCCTGGCAGATGAAAACAGAATAAAACAAGTGTTGATCAATCTTCTGACCAATGCAACCAAACACTCCTACGATCATAGCAATATACTGATAAGCTCATATAGATTGAATGACAGAATATATATCTGTGTTAGAGATTTCGGTGAAGGTATCTCTGAAGAAGACCTGCCATTTATCTGGGATAGATTTTATACGGCAGGAAAATCTAAGGATAAAAGTATAGAAGGGATTGGTCTGGGGCTGTCAATAATAAAGAGCATAATAAATGCACATGGCTGCGATATCACAGTAAATAGCGTAAAGGAAGAGGGAACTGAATTTTGCTTCTGGCTGCCTTCTTATGCAGAGAATTAATAGCAATTGACGAGGTGATAGCATGAATGAAAAAACATTGAGGGTTTTAGAATATCAAAAAATAATAAAGCTTGTTGCAGATGAGACGGTATCGGGCCTCGGACGGGAAATCGCCTCATCTTTAAAACCCAGCAATAATATATACGAGATAAAGGAATGGCTGCAAGAAACAACCGAAGCTGTTGAAATAATATTGAAAAGAGGAAATTTCCCTTTAGAAGGCATGCATGACATAAGAGTAGCCTTAAAAAAGGCTGAGATAGGTTCAATGTTGGGAATGGATGAATTGCTGCTGACATCCTATACTCTGGCTTCTGCAAGAAAGATCAAGGCTTTCATGAAAGAGGATAGAGGTGAAGGGGCATATCCTATAATTGAAGACCTTGTAAATTTGCTGAGTGAATATAAGAATATAGAGAATAGTATAAACAGCTCAATATTGAATGATGAAGAAATATCAGACAATGCGAGCCCGGAATTAAATACTATCAGAAGAAAGATACGAGATAAGCATAGCCAGGTAAAGGATAAATTAAATAGTATGGTGACCTCCTCCACCTACCAGAAATATCTTCAGGAACAAATTGTTACGATGAGAGGGGACAGATATGTACTGCCTGTTAAGCAAGAATACAGGGGCAATGTGCCTGGTATAGTTCATGACCAATCTTCAAGCGGCGCTACTTTATTTATAGAGCCCATGACAGTGGTTGAATTGAATAATGATCTGACGCAGCTGAAGCTGAGGGAAAAAGAAGAGATTGAGAGGATCTTGATAGCCCTTTCAGCAATGATAACAGAGAATTATGAAGGCATCAAAACTAACATGGAGATATTGTCAACACTTGACTTTATTTTTGCCAAAGCCAAGTTTTCCCTTAAATATAGATGTTCTGAACCCATCATTAATATAGAGGGCAGAATAAATATTAAAAAGGCAAGGCATCCTCTGCTGGATCCTAAGATTGTGGTCCCGATAGATATCAGGGCGGGAGAAAGCTTTAATATTTTAGTTATAACAGGACCAAATACAGGAGGGAAAACTGTTACGCTAAAGACAACAGGCCTGCTTAACCTGATGGCTCAATCAGGCTTGCATATTCCTGCAGCAGATTATAGTGAAATTCCTGTATTTGATCAGATATATGCAGATATAGGAGATGAACAAAGCATAGAACAAAGCTTGAGCACCTTCTCCTCACACATGAAAAATATAGTAACAATATTAGCTAATATATCAGAGAATTCTTTGGTTTTACTGGATGAACTTGGCGCAGGAACAGACCCTACAGAGGGTGCTGCACTTGCAATGGCAATTTTGGATCTTCTCCATGAAAAAAATGTAAGGACGGTAGCAACTACCCATTACAGCGAGTTGAAGATTTATGCCTTGACCACACCCGGAGTATGTAATGCAAGTGTGGAATTTGATATTGAGACATTACAGCCTACTTATAAGCTATCCATTGGAGTTCCAGGAAAATCTAACGCCTTTGAAATATCCAAAAAGCTTGGCCTTGACGACTTAATAGTTGAGAAGGCAAAAGAATTCATCACAAAGGATAAAATAAAGTTTGAAGATGTCATTGCCGCTTTGGAGGAAAGCCGTAAAAAGGCAGATGAAGAGAAATATATTGCTCAAAGGCTGAGAAATGAAATCGAAAAGGCGAAAGAAGAAGCCGATAAGCGTTTGGAAAAGATTATGGCACAAAAGGATAGGATCATTGAAGAGGCTAATAGATCGGCAAGGCTTATGGTAGAAAAGCATAAGGAAGAAGTTGATTCTTTAATAAAACAGCTTAGGGATGCAATAGATAAGGATAATGAAGAAAAGGCAAGAGCCATAGAAAAGGTCAGAAAGGATTTTAAATCTATAGAAGATGAAACAGAAAAAACCTATGGGGTTGCGCATACTACGAGAATCAGCCATAAGCCTCCGGAAAAATTGAAGCTGGGTGACACGGTAAAAATACTGAATTTAAACCAAAAGGGAAATATAATTACCCTGCCGGATGATAATGGGAATCTCACTGTTCAAGCAGGGATAATGAAAATAAATGTAAACATTAAAGATATACAAATGGATAAAGACATTAAAGAGGAGGTTATAACACAAAGATATGCCAGGATTGAAAAAGCAAAGGCTTCACAGGTTCCACATCAGCTGGACCTCAGAGGGAAAACTCTGGATGAGACCCTGATGGATATAGATAAGTATCTTGACGATGTTTATCTCGCCGGCATTCCAACTGTAACAATAATTCATGGCAAAGGTACAGGGGTGCTTAGAAACGGTGTAAAAGATTTTTTGAAAAACCATGCCCATGTAAAATCATTTAGGACAGGAGGTTATAACGAGGGTGGACTCGGGGCTACCATCGTAGAGATAAAATGAATATAATAGTGAGCGCATGCCTTTTAGGCATAAATAGCAGATATGATGGAGACAGCTGCAATAGTGAAGGTGTAAAGGCATTGCTGAAACGTCATAATTTGATACCCGTATGTCCTGAACAGCTTGGAGGCATGTCTACTCCAAGATATCCCTCAGAAATTTCTGCAGGGAGTGGAACAGTTAAAAATCGTCATGGTGAAGATGTGACCTTATTTTTCATGAAAGGAGCAGAAGAGGCACTGAGAATAGCTCATTTATACGGGTGCAAATATGCAATATTGAAATCTAAAAGTCCGTCCTGCGGTCATGGATTGATTTACGATGGAACTTTTTCCGGAAAGCTTATAGAAGGAAATGGCCTTTGCACTCAAATGTTCATAAATGACGGTATAAAAGTGTATACGGAAAATGATGAATTTTTATTAAAATGATTGATGCGGCTTAGCGCCGCATCAATCATTTTAATCTTGGCTAATGGTTTTCATAATAGGATATTGCATATTCTTTAAACATATTGGTTATTGGAGACATCGGTCTGTTCTTATGGTAAACCATATAAAACTCTCTATTTAAGCCGAATTCCTTTAATTCATAGGCATTTATCAACCCAAATTTAACATAGTCTTCCGCGCTTATTGAAGACACGATAGAAACTCCAAGCCCAAGGCTCACAGCTTGCTTTATCGCTTCGGTGCTGTTCATTTGAGCGACTACATTTATTGATTTTGGATCTATGTCAGCCTTGATGAGCTTCTTTTCAAATTCCTTTCTGGTACCTGAGCCGGTTTCTCTAAAAATGAAATTCTCACTTTTCAGGTCTTCCATTGATACCTTGTTGTCGTCTATTTCTGCAAACCTTTTATTTTTGGGGGTTATAAGAACCATTTTATCTTCAAGCAATTTTTCGTATTTTAGCTTTTCATTATTGATTATTGAGCCTACTACACCTATCTCAAAGCTGTTATCCAGCAACTCCTCAATCACTTGTTTCGTGTCCAATTGTATCAAATTAAAAACAATATTTTTATATTTTTTCTGGAATCCGAGAATCAGTTCGGGGATTATATATTGACCCGGAACAGTAGATGCCGCAATTTCAAGCTTTCCTGAAGAACCCATTGTGAAGCCGTTCAGAGAAAATACCGCTGCATCTCTTGTGTTCATAAGATTAAGAGCATATTCAAAAAATATTTTACCTGCTTCTGTAGGTAAAACCTCCTTTGCAGATCTGTCAATCAGCTTGGTGCCGATTTCATTTTCTAAAGAATTTATATGAGCGCTTACGGTTGGCTGGGTTAAATATATAGCATCAGCAGCTTTTGAAAAACTTTTGTGTCGAACTACATAAACAAAGGCTTCTATTTGCTTAAAATCCATTTCTGCTACCCCCATAATAAATATTGAAAAATTAATATCATCTAAATGATACAACTCTATACGGATTAAGTCAAAAGTAATTGATCAAAAATAGCAATCCGGGGTTAAGAAAACATTAATTTGATTATGAGGAAAAAGGATAGTATAATATATAATCGTCAAGAGGTGATAAAAATGGCTGAAAAACAATATATTTTTACATTTAATTCAACACATCATGCATTAATGTTTGAAAAAGCAGCAAATGAAAATAATTCTAATATTATAATAATGCCTGTTCCCAGAAGTATAGCATCAAGCTGTGGCTTGGCGGTCAAATTCAGTCAGGAGAATTACGAAGAAATAGTAGAGATGGTGAAAAATAAAGGATTAAGCTATGCTGATCTATATAGAATAGAAGACTCTGGCGGAGAAAAAAAATATATTAAGCAGAATATATAGGATACTCTAAATTTTTTTGATAACTTGGAGGTAAGATTTTGAGCAAAAAGAAAAAATTTCTTAAAATATTTTTGATCAGCTTTGCGGTAGCTTTAGCTTCGTTATATGGTGTACTATATTTATTTTTGAACAGTATAAGCATTAAACCCACTGATGGAGTATCGCAAATGCCTGATAAAAGAGTGAATGTACTGGTCATAGGAGTTGCCAAGAATTTGTCGGATACAATAATGATGGCAAGCTATGATATGGAAAAAGATAAAGTAGACATTTTTTCGATTCCCAGGGATACCTATTACCCGAGGAAAGGTTATAACCATGCAGCCCAAAAGAAGGTTAATGCAGCTTATGGGAGCAGCGGCGCTGAAGGCCTTATAAAAGCAGTAGAAGATATTACAAAAGTGGATATTGATTATTATGTGCAATTTGACTATGAAGCTGTAAAGGCTGTTGTAGACGGGCTGGGCGGCTTAAAAGTAGAAGTGCCTAATGACATGAATTATGATGACCCTGCTGATGATCTTCATATTCATTTTAAAAAGGGACAAGTAGTAAAAAATGGCGAAGATATCGTAAAGCTGTTACGCTGGAGAAAAAACAACAAAGGCGGAGGCTATAAAGAAGGAGATTTAGGCAGAATAAAAATGCAGCAGCAAATTGTGAAGCTGGGTATGGAAAAGGTTATAAACGGAAACATTGTTGCAAACTTTCTCAAGCTTCAGAGCCCGATAACAAAATATGTAAAAACCAGCATGACGCCTAAGGAGATGATGTATTTTGCTAATAAGGCGAAAGATATAAACTCTGAGAATATATTTTTCCATACTGTACCTGGAAATCCTAAGACTATGGAGGGCCTTTCATTTTTCGTAATAAATAAGGACAAGCTAAAAGAAGAGATAGGCTTGGTCATGGCAGAAGAGTAATTATTCTTCAAGCCTCTTTTAAACTATAGCAATAGGAAAAAAAGTTCTTTTCACGCTTGGACAGCATATGTATGTTATGATAAGATAAAAATGAGAGAAGGAAGGAGGTGTTTTCATGGATAAAAGAATTGAGGATACAATCAAAGCTCTTAATAAGAATAACTTTAAGGCCCGTTTTTTTGAAGATTCGGATACAGCAGTTAAAACTCTGTTGGAAGATATCAAGGAAACGGATTCTATCGGGATTGGAGGAAGTATGACGATCACAGAGTTAGGACTTCCAAAGCTCTTGATAGAGAGAGGCAATAAGGTATTCTTTCATTGGCTTGAGACTACTCCTGAAAGCATGGATAATGCCAGAGTAAACGCTTCCAGGGCAGATGTCTATCTTACAAGCACCAATGCATTTACAGAAAGAGGGCATCTGGTAAATATTGACGGAGTTGGGAATAGAGTGACTTCTATGATATTCGGCCCTAAAAAAGTCTATATAATATGTGGTATTAATAAACTGACAGAGAATTTGGATAAAGCGATTGAGAGAATTAAAGAAAATGCATATAAAAATGCGAGGAGGCTCAATCTTAAGACACCTTGTGCAATAACCGGAAAATGCAATGATTGTGACAGTCCTCAGCGGATGTGCAGTGTGACTACTATATTAGAAAAAAAACCATCAAAAATTGATATTGAGATTATCATAATAAATAAGTCATTAGGATATTAAAAACGGGATTTACGGAGGTGAAGAGATGATAAAAAACTTTGATGAACTGCTGTTAGCTGTAAAAAACAATAAGACAATGAAGCTTGCTGTAGCAGCTGCCCAGGATAAGGAGGTGCTTGAAGCTGTAAATTCAGCTGCAAAGATGAAGCTGGTAGAGCCTGTCTTAGTAGGGGACGAAGCTGCTATAAGAAATATCATGGATGATATCAATATGGCAGACAAATACAGGATTATACACGAACCGGATGTAATACAATCGGCTAAAATCGCTGTATCTCTGGTAAGAGAAGGGAAAGCAGATTTTTTGATGAAGGGAATTTTACAGACTGCTGATATTATGAGAGCCGTTTTGGATAAGGAAGCTGGGCTGAGGACAGACAGCTTGATAAGCCATGTCATGGTATATCAGGTTCCAAGCTATCATAAATTGTTGTTTTTAACAGACGGAGGCATCAATGTTGCCCCTGATCTGGAGCAAAAGGTAAAAATACTTGAAAACGCTATTTCAGTATGCAAGGCTATGGGATTGAGCAAAATATATGCTTCTGTTCTCGCCGGAGCAGAAACCGTTAATGTTAAGATCCCAGCGACTGTCGATGCTGATGCATTATCCAATATGCATGATAAATGGAGCAAATTGGACACTGTTGTAGAAGGCCCGGTGGCTTTGGATCTGGCTATCAGCAAGGAAGCATGCGAACATAAAAAATATAAAGGCGAGGGCGGAGGAAATGCAGACATTTTATTAGTGCCTTATTACGAAGTAGGAAATGCCCTTGGCAAATCATTGACCTATTTCGCGGATTCAAAATCTGCAGGCATCATAATGGGAGCTAAGGCACCCATTGTTTTGGTGTCCAGAGCGGATACTTCTGAAACAAAATTACTTTCCATTGCTATGGGAAGCATTATAGCAAAAAACATAAAATAATCTAAGGGGGAATTCTTGTGAGACATTTAATGTCCGGCAATGAAGCAATTGCCAGAGGAGCTTATGAGGCTGGGGTTACAGTAGCGGCTGCTTACCCGGGAACTCCCAGTACAGAAATTCTGGAGAATATGGTGGAGTATAAGGATAAGATTTACTCTGAATGGGCACCGAATGAGAAGGTAGCAACCGAAGTAGCAATAGGTGCATCTATTGGCGGAGCAAGGAGCTTGACAGCTATGAAGCATGTTGGTTTAAACGTAGCAGCTGACCCCATTTTTACCTATGCATACCTTGGAGTGAATGCAGGCTTTGTATTGATTACTGCTGATGATCCGAGCATGCACAGCTCTCAGAATGAACAAGACAACAGATACTATGCAAAGTTTGCAAAGATGGCGATGATAGAGCCTTCCGACAGCCAGGAATGCAAGGAATTTATAAAGGAAGCCTATAGAATCAGCGAGGATTTTGATACACCGGTTTTGTTCAGAGTAACTACGAGAGTTTGCCACAGCAAGAGCATTGTTGAGTTTGGTGAAAGAGAAGAGGTCCCTTTCAAACCTTATAGCCGAAATATACCCAAATATGTTGCAACTCCGGCTAATGCAAAGCTTGCACATGTAAGAGTAGAAAAAAGGCTTAAGGATTTAGAGGAGTATTCAAATAAATCTCCCCTTAATAAAGCTGAGTATAATAACAAGAATATCGGAATTATTACCTCTGGAATAGCATATCAGTATGTAAAGGAAGTATTCGGAGATAATGCTTCCTATCTGAAACTGGGTTTTACTTATCCCCTGCCGATGGCGCTCATAAGGGAGTTTTCTGAAAATGTTGAAACTCTCTATGTAGTTGAAGAGCTTGAGCCATTTATGGAGGAGCAAATCAAGGCAGCAGGAATTAAATGTATAGGCAAAGAGCTTATACCGCTTATATACGAATTAAATCCTGAAATAATTGCTAAGGTCATGTTGGACAAGACATATGAATCCAAACCATTGGATGTAAATGTGGTGCCGCGTCCTCCTGTTCTTTGCCCGGGCTGCCCTCATAGAGGATTTTTCTACACAATGTCAAAAAAGAAAAATACGGTAGTAACCGGCGATATAGGATGCTATACTCTTGGGGGAGCTCAGCCTCTCGAAGCTTTGGATACATGCATTTGCATGGGGGCCGGCTTTACTGCAGGAATGGGCATGTCAAAAGCCTTTGAGGCGTCAGGCAGGCAAGGGAAGGTATTTGGAGTTGTAGGAGATTCTACCTTCTTCCATTCAGGAATAACGGGTGCCATAGACATATTGTATAATAAAGGCAAAATGGTTCCGATTGTGCTGGACAACAGGATTACAGGTATGACCGGACACCAGCAAAACCCAGGCACCGGAAAAACTTTGATGGGGGACCCTGCTACCGCGATAGATGTTGTAGAAATATTAAAGGCTATAGGATATAAAACAGTTAAAGTTGTTGACCCGTGCGACTTGAAGGCGATGGACGAAGTCATAAAGGAAGCTGAAGAAGCAGATGAATCTTATGCAATAGTGACAAAACGGCCTTGTGTCTTGATAAAAGGCTTGCCAGCTCCAAAGACAAAGTGCGTGGTTGATAGAGATAAATGCAAGAAATGCAAAATGTGCTTAAACGTGGGATGCCCGGCAATATTCTTCAAAGACGGGAAATCTTATATAGAGCAATCCATGTGCGTAGGCTGCGAGGTATGTATGCAGGTATGCAAGTTTGATGCTATAGGAAGGGTTGGTGAATAGGATGAAAGCAGTAAAGAACATTCTTCTTGTAGGAGTCGGGGGTCAAGGAACAATTCTGGTGAGCAAGATTCTAACTTCGGGCCTTGTGAAAGCAGGATATGATGTAAAGATGTCAGAGGTCCACGGCATGGCTCAGAGGGGAGGAAGCGTTACTACTCAAGTCAGGTACGGAGAAAAAGTATATTCACCAATAATAGGCAGAGGTATGGCTGATATCCTGGTAGCTTTTGAAAAAATGGAAGCAGCAAGATGGATAGAATATCTGAAGCCTGATGGCATAGTAGTAGTAAATAATTATGAGATACCGTCTCTGCCCATAGCTATCGGTAAGGCTGAATATCCTCAAGGCATAATGGAAGCTTTGGCGAAGAATTTTAAAACTATAGAAATCGATGCTGCCAAAACTGCTATGGAGTTGGGAAATATCAAGACCCAGAATATTGTCCTGCTGGGAGCGCTGATTAAAGCTTTTGAGCTTAATGAGATCGATTGGATAGAGATTCTAAAGGAAATTATACCTGAGAAAATGCTTGAAATTAATATTAAAGCGTTTGAAAAAGGAATGGGATTATAATATAAAGCTTGAGGGGGGACTTAGTTCTCCCCTTTTTTAAGGTGTTGTGTATGAAAACAAATTTAGAAAAATTAAATGATGAGCAGCTGGAAGCTGTCAAGCACTATAAAGGTCCTTGCCTGGTAATAGCAGGCCCCGGAACGGGTAAAACCACTGTTATAACTCATAGGGTGATGTATTTGGTCAAACATAATAGAGTTGAGGCTGGGAAAATCCTTGTAGTGACATTTACAAAGGCGGCTGCTAAAGAGATGGAAGAAAGATTTTGTAAACTCCCTGGCTATTCGAAAGAATATAATGGTGTAACATTCGGTACGTTTCACTCCATATTTTTTAGAATATTGAGGAGATATAAAAATTATAGGCTGGAAGATCTGCTGGACGAAAAAGAGAAATATATGATAATAAAATCGATAATTAAAAGCTCAGGTTATAGCTTTTTCGAGGACGAGCAGGTTATAGAAGCCATAATAAGCGAAATGTCATATATTCAGAATACCCTTATGGATATTGATGATTACAAGCCTGATTCAATAGATAGAAATGAATTTAAAAGCATTGCAAGACAGTATGAAAGCTATAAGCATAATAACGGGAAATATGATTATGATGATATGCTTACACATTGTTACCATATGCTTGTCAATAGTACGCAAGTATTAAAAAGCGTTAGGGAAAAATTCGGTTATATACTTATTGATGAGTTTCAAGATATAAATAAAGTGCAATTTGAGACTATGAAAATTATGGCATCACCACTAAATAATATCTTTATTGTAGGTGATGATGATCAATCTATATATAGGTTTAGAGGGGCAGATCCAGGGATAATGTTTGAATTTTCCCGTGCATATAGAGCTTCTGCCCAAATAACGTTGAAGTATAATTACAGAAGCAGCAAGGCCATAATAAATTCTGCCATGTCCTTAATAAATAATAATAAAAAGAGATATCAGAAAAGCTTTCAGACTACAAAAGATATGGGCATATACCCTTCGGTGGTGAGGGTTGAAGATTTTGAAGAAGAAGCTAAAATAATTAGAGAAAAGATAGCAAGCCGAGTAAAGCAGGGTGGAAATTATTCGGAATTTGCGGTCATATACAGGACTAACCTCCAGTCAAGGGCTATCATTGACGCCTTTATTGCAGGGAATATCCCCTTTATCTCTTATGATGGATTAGTCTCAGTATATAATCACTGGATATTTACGGACATATTGTGTTATTTTAAAGCTGCATTAGGTATAGAAAAAAATAACAGCATATTAAGGATAATGAATAAACCAAATCGTTACATAGCCAGAGCAGTTATAGAGAATGCTTTAAATAAAGATGGAGATCTTATAGATAATATTATCAAATCAGACACTTTAAACGATCTTCAGATAAGAAACCTATATGAATTGAAAGACAGCTTATTAAGAATTAAAGATATGCCTCCGGGTAAAGCGGTTAGATATATAAGAAATTTTGCAGGATATGAAGAATATATAAGGGATTACGCATACGTGAAATCTATAGAATTAAAATTGTTCAAAGAAATATTAGAAGAAATAACCAGCTCAGCAGAAGGCTTTACCAATATATTGGATTATATCGAGCATATAAGAAAAATTGCAGAATCTGTCCGAAGTAAATATAGGGATAATAAAAAAAGTAATAGCGTAGCTTTAATGACTATGCATAAGGCTAAGGGATTAGAATTTGATCGAGTTTTCATATCAGGAGCAGTAGACGGTATAGTGCCGTATTATAGAGAAGCCGCTATATCATCAGCTGACCTGGAGGATGAGAGAAGACTGTTTTATGTCGCTATGACAAGAGCAAGAAACGAACTATCGATATTTGTTCCCAAGCACAGATTTTCTCAAAAAACTTCGACCTCCAGATTTATAGAAGAAATAGATGCATGGTTAAAAGACTATAAATGCAATATTAAATCCGGTGATATAATACATCATAAACATTTTGGTGATGGTACGGTGAGGGAAATTAATAAGACATCAGAAGGATGCAGAATTATAGTGGATTTCAAAGGCACGATCAAGAAATTAAGCCTTGATGTTCTGGTAAAAAACCAGATAATCAGATTGAATTAAAATTTCAAACGCTATTTTGAGGTGAAAAATATGAGATACATTAAAGTAATAAGAATATCCGGCAGTTATTTTGCCAGGGAGTTTGAGAAAAGTGAAAAATCCAGAAAGGCTGTAAAAAAAAGAGAAGTGGATGAGAAAACAGTTGCAGAACAATTTCTAAAGGGTGATGCAACTGTGAGAGTGATCTTTGAGGACAATGACAGGGAGCCTATTGACTTGTCTTGTGAAAGCGATGAAGATAAAATTAAGCGTTATTTAGGGCCTAAGTTTTTGGAGAATTATTAATAGGGAACGGAGAACACGGATTATCACGAAGGGTATTTATATCTGGATAAATGTTGCTATGTATAGTAATATTTATGTAGATATAAATCTGTTTTCATAACTGATAAAAGAGTGCAATAAAGTTGATAAAGGGGAGGAATTTTTGTGGAATATAAAGCCGATATAGGAGTGTTTGGGGGTTCCGGTTTCTATTCTTTTTTGCCTGAGATCGAAGAGATAGATACTGATACACCTTATGGCAAGCCAAGCGACAAGATATCAATTGCATCGATAGGGGATAAAAAGGTTGCATTTTTGCCCAGGCATGGCAAAAATCATTCTTATCCTCCTCATACAATTCCTTATAGGGCTAATCTATATGCGATGAAAATGCTTGGAGTAAAGTGCATCATTGCTCCAACGGCATCGGGAAGCTTGAAGCCGCACATAAAGCCGGGAGACTTCGTAATTTGCGATGACTTTGTAGACAGAACCTGGGGAAGAAAGGACACCTATTTCGAAGGCCCGGAGACAAAGCATATATCAGGTGCAGAGCCTTACGATGCTAAGCTGAGGGGATTGGCCATTGAGGCGTGCAAAGAGCTGGATATCAAAGCACACAATAGCGGAACTGTTGTAGTCATTCAAGGCCCCAGATTTTCCACTAAGTCAGAAAGCCGCTGGTTCAGCAAAATGGGCTGGGATGTAATAAATATGACTCAATATCCTGAGTGCATATTGGCAAAGGAGTTAGATATTCCCTACATAAACATTGCTCTGATAACAGACTATGATGCCGGACTTGAAGGCGATGAAGACATTAAGCCTGTTACTGAAGAAGAGGTCCTTAGGGTATTCAATGAGAATAACAGCAAGGTTAAAAAATTAATATTTCATATTATTAAAAAAATTCACTTATAATTGACATGCGATGGAGGATAAATTGAAGAATAAAGGGATATTAATCGTATTTGAAGGTATGGATCAATCAGGAAAAGGAACTCAGTCAAGATTATTTGTAAAAAAGCTCATAGAATTAGGCTATAAGGCTGAATATATGCACTTTCACGATGTTGATACTCCTTTGGGTAAAGAGATTCAGCTTTTTCTGGAAGGCCGGAGGAATTTCAGCCCTCAGGTCAGGCAGTTGCTCTATGCTGCAAATCGCTATGAAAAAGCCGAATACATTCTAAACATCTTGGAGCAAAGCGATTTTTTAGTTGTAGACAGATATATTCCATCAGGCCTTGCATATGGCTTGGCAAACGATCTGGATCTGAATTGGATGCTTGAACTGGAAAGCAGGCTGCCACAGCCGGACATAGTAGTATTGATAGATATATCTACAAAAACTTCAAGCACCAGAAAGCATGAAGAAAGAAGAGATATATATGAAAAAGACTATAGCTTTTTGGATAAAGTAAAGCAATCTTACCTATATTTAGCAGATAAATATGAATATATCGTAGTAAATGGAGAGAAAGAATCAAAGCTTGTACATAAAGAAATTTGGGAAAAGGTCTGGGATAAAATTAAACACAATGACATAAATGAGTAGAGGTTTTGCATCGCAAAACCTCTACTCATTTATGTTGAAAATATTTAAATCGCTGACTACTTTAATATGGTTTACTTCCGGATCTTCAGTTCCTTGAACGTAGAGGTTGGCTTCCTTCAGAGCTTTGACATAATCAATGATATCTTTTGTGATCATTTCTCCGGGGCATAGTATAGGTATGCCTGGAGGGTATGCCATCAAGAATTCCGCACTTATCTGCCCCATGCTGTCAGACAATGGAACTGAAACTGTCATGCTGTTGAAAGCGTCCCGGGGAGTCAGTATCTGTTCCGGTATATCAGGGACATCAATAATTTCAAGCTTTCTTCTTAAAGAGCAGCATTGAACATCGCTGATCTCTTTCAGAGCATTTATGAGTTTGTCAACGCTTTCTTTAGTGTCTCCAAGGGAAAATACACATAAGACGTTATATAAATCTGACATTTCAGGCTGAATGTAGTATTTCTCAGCTAATATCCGTTCAAGCTCATAACCGCTTAGCCCTAAATCCTTACAAGTAATTGTAACCTTTGTGGGATCAAAAGCATAAGCACCTTTTTTGCCTAATACCTCTTCACCAAAACAATAATAGCCTTCAATAGAATTAATGCTTTTCCTGGCATAATCAGCCAGGTCAATGGTTTTATCCAAAAGCTCCTTGCCGTCTATGACCATTTGCTTTCTTGCCGCATCAAGAGATGCCAGCAGAATATAGGAAGGGCTGGTGGTTTGAAGCAGGCTTAAAACTGTCTTCACCCTGTTTACATCTACAAAGCCTTTCCTTACGTGGAGCAAAGAACTTTGCGTCATGGAGCCAATTATTTTATGAGTGCTCTGAGAGCATATATCTGCTCCTGCATCCACAGCAGAAATGGGAAGCCTGCTATTAAAATGCAAATGCGGTCCATGAGCTTCGTCAACTATTAAAGGAATATTATATCTATGAACAATATTTACAATTTTTTCTATATCTGTAGACACTCCATAATATGTCGGGTTTACAATCAATACTGCCTTTGCATCGGGGTTGTCCTCTAAAGCATTTTCAACTGTTTCCGGCGTAACATTGAGTGCAACCCCAACGGTATGATCAATCTCAGGCTGCATATATACTGGAGATGCACCGCTTAATATTATACCTGCCGTTACAGATTTATGAACATTGCGAGGTATAATTATTTTTTCTCCCGGTCCGACAACGCTCATAACCATAGCTTGTATGGCTCCCGAAGTGCCATGAATCGAAAAGAATGTATAGTCCGTGTTGTAGGCGTCTGCAGCGAGCTCTTGAGCCGCTTTTATAACGCCCGTAGGCTTATGGAGGCTATCTACCTGTTTAAAAACCGTTACATCCATTGATAATACGTTTGTTCCAACGAAGTTTTTAAATTCATTCCACATGCCTTGACCTTTTTTGTGGCCAGGGACATGAAATGGAACTGTATTATTATTAACATATTCCATTAGTGCGTCTAATAAAGGTGTTTTTGTCTGATCTAATTTATACAACTTGATTAACACTTCCTTTCCAAGCTATTATTTAGAATTAAAAAAAAGCCTAAACTTCGATGCAATAAGTAGAGGCTTTTGCAGAGCGATTTATTCTAGACCTATTCAATTTCAATAACATTATAGGTTATAAAAATATAAAATGCAATAATATTTTACGCTCTTCCAAATTTTTTTAGATTATCTCAATCTCATTATTTTTTATAGGTTTTTGTTACGAAATTTACTATATCTGCAGCTGAATAGGGCTTTTTAAGGCATGCTGATAGTTTCTTCATGCTTTCAATCCTTACTTCATGATTCAATATCTGGTTGATCAACGGCGGTATCTTCATCACATCGGATGAAGTTGCGGCAACACCGCTATTTAAGAGAAATTCTGCATTATCGGATTCTTGTCCGGGTATGGGGGAGAATATTATTAAGGGCTTTTCCCTGGATAGAACCTCCGCCGTAGTAACTCCGCCCGGTTTAGTTATAACCAGATCAGATACTTCTATGAGCTCATGCATATTGCTCGCAAAGCCATAGACAACAAGATGGTTCTTTGTATCAAGGTTTTTAAGCTTGACTTCCAATCTTTCGTTACGCCCTGCAACGGCAATAATCTGTATATTGCTGAGCTTCTTATCCAGTTCTTTGACTATTCTATTTATTGAACCTAGTCCTAAGCCGCCTCCCATAACAAGAATTGTTTTTTTATCTGCGAGTTTTAAATCTTCAATAAGCTTTTTTCTATCTATGGTAAAAGAAAACTCTCTTCTTATAGGTATGCCGAAAGGCAATACTTTATTAGAAGGCACTCCGAAATCCTTCATTGCATACACAAGGCTTTCGTGAGGAACAACATAATAATCAGTATGGTCATTAATGTATGAGGAATGGATATTATAGTCTGTAATAATTGTGATAAGAGGACAGTTAATAATCTTCTTCTCTTTTAGATTAGAAATAATTGAAGCCGGAAAACTATGGGTACAAAAAATTACATCCGGTTCAAAATTCACGGTAGGCTTCTTAAACCATACCGTAACCAGCTTATTTGCTATTTCATTAATGTCTATTATTGGGTCCAGTTTATTGGTTTTCTCATAAATTTTACCCCAAGCCTTTGGGTAGAACTTTAATATATTAAGATAACTGTCCAATATTACTTTATCAAGCAGTGGACTGATCAAACTTATTGTATTAATAATTTTTACGCTGTTCTCGGGGTCAGCGGATATAAATTCGTTTCTGATGGTATGAGCCACCTGGTCGTGGCCGTTTCCAATAGAAACTGAAAATATAAGGATATTCACTTAAATCACTCCTCATCTAAATCAAGTATAACACATAGCATTCAAAATAATTCACAATGTTTCCATGTATTTATACGACAAAAATAGATTAAGGTTTCACTTTTTTAGAAAAAAATAAAAAAAGTAGCTAAAATTATAAATCATACAAAACATTACATTTTTCGCTGAAGGAAAAAAAAGTTGAATAAAGAATAATAATACTACTATGGTAATGGAGGGAAAATAATGCAAGTTAACTTTGAGACACTCAATAATATATTGATCATAAAGCTTAATGGTGAGTTGGACCATCATAGCTCAAGCTACGTCAGAGATGAAATCGATGATGAAATCTTGGCTAAAAATCCTAAAAATATTTTATTTGATATGAGCCATCTCAATTTTATGGACAGCTCCGGAATTGGTGTCATAATCGGAAGATATAAGTTCATAGCCTCTAATGGAGGAAAGGTAGGTATAGTGTCGATGAAGCCTCAGATAAAGAGAATCTATGAAATCTGCGGTCTCAAAAGAATCATACCCAGCTTTGACAATAAAAAAACTGCCATAGAAAAACTGTAAAGGAGCGTAATTTAATGAGAGTTGACAATGAAATGAAACTTGAGTTTCTAAGCAAATCGCAAAATGAAAGCTTTGCAAGATCAGTAGTAGCTGCCTTTGCAGCTCAACTGGATCCGACTATTGAAGAAATATCAGAGATTAAAACAGCCGTGTCTGAGGCTGTAACCAATTGTATAATACATGGTTACGAATATGAGCAGGGATACGTGACAATAATTTGCAGGATAATTGATAATACGGTAGAAATTGAAATAAGCGATAAAGGCAAGGGAATAGAGGACATTGAAATGGCAAGGCAGCCTTTATATACAAGCAAGCCAGAGTTAGAGAGATCAGGTATGGGCTTTACTGTTATGGAAACATTTATGGATCAGGTCAGCATATTCTCCGAGCCCGGGAAGGGTACAACCGTCATAATGAGAAAAAACTTTAAAAAAGACTGAAGGAGTATCTTATGGATTGGTCAGAGCTTTCTCAAGAAGCCATAATAGATATTATTTTAAAAGCCCAGAGCGGAGATACAAACGCTGAAAACTATATAGTATCGCAGAATTTAGGTCTGGTGCGCAGTGTCGTAAAGCGATTTTTAAACAGGGGCTGCGAATATGAAGATCTGGTGCAGATCGGCAGCATAGGCCTGCTAAAAGCGATAAAAAAATTTGACAGCTCATATAATGTGAGATTTTCTACATATGCTATACCTATGATAATAGGTGAAATTAAAAGATTTTTGCGGGATGATGGATTAATAAAAGTAAGCAGAAGCATCAAGGAGATTGCTATAAAAGCTAATGCCTGTAAAGAAAATATAGAAAAGAACTTTGGAAGAGAGCCGACGGTATCCGAATTAGCAGCTGAACTTGACATACCTGCAGAAGATTTGATCATCGCTATGGATTCCATTAATTCTACTCAATCCTTGCAAGAGGTTATTTATCAGGATGATGGCTCACCGGTTTTGCTTATCGATAAAATTCAAAATGAGAGCCTGGAGGATATAGATCTAATAGACAAGATAGCGCTGAGAGAAGTTCTCGCTACTTTGGAGCCTAGAGAGAGACAGATAATAATGCTTAGATATTTCAGCGAAAATACCCAATGCCAGGTCGCTAATATATTGGGAATATCTCAAGTTCAGGTATCACGAATAGAGAAAAAAATTCTTGACAAGCTAAGAAAAAGAATAACTTAGCATCTATAATAACCTAACATTTATAAGGGAAGTTTCTGAGATTCTTTAGAGACTTTTCTTTTTTTTAGATTAATGAATTATTATAAATAAATTATTAATACTAATATTAGAAGCAACTTGAGGTGGAATATGATAAGGTTACGATTTTTATTGATTATATTAATAATAATTTTAATTTCATATTTTTCATGGATAGTAACAAAAAGTAAACCTTTGGATCATATACCTGAAAAAGCAAAGCTTGTACGAGCTATATAGTTTGCTATACCAGCTTGATGGGGCGATTTGTATTGTCAGGAGTATTTATTGATATCGGCAAACAAAGTCAATTGCTGCAGCAACCAATTTAATAGAGTTACATGATTTTTTTTGAGGTGAATTGTATGAAACAGAACAATTATTATCGTATCAACAAAGCTTTTCTCAACATGGAGCAGGAAGGCGAAAATGAAATAAGGTCAGATATTGAAGAAAAGATAAGCGCAAATATTATGAAAAAGCACGATTGAACTACAAGAATGCTTCTGCATGAATAAGGAGAAGCCTTAATTGGCTTCTCCTTAAAACAATCTTTATTCAATTAATAATCATCATCGCCGCCGCTGCTATCAATTTCCCCTGTATCGCTGTCTGTTTCGTAGTCATCGCCTTCCTCCGGCTCCGGCATAAAAGTTTTGTGTATATCACATATTGAAGTTGGCGCTTCATATATATAGTCAGCCGGCATAGGCCTGTTAGGATCTAATGCTTCAGGTCTTTGTATAAAAACTTTTGACTGTATAGAAGCAGGGGGGCAATATTCTGATGCCAGCTTATTTGACTCAATGCACACATCTTTAATTACATGTATATCACATATGCTGTCTTCAGGCGGCTCTGTTCCTTTTATAAATAGTTCCGAACGTATTGTGGAGCCCCTTGGGTCCAGTGCGCACAGCTCGGACGGCCTTTTGCCCGACTCAGTGCATATCTCTACGGATACTAAGCCATCCGGTCTTTCAAAGTCCTTCCTAGGCAAGTCTTTGTGTATTGTCTGCATAATGGATTTCCATAGCTTAGCAGGGTAAGAGCCCCCTGTAAAGCTCATCTTCTTTGGCATATCATGACCTATCCAAACTGCAGCAGTATAATAAGGAGTGTAGCCAACAAACCATGCATCTTTTTGTTCGGAAGTCGTACCGGTTTTTCCGGCAACAGGCATATTTGCTAACGCCGCATTTCCTCCTGTGCCTCCTTTTACAACACCCTTCATTATATCTACCATGAGATATGCTACTTGTTCACTTATTACTCTGTGCTTCTCTGGAGTGTTGTCCAGCAAGACATTACCATACCTATCGTATACCTTGGTGAAGGAGATAGGTTTAATATATACACCTTTATTGGGAAAAACATTGTATGCGGCTGCTAATTCAAGGGGTTTAAGGCCTTTTGTCATACCACCCAAAGCTAAAGCAGGAAGGTTTTTATCATTTGTCTTGTCTAATGTTGTAATACCAAATTTCTGGAGGTATTCGTATGAACGTTCCACTCCAATATCTTGTACAATTTTTACAGCTACTACATTAAGAGAACGTTGAATTGCTTCTCTTACGGTAACTAAGCCGCTGAACTTTCTGTCATAGTTTCTGGGAGAATAAGTTCCAAATGTAACAGGAGCATCATCTATTACAGTTCCTGTAGTATAACCGTTATCCAACGCAGGTGCATACACAGCTAACGGCTTTATAGCCGACCCCGGCTGGCGTTGAGTCTGATCAGAATTTGCTCTGTTCAGCCCCCTTCTTACTTTTGGATCTCTTCCGCCCATAACCGCTTTAATTTCACCCGTCTTATTGTCTAAAATTACCATTGCAGCTTGAGGCTGCAAAATGTTATTTTCATCTTCACTTGATTTAGGGAACAAATCTGGATTGTTGAATGATTCTTCTAAGATATTTTGCAAATCAGTATCAATTGTTGCAACAATCTTTAATCCGCCGTTAAATACTTTTCTGTTGGCTTCCTCTTTTGTATAGCCCAATTTATCTTGTAAAGCTTGAGTAACATCTTTAATAACCATATCAGCAAAATAAGTAGTATCTACTTCTTTTTCAGCTTTGGCCAGCTTAATTTCTTCAGTGATAGCCTTGTCATATTCATCTTTTGAAATCATATTTTGTTTAAGCATTTCACCAAGAATTAAATTCTTACGCTTCATTGATTTATCATAATTCAAATATGGTGAATAAGCTGATGGCAAATTAGTAATTCCTGCTATTACAGCTGATTCCGCCAGGCTAAGGTCCTTTAGATCTTTAGCGAAATAATATAGAGCACCTTCCTTTACGCCTGCTATATTATTGCCGCCTAATCCAATAGTATTAAGGTATGCCTCCAGAATTTGGTCCTTTGTGAACTGGCGTTCCAATTGTATGGCATAATACATCTCTACTACCTTACGCTTCCATTCTTTATCTTGTGTAAGATAAACATTTTTTATGAGCTGTTGAGTAATAGTACTTGCACCATGCGCTAGTTTACCAAGCTTTATGTCTTCGATGAGCGATCCAACCATGCGCTGAGGATCAATGCCATTATGCTTGTAAAATCTTTTATCCTCAATAGCAATGAAAGCATTTTGAAGATTTTTGGGAATTTGGTCAAGAGTCACAATGCTTCTGTTTTCATTAGCGTGAAGTTTATCGATGACACGATCCTTTTCATCAACTATATAAGAGGTTTGATCAAGGTTAAACACCTCTTTTGTGTCCAGAGGTTCAGCACTTTTTATCCATGCATAAGCAGTGCCTAAAGCAGCTCCGGCGCCAATAAAAATAACCAACAGCAGAGCTATAACTATAACTTTCAATATTTTGTTTATAGACTTACTTTTATTTTTCTTTTTGCGTTTATTCGTATTTTGTTTATTATCATCGGTACTCATATTATACCTCCTCAGTAGATTAGCAGAGACCCTTGAGAATTATTTAATAGACCAATTATATCATATTGATACAATGTTATCAAATGAGGCTTCACCTATGGTATTTTGACGAATTCAAAGAAAAATAGTTCTAAAGCTGAAAAAATAAATGAAACATTGAACAAACTACATCCTTCATATATTAATTATGAAAATAATAAATTTTGAATTATGGTGGTGTAAAAATGAGATGGTATAACAACCATACACTTAGGAAGAAGAGAAGGCTGTTCTTCTTTTTTGCATTAATAGCGTTTATTTTGATGTTTTCTTTTTATATATATGTAGAAAATAATATCAGGCCCAAGATTATCGTAATGTCGGAGATAAAGGCAAGATTGTTTGCGACTCAAGCGATCAATGATGCAGTAAGCAAAAAGATAGAAGTGGATAGTTTTGGGAATCTGCTGATTATAAAAACTGACAATATGGGGAAAGTAACTATGGTACAGGCAAACGCTATTGAAATGAACAGATTGGCTGTAGAAACCTCCATATCTATACAAAATGAGCTCGAAAATATTACAGCAAGAGATCTTTCGATTTCAATCGGTAATATCGTGGGCAGCCAGCTTTTTGCTGATTTTGGACCAAAGTTTAATATTAAAATCCAGCCTGCCGGATCTGTAAATGTAAATTTCATAACGGAATTTTCCGAAGCCGGGATAAACCAGACAAGGTTAAAAATTTATTTAAAGGTAGATACAAAGGTTCAGATAATAGTTCCTTTTGCGGGGGATAAAATTGATGTTTCTACTAACGTACCTGTTTCAGAAACAATTATTGTCGGAGACGTTCCCCAAAGTTATATCAACTTGCCACAGGGAAGCGCTGATAAATTCATGGATTTAGTGCCGACAAAAAGTCCTTTTGAAGATTAAAAGAGAAAAGCCATAAAAAAGTCGAAAAGCATATTGACAAGGGAAAGAGAATGTAATAAAATAAAGAACGTTGGCGCGATAAGCCG
>NZ_JAJEKE010000016.1 GCF_024363565.1 Lutispora saccharofermentans | reverse complement strand
TAAACATCCGGTGACAATAACAGAGAGGCCACACCTGTTCCCATGCCGAACACAGAAGTTAAGCTCTCTAGTGCCGATGGTACTTGGACCGCAGGGTCCCGGGAGAGTAGGTCGTCGCCGGGTCTTTTTTATTTTTTGTAGAAACAGGGATACGGGGAACACGGATTGGCACGGATAAAAGATTCTCCAATGGTGTTCGGAATGACATTATGTTAAAATAGCATTAGAATATGAGCAAATGTGGGTGATAAATATGAAAAATTTATTTGATTCCGGTTTAAGCTTTAGAAGCTATATGTTCAATGTGGATGAAGACAACAGGCAAAAATTCATGAAGTATTACATACCTATGGAAATAAAGGATGAGGTTAAAGACGAGATAATTTCTTTAGAGGATGAAATAAATATTCTTGGAGTCGTTGAGCCCTGGTGTCCGGATTGCCATATAAACCTTTCGGTTTTAGGTAAGATGATAAGCCTGAATGACAAAATAAATCTTCGCCTTGTCGGAAGAGACAGTGTAAAAAACGAACTGGATGATTACAAAGAAAATGAGAAGCTTAAGGTTCCTACATTTATAATAATGGATAAGGATTTCAATGTTAAAGGAGCATTTATAGAAAAGATAGAAATGGTAAAAACTGTTGATATTGAAAGCTTGGAAGGCTCAAAAATCAATATGAAATATAAAGCAGGAAAGCTTATTCCTGAGACTGCTGAAGAGTTATTGAAGATTATTACCGGCGCTTAAACACAGCGCTAATTTTTTTTCTAAATTTTGCTAAGTGATGATAAACAGAGTATGCTTATCAAAATAAGTAGAAACTAAGCTAAATTAATATAATTAGTACTAAAGGCATTTTGTAGTGATAATTTGCTTATGATACAATATATAGTGCTTAGTGCAATTATTTATACTATAGATTGTTAGGAGGTTGGAATTTCGATGATATCGGATAATGGGATCAAGGTATTGGAAAGACGATATTTGGCGAAAGATGAGAAAGGAAATTTAAAAGAAACCCCTGAAGATTTGTTTAAAAGGGTTTCTTCATTTATAGCCGGTGCAGACAAAATCTTTGAGCCGGATAAGGATACTAATGAGTTAGAAAAAAAGTTTTATAATATCATATCTAATCTGGAGTTTTTACCTAATTCACCTACATTAATGAACGCAGGAAGAGAATTGGGCCAGCTTTCTGCTTGTTTTGTTCTTCCGGTGGAAGATTCTATGGAGGGCATATTTGATGCTATAAAGTATGCCGCTATAATACATAAAAGCGGCGGAGGCACAGGCTTCAGCTTCAGCCGTCTCAGAAGCATGGGCTCTGCTGTCAATTCAACAGGAGGAGTAGCTTCGGGCCCCATAAGCTTTATGAAGGTTTTCAACTCTGCTACTGAGGCCGTCAAGCAAGGGGGAGTGAGAAGAGGCGCCAATATGGGTATATTGAGGGTGGATCACCCTGATATACTTGATTTTATACAATGCAAAAAGAATGATAAAGAGATCACTAACTTCAATATAAGCGTCGGTATAACTGAGAAGTTTATGGAAGCGGTGGAAAAAGGCGAAGAATATGAACTGATCGAGCCCAATACCAAGGAAGTTAAGGGCAAGCTCAAGGCCGACGAAGTATTTGAGCTTATAATAGATATGGCCTGGAATAACGGTGAGCCGGGTATTATCTTCTTGGATAGAATGAACAGGGACAATGTAGTGCCTGAGCTGGGAGAAATAGAGAGCACAAATCCATGCGTTACAGGCGATACGTGGGTCATTACAAATGATGGGCCCAAGCAGGTTAAAGATATATTGGGACAGAAAGTCAAATTGGCTTTAAACGGAAATTATTATGATTCCGATAGCAAAGGCTTCTTTAAAACAGGAAATAAGGATGTTATCAGGATATCTACTGATAGAGGCTATGGAATTACTGTGACAAAGGACCATCTGATCCGTACTGTCGATAAAATGACCCGATTTAATATTGAAGAGGTATGGAAGCCGGCAGGAGAGATAAAGCCGGGAGATAGGATAGTTCTATCAAACAATAGAGGGATAGAATGGGTTGGAAAGGGCAGTCATAGCGAGGGCTATATTTTAGGGCTCCTATTAGGGGATGGCACATTGAAAAAAGAGGGCGGAGTAATAATAAGCATCTGGGGAGATGGCGAAGAGGCAGAATCCTTGTTAAAGGCAGCCGGAGAAGCGGCCTTCATATTGCCTCATCGTTCAGATTTCAAGGGCTTTCAATCGGTTGTTGAGGGAAGGCAGAAGCATCGGATTAAAATGGCTGCAATAAGAGACCTGGCTGCAGAATATGGCATTATGCAGGGTGAAAAGAAGCTGAACAGCGAGATTGAAAAGGCTGGATATGATTTTTATTGCGGATTGTTAAAAGGCTTATTTGATGCTGATGGTACAGTTACGGGTGCACAGGATAAAGGCGTATCAATAAGGCTGTGGCAGAATGATTTAGATGCTTTGGTTATTGTGCAGAGAATGCTTGCAAGGCTTGGCATAGCTTCACAGATATACCCTGATAGGAAAGCATCTGAACAAAAGCTTATGCCGGATGGAAAAGGCGGAAGCAAAGAATACGGGATAAATAGCGGACATGAATTAGTATTATCAGGTGACAATTTATATATATTCCATGAAGTCATCGGATTTAACAATAGCAAAAAGCAAAAACGGCTAAAGGAAGCTTTAGGCAATTATAAGCGTGCCTTGAACAGAGAGCGTTTTGTAGCTTCGGTGAATGAGATCACTGAACTAGGATCATGCGATGTATATGATGTTCAAGTACCCGGCATAAATGCTTTTGATGCCAATGGAATTTACGTACACAATTGCGGTGAACAGCCGTTGCTTCCATATGAATCATGTAACCTCGGCTCAATAAACCTTGTGGCATGTATTGGCAGAAATAAAAAAGGAAGCTATATCAACTACGAAAAGCTTGGAGATATTGTAGATACTTCAGTGCATTTCCTTGACAATGTCATAGAGGTAAATAAATATCCTTTGGTCAAAATTGATGAGATGACCAAGACTACAAGGAAGATCGGATTAGGGGTAATGGGATTTGCCGACATGCTTATAGAGCTTGGGATCCCTTACGATTCGGAGGAAGGTATAAAGACTGCCCAGAAAGTGATGAGCTTTATAAATGAAAGATCCAAGCAAGCCTCAATGGAATTGGCAGAAGTGCGCGGAACATTCCCCAGCTTTGATAAGAGCATATTTGCTGAAAGGGATATGAAGCTGAGAAATGCCACAACAACTACTATTGCCCCTACAGGTACGATATCAATAATCGCAGGAGTTTCCAGCGGCATTGAGCCGCTCTTTGCGGTATCCTTCATAAGAAATGTTATGGATAATGATGAATTGCCCGAAGTAAACCCGCTGTTTGAAAGGGTTGCAAAGGAAAGAGGCTTCTATAGCGTAGATTTGATGAGAAAGATTGCTAAGCTGGGTTCAGTAAGGCATATTGAAGAGATTCCGGAGGATGTGAGAAGAGTATTTGCAACAGCTCATGATATCGACCCGATTTGGCATATAAAGATGCAGGCTATGTTCCAGCAATATACAGATAATGCTGTATCAAAAACTGTGAATTTCAGGAACGAGGCCACAAAAGAGGAGGTAAGAAAGGCTTATATACTTGCATATAAACAGGGATGCAAGGGCGTTACAATATATAGAGACGGAAGCCGGGACTCTCAGGTGCTGAATATCGGATCGGTCAATAAAGAGGCCGGCAAATCAGCAGAAAATGTTATCGATGAACAAAAGAGCCTTAAGGCTAGAGTAAGGCCGGATGTGACCATAGGGATAACCGAAAAGATTAAGATAGGCTGCGGTAATTTGTATGTTACAGTTAACTCTGATGAAGGCGGTATTTGCGAGGTATTCGCAAATCTGGGAAGAGCCGGGGGATGCCCGTCTCAATCAGAAGCTACCAGCAGGCTTATATCTATCGCCTTAAGAGCAGGCGTTGACATCAAAGAAATAATAGAGCAGCTTAGAGGCATAAGATGTCACTCTACTCTGCGCCAGAAAGGCCTCAAGGTTTTATCCTGCCCGGATGCAATAGGCAGGACTCTGGAGAAAGTATTGAACATGCAGGTGGAAATAAAGGATATAGAGACTATAGATGAATTGACTTCAGCCGTGGAAGAAGAAAGCAGCTTGGGCTGCGGAGGCAATTGCTCCTTATGCTCTGTTCAATGCAGCCACAGTACTATAGCCGCAAGCGAAACCTCTGCCACTATTGAGGGAAATATTGATTGGTCCAACCTCAAACACTGCCCCGAATGCGGTTCCAAGATCCAGCATGAAGGCGGATGCATGATCTGCATGAACTGCGGCTTCTCAAAATGCGGCTAAAACGCGTTTGAATATATCTATTTGAGTATATTAACTACCCTTGGGCTTATGTAAAGCCCAAGGGTAGTTTTTTGGATTTTTAAGCGATTAATAAAGGAAAATAGGTTTTAAGAATTCAATCTTTGATTGATTATAACCGATAATATTTTTGGACATAAAAATATTCCGGAAGGAGTCATCAACTTTGAAGCTTAAAATTAAAACAATTTTTTCTGCCTTATTGCCTTTTATTTTAATTATTTCAGCATATATTTTTTTTATAAAGACTGACACGATGACAGAGCAGCAATTAGATATTATAAAGCTTTCTCCTTATGTTACATTCCTTATAGGTTCTGCTATCGCTTTGAAGTTTAACCGTAATCGAGAATTTTTTACCTTAATAATTCTTACCCTGTGCTTTATTGCCATTAATTATATTCAGGCAAATATCGGAAAAACAGCGGCTAAAGATATTTACTCAATAATTTGTATATTGATTCCCATAAATATTCTGATATTCTCTTTCTTAAAAGAAAGAGGAGTATTAACTTTATGGGGGCTTATTCGTATTGGTTTTATTATTTCTCAATTATTGTTTTCTTATTGGGTGATCAATTCGGAGCGAAGAGATATCCTCGGCATGCTTAATAAAAGCATATTACCAGCCAAACTCAGTTCTATAACCTCAATATCTGAGCCGGCTCTTGCAGCTTTTTTCATAACTTTTATAATACTTGTGCTCAGGCATATTTTTTATAAATCCTCACAGGATATTTACTTTGCAGGGGTGCTATTTGCATTGTTTTTTGTGCTCTATGATTATGGCAACAAAATACTTCATCCAATATTTTTAACAACGTCAGGAATCATTCTCATAATTTCGATAATCCAATACTCTTATTCCATTGCTTTCTATGATGAACTCACAGGATTGCCATCGCGCAGAGCCCTTAAGCAAGATATGATGAAGCTGGGCGTTAATTACTCCATCGCTATGCTGGATATAGATTTTTTTAAAAAATTTAATGATGCTTACGGGCATGATACTGGAGACCAGGTTTTAAAGCTGGTCGCTTCCATTATAAAGGATGTCAGTGGGGGAGGAAAATCTTTCAGATACGGTGGAGAAGAGTTTACAATTCTTTTTCCGGGCAAGGCCATAAATGATGTATTGCCACATCTAGAAGAATTGAGAGAGAAGATTGCAAAGAGAGGGTTTGCAATACGTGGTAAGGATAGACCAAAAAAGAAGCCTAAAAGCAGAACCAAAAGCTCAAATGCATCAAAGCTGATTCATATAACAGTAAGTATAGGAGGAGCACAAAAAAACGAAAATTGCAAAACTCCGGATGCTGTTTTAAAATCTGCAGATAAAGCATTATATCGTGCAAAGAAAAAAGGCAGGAATTGCGTTTGCAAATAGCCTGTACAGAAAATTATGTCGCTAAAGAAGAAATAGATATGAGCAGGAGACCTTTGACCCTGTGTCAGCTAATATCCCATTTCGTCACTGGGTTGTTCAGCCCTGCTCCGCAAACTTAGTGCTTTTCTTGTTTTTCTATAGCAGATAAGATAAAACAGCCCATCGCTGCAACCGAGAAATAATGCCCCATATATGGAGAATTAAAGGATTCTCCAATCCAAAAGCCTACAAATCCCATGAATACGGTTACTAAAAAAGCAATACTTTTGTACACGACGATTCACTCCGTTTCCAAGCAAATTCTTCACTGTTATATTGTTTTAAATTCTGATTTCCATATAAGAAAAATTATAGCATATTTAATTATTTACAGACAGAAGGTTTTTCCTACTCTGCGTTCACAACATTGATGATACTCATTTTTTCAATTTTCCTTGTTGGTGAAATCACAGCAACAAAGGTAGTCAGGATTGCGGCTGAAATTGTAACAATCAAAACCACAAGCGGCGGCTGCCAAAGCTCTCCCCAATTCGATGTAATCAACATTTCAAAGAAGAACCGGTGTAGGAGAAGACCTAAAATACCGCCTGTCAGACTGCCGGATATAGCGTAAGCAGCGGCCTCGGCTGTGACCATTCTTTTAAGCTGCCTGCCTGACATTCCTACCGCACGCATCATTCCATAATTGCCTATTCTGCTTGAAACACTTGCATTTACCGTGTTGATAATGTTAATCAGGGCAACAAGAGCAATGACCATCAAAAATCCGTAGACAAATACCGCCATTGCGAAATAACCTGTGCGTACTTCTTTGTTGCGTTGTTGTTTGTCAAGCAGTTGCATCTCTGGTGTAATAAGGGTTCTTACGTTCTTGGAAACATCTTCATTAACCTGCATATCAATAATTGTATAATCCTCTATTCCTGTCAGAGCGCTAAATGTCTTTTCAGAGGCAACGATACTCCACCCATTATTTCCCGCATCAAACGCTACATCAGAGATAATACATGCAATTTTTAGATCATGAGGTGTTCCAGATATATTCAAAGTAAGAATATCTCCTACGTTCCAGTTGAATTTTTGCGACTGTGTATGATCAACCAATACGCTGTTGCCGTTTTTTACATTGTCAAGATTTCCGGAAATCAACATTTCTTCAGCCCATTCAAATTGTGGTTCATCATAAGAAATCAACATAGCTATAGCAGATCCCTGTTTATCATTTGCCGGTATATCATAGTAAAACATACGACCATACACCTTTTGAATATACGGTATTGCTTTTAGTTCTTCTACAAGGGAGCGGTCAATCAATATGGAATTCTGCACCCCTTTAATAGACAGGTCAGGTGCGTAAGGCTTTAAAGGATTTAATGCATGATTCATAAAAGTAATTAGTACTGTAAAGCATAAAAACGATATAATACTAATTGCAAATGAGCCTGCGATCAATACCATGCTCTTTTTATTGGAAAAAGCGTGGCGAACCCCCATTGCCGTATCTACATGAAACAGTCTTGTATTTGATGCTTTGCTAATCTGCAAATTGTTGGTTTCGTTGATATTGCCCGTTACAGCCGACTGCGGAGATACCCTCGCTGCATTTTTGGCGGGAGAGCTGGAGGCAATCATAACCACCAGAAACCCAATCACCGCACCAGCAGCAATTCCGGGCCAGCTCACTTGCAGCATTGGCATCGGTGGAATATCCTGTAAACTTAACGTATTTAGGAAGAAAATCGCTGCCCACAATACCCCACATCCGGTCAGTAACCCGATTGGAATTCCTTTTAGGCAATATTGAAAGCCTTCCCGCCGGATATACCGTTTGATTTGCTTTTTCGTTGCACCAAGACAACGCAACAGTCCAAAGAATTGAGTCCTTTCCAATATACTCATATTGAAACTGCTGGCAATCATGAATGTACCTGCCATCGCAACAAGGAGAAACAGAATAACCGCTGTCAAATAGAGGTCCCGCATCGATGAATTGTCGCTCTGACCCATAAGTCCAAGCAGTCTGATATTTGTAGAGACCTGCTCGTCTATTAAACCATATTCCGCTTTTATTTCTGAAATCGCCTTGTTTATATTTACTCCACTTTTGAATTGAATATAATAATATTCCTCATATAAATCGGATGGAAACGCACGCATACCTGCCATCGATAGAAAAAGACCGTGTGCATCGTTCCCTTTCAGGCTAGAAAAATCGCCATATGTTCCTGTAATCTTATACTGTCGTATTTTTCCGTCACTAAAAGCAACCTCTATCGTATCCCCAATGGAAAGACCGAATTGCTCAAGTCCCTGTCTATCAAGAAGAGCCTCCTGTGAGGAAACAGGATAGTCACCCTCTATTACATTGAGATTCATCTGCTCTGCCATATCCTGTTCACTGCTTTGAACAAGCAACTCTTTTCCCTGAAAAGTTGTATCTTCAGCCATCCCCAAGAAACTTGATACTTTTACATCGTCGCGATCGCCAATTTGTTCAGCAATACGGTCTGATATGTCTGTAATGATAGCGTGGAAGTTTCCGTTTTGACGGATATACTCATTGATTTGTGCCTTTACGCTCATATCGGCCATACCGAAAATCGCCGTTACCAGCATGACGGATATCACAATACATATCACAGTCAGCCGGTTTTTCTTTTTGTGTGCTTTCGCATATTCTGAAACAAGACCAAGATAACTATTCATTCAGCGTACCCCCCCAAATCGGTTAATACGCCGTCCGATACTTGCAGTACACGGTCAGCCGTGGAAGCAATACTACGATTATGCGTAATCATGATGATTGTCTGTTGGTAGCGTTTGGACGCTGTTTTCAGAAGCGAAATTACCTCGCCCGAGTTTTGGCTGTCCAAATTGCCGGTTGGCTCGTCCGCAAGTATCAACATGGGGCGGGTAATCAGAGCGCGACCAATCGCCACACGCTGTTGCTGCCCGCCGGATAACTGCCGGGGCAGGTGTCCGCGTCTGTCCTGCAGGGAAAGGACTGTCAATATTTCCTCCACATACGCCTTATCCGGCTTTTTATAGTCGAGCAGTACGGGAAAAGTAATATTCTGCTCAACATTGAGTTCGGGAATAAGGTTATATGCCTGAAAGATAAAGCCTATATTGCGGCGGCGAAAGATAGTGAGCTTTTCATCTTTCATGCTGAATATATCGTTGCCGTCAATCAGCACCTTGCCGGAAGTAGGGGTATCCAACGCCCCAATCATATTAAGCAGCGTGCTTTTTCCAGAACCGGATTCCCCGACAACTGCCACAAATTCCCCTTTGGGAATCGAAAAGTTAACATTCTTTAATGCGTTAACCGCAGCTTCACCTGTACCGTAGGTTTTGCAAATAGCATTTACCTCTAATAAATTCATATCTTATCACACCTTTCTATAAAGGCAGGATAACATTCACGCCTTACTCTCACATGAATTTCCGCTTACATTTTAGTAAGGTTAAGAAAACTTAGAACGAATATGCTTCCCTTACCCAAAGCACTGTCCACTGTGATGTTACCGTCATGTGCTTCTACGATTGTTTTTGCAAGCGGCAGTCCAAGGCCGATCCCTTGCATATCTTTTGAAAAGCGGCTGCGGTAAAACCGCTTAAAAATATGGTGAATATCTTCCGGGTGTATACCGCTGCCGTTGTCCTTTATGGTTATCTGCGTGACGGCCGGAAGCTTTTTCCACTCAACCGTAATCTGATTTCCTGCATTCGTATGGTCGAGTGCATTTTTTACAATGTTACTAATGGCTTCTGTTATCCAATCTCTGTCACAAAAAAGCAGGGTATCATCTGGCCCTGACAAGGTGATGATTTTCTTTTCCTCATTGGCACGAAATTCAAAATGCTGATAAATATCATTTATCATATCTGCTATGTTTTCAGGTGCCTTTTTTATAATAATAGCCCCTGCGTCTAACTTTGTAATTTTCAAGAGGTTTTGAACGAGCATTTCAATCCGTTCAATCTCTTTCTCTGACTTAACTGCAAATTCTTTTACAGCGGCAATATCTTCTGTTTCGTCCTGTAAAAGTCCGTTGTAGATAGTGAGGGCGGCAAGCGGTGTTTTTAGCTGATGAGAAATATCGGAAATAGTACCTTTCAAAAACTCTTTTACTTTCTGCTCCTTTACTGCATGAGCATTGAGCGCCGTAGCCAATGTGTTTACTGCATGGAAAAGCTTATACAGGCTGCCTTCCTTATCACAATCAATACGGACATCTGTGTTTCCCGAAAGGTATAAATTGATTTGAGATACAGCTTCTTCCATGATCTGACTTTGCTTTCGGAAATAAAGGAAGCAAGCCACTAAGATGCATAACGAAGTGAGCAGGGACAGTATAAGCAGAACAAGATTCAGTGTGCTGTAAAGCAGCCACGTAATCAACTGGAACAAAAGGATAAAGCCGCCCAGTATACAAGATACTGCAACAAAAAAATTCTTAATATCCCTATTGGTAAAAATCTTCATCGGGCCACCTCAACTTACTACATTCCATTTGTATCCCATGCCTCGAACAGTCAGCAGCATTTGCGGATCACCAGGATTGTTTTCTATCTTCATTCTCAACCTGCGGATATATACCGCCAATGTATTATCGTCCACATAGTTCCCCTCGCCATCCCATAGCTTATCCAGAATTTTTTCTTTGGAAAGTATGATGTTGGGGTTTTGCATCAGCAGACAAAGCAATCGGTATTCGGCTGTGGTTAAATCCAAAAGCTGTCCATCCTTATAGACTTGTCCTTGAAGCAATAAAACTTTTATCCCGTTAGATATGATTTCTGTATCCGCATCTCCGAAATTCTTCGCCCTCCGAAGCAATGCATTAATTCTTGATAAGAGAACCCCTAATTTAAAGGGCTTTGTAATATAATCGTCAGCGCCAATATCAAGCCCTGTAACGATATCCATTTCTTCATCGGATGCAGTTAAGAAGATAATGGGAACCTTTGATACATGGCGTACTTCTTGACATACTTCAAAACCGGAACCGTCCGGCAAGGATACGTCCAGAATCAATAAATCGTACTTGCCATCCGTCCAAATGGTATTGGCTTCTTTTACGGTTCGGGCAATATCTAATTCGAAACCCTGCCTTTTTAGTAACCAGGAAAGCCCATCAATCAGGCTTAAATCATCTTCAAGAAGTAATATTCTATCCATTGGTTTTCTCCTTTCCCCGCCCATCAACGGGTTTGAGAGCATCCTTCCGAATCATCCACACCCGGCTAAACCGAACAGTCATATATTCCATGTCATCATATCCTTTCAGGGTATATGTATGTACTATCTATCGTATTCGTTTAACCGAACTAAATCAAGAGAATAAATCTTCACTTTATGCCTTCTCTATTTGCTTTATAGATACGGCACATTTAGATATCATATGAGAATATATTCAAAAAGCAAGATATAAGGAAAGAAACGGAGAATGACTATCTATTAATAAGATATATTGTTTATATAGGCCATTTTGAGGCTTAATATCGTAGCATCATAATAAGCATTATAGTATAATAGCCATGTAGTCAATTTTGGTTATAAATACTAATAATATATAGGAGGCTTGTTTTAATGAAAAAGTTTGTTTGTACAATTTGCGGATATGTCCATGAGGGAGACAGTGCTCCGGATTTTTGCCCTCAATGCAAGGCGCCAAAGGGAAAATTCGTAGAGCAATCTGCTGAAAATCTTCAGTGGGCTGATGAACATAGAATAGGTGTTGCAAAGGATGTAGATCCTGAAGTCATAGAAGGGCTAAAGGCGAATTTCATGGGAGAATGCACAGAAGTGGGCATGTACTTAGCTATGAGCCGTCAGGCAGACAGAGAAGGCTTCCCTGAAGTTGCAGAAGCATACAAGAGGATTGCTTTTGAAGAAGCAGAGCATGCAGCTAAATTTGCGGAGCTGCTGGGCGAAGTAGTTGTTGCCGATACAAAGAAAAACCTTCAGATGAGAGTAGAAGCCGAGTATGGCGCATGCAAAGGCAAGAAGGATCTTGCAACCAGAGCAAAACAGCTTAATTATGATGCAATACATGATACAGTACACGAAATGTGCAAGGATGAAGCAAGACACGGCGCAGCATTTAAGGGCTTGCTGGATAGATACTTTGGAAAGTAATAAATGGTGTAAAACAGAGTATTATAAAGGCTTATAAAAAATACCGCAAATCGGAGTTGATAGATTTTCACTCCGATTTTTGCTTTAGCGGTTGTGTAGTATGCCGTGTGTGAAGGATTTGCGAGGAGGGCTTGCAAACTTTTCCATTTTATGTAAGCTATTGTCGCTTTTTTTTAACATCTCAAATTGACATTGAAGTCAATATTTAATATACTTAAATGTGGACATGTGAAAAATTAAATATTATTGTTAGGGGGTTTCACAATGGCAAGAAAAATGAAGACCATGGATGGTAATACGGCTGCTGCGTATGTGTCATACGCCTTTACTGATGTGGCTGCCATCTTCCCGATCACACCATCGTCGCCTATGGCGGAATACGCAGACGAATGGGCAGCTCATGGACAGAAGAATATCTTTGGTCAAGAAGTAAAGGTAGTTGAACTGCAATCAGAAGGAGGCGCAGCCGGTGCCGTACATGGTTCCTTAGCGGCAGGAGCGTTGACAAGTACATTTACCGCTTCTCAGGGACTCCTTTTAATGATACCTAATATGTATAAAATTGCTGGAGAACTTCTTCCGGGAGTATTTCACGTAACAGCTCGTGCAATAGCCGGGCATGCCCTATCCATATTTGGGGATCATTCGGACGTTATGGCTACCAGACAGACAGGCTTTGCTCTATTGGCTTCAGGCTCAGTTCAGGAGGTTATGGACTTGTCCGGTATTGCTCACTTAGCAGCCATAAAGGGCAGAGTACCGTTTTTACATTTCTTTGACGGATTTAGAACCTCTCATGAAATACAAAAAATAGAGGTCATAGAATATGACGAATTTAAGAAATTAGTTGATTATGATGCAGTAAATGCTTTCAGAAATAATGCGTTAAATCCTGAGCATCCGGTAACCAGAGGCACTGCTCAGAATCCGGATATATTCTTCCAGGCTAAAGAAGCATCAAACACATATTATGAGAGAATACCGGATATAGTTGCAGGCTACATGGATGATATAAGCAAGATCACAGGCAGAGATTACAAGCCTTTTGTTTATTACGGACATCCGGAAGCAGAAAACATAATCATTGCTATGGGTTCTGTAACTGAAGCAATAGAAGAAACTATCGATTATCTCATGAGCAAGGGCGAAAAAGTCGGCGTTGTAAAGGTACATCTTTACAGACCATTCTCACCCAAATACTTCTTTGACGTACTTCCTAAGTCCGTTAAGAAAATTGCTGTTCTCGACAGGACTAAAGAGCCCGGTGCATTGGGAGAACCTTTATATCAGGATGTCAGGACATTGTTCTTTGAATCTGAAAATCCTCCTGTAATAGTAGGCGGAAGATACGGATTAGGTTCTAAGGATACAACTCCTGCCCAGATATTGGCAGTTTATGAAAACTTAAAGGCAGATAAGCCAAAGAACGGCTTTACTATAGGCATAGTGGATGATGTGACACATACATCATTGGAAACCAAGGAAAATGTCAATACAGCTCCATCCGGAACGATAAGATGCAAGTTCTGGGGATTAGGCTCTGATGGAACAGTAGGCGCAAATAAGAACGCTATAAAGATAATTGGAGACGAAACCGATCTATACGCACAGGGTTATTTCTCTTATGACTCCAAAAAATCCGGCGGTGTTACCATTTCTCACTTAAGATTTGGTAAGAAACCTATAAAATCAACATATTTGATAGATGAAGCTGATTTCGTTGCCTGCCATAACCAGGCTTATGTATATCAGTACGATCTGCTGACTGGTTTGAAAAAGGGCGGCTCCTTTGTACTGAACTGCTCATGGAGCAAGGAAGAGCTGGATGAGAAGCTACCGGGTTCCATGAAAAAATATATTGCCGAAAATGATATTAAATTCTATATCATAGATGCTACAGCAATCGGCGAAGAGATAGGCTTAGGAAACAGGATCAATATGATAATGCAGTCTGCATTCTTCAAATTGGCTGATGTTATTCCTTTGGACGATGCTGTTAAATACCTGAAAGAGGCTATAGACCATAGCTATGGCAAAAAAGGCGAAAAGGTTCTCAAGATGAACTATGAAGCAGTTGATAAGGGAATAAATGCTCTTGTCAAGGTAGAAGTTCCTGCATCCTGGAAGAATGCCGCAGACGAAGCTGCCGCTGAAGCCGAAGCTCCCGAATTCATCAAAAAGGTCCTCATACCTATGAACAGACAAGAAGGAGACTCATTACCGGTCAGCACCTTCGTAGGAAGAGAAGACGGACACTTCCCGATGGGAACATCTGCTTACGAAAAGAGAGGGATTGCTGTTCATGTGCCTGAATGGCAGATAGACAAGTGCATACAGTGCAACCAGTGCTCTTATGTATGCCCCCATGCAGCAATAAGACCTGTTCTCGTGACAGAAGAAGAAATGAAGAACGCTCCCGAAAGCTTCAAGACAAAGAATGCTATGGGCAAAGAACTTGCAGGCCTGCAGTATAAGATTCAGGTAAGCCCGTTGGATTGCACAGGCTGCGGCAATTGCGCAGATATATGCCCTGCCAAGGAAAAGGCTCTTGTTATGAAGCCCCTTGCAACTCAGATGGAAGCTCAGATTCCTAACTGGGAATTTGCTGTTAAGGTTCCTGCAAAGGATAAGCTGATGCCTTTGACTACTGTTAAGGGAAGCCAGTTTGCACAGCCATTGTTGGAATTCTCAGGAGCATGTGCAGGCTGCGGCGAGACTCCATATGTGAAGCTTATCACTCAATTGTTTGGAGATAGGATGCTGGTAGCTAATGCTACAGGTTGTTCTTCAATTTGGGGAGCTTCCGCACCATCCACACCATATTGCACAAATGCAGAGGGCAAGGGTCCGGCATGGGCTAACTCATTGTTTGAAGACAATGCCGAATACGGATATGGTATGGCAGTAGCAACAAAACAAATAAGGAACAGATTAGCTGATCTGATGAAAGAAGCTATGACTTTAGATATGCCTGAAAACTACAAGGCAGCCTTCAAGGCTTGGCTGGATGGCATGAATGATGCAGAAGAGAGCAAAAAGGCCGCTGCTATGATCATGCCGCTGCTCAATGCAGAAGGAATAAGCTGCAGCAGAGCTAAGGAAGTTATTGCAGAAATAGCCGACAAGAAGGATTATCTTGTCAAGAAGTCCGTATGGATATTCGGAGGAGACGGCTGGGCTTATGACATCGGTTACGGCGGATTAGACCATGTATTGGCTTCCGGCGAGAATGTAAATGTTTTGGTATTGGATACTGAAGTATACTCAAATACTGGAGGACAATCTTCCAAGTCTACGCCAATAGGCGCAGTTGCCAAATTCGCAGCTTCCGGCAAGAGGATTAAGAAGAAGGATCTAGGCATGATTGCAGCTACTTACGGCTATGTATACGTAGCTCAGGTTGCAATGGGTGCAGATAAGAACCAGCTGCTTAAGGCATTGATAGAAGCTGAGAAATATGACGGACCATCACTCATCATCGCTTATGCTCCATGCATAAACCATGGGCTCAAGGAAGGTATGGGACGTACACAGGCTAATGCACAGAAGGCTGTTGAAGCAGGATACTGGCATTTGTACAGATATAATCCAACCCTTAGAGAAGAAGGCAAGAATCCATTTACATTGGATTCCAAAGAGCCAAAAGCAAGCTTCAGAGAATTCTTGGACGGTCAGGTAAGATATACTTCTCTTACTGCTACATTCCCAGAAGTTGCAGAAGAGTTATTTGCAAAAGCTGAAGAGGTTGCCAAGGAGAAATACGAAAACTACAAGAAAATGGCTGAAGCAAAATAGTAAATAATATAAGAAAGAGCGGAATGATTTTCCGCTCTTTTGCTTTAATAGAATTCTTTCATGAAAGGCTCTGCATCCTGGGGAGCCCATTTTCTTTTTATAAGGGGCACGGCATTTTCAAGCTGGGGAAAATATACCTAAGATATAAAGCTGAAGCGCTAAATAGACATCTCATGGATTCCTAATAGGATCATTACTATAGCTGAAACCAATGGAGCATATTTTCCCAAAATAGCTGATAAATAGCTTTTGCCGATATGGAAGCCCAATATTATAGAGATTATGCTGAGCAAGGTCGTGCTTAAAGTAGTATATAGAAGGTTCAATCCGGTAATGCTGGCACCTATGCCAAGGCCCACGTTATTCATGCCTAAGGCCAAAGCCAGTATTACCGCTTCTTTCTTATCTATATCCCCTGAATTATTCTCATCTGCTTTTTCTGGGTTTTTAAGGAAGGTATCCCTGCCATTTCCCTTAAAAAAATCCATCATCAAGTATAAGCCCATGATTATCAGAATTGAGGAGCCGAGGATATTGCTGATGCTGTGTGAAATCAGCCTATTGATAAATAAGCCCAAGGTCATGGATAGAAAGGTTCCTAAGCCTGTTATGACCGCTATGATCATGTTGCTCCATATGCCTATCTTTATCTTTTTTATTCCATATACTATCCCTACCGTAAAATTATCCATATTTGCTGACAGGGCGAACAATAATGAAGGCAGTATGCTCATCTTGCGACCTCCGTTATAAGTCATGATATTTTAGTATATTAGCCTATCAGGGGAAATGTTACAAAATTATAGAGATACAAAAAAGGCTATAATGCAAATCCGTGTTGCGTTATAGCCTTTCTTTCTATGAAAATTTGAACGATGGATAATATATTCTGATGCTCAAGCGATGCAGCAGGCTTATAGTACGTGTACACAAACCCCCACAAGTCCAGGGCCCGTATGAACTCCTAATGCAGGACCTATTTGGCCGAACATTATATCCTTTACATTGGGAAGGTTTGACAGGGTCTCCTTTATCTTAGCCGCTTCCTTCTCTGCATTTCCGTGCATGACTGCCAGGTTTACAATATGTCCTTCGGAGATTTCCTTTGCGATTTCCACCAGCTTCTCCAGTGATTTTTTTCTTCCTCTTACCTTGGCATGGCTGTAGTATTTGCCTTCTTCATTTATGGATATGATAGGCTTAATGTCCATTATGTCGCCTATGGTTGCAGCTACGGTGTTTATTCTGCCTCCTTTTTTCAGATACTCCAGTATGGGGAGGCAATAGAATATCTTGATCTTTTCTCTTAATGATATTATCTTTTCTTTGACTTCATCGATTTTCAAGCCCTGAGAGATCATCTTAGCCGCTTCATAAACCATAAATCCAAGGCCTATGGATAAGCTTTTTGAGTCAATAGCTATAATATTCAAATCCGGAAAATCCTTGCTCATCATTTTGATCATATCAAAGGTACCGCTCAAGCCGCTTGAAATATTTATGGACAAAACATTTTTTATTCCTTGATCTCTTATAGACTGAAGCAAATTTTTACAATCTAAAGGAGATGCCATAGAAGTTTTGGGTATTTCGTCAGGCATCCTGTCGTATATCTCCTGGGGTGTTATATCTATGCCGTCCCTATACTCTCTGTCCGGATATATCACTCTCAGCGGGAGGGTAAAGATCGAATGCTTTCTTATTATTTCTTCGGGCAAATCACAGCTGCTATCGGTGATCAAGGCAATTTTTTCATTGATATTGTCCATGCATATTCCTCACTTCATATATGTATTTTGTTTATTTTTCTTTTTGAATATTATCCATAATCGATTTTATCATCTTAGGGGCTTTTTTACATTTTTCTTCAGAAACAGCGCATACTGCAAATCTTAATCCTTTTTTCAGGGGTATCAAAAATAAATTATCCTCCATTAGCTTATCGCTTATAGCTTTTGCATTATCGCAGGGTATGCTCACAAAGAAGCCGTCTCTATAAGGAAGTATCTCCAATCCTGCATCCTCAGATGCCTTCACGAATGCCTCCGCCCTTTTATGAAGCATATTTTTGTATATGGCTTTTTCAGCTTCATAGGCTTCCGATTTCTTAGGATCATTTGATATTCTGGTCATGACTTCCATTGCACCCCTGTTGCAGTTTGACCAATTGGCCCTGTTTGAATGGGCGCAGGAATAATAGAATTCCTCTGCTATATCCTTGCTTGAAGATATTCCTATAGCTGCCCCAAGCCTCATGCCGTACATAGTATAGCCTTTAGACAAGCTATAGCCTATGACTACCAATATGTTTTCGGGAAGGTTGGAGAATTGCTTGAAGAACTTTCTTCTTTCATTTCCCTTTCCGGCAAAGTCTATGTATGCTGCGTCAACAAGCAGTATTATCCTGTTTTCTTTGTCTTTCGCATTTTCCACCATTAGATCTATTACTTGCTTCCATTCATCATCAGATAAGCTGTAGCCTGTGGGGTTCTGAGCAGGGCTGTTGATTATAGCCACCAGCCTTTTTTGCTTGTTTAGGAGCTTTTCAAAGCTTTCTCTGAAAGATTTTATGTTGAATTCGTTCTTGTCGTTAAATAAATTATAAAAGTCTACTTTTCTGCCATACTCCTCAGAAATAGTGACATAGGGCTTCCAATACCAGTCAGATACCAGCACTGAATCTCCTGAGTTTGTGTAATTGTATATGGTATGTCTGACCGAACCGGTCCCTCCCGGAGTAGCTACTGCCTTGATGTAGGCTTCCGGCCTGTATTCTTTGAAACATGCTTCTTGAACGGCGTCCAGATAATCAGGCTGTCCGGCCACCAGAGCATAGGCAGCTATGTTTTCATTAGGCATAGATTTCAATTCATCATATACAGCTTTCATGCATATTAAATTTCCATCATCATCTGCCAGCGCTCCTAATGTAGAGTCTATTACTTTATCTTTCCCATATTTTTTGATTGCTTGCTGTGCTTTAGCTGCCAGTCCGAAAATTGCATCATCCTCTTTAGGCCATACCGCATGTTTTGCCGCCATAGAATTAATCATAATATCACTCCAATATATTTAATAGTAAGCTTACGAAAACTCAAAGAGTTTGAGCTTTATATATTTCAATATTATTCTAACCTTTAACATAACACTAGTCAATGACGCTAGTTCTACATTTTTTCCTTTACATTTGTACCGGTTATAGATAAAATTAAAATACGGGTCAAATAAAATTTATTATTCTGTAAATTTTATATATGCTTATAGGGTAATATATGGTCAAGTATGTAATCTGATAAAATAACCTGATAAGGGGGAATTCATTATGAAAGAATACAAAACCGAAAACCTGAGAAATGTTTGTCTGTTAGGACACGCCAGCGCCGGCAAAACTTCTATCGGAGAGGCTATGCTTTATAACACAGGGGTATTAGACAGATTTGGCAAAGTTGACGATGGTACTACTACATTAGATTTTGATCCAGAAGAAGTTAAAAGGAAGATTTCCATAAGTGCAGCGGTAGCTCCATGCGATTGGAAAGACATAAGGATCAATGCTATTGACACTCCAGGATACTTTGATTTCGTAGGAGAGGCAGTTGCAAGCCTTAAGGTGTGCGACGGCGCATTGATAGCTGTCGACAGTGTATCCGGTGTAGAAGTAGGTGCAGAAAAAGCCTGGGATATGGTGACCGAAAAAGGGATGCCTTCCTTGTTTTTTATCAATAAAATGGATAGAGAAAATGCAAACTTCTCAAAAGTCTTTGGACAACTAAGAGAAGTTTTTGGAAATAAATTGGTTCCTCTTGTGCTTCCCATTGGCGCAGAGTCCAGCTTCAAAGGGGTAATAGACCTTATAGATATGAAGGCCAGGACCATGGATGGGCACAAGGTTGTTGAAAGTGAGATACCTTCAGGTCATGAAGATGATATAGAAGAATTTAGAAGCATGATAATTGAGGCTGCAGCTCAGACTGACGAAGAACTCATGGAAAAGTATTTCGGAGGCGAGGAGCTCAGCAAGGATGAAATAGTAAAGGGTTTAAGGCTTGGAGTCCTGGGCGGAGACGTTGTTCCTGTCCTTTGCGGCTCTGCTGTTAAGAATATAGGCGTTGTAACACTTATGAATACGATAGAAAGATTTTTCCCGTCGCCGTCAGATGCCGGAGAATATCATGTAAAGGACTTAAAAGCTAATAAAGAAGAAAGCAGAAAGCTTGATATGAATCTTCCCTTCAGTGCGCAGGTATTTAAGACAGTAGCAGACCCGTTTGTAGGCAAGATTTCAATGTTTAAGGTGATGTCAGGCACCGTAAGCTCAGATACTGAAGTATTCAACTCAAATAAAGAGAAGAAAGAAAGACTGAGCGGACTGTTCCTGCTGAGGGGTAAAAAGCAGCTTCCCATGACGAAGCTCGTGGCAGGAGATATCGGGGCTATTGCAAAGCTTCAGTTTACTACTACAGGGGATACATTATGCGATCCCAACAATCCTGTAATGTTCGACGCTTTGAAGTTCCCGGAGCCCAACATTGCTATGGCAGTAGAGCCCAAGTCCAAAGGCGATGAAGACAAAATAGGAAGCGGACTCCAAAGACTTATGGAAGAAGATCCGACACTAAAGGTGGAGAAAAATGCCGAAACAAGACAGACACTTATATCAGGCATCGGAGAGCAGCATCTTGAGATAGTTACAAAGAAGCTGTTGAATAAATTCGGCGTCGATGTATTGATCAAGGATCCTAAAATACCATATAGGGAGACCATTAAGAAATCTGCGAAAGCGGAGGGCAAGCACAAGAAGCAATCCGGAGGACATGGACAGTATGGACATGTATGGGTTGAGTTTGAACCTATTTCGGATGGCAGTACGGAATTTGAGTTCGTTGATAAGATTGTAGGCGGCGTAGTGCCGAGACAATATATACCCGCTGTAGAAAAGGGCCTCAGGGAATGCACTGAAGAAGGCGTATTGGCAGGCTATCCGGTAGTTAGTTTGAGATGCACATTATATGACGGATCCTTCCACCCTGTAGACTCGGCAGAAATGCCATTCAAGATTGCCGCATCCCTGGCATACAAAAAAGGCCTGGCTGCTGCAGAACCGGTTTTATTAGAGCCTATTTACAGTGTAGAAGTGACTGTTCCCGATCAGTACATGGGAGATATTATAGGCGACTTGAATAAAAAGAGGGGAAGAGTTTTAGGCATGGAGCCTGCAGGAAAGCTTCAGAAGGTTACGGCAGAAGCACCGCTGTCTGAGATGTTCAAATATGCAACAGACTTGAGATCCATGACTCAGGCAAGAGGAAGCTTCAGCATGAAATTCGTGAGATACGAAGAAGTCCCCGCTCAGATAGCTCAAAAGGTTATAGAAGCTGCTAATCTAGAAAAAGAAAAAGAACAATAAAGAATTTAAAAAAATTATGAATATAGGAAATACGGCAAATTATGGGTTTGCCGTATTTTTTTGGCGGCATATTTATCTGGTGCTTTCATAAACTAGTAATAAAGTAGATTTATAAATATCCATCATGTCATGGGAGGGCGTTGAATGATACAAAGAAGAATGTCGCTGGATCATCCGATGGGATTAAACGATGTCAGAAGAGTGGTAGAAAGTATAAAAGATATTGGTGAGGGGGAGGAACTGGTAATACAAATGAGCAGCCAGGATTCTTTCAGAGCAGAAGGCATATTTTCGGTACTTGACACAGGAGACTACCGGTGGTCCGCTAAAGGAGGGCATGATGGAAAAGACTATTATATAGTCGCGAGAAAGAGATGATTCTGATATGAGGAGGCATTGGGATGAAAGACAGAAGAACTGATTTTGGAAATATGGAGGATGAGCTTGCGGATGTAAGCCTCTATGGTGAGTTTGTATCAACTTTTCATAGCTGGGTTAGTTCTGAAAGACAAAAAAGCAAGGTTAAGGAATTAGAGCATATAAGTGAAGAAAAATTTAAATAAGTTACGTGCCGGCCACGTAACTTATTTAAATGGGAAAATTTAAGCAAAAATATATTTGCACCCATGATATCGGATAATTATAATGAATTATAAGGTCAAAGAAAGTCAAAGTCAGAAAGAGTGATAATATGGCAAGAATAAGTGATATTATAGAAGAATTCATCAATCAATTGATCCGGGAGGCAGAAGGAACCGTTGAAATAGGCAGAAATGAACTGGCCGATTATTTTAACTGCGCTCCTTCCCAGATCAATTATGTTTTAACCACAAGATTTACTACAGAAAGAGGATATTATATAGAATCAAGAAGAGGAGGCGGAGGCTGCATTAAGATATCCAAAATAGATATAGATAATCAGGGATATCTGAAGAATATTTTATCTAAAGAAATTGGGGATAATCTTAATAAGGAGCGGGCATTTGGTTTTGTTGATTTTATGCAAAGGGAAGGTTTTTTATCGGAAAGAGAGAGCAATATAATAAAAGCTGCCGTAGATGACAGCAATATGCCTATGATACCAAAGTCCGTCAGGAATATAATAAGAGCAGCCATACTGAAAGCCATGCTGGTATCGGCACTGGTATAGCTATATAACATGATGAAAATCTTGAGTTTACAGCAATAATGTTATTCTGACTGATATAAGAGTGCATTGTGAAGGGACTTAGAGTTTGTTAGCGAAGTATAGGACCAGTTGCGTCAACTGTTTGAGCCGAAGCGAGTTTTGACGCAACCCTATGCAAGCTTACAAAGTCTTAGTTCCAGAGCTCTGCAATCGTTATCAGTCAGCATAACAGCTATGTAGAATATTTGGTGATTTATATATAATTTTAGCATTGGAGGAGAGAAATATGATTTGTACTGAATGCGGCAAGAGACCTGCTACAGTTCATATTACAAAGATTGAGAATGGAAAGAAATCAGATATGCATCTTTGCGAGCAATGCGCTTTGACCAAAGGGGCTTTAAATATCAATACGGGATTTTCTATCAATGATCTATTGACAGGCCTGCTGAATACAGGTGCGGCGCTGCCCATCAAGATGGATTTTTTGGACGATCCTGTCTGCCCGGTATGCGGCATAAAATACAGCCGCTTCAGAGAAACGGGCAGATTTGGCTGCGGGAGCTGCTATAAGACCTTTGGTGACAGGCTGACTCCCCTGTTTAGAAGAATACACGGTAACATAAGCCATACGGGCAAGATTCCTCAAAGAGCCGGAGGAAGATTGAAGGTTATAAGAGAGATGGAAACATTAAAAGCGGAGCTCTCGAACGCAATAAAAAATGAAGAATATGAGAAGGCTGCGGAGATAAGAGATAAAATCCGAGCGCTGGATAAGACCAATGGGAGGGAAGAATGATGAGCGGATGGATTACGCAGGAAGGCCCGCAGAATGAAATAGTGATAAGCAGCAGGGTAAGGCTTGCGAGAAATATTGCATATACTCCTTTCCCGGCATATTTGGACACGGAGGAAGCCAATAAGCTGATAGATAATGTATACAGAGCAGCGAAAAAAAAGGAAGACCATGCATATACTCTTTATGCCATAGATAAAATGCCTCAAACGGAAAGGCAGATACTGCTGGAGAAGCATCTGATCAGCCCTGACTTAGTAAAGAGCTCTAAGGGCGCTGCTTTGATATCAGGGGACGAGATGATCAGCATAATGATAAATGAGGAAGACCACATCAGGATACAATCAATACTTCCGGGATTCCAGGTTAATAAGGCATGGAGTATTGCAAATGAAGTAGATGATGTATTGGAAGAGGCACTAGATTATACCTATGATGAGAAGCTGGGCTATCTGACCTGCTGTCCTACCAATGTAGGCACGGGAATGCGGGCTTCCGCCATGATACATCTTCCTGCATTAAATATGATAGGCAACATAAGCAAGATACTTCAGGCGGTAACCCAGATAGGGCTGACTATAAGGGGATTATATGGTGAAGGGACAGAGTTTTTGGGCAATCTTTTCCAGATATCCAACCAGATAACCTTAGGCCTGTCCGAGGAAGAAATAGTTGGGAATATCAACGCCGTGACCTCTCAAATCGTAGAAAAGGAAAGAGAGGCCAGGAACATTTTATTGAACAACAATAGAATCCAGCTGGAGGATAAGTTTTGGCGCTCATGGGGAATCCTTAAAAATGCCAGAGTCATGACTTCTCAGGAAGCAATGAAGCTGTTGTCCGATATAAGATTGGGCATGGATTTGAATTTCATTGAAAATCTTACCGTACCGCTTCTAAACGAGATAATGATAGAGACGCAGCCTGCAAGCATACAGAAATACGCGGGAGAAGAATTAACCCCCGAAGCCAGGGATATAATAAGGGCAGAAATAATAAGGGGAAAATTGTAAAGGGGTTACGGGGAACACGGAAAGACACGGATTTTTACACGGATTAGCACGGAGGGATTTCTATTTTATTTTTTAAGCGGATAAGAATATGTGCGAGTGAGGATCTATATATAACGCATTAAATAATTTACAGCAGTAAGCTTATATTAACTGATAAAAGAGTGCATCGTGAAGAGGCTTAGAGTTTGTTAGCGAAGTAGAGAATAAGTTGCGTCAACTGTTTGAGCCAAAGCATTTGCAATCATTATAAGTTAGCACAACAGAACTTTTGATAGAAAGAGGAGATTATATGGGTATTTTTGATAAATTTACGGAAAGGGCCCAAAGAGTAATGGTATATGCCCAGGAAGAAGCTATCAGGCTAAGACATGACTATATAGGCACGGAGCATATACTGCTGGGGCTCGTGAGAGAAGATGAGGGCATAGGGGCCCAATTGATAAAAAACAGAGGCGGTGATCTGGAAGATCTGCGAAAAAGGGTCATGGCCGTAATCGGTATGGGTCAAGAACCTGTCACCAAGGTGATAGGCTATACCCCAAGAACCAAAAATATACTGGAAAGCAGCTTAAGCGAAGCGAGAGCCCTGGGACACAACTATGTAGGTACAGAGCATCTTTTATTGGCGCTGCTCAGAGAAGGTGAAGGAGTTGCAGCCCAGATACTGGACAGCATAGGTATAACCCTGGAAGACATAGAAGATGATGTTATAAAACAACTATCAAGTGAGGATAAGTCGGCTGCAAAAGCAGGCGCTTCAGGAGCAAAGAGAACCAATACTCCAAACCTTCAGCAATATGGGAAGGATTTAACCGAAGCAGCCAGAGAAGGCAAAATCGACCCTATAATTGGCAGGGGTAAGGAGACTGAGAGGGTAATACAGATATTGAGCAGAAGAACCAAGAACAATCCGGTCTTAATCGGCGATCCGGGTGTCGGAAAAACTGCCATAGCTGAAGGCCTTGCACAAAAAATTGCAGAAGGAAACGTGCCTGAAATATTGAAGGATAAACGAGTAGTGACGCTGGACCTTTCTGCTATGGTAGCAGGCTCAAAATACAGAGGCGAATTCGAAGAAAGACTCAAAAATGTGATGAATGAAATAAAAGAAGATAAAAATGTCATATTGTTTATCGATGAAATGCATACCATCATAGGAGCCGGGGGAGCCGAAGGAGCTATTGATGCTTCCAATATATTAAAGCCCGCCCTGGCCAGGGGGGAAATACAGGCTATCGGTGCTACCACTTTGGATGAATACAGAAAGCATGTAGAAAAGGACCCTGCTTTAGAGAGAAGGTTCCAGCCTGTAATGGTCGGAGAGCCGACCAAGGAAGAAACCGTTCAGATTTTGGAAGGCTTGAGGGATAAATATGAGGCCCACCACAAGGTTAAGATAACGGATGAATCGATAAAAGCAGCAGTCGATCTTTCCGATAGATATATAACCGACAGATTTCTTCCCGACAAGGCCATAGATCTTATAGACGAGGCTGCTTCAAGGCTCAGGATAAAAACCTTTACGGCTCCGCCGGATGTAAAGAAGCTGGAGGAGGAGTTGTTGTCTCTGGATAAGGAAAAAGCTGAAGCAATCAATTCTCAGAACTTTGAGAAAGCAGCAGAGATAAGGGATAAAGAGCAGGACACTAAAAAGAATCTCGAGGCTATAAAAAAACAATGGAACGAAAAGGCAAATCAAAATGAGCCTGTTATAGGCGAAGAGGAAATTGCGCACATTGTGTCCTTATGGACTGGTATACCTGTTACAAAGCTTGCAGAAGAAGAATCAAAGAGGCTTTTGAATCTTGAGAAAATACTTCACGAAAGGGTAATTGGCCAGGAAGAAGCTGTTTCGGCAGTATCCAAGGCCATAAAAAGAGCAAGGGTAGGCTTGAAGGATCCAAAGAGACCCGTAGGCTCCTTTATATTCCTCGGACCCACGGGCGTGGGCAAGACGGAATTATCCAGAGCTTTGGCCGATGTGCTGTTTGGTGACGAAAACGCCATGATCAGGATAGACATGTCTGAGTATATGGAGAAGCATACGGTATCAAGGCTCATAGGCTCACCTCCGGGATATGTGGGCTACGAGGAAGGCGGGCAGCTTACCGAAAAGGTGAGGAGAAAGCCGTACTCGGTAGTTCTGCTGGATGAGATAGAAAAAGCTCATCCTGATGTATTCAATGTGCTCCTTCAAATACTGGAGGACGGGAGATTGACAGACGGAAAGGGCAGGACTGTGGATTTTAAAAACACTGTGATAATAATGACCTCCAACGTAGGAGCAAGCACTATCAGAAGGCAAAAGGTCATGGGCTTTACTTCGACCGCGGGAGAAAAAGAAGAAGCCTATGAAAGAATGAAGGACAATGTGATGGAAGAGCTGAAAAGAACCTTTAGGCCTGAATTTCTGAATAGAATAGATGATGTGATAGTATTCCATCAACTGGAAGAGGATCATTTAAAGAAGATTGTCGGCCTGATGCTGAAATCTCTGGTCAAGAGGATTGGTGAACTCAATATAGAGATAGAAGTAACAGATGCCGCCAAAGCTCTGCTGGTCAAAAAAGGCTATGATCCTGTCTATGGAGCAAGACCCCTTAGACGCGCAATTCAAAAGATGGTGGAGGATAAGCTGTCTGAAGAAATGCTGGCAGGCAATGTGAAAGCCGGAAGCAAGGTCCTTATAGACTCCGATGATGAAAAGCTGATATTTAAATAGGAAACGGAGAACACGGATTTACACGGAATCTTGCACGGATTGACAGGCAGTGAAGAATATATTCAAGAGAAAGGGGAAGAGCTATGTGTCTGCCCCTTTTCTTGAATATCATGAATAATTCGAGTTTTTTGCATTGTAATTAGAATCCCATTTCTTCAAGAAGCAATACGGCTGTTTCGATTATCTCAGGGCATACTTTTTTTTGCCTGCCTGGGAACTTAGCCCTGGTTTCTTTATCACGGACATCATAACCAAGTATTTCACGACAGAGGATGGTCCCTTTTCTTTTAACGTACCCTTCCATAAATTTGGAGGTAATTTCATAACACTTACCTTTGGAAGCTTTATCATCTGCAATACATTGCCCATATTTTAATCCAATTATCATGACTGCACCAGTGACTGCTCCGCATACTTCACCGCAGCGCAAACCGCCGGCAAATCCACAGGCAAGCTTCATAGAAAGCGGCTCATCCATCCCAAACTGGTTACAAAAGGTGCCCACAACGGCTTGCGAGCAATTAAGGCCACTTCTGAACAGCTCAAGTGCTTTTTCTACTCTTTTACTCATAAATACAGCCCCTTATTTACAATATATAAACATTGTGAGCTAAAAGCTAAAAGTTTATTGATATGCAAAGCTGATTACCGTTTATCGACTATTATGACTTCAACTCCTAAATCTTCAATTTTAGATAATTCATCTTCGACTGCATCCCAATCGGTTATCAAAACGTCAAATTTAGCAGCATCAGCATCTTTTAAGAATGAGTTGTGTCCGATTTTTTGATTAGGAAATAGGGCAATGTTTTTTCTCGAATTTTCAGCAACTGTTCTTTGAAAAGCGGAAGTCTCGGCTGTACCGTTAGAAACGCCAAAGCTTGCAGAAAATCCGGCTCCTGTTAGAAAACTGATATCAAATCTCATATTTCTCACAAATTCTTGTGCAAAGGAATCTACAATCCTTCCATTTGATCTCATTTTGCCTCCGACAACATAAACTTGCACATTATTATAGCTTCTCAAAATGGAAGCATTGTCAATAGAGTTTGTCACAATAGTATATTCTATATTAGTCGGGAGATATTTTATCATTAAGTATCCAACTCTTGCAGATGTAAGATATACGGCATCATTTGGTTTTATAAATTCAACAGCTCTTTTAGCAATTGCATCTAAATTTGCATCGATGGTCTCCATCTGGGCTGCATTCCAGGTTTTGGGGTAATGCAGGCCGACTTGCATTATTGGTATTGCCCCGCCATGAGTTCTTTTGAGCAAGCTCTTTTCTTCAAGTATCCTTAAATCTCTTCTTGCTGAGTCCACTGAAACGCCAAACTTTTCTTGAATTTCGCCTATCGATATTCTTCCGTTTTCGCTGATGATTTTTAATATTTCTTGATGTCTTTCCTCAATAAACATATCAATCACTTCCTAATATAATAATTTATTGACAAATATGAGCTAATCTATATTCAATGTTATTCACAATATATCATGATTATTACTGAATATCAATACAAATAATTAAAAATAGTGAATAAACGTGAACAAAGAGGTATTAGAAAGCAATACAGCTTAAACTATAAGCTTGATTCTTAGTGAGGTATGATATATAATTTATATAGAACAAATGTTCTGACAGGATGAGGAAAGCATATGACTATCTCAAAATTAAAACCCTTTAGTGTCTTTCGGTGTCTCCCGTTCTCATTGACCCTAGACTCGGGACCCCATACTAGAGGCTAGCGGCTAGAAGCCAGAGACTAGAGGCTGACCTATAAAAATACCCAATAAATCCTATGGACAAAGATATGTAAAAATTCTACAATAAATATATAGATACTCAAAATATGTCGGAGCTCATAGTAAAAATGAGACAGCAGGCCTAAAATCCAAAGGAGGGATTTTAATGGCAAAGTTGAAAACTAAATATGTATGCATGGAATGCGGATGCGAGTCACCCAAATGGATGGGGAAATGCCCTGAATGCAACCAATGGAACACTCTGGTTGAAGAAGTGGATACCAAGACCGCGCCTGCTTCTGCACCTTCGTTGTCAAATTTATCCAAACCGGAAAGGATGCAGGACATTTCCATAGAAGAGGAAATGAGGCTTAGCACCGGCCTGGGTGAATTGGACAGGGTGCTGGGCGGAGGCATAGTCAAGGGATCGCTGATACTTGTAGGGGGAGACCCGGGTATAGGGAAATCTACCCTTTTGCTTCAGCTATCGGACAATATAGGGAAAAAGGGCTTAAAGGTGCTATATGTTTCCGGGGAAGAATCCGTAAAGCAGATAAAGATCAGGGCTCACAGGATGAGTGCAGATTCAGCAAATATTTATCTTCAGTCAGAAAACAATATGGACTATATACAAAGAACCATAGAGGATGTAAACCCTGATGTTCTCATAATAGATTCCATACAGACGGTTTATAACTCAAGCATATTGTCGGCTCCGGGCAGTGTCAGCCAGGTAAGGGATGCTACGGGCAACCTGATGAGGATCGCCAAAGGGCAGGGCATAGCAGTATTCATTGTAGGACATGTTACAAAAGCCGGGTCCATAGCAGGCCCCAGAGTTTTGGAGCATATGGTGGATACGGTTTTGTATTTTGAAGGAGACTCCCATATGTCCTACAGGATTCTAAGGGCGGTCAAGAATAGATTTGGCTCTACCAATGAAATAGGTATATTTGAAATGGCCGACAGAGGGCTGGCAGAGGTGTTGAATCCTTCTCAGATGCTCTTATCCGGAAGGATGAAGGGAGTGTCAGGCTCTTCCGTCATAGCTTCATTAGAAGGCACCCGGCCTATGCTGGTTGAGGTTCAGGCGCTTCTGAGCTACACAAGCTTTGGAGTGCCGAGGAGGACCGCCACAGGAGCAGATTACAACAGGGTGGTTCTGCTGATGGCTGTGCTTGAGAAAAGGGTGGGGCTTCAGCTCCAGAACTATGATTCCTATGTGAATGTGGTAGGAGGAATTAAACTCAATGAACCTTCTTCAGATTTGGGAATAATTGCAGCAATAGCTTCAAGCTATAGAGACAAGGAGATCGATGACGGTACGGTTATAATAGGAGAAGTGGGTTTGGCAGGAGAAGTGAGGGCAGTTAATTTTATAGAAAAGAGGATCAATGAAGCGGCTAAATTAGGCTTTACCAAATGTGTTATACCATATAATAATTATAAGAATCTGAAAGACGATCCTAAAATAAAGATTTATGGTGTAAAAAGTGTGGAGGAAGCTCTTAATATAATAATATAAACCCTGCAGATATTCTCAGCAGGGTTTATGTTAAAACATATTGTATATTCCTAAAGTGTTGATTTTTTCATACTCTTTCTCTAAAACATCATGGAGATTGATATCTAATGTATTGCATAACGATGTTATATAGAATATATTATTTCCTATTTCCTTCTCGATGATATCCTTGCAGCTTTCACAAAGCTCACCTTCTATATGAGTGCTCATGCAGCTTTTTAAATCCTTTATGTCTGCATCATGAGGAATGTGCTGCTTTTGTGCGCTTACCTGAATACATCCGCAGCTCGTTACTGCTTTGGCTACAGCCCTGTTGACTCTGGATTGGGATTCTTCAAGCTTTGTCATTATATCCAATATGCTTTTGTGCCTTATCAGTAGCTGGGATACGCTCTGTTGAAAATCGTCGCAAATAAAATCCTTCAATATGTATCACTCCTAAGCTCATGTATACATAAAATGTACTATAAGATAATTATAGAGTTATGCAATTTAGTTGTCAATGTAAAAAAAACATTGACAAGCCTTATTATATGTGATATTATTCAACGTTTGCCGACAAGAAACTACATATCGTTAAAACTATTTGCCTTTGGAGGGATTATATGTTTCATGTTGGAGACAAAGTTGTGTATCCTATGCATGGTGCAGGCATAATAGAGTCCATTGAAGACAGGGAAGTGTTTTGCAAAAGATCCAGGTATTATATAATAAAGATGATATTAGGGCAGATAAAGGTGATGGTTCCAATCGATAAGGCTGAAACAATAGGAATCAGAAAAATAACTGATATAAACGGCTATGATCAGGTGGTGGGGATACTATCGGGAGATTATAAAATAATGGACAAGAAATGGAATAAAAGATACAGGGAAAATGAAGCTAAGCTGAAGGAAGGGAATATAAAGGATATAGCTGAAATAGTGAACTATCTCAACTATATGAACAAAAAAGGGAAGCTATCCACTGGAGAAAAGAAGATGCTTGTTCAGTCCAGACAAATGCTGGTGAGTGAGCTGGCGCTGATCAAGAATATTTGTTATGAAGAGATGGAGAGAGATGTGGACAAAATATTAAATATCTGTGAATTTTAAGAACCAGGGTTTTTAAAACCTTAGAAGTCTGTTATAATTATCATTAATTTCTTATGGTTTAAAATATTCCTGGTTTGGATATACTTTTAAGGAGGTGAGATTATTGATAAGAAAAATACTTGTTTGGATTCTGACTTTACTGGGAATTGCTCTCGGCTCCGAGACGACCTATCTTTTACTTAAATTTTTAGGAGTTACCCATCTCTTCGGGTATGAAATTACTGATTTTAAAAGATTACTTGCGATTGCAATATCAGGAATCATAGGTGGAATAATATTTTATTTAATATCGCCATGGATTATTAATCGGGGAAGCCAATCTACGCATAAGGTAGAAAAGATGCTTCAGAAGATCCCGACCAATGAAATTATAATAGGTTCTATAGGCTTGATCATAGGGCTGGTCATTGCCAACCTGATCAGCGGTCCCTTAAAGCTTTTGCAGATATCCTGGCTGACCAGCATAGTGTCAGCGATTCTGTATGTTTTGCTGGGCTATCTGGGAATAAGCATCGCTACTAAAAAGAAAGATGATTTGTTAAATTCGTTTTCTTTTTTAAAGAGAGTCAATATAAAGGATAAGGATAAAACAAGCAAACAGGAACATAAGATACAGCCCAAGGTTTTGGATACCAGCGTCATAATAGATGGAAGAATAGCCGATATAGTGAAAACAGGATTTGTTGAAGGACCTTTGATCATACCTGCTTTCGTGTTGGAGGAGCTCAGGCATATTGCGGATTCATCCGACGGCTTGAAAAGAAATAGAGGAAGAAGAGGTCTTGATATTTTAAACAAGATCCAGAATGACATGGAGATACCTGTCGAAATCATTGAAAAGGACTTTGAAGACGTGAGCGAAGTGGATACTAAGCTTTTGAAGGTAGCTCAATTATTGGGAGGCAAAGTTGTCACCAATGACTACAACCTTAATAAGGTTGCAGAATTTCAAAGAGTGCCTGTTTTGAATATTAACGAACTTGCCAATGCAGTGAAGCCTGTTGTTCTTCCCGGTGAGGAGATGACCGTACTGGTTATAAAGGATGGGAAGGAGACCGGCCAGGGTGTTGCATATCTGGATGACGGAACCATGATCGTAGTTGATGGAGGGAGAAAGTTTATTGGTGATACTATCACTGTTGTAGTGACCAGCGTTCTCCAAACTGCGGCCGGCAGGATGATTTTTGCAAAGCCTAAATCTGCCGTTGATAAAGTTTCCTGAGCTATAGCCCAAGGAGGAGACTTATGAATACAGCCGTTATTTTGGCAGCCGGCAAAGGCACCAGAATGAATATGGGTATAAATAAGCTATATTTAAACATCAAGGGCAGGCCTTTGCTTGCCCGTACCCTTGATGTTTTTTTTGCATGCAGTTCTATACATGAAATAGTTTTGGTCATAGGGGAGGATGAAGAAGAGCTCTGCAGAGAAAAGATCATATGCAATATGGAGCACAACAAACCTCTCAAGCTTGTTATAGGCGGAAAGGAAAGGCAAGACTCCGTATATAACGGCATTAAAAGCGCGGACAAGGGTTCTGAATTGATACTTATACATGATGGGGCCAGACCTTTTGTAACACAGGCTATGATCGAAGAATCCATAAAGGAAGCCAAGCTTCATAAAGCCGTAGCAGTGGGGATGCCTGTGAAGGACACCATAAAGCAAGTCGACGGAAACGGCTTTATATTAAACACTCCTGACAGATCCGGGCTATGGATTGCTCAAACCCCTCAAACCTTTACACTGGACACTATAGTACAAGCCTACGAGCTCTCTTATAGGGAAAAGGCAGCAGCTACCGACGATGCTATGCTGGTTGAGAGGATGGGACTGAGGGTCAGGATGATAAAAGGCAGCTATGATAATATAAAGATAACGACTCCAGAAGATATGGCACTGGCCGAAGAAATACTGGAGTCCGGGAGGGTTGGAAATGTTTAGAGTCGGAAACGGATATGATGTACATAAATTGGCGGAAGGCCGTAAGCTGATACTGGGCGGTGTGGAAATCCCTTTTGAAAAAGGTCTTCTGGGCCATTCGGATGCAGATGTTCTGGTCCACGCCATTATTGATGCATTGCTTGGCGCTTGCGGCAAAAGAGATATAGGGACGCTGTTCCCTGATACGGATTCGGCTTACAAGGATATTTCAAGCCTGATCCTGTTGGAAAGAGCTGCAGAGGAAGTAGAAAAGTCAGGATACAGAATGTCAAATATAGACAGCATCATAGTAGCGCAAAAACCAAAGCTTTCTCCTTTCATTGATAACATGAAAAATAATATAGCTGCTGCTATGGACATAGAAGCCGGAAGGATCAACATAAAGGCCACCACCTCTGAAGGGCTCGGTTTCACAGGGACTGGTGAAGGCATAGCTGCTTATGCTGTTGCATGCTTATACTCGAATGAGGAAAGGTGATTATCTATGGCAAGATATAGAAGAAATATTTTTCTCGGAAATAGAGTGACAATCCTGGCAATAATCCTTATCCTGGCAATGAGTTTTTTTGTGAAGCTTACAGTTCCGCTGGACAGCATCAAAACTCCTCCGGAAAAGATAAAGTACATAAGCCATGAGTACACATATGAAGAAACTATAAAAGCTTCTCCTTTTAAATTTGCAAGAGGGAAGCAGGGCAGCGAAGAGGGCTTCAGGGTGTTGATCCTGCGGAAGGATAAAAGAACGGAAGTTCCTGTGGAAGTATATATTTATAACGGCAGGAGAGAATATTTGAAATACCGGGCTGATTAAAAGTACGAAATAATATTTATTATCTATTGACACAGTGTGGCTTTTTTCTCATAATATTATATAAGCTAATAAATGATGCTGTGATCGGGAATAGTAAATTTGCTAATACCAGCAGAGATAAGCCTTCATCGGCTGAAAGGGGCTTTTGGGGACAGCAGATTGAAGTGCGCCCGTTAGCACCTGCGGTGAAATGAGTAGCCATGGGCGGCAGAGCCGTTAAGGTTGTGAGCAAATAAAGAGTGGAACCGCGTCATATGTCGCCTCTTAGCGAGGCGGCTTTATTTATTTAACGCTGGAGTAACATTGCTATGAAAGCCCTGCTTAGTTGTCATCCTGAAGGCTTTGCCTGAAGGATCTTATTTAGATCCTTCAGTTGCTTTGCTCCTTCAGAATGACAGAAAATGCTTTCATTTATCGTGATTCGTATACCGCATGAGAATTCAGTGTTAATTAGAAATTCATTAAAATAGTGGAGGGATAAAAATGAAAATATTTAATACCATGAGCAGAAAGAAGGAAGATTTTGTTCCCATGGTGCCGGGCGAGGTCAAAATGTACTCCTGCGGACCAACCGTATATAACTATTTTCATATCGGGAATGCCAGACCTTTTATAATATTCGATATTTTGAGAAGATACTTGGAATATAGAGGATATAAGGTTACCTTTGTACAGAACTTTACCGATGTTGATGATAAGATAATCAAGAGAGCTAAAGAGGAGGGCATAACTGAGAAAGAAGTTGCGGACAAATATATACAAGAATATTTTAAGGATGCCCAGGGTTTAGGTATCAGAAAGGCCGATCATCATCCAAGAGTGACGGAATTGATACCCGATATAATAAATGTTGTAAAAAGGATAGAAGACAACGGCTTTGCTTATGAGGTTGACGGGGATGTCTATTTTGATACGGTAAAATTCAATGAGTACGGCAAGCTTTCCAAGCAAAACCTGGAGGAGCTGGAGGCCGGAGCGCGGGTTGATGTAGGAGAGGTAAAAAGAAATCCTATGGATTTCGCCTTATGGAAGAGCCAGAAGCCGGGAGAACCTGCCTGGGAAAGCCCTTGGGGCTTGGGAAGACCGGGCTGGCATATAGAATGCTCTGCCATGGCTATGAAGTTCTTGGGAGAAACCATAGACATTCACTCCGGCGGTCAGGATTTGATTTTCCCTCACCACGAGAATGAGGTAGCACAAAGCGAAGCAGCTACAGGTAAGCCGTTTTCAAGATATTGGATGCACAATGGCTTCATAAATATAAACAATGAAAAGATGTCAAAGTCTTTGAATAACTTTTTCACTGTGAGAGATATAAGCGAGATGTATGATTTAGAGGTTGTAAGGCTCTTTATGATCTCTTCTCATTACAGAAGCCCGATAAATTTCAGCAAGGATTTGCTGGACAGCATTAAGAGCAGCTTGGAAAGGCTTTATATCGCAAAAAGCAATCTCATGCATTTGCTTAAAAATGCAAAAGATAATCCTGAGAGCCAGGAAGACAAGGATTTAGAAGCTAAGCTCCTGACACATAAAGAAAGCTTTATTGCGGCGATGGATGACGACTTAAATACCGCTGATGCAGTTTCCGCCATATTTGATTTGGTGAGGGACGTAAATTCCAATATAAACGAAGACTCATCAAAGGATCTGGTCAAGTTTGCATTCGATCTGTATATGGAATTGGCGGGAGTGCTGGGCATCCTCAATAAGAAAGAGGAAAGCCTTGATGATGAAATTGAAAAGCTCATAGAGGAAAGACAGCAGGCCAGAAAGGATAAGAATTGGGCTTTAGCTGATAAGATAAGGGATGATTTGAAGGATAAAGGCATAATTCTTGAGGATACTCCCCAGGGAGTCAAATGGAGAAGGGCGTAGGTTTATGGATAAAAAAGAAGGGCTTATAGAGCATGATGCGGTGAACAATGAATATGCCGGATATGTCAGGACGATGGAAAGTGATGTTATGAACCGGGTAAAGCTCACGGATATCCAGATGTATAATCCTGCGATCCTCGCATATATAGGTGATTCTGTATACGAGCTTTTTGTAAGAACTTTGCTGGTTTCCAAAGGCAGTGTGCAGGTTTCCAAGCTCCACAAAAAAGCCATTGCCTTTGTTAAGGCTAAGGCACAGGCAGAAATGGCAGATAAGCTGGAAGCATACCTCGATGAAGAAGAAAAAGACATAATAAGAAGAGGCAGAAACGCTAAAACCACTTCCATGCCTAAAAATGCAGAATTAGCGGACTACAAACATGCTACCGGCTTTGAAGCCCTCTTAGGCTATCTCTATCTCAATAACCGCATGGATAGGCTTATGGAGCTCTTGCACCTCATCACTGAGATAAATCAGGAAAGTATATAGAAGTCAGGGGATTCCTTGCGGGTGTAGGAAGACGGGAACCACAGATTTACACGGAAAAAGTTTTATTTTTCATATTATATATAACGTGAAAAAGATTTTACAGTAAAAATGTTATCCTGACTGATATAAGAGTGCATCGTGAAGGAGCTTAGAGTTTGTTAGTTTTGACGCAACCCTATGCAAGCTACAAAGTCTTAGCTCTGGAGCTCTGCAATCGTTATCAGTCAGCATAACAGCTATGTAGAATATTTAATGCGTTATATATAGATAAATGGGGGTATTATAAATGGGAACACTTATTAACGCTACTTGTCCTAAGTGCGGCAAAGAAATGGAAGGTGGCTATATTTATTCGCCACGGCAAATAATGTGGGCTGATGATGATAAAAAAAAGGTTTTTGCAATAGGTGATGAAACATTAGTTGGCATTAGTATGGGTTTTACTCATAAAAAAGTACGGGCCTATAGATGTGGAGACTGCAAAATAGTTACATTTGAATATGGTTCGTCAATATAATACATATGCATCCCCTTCCGTGAAAACCCGTGTTCCCTTCCGTGTCTTTCCGTGGTTACCGTATTCCATAGCTCCAGAGTCCTGCCCAAAAACTCGTACATCGCACCTCGTGTCCCGAGCCAAAGCACCAGAGGAATACCCAAATATCATATAGACAAATAAAGATAATTCTCTTAAAATGATAAATAAGTTATGTCATAGCTCAGATATAATTTATGTGAATGGAGGTCATATGTATTATGAAGGTAGAACTGATACGATATACTCCTGAGCCGGAGAAGCTGGTAGCAGCAGCAGCGAAGCTTTGCTATTCTCAAATAGGCATAGATGGAATATTGGACGGATTGGATACAGAAAAGACTGAGAAATTTCTGAACATGCTGATGGACTTAGGCCATGAAAGCCCCATAGAGCATGTCTCTTTTACTTTTGCAGTTGAAGGAATCAGCCGGGTTCTTTCTCATCAACTGGTTCGCCACAGAATCGGCTGCTCTTACTCCCAGCAATCTCAAAGATATGTGAAGCTTGAGCAATTTGAATACATAGTACCTCCTCAGATAGATGCAATAGACGAAGCCCGGGAAATATTCATCAACTCGATGAAAAAGGACCAGGAGGCTTATGATAAGCTGGTAGAAATACTATATGCAGAAAACTATAAAAGATATATCGAAGAAGGCAAGAGTGAGAAGCAAGCGGTGCAGATGGCTGAAAAAGCATCTATAGAGGATGCAAGATATGTATTCCCCAATGCCTGTGAAACAAAAATAGTATTTACTATGTCAGCGAGGGCTTTATTTAACTTTTTCAGGCTTAGATGCTGTGGAAGAGCCCAGTGGGAGATAAGAGATATGGCGGCAGAAATGCTGAGAAAAGTGCGGGAGGTTGCGCCCATACTCTTCAAGCATGCCGGGCCTGGATGCATCAGCGGACCATGCCCCGAAGGAGCCATGAGCTGCGGAAAAACTGCAGAGGTCAGGGAAAGATTCAGATAGCAAATCAAATCAACGGCCGCAACGTCTCAACTTGGTGGAGAATACTGCCCATCGATAATGAAGATAATAAAACTATGAAAAAAATAATATAGAAGGATGATGCATATGCCATTTGGCGGAGAAAAAAGGAATAAAGCAGATAAATGGGGCAAAAAGGTAAGGGAGGATAAGAAAACTCCTAAATTTAATAAGCCCGTACAGAAAAAGACCGAAGGAAGAGCCAAACCCCAATATATTGAAGAAGCTGAAGACAGGGATGACTATTATATAAATCTGATAGAAGGAAGAAATCCTGTATTGGAAGCGTTAAAATCAGGGAGAGAAATAGATAAGCTGTTTGTCCAAAGCGGCCAATTGGAAGGATCGATAAGACAGATCATTGCTATAGCAAGAGATAAGAAGATACTGATAAAGGAAGTTGACAAGGCCAAGCTGGACAGGATGTCTGCTACCAAAAGCCACCAGGGAGTCATTGCCTCCGCTGCATTGTACAAATATTATGAAGTCGATGACATACTGGAAATTGCAAAAGAAAAAGCCGAAGATCCTTTTATAGTTATTTTGGATGAAATAACAGATCCCCAGAACCTGGGCTCAATACTGAGAAGCTGTGACGGGGCGGGTGTACATGGTGTAATAATCCCCAAGCGCAGGGCGGCAAGCCTTACCCCCATAATAGGCAAAATATCGGCAGGAGCAGTTGAATATGTGCCTGTGGCCAAGGTGACAAACCTGAATCAGACCATGGATTATCTGAAGGAAAAAGGTTTATGGATAGCAGGAGCTGATGCCAGCGGAGATCCATACTATGAAAAGGATATGACGGGACCCTTGGCTTTGGTAGTGGGAAGCGAAGGGAAAGGCCTCGGCAAGCTTATAAAAGAAAATTGCGATTTCATCGTAGGAATACCTATGGCAGGGAAAATATCCTCACTTAATGCGGCTGTCTCCTGTGCAGTTGTCATATTTGAGGCAAAAAAACAGAGAGCACTGAAAAATGCTGCCGGTAGTCTTCAGGACGGCAGTATTCATTAAAACTGATTTAGGTGATGAAAATTGAAGGAATACCTGATGGTTGACGGCTACAACATAATAAATAACTGGGAAGAGCTTAAAGAAGAAAGCAAACATTCTCTGGACAGCGCAAGAAGCAAATTGCTGGATATATTATCAAACTATCAGGCCTTCAGAGGTATCAAGGTGACTGTCGTATTTGATGCTCACTATGTTAAAAACAGCATGGAAAAGCATGAATTTTATAATAATGTTGAAATTGTATACACAAAAGAGTTTGAAAGTGCGGATAATTATATTGAGAGGTTTGTAGCCGAAAACTCCAGCGAGGATAATATAATAAGAGTTGCCACCTCTGATTCGCTGGAGCAAACGGTTGTCCTGGGATTAGGAGCTGCAAGGATATCGGCGAGGGAGCTTAAAGTCCAGATAAAAGAAGCATCCAATAAGATGGACAAAAATCATATCAACAGGCTGAAGCATGACAGGAACCTGTTGGAACACCATCTTGACCCTGTTGTTGCTGAAAAATTGGAACGAATAAGAAGACAACGGCATTGATTCCTTATTCTGCATTTATAGTTAACCTTGAAAAAACGCGATTATATATGTATAATATAGATGGTTGAAAGCTAAAAGCTTGGAGGAGATATAGTGGAAGCAAAAGCAAACAAAGATGAGGTACTTAGCTTTGATAACATGATGGACGAAGAACTGGTTTTGAGTGCCAGAGACGGGGACAAGGAAGCCCTGGAATTCATAATCAATAAGTACAAGAATTTTGTGAGGGCAAAGGCAAGATCGTATTTTCTTATCGGTGCTGATAGAGAGGATATTGTTCAGGAAGGAATGATAGGCTTATATAAATCTATCAGGGACTTTAAAAATGATAAGCTGTCATCTTTTAGGGCATTTGCCGAGCTTTGCATAACAAGGCAAATCATTACTGCCATAAAAACAGCGACAAGGCAAAAGCATATTCCACTAAACTCGTATGTATCCTTGAACAAGCCTATTTATGATGAGGAATCGGACAGAACTCTGCTGGATATTCTGACTGCTACCAAAATAACTGATCCGGAAGAGCTGATCATAAGCAGGGAGGAATTATGTTCCATAGAGTCCAAAATCGGAGAAATACTCAGTGATTTGGAATTGGAGGTTCTCATGTCATATCTTCAAGGCAAATCCTATCAAGAGATTGCCGTGGATTTGGACAGGCATGTAAAATCCATCGACAATGCTCTTCAGAGGGTAAAACGCAAATTGGAAAAGTTTCTTGAGTTTAAGGATGCTTAGCTATCAGACAGAGTCATAAACTTCCTTTGAACTAAGAATGCTGTTAATATTGACAAAACACCTATACCATATTATAATAACTAATTAGTTACTCTGGTTATAAATAAAGGGGGGAAATTCCCGAGCGGCCAAAGGGGGCAGACTGTAAATCTGTTGTCTCAGACTTCGGTGGTTCGAATCCACCTTTCCCCACCATATACCGCGGGCATAGTTCAGTGGTAGAATTCCAGCTTCCCAAGCTGGCCGTGCGGGTTCGATTCCCGTTGCCCGCTCCAGTAAATACGCCCATGTAGCTCAGCAGGTAGAGCACCGCCTTGGTAAGGCGGAGGTTCGCCGGTTCAAGCCCGGTCGTGGGCTCCATTCTTACGATACACCAGGCAGAGTTTATTAACCAGATTATAATTTTTTATTTAATCGATACATATAAAGGAGGAAAAGTAAAAAATGGCAAAGGCAAAATATGAAAGAACGAAACCCCATGTAAACATAGGAACCATAGGACACGTTGACCATGGAAAGACGACACTGACAGCAGCAATAACCACAGTACTATCAAAATTTGGTGGAGCGACAGCAACAAAATATGATGAAATAGACAAAGCACCGGAAGAAAAAGAAAGAGGAATAACAATAAACACCTCACACGTTGAATACCAGACAGCAACAAGACACTATGCCCACGTTGACTGCCCCGGACACGCTGACTATGTAAAGAACATGATAACAGGAGCAGCTCAGATGGACGGAGCCATACTGGTAGTATCAGCAGCAGACGGACCGATGCCTCAAACAAGAGAGCACATACTCCTATCCAGACAGGTTGGAGTGCCATATATAGTAGTATTCTTGAACAAAGTAGACATGGTAGACGACGCAGAACTTATCGAACTGGTTGAAATGGAAGTAAGAGAACTATTGAACGAATATGAATTCCCCGGAGACGACACACCGATAGTTGCAGGCTCAGCCTTAAAGGCACTGGAATGCGGATGCGGAAGCGAAGAATGCCAATGGTGCGGAGCAATCCATAAGCTGATGGCAGAAGTAGACAACTACATTCCAACACCAGAAAGAGCAACAGACAAACCATTCCTGATGCCTGTGGAAGACGTATTCTCCATAACAGGAAGAGGAACAGTTGCAACAGGAAGAGTAGAAAGAGGAACAGTAAAAGTACAAGACAACGTAGAAATAGTAGGACTGAACGACACACCGAAGACAACAGTAGTAACAGGCGTAGAAATGTTCAGGAAGCTGCTTGACCAGGCACAAGCCGGAGACAACATAGGAGTACTTTTAAGAGGCGTACAAAGGACAGAAATAGAAAGAGGCCAGGTACTGGCAAAACCGGGCTCCATAAAGCCTCACACACACTTTACGGCACAAGTATACGTACTGACCAAAGAAGAAGGAGGAAGACACACTCCATTCTTTAAAGGATACAGACCCCAGTTCTACTTCAGGACGACAGACGTAACAGGCGTAATAGAACTTCCAGAGGGAGTAGAAATGTGCATGCCCGGTGACCACATAACGATGACGATAAAGCTTATAACACCGATAGCTATAGAAGAAGGCTTGAGATTCGCTATAAGAGAAGGCGGAAGAACGGTAGGAGCCGGAGCAGTTGCTTCTATAATAGAATAAAAAATTGGTTATTTATTTAGACAAAAGACCAGGAAAACCTGGTCTTTTGTAAAGTATTAAACGAAAAAAGCTTGGCAATAATCATTATATGCGGCTGGCAGTCAGCTGTAGATAAATATAAAGGGAAGTTAGGGACAAAATATTGACATAAGGATTAAATTATGATAGATTTTTAAGGTAGCCCGAATGTGCTATGTTTATGTTTTATTGTCAAGATATTAATGCGTTAATGTTGGGAGGTGCCGTAATGAGAGTTAAGATAACCCTTGCATGCAGTGAATGCAAGCAGAGAAATTATAACAACATGAAGAACAAGAAGAATGATCCTGACAGACTGGAAATGAATAAATACTGCAGATTCTGCAGAAAACATACTACCCATAAAGAAACAAAATAGGCTGTAAAGGAAGTGAAAATATGACAGATACAGCTAAGAAGTTTAGCATGAAGAAGTATTTCAAAGAAACAAAGGCTGAGATGAAAAAGGTCAGCTGGCCCAGCAGAAAAGAAGTTTTACAGCATACGGAAGTAGTTTTGGTTTCTATACTTATCATAGGAGTAGCATTATGGGCTGTAGACATGGGTTTTGGGAAGGTATTGGACATATTCCTAATGAAATAGTAAAAGGAGGAAAGACTATCGTGTTCATCACGGGGTCTGCTTACTGATGGAAGAAAGAGGCAAGTGGTATGTGGTTCACACTTATTCCGGCTATGAGAATAAGGTAAAGGCTAATATTGAGAAAATCGTTGAGAATAGAAATATGCAGGATGTGATCTTTGAGGTAAAGGTGCCCATCGAAGAGCAAATAGAGATAAAGAACGGCAAGAAGAAGGTCACCCAGAAAAAGATATTTCCTGGATATGTTATTGTCAAGATGATAATGACTGATGAATCATGGTATGTTGTTAGAAACACAAGGGGTGTGACAGGTTTTGTCGGACCTGGTTCTAAACCCGTGCCTCTCACCGATATGGAAGTAAAAACTTTAGGTGTTGAAAAGATTCCTGTTAAGCTTGATGCCAGGGTTGGTGACAGCGTTAAAGTTATTTCCGGGCCTTTTGAAAACTTTGTAGGAACCATATTAGAAATCAATAATGAAAAGCAAAAGGTAAAGGTCATGGTTTCAATGTTTGGAAGAGAAACCCCAGTTGAATTGGAATTCCTTCAAATTGAAACTTTGAAGTAGTTTATATATGTTCATATATAGAAGTTTCCGTGAGAGGAGGTGCAACAATGGCTAAAAAAGTTTCTGCATTAGTAAAGCTTCAGGTTCCTGCAGGCAAAGCTACGCCCGCTCCACCGATAGGTCCTGCTTTGGGTCAGCATGGTGTTAATATCATGGGCTTCTGCAAGGAATTCAATGAAAAGACTGCAAAGCAAGCAGGCTTGATCATACCTGTTGTTATTACTGTATATCAGGACAGATCCTTCACTTTCATAACAAAAACTCCGCCTGCAGCAGTTCTAATAAAGAAGGCAGTCGGAATTGAAAGCGGTTCTGGAGTACCAAACAAGAACAAGGTAGCGAAGATATCCAAAGCTAAGGTCAGAGAGATTGCTGAGCTTAAAATGCCTGATCTAAATGCCGGCAGCATAGAAGCCGCAATGAGCATGGTAGCAGGTACAGCAAGAAGCATGGGAGTAGTCGTAGAAGACTAAAAATAAGTGGGAGGAAATAAAATTTCCGCTTACCACAAGGAGGAAAAGTAATGTTTAGAGGTAAAAAATACCAGGAAAGCATGAAGCTTATCGAACCAGGCAAGCTTTATGATCCAAAGGAAGCCATTGAATTGGTTCAAAAGACAGCTAAGGCAAAATTTGACGAATCCATAGAAGTTCACATTAAGCTGGGTGTTGACCCCAGGCATGCGGACCAACAGGTCAGAGGCGTTGTTGTATTGCCTCATGGAACAGGTAAAACTCTTAGAGTTTTAGTATTTGCAAAGGGTGACAAGGCTAAAGAAGCAGAAGCAGCAGGAGCTGATTTTGTTGGCGCTGAGGAATTGGTTGCAAAGATACAAACTGAAAATTGGTTCGATTATGACGTAGTAGTCGCTACCCCGGACATGATGGGCGTAGTCGGCAGACTAGGTAAAATACTTGGACCAAAGGGTTTAATGCCTAACCCGAAATCCGGAACAGTAACCTTTGATATATCAAGAGCTATTGCAGATATCAAAGCCGGTAAAGTTGAATACAGAGTTGACAAGACCAGTATCGTTCACGTTGCTGTAGGAAAAGCATCCTTTGGAACTGAAAAACTGGCTGACAATTTCAAAACTTTGATGGAAGCTGTGGTAAAAGCTAAACCTGCAGCCGCAAAGGGTACCTACCTGAAGAGCGTTACATTGACAAGCACTATGGGGCCTGGCATCAAAGTTAACCCTCTCCGTGTCGTTGAATAACAGCACAGAGTTAAAATTGAAGATATTACCGTAGACAGTAGGTGCTTTTGCTTAATTTCCTACCGAGGTTCGATCATAAATTTGTTTATGACCTCTCTACGTCTACGGAGAGGTCTTTTGTATATTCAAAAGGCCAATAATCCAACAGAGGAGGTGTAGATATGTCAAAAAATCTAGAAGCAAAACAGCAAGTTGTTAATGAAGTAAAAGAAAAGCTTCAAAAATCTAAATCAGTACTGTTAGTCGATTATAAAGGCATAAACGTTGAAGATGTAACTGAGCTGAGAAAGAGGTTTAGAGAAGCAGGCGTAGACTATAAGGTTTACAAGAACACATTATTTAAGAGGGCTGCCCATGAAGCAGGAATAGAAGAATTGAATGAGTTCTTGGAAGGCACTGTAGGATATGTATTCGGATATGATGATGTTGTAGCTCCTGCTAAAACAATAAATCAATTCCAAAAGGATAATCCAAAGACACCGATAGCAGTTAAAGCCGGTTTCGTTGAAAACAGCTTTATGGATGCGGACGCCGTAAAAGCTCTTGGAGATCTGCCGTCAAGAGAAGTTCTCATCGCTATGCTGCTTGGTGCATTGCAGGGCTCGGTCAGAAACCTTGCATATATGTTGAATTCTATAAAAGAAAAAAAAGAAGCGGAAGCTTAATATATTAGGAGGTAAATAAAATGGCAAGTGAAAAAACTTTAAAGTTCATAGAAGAAATAAAGAACATGACAGTATTAGAATTAGCAGAATTGGTTAAAGCTATAGAAGAGGAGTTTGGTGTAACAGCAGCAGCTCCTGCAGCAGTAGCAGCAGGTCCGGCAGCAGCAGCAGGTCCGGCAGCAGAAGAGCAGACTGAATTCAATGTGGTATTGGTAGCTGCAGGTGCAGAAAAGATCAAGGTTATCAAGGTAGTTAGAGAAATAACCGGTCTTGGCCTAAAAGAAGCAAAGGATCTTGTTGACGGAGCTCCAAAGCCAGTTAAAGAAGGCGTAAGCAAACAAGAAGCAGATGAAATAAAAGCAAAATTCGACGGAACAGGTGCTACAGTAGAAATAAAATAAATCAAGAGCCGCATAATGTGCGGCTCTTTTAACAACTATCCTTTTCCATTTGAGTATCATTTCAAAAATGACAACATTATATACAGACGATCTGACACAAATACTCATATTTCCCGGGAAATGTCGACAAAATAAAAAAAGCACAGCAGAGTTGAAATATATTAGAGAAGACAGCAAAATTCATAAAAGTAATTGAATTGTCTTATTGACAGACAATAGATGGTATGTTAATATTATATATTGCATTGGTGTAAGAAATTACTATATTTAGGCATGTGGCTGTATAAGATTGACTAAAAAAGGCAATATTAAAATAGCTATGCTAAAATTTACAGTTAACCAAAAGCAGTTATGGTCGGAGAGCTTTTGGCTATTTTACTTTATTTATTATTAAGGGGTGAGTGACTTATGGTACATCCAATCTCTGTTGGGAAAAATCAGAGAATGAGCTACTCAAACATTGATGAAGTCATGGATATGCCGAATCTTATTGAAGTCCAGAAAAATTCCTATAACTGGTTTCTGGAAGAAGGTCTGAAAGAGGTATTTAACGATGTATCTCCAATCTCAGATTATACAGGAAACCTGGTATTGGAATTCGTTGACTATTCTTTGGATGGTAAGCCCAAGTATAGTGTTGAAGAGTGCAAGGAGAGAGATGTTACATACTCTGCGCCGCTGAAGGTGAAAATCAGACTTGCCAATAAATCTACCAACGAAGTAAAAGAACAAGAAGTCTTTATGGGAGATTTCCCTCTCATGACAGATCAGGGAACCTTTATAATCAATGGCGCTGAAAGAGTTATAGTAAGCCAGTTGGTTAGATCCCCCGGAGTTTATTATGATGAGCAGATAGATAAGTCTGGAAAGAGATTGCACTCAGCAACGGTTATTCCTAATAGAGGAGCATGGTTGGAATACGAAACGGACTCTAACGATGTATTATGGGTGAGAATAGACAGAACGAGGAAAATTCCGATTACTGTGCTTTTGAAAGCTCTCGGATATGGTACAGATCAACAGATTGAAAATGTGCTTGGAGAAGACGAAAGGATAAAGGTTACACTGCAAAAAGACACCACCAAGAATACCGAGGAAGGCCTTATTGAAGTGTACAAAAGACTCAGACCCGGTGAACCTCCAACAGTTGAAAGCGCCAAATCTCTAATAGAATCCTTGTTTTTTGATCCCAAGAGATATGATCTGGCAAAAGTAGGAAGGTATAAATTTAATAAAAAACTTTCCTTAGCATCAAGATTGAGCGGTCAGAAACTTGAAAAAGACATTGTCGATCCGAAAACCGGAGAAATTTTAGCTGCAGCCGGGGATAAGATAACCAGAGACAAGGCTCAGCAAATTCAGAACGCCGGCATAAATGAAGCCTTTATATTATCTGAAGGAAGAGCGGTAAAGATTCTTGGAAACAATGTTGTAGATATAAATAAATATTTGCCTTTTGATGTTTCCGATTTAAGCATCAGGGAACTGGTAAATTTAGGCATATTGAAAGAAATATTGAACAAATACGAATCTGAAGCGGATATAAAGGAAGAAATTAAAAAAAGAATACACGACCTTATTCCTAAGCATATAGTCATTGATGATATTATGGCCTCCGTAAGCTATAATCTGAATCTCATCTATAATGTAGGAAATGTTGATGATATCGATCATCTGGGGAATAGAAGACTCAGATCCGTTGGAGAGCTTTTGCAGAATCAGTTCAGAATCGGCCTCTCTCGTATGGAGAGGGTCGTCAAGGAGAGAATGACCATACAGGATATAGATGTGGTAACTCCCCAGCAGCTTATAAATATAAGACCGGTAGCCGCTTCTATCAAAGAATTTTTTGGAAGCAGCCAATTGTCTCAATTCATGGACCAGACAAACCCGTTGGCGGAGCTGACTCACAAGAGAAGGCTTTCTGCTCTGGGCCCGGGAGGACTGTCCAGAGAAAGAGCCGGCTTTGAAGTCAGAGACGTTCATCACTCCCATTACAGCAGAATGTGCCCTATAGAAACTCCCGAAGGCCCTAACATCGGACTTATAGGAAGTCTCAGTACCTATGCCAGAATCAATGAGTATGGTTTTATAGAAGCGCCCTATAGGGTCGTTAAGATTGATGAAAGCGGAGAAAAGATAGTAACTGATGAAATCGTATATGTAACCGCTGATGAAGAGGATGATTATATCGTAGCCCAGGCCAATGAAGCCCTGGATGCGGAAGGAAGATTTATAGACAAAAAGGTTACCGCCAGGATAAGGCATGAGATAGTGGTCGTGCCCATATCAGAGGTTGAGTATATGGACGTATCGCCCAAGCAGGTAGTTTCGGTAGCTACAGCCATGATACCCTTCCTTGAAAATGATGACGCCAACCGTGCTCTCATGGGCTCCAACATGCAAAGGCAGGCGGTTCCTCTCATTAAGCCTGAATCCCCTATAGTGGGTACAGGAATGGAATATAAAGCAGCCATCGATTCCGGTGTTGTGATACTGGCAAGGAATGGCGGGGTTGTGGAAAAGGTAAGCTCCAATGAAATAGTGATAAGAAACGATGATGGCGGCAGAGACAGGTATAAGCTTCTCAAGTTCTTAAGATCCAACCAGGGCACTTGCATAAACCAGAGACCTTTTGTTAAAAAAGGAGAAATAGTAAAGAAGGGTCAGGTAATCGGCGATGGTCCATCTACGGATTATGGCGAAATCGGCCTTGGAAGAAATGTGCTCATTGGTTTTATGACCTGGGAAGGCTATAACTATGAGGACGCTATATTGATAAGTGAAAAGCTGGTTAAAGAAGATGTGTTTACATCTATTCATATAGAAGAATACGAAGCCGAAGCCCGTGATACAAAGCTGGGGCCCGAGGAAATAACCAGGGACATACCCAATGTGGGTGAAGAAGCGTTAAAGGACCTGGATGAAAGAGGCATTATCAGGATAGGCGCTGAAGTAAGAACAGGAGATATATTGGTGGGCAAGGTGACACCCAAGGGTGAAACCGAGCTTACAGCCGAGGAAAGACTGCTGAGAGCCATATTCGGTGAAAAAGCCAGAGAAGTAAGGGACACATCGCTGAGAGTGCCCCATGGCGAAGCAGGCATAATAGTTGACGTAAAAGTGTTTACAAGAGAAAACGGCGATGAGCTGCCTCCTGGTGTAAATCAATTGGTGAGGGTTTATATAGCGCAGAAGAGAAAGATCTCCGTCGGAGATAAGATGGCCGGAAGACACGGAAACAAGGGCGTTATATCCAGAATCCTTCCCGAAGAGGATATGCCCTTCCTGCCCAACGGGACGCCTCTGGAGATCGTATTGAATCCTCTTGGAGTGCCATCGCGTATGAATATAGGACAGGTGCTGGAAGTCCATCTTGGTTTGGCTGCCAAGGCCTTGGGATGGAAGATAGCTACTCCTGTATTTGATGGTGCCAATGAGAATGATATAATGGATACTCTGGAAACTGCGAATAAATTCATTCAGGTTAAAAAGCAGCTGAAAGCTATAAAGAATAAAATAAGCTATACGGAAGACGAAGAACCAGGCGACTTCAATATAGATGAAAATGTAGAGATAATCAATGAATATTTGGCTGATCCCGTATTTGAACTGGATAAAAAGCTCAATCACTTTAAAGAAAAGATTAAGGATACCGACTTAAATAATATAAAAGACATGGAGAATTTATTAGGCGGCTTAGAGGATAATCCTCTTGTGGATGTAAATCTTGACAGAACAGGAAAGATCACATTGAGGGACGGCAGAACGGGAGAATACTTTGACAATGATGTTACGGTAGGCTACATGTATATACTCAAGCTCCTTCACCTGGTAGATGATAAGATTCACGCCAGATCCACAGGACCATACTCCCTTGTAACTCAGCAGCCATTAGGCGGAAAAGCCCAATTTGGCGGCCAGCGATTCGGGGAGATGGAGGTTTGGGCATTGGAGGCATACGGTGCGGCTCATACACTGCAAGAAATTCTTACCGTGAAGTCTGATGATGTAGTGGGCAGAGTGAAGACCTACGAATCCATCGTCAAGGGAGAAAATATCCCTGAGCCGGGAGTTCCGGAATCCTTTAAGGTATTGATAAAGGAGCTTCAGAGCCTTGCACTGGATGTAAAGGTGCTTTCTGAAGAAAATGAGGAAATCACAATAAAAGAATCTGTTGATGATGACTTGGAAGACCTCAGCAACGAAATGGAGACCCGCGAAGATGTCGACCTTTCAAATCTTCCCTACAAAGGTGGAGTTGAAGAGGAAAAAGACAATCTATATGATGACTATGATGAAGACGCAGAAGAAGAAGATTTCGAAATAGATTTGGATATAGATGATTTGATAAAGAATGAGACCCAAGAAGAAGAAGAAGAAGAGGAAGATTATTAAAGGAAGGGAGAGAAGAGCCCTTGTTGGAATTAAACAACTTCGAATCATTAAAGATTGGTTTGGCATCCCCGGAGAAAGTAAGGGAATGGTCAAGAGGAGAGGTAAAAAAACCTGAAACCATAAACTATAGAACCTTAAAACCGGAAAAGGAAGGTTTATTCTGCGAAAGGATATTCGGGCCTACCAAGGATTGGGAATGCCATTGCGGCAAGTACAAAAGAATCAGATATAAGGGCATAATCTGCGACAGATGCGGTGTTGAAGTAACAAAAGCTAAGGTGAGGAGAGAGAGGATGGGCCATATCGAGCTGGCTGCTCCTGTATCTCATATCTGGTATTTCAAGGGTATACCCAGCCGTATGGGTTTGTTATTGGATATGTCGCCAAGAGCATTGGAGAAGGTATTGTATTTTGCTTCTTATATTGTGATCGAACCGGGAGATACGGGTCTATCTGTAAAGCAGATACTGAACGAAAAGGAATTCAGAGAAGCTATTGAGAAATATGGCTCCAAATTCAGAGCAGGAATGGGTGCTGAAGCAATAAAAGAGCTTCTTGCCGTTTTGGATCTGGAACAACTGGCTAAAGAATTGAGACATGACCTAAAGGACAGCTCAGGACAAAAAAAGCTCAGAACTGTAAGAAGGCTTGAGGTGGTGGAAGCTTTCAGAAAATCCGGCAATAAGCCTGAGTGGATGATTCTGGATGTGATCCCTGTAATCCCGCCGGATTTAAGGCCAATGGTGCAGCTTGACGGAGGCAGATTTGCCACTTCGGATTTGAATGATCTATATAGAAGGGTTATAAACAGAAATAATAGGTTGAAAAGGCTTCTGGACCTTGGAGCTCCAGATATAATCGTCAGGAACGAGAAAAGAATGCTTCAGGAGGCCGTTGATGCCTTAATCGATAACGGCAGGCGCGGAAGACCTGTCACCGGCCCCGGCAATAGGCCGCTTAAATCCTTGAGCGATATGCTCAAAGGAAAGCAGGGAAGATTCAGGCAGAACCTTTTGGGCAAGCGTGTCGACTATTCCGGACGTTCCGTTATAGTTGTAGGGCCTCATTTGAAGCTCTATCAGTGCGGCCTTCCCAAGGAGATGGCCCTTGAGCTCTTCAAGCCCTTTGTGATGAAGAAGCTTGTAAAGGATGGCCTCGCCCATAATATTAAAAGCGCAAAGCGTATGGTGGAGAGGGTCAAGACAGAGGTATGGGATGTGCTTGAAGAGGTAATAAAAGAGCATCCGGTACTCTTAAACCGTGCACCGACACTCCATAGGCTGGGAATACAAGCCTTTGAACCTGTTTTGGTTGAAGGCAGGGCGCTTAAGCTCCATCCGCTGGTATGCACGGCATACAATGCGGACTTTGACGGAGACCAGATGGCGGTTCACGTTCCGCTATCTGTGGAAGCACAAGCCGAAGCCAGATTTCTGATGCTTTCGGCAAACAATATTTTGGCTCCGAAGGATGGAAGACCTGTAGTAAGCCCGACCCAGGACATGGTAATGGGAATTTACTATTTGACAATACATGTTCCCGGTGAAAAAGGAGAAGGAAAGATATTCTCCGATCTGGACGAGATGGTTATGGCATACCAATTGGATGAAGTAGGACTTCATGCCATGGTTAAAGCAAAGCTTGCCAGAACTATCAATGGAAAGACCGAATACAAGCTCGTTGAGAATACTGTAGGCCGCCTCATATTCAACGATTCCATGCCCCAAGATGTCGGCTTTGTGGATAGAACGGCTGAAGGAAATGAGTTTGTTCTCGAATATGATCCGAAAGATAAGGAAGGCAATCTCATACCGATAGATAAAAAAATGCTGGGCAAAATAGTAGATAAATGCTATAGAAGGCATGGTTCTGCTAAAACTGCCGTGGTGCTTGATGAAATCAAAGCATTTGGCTTCCATTATTCAACTAAGGGAGCAGTAACAATAGGAGTAAGCGATATTGACATACCCGAAGCAAAGAAAAGATTGCTTTCGGAAGCAGATTCTAAGGTTGATAATATTGAAAAGATGTATAGAAGGGGCCTCATATCAAATGAAGAAAGATATGAGCAGGTAATAGAAACCTGGAAGAATACCAAGGAAGAAGTCACTAAAGCCCTGATGGATAATCTTGACAGATTAAACCCCGTATACATGATGGCAAACTCGGGAGCCAGAGGAAGCGTCAACCAGATAAGTCAGCTGGCGGGCATGAGAGGACTTATGGCCGATACATCGGGAAGAATAATAGAGATCCCTATAAAAGCTAACTTCCGTGAAGGCCTTAACGTTTTGGAGTTCTTTACCTCTACCCATGGCGCCAGAAAAGGCTTGGCTGATACCGCTTTAAGAACGGCAGACTCGGGATATCTGACCAGACGTCTTGTTGATGTAAGTCAGGACGTTATAGTAAGGGAAGATGACTGCGGAACTGAAGAAGGTCTATGGGTAAGTGAAATAAAAGACGGCAGCGAGATAATCGAAAAATTGGAAGACAGACTTGCAGGAAGACTTACAATGGCGGATATCGTTCACCCGGAAACAGGTGAAGTTCTGGTTAAGAAAGGCGTCATGATAACCGATGACATGGCTTCAAAAATTGTTAAAACGGGAATAAAGAAGGTTTATATACGCTCGGTATTGACCTGTCACTCCAGATATGGCGTTTGTGCGAAATGCTATGGCATGAATCTGGCTACCGGAGATGCAGTAAATATTGGAGAAGCCGTAGGAATTATCGCCGCACAATCCATCGGCGAGCCGGGTACTCAGCTTACCATGAGAACCTTCCATACAGGCGGTGTTGCAGGAGATGACATAACTCAAGGTCTCCCCAGAGTCGAGGAGCTTTTTGAGGCAAGAAGGCCTAAGGGTCTGGCAACCATATCGGAAATACCCGGCATAGTGAAGGTCAATGACTCAAACAAGAAGAAAAAAGAAGTAATAGTCATCGCAGATGACGGAGATACAAGAACCTATGCAATACCTTACGGTTCAAGGCTTAAAGTCTATGATGGAGACAGGATCGAAGCCGGTGATGAAATAACCGAAGGTTCTGTTAACCCCCATGATATTTTGAAGATAAAAGGCATAGCAGGAGTTCAATCCTACCTGCTTCAGGAGGTTCAGAGGGTTTATAGGCTGCAGGGCGTTGATATAGCCGATAAGCATATAGAGGTAATAGTAAGACAGATGCTCAGAAAGGTAAAGATTGATGATGCGGGAGATACTGATCTGCTGCCCGGAGGCCTGTTTGACATCTTCAAGTTTGAAGAAGAAAACGAAGAGATAGCAAAGCAAGGCGGAGAAAAGGCAACAGGAAAGAGAACCCTGTTGGGTATCACCAAAGCATCTCTGGCTACGGACTCCTTCTTGTCTGCGGCATCCTTCCAGGAGACCACCAGGGTGCTCACGGAAGCAGCTATAAAGGGCAAGATAGATCCATTGGTAGGGCTTAAGGAAAATGTTATAATAGGTAAGCTCATACCTGCGGGAACAGGCATGAAGAGATATAAGGACGCCAATATAGCTTTGCCTGAGGAAGTTTCGGCAGAAAACATTGAGGAAAATGCCGAGGAGCAGCAAAATTTGATTTAACTGCAATCGTTATCAGTTAGCACAACATATTCAACAATGAGTTATTGCACTAAAATCAAAAATTAATATTGACAAAAAAATAAGCGTAATGCTAAAATGAAAAAGTATGCTAAAAAAGCCGTATTCTTTTTAATGATGAGGAGGCGATATGATATGGAAAGGTTGAAGTCCTCGAAGAAAAGGATAATTGGGTTGAAACAAACCATAAAAGCTATAAAAAATGGCAGTGCACATACAGTTTATATTGCAAACGATGTGGAAGAAAGCATAAAAAACAGCATATTAGAAGTATGCAGGGGAAAAGAAGTTGAAATTGTGTACATCGACACGATGAAGAAACTTGGAGAGGCATGCGGTATAGAGGTTAATGCTTCTTGCGCATCTCTATTGAACGACTAAAATATGCCCCTTCAATTGAAGGGGCATATTTTATATAAAAAGGCCTCCGATGGAAGCGTTTTAATAGCAAGGGAGCCTTTATCACACCCATAACGGGAAAGTCTATATTATGGAATTTAGCTTTCCTGTAGGTCAAAAAATATTTAAGGAGGTGTATTTGATGCCTACCATAAACCAGTTGGTTAGAAAGGGCAGACAGCAAGTAACTTACAAATCCACTGCGCCGGCACTAGAGGAGTCCCCGCAGAAGAGAGGAGTATGCACTGTAGTTAAGACAACTACTCCAAAGAAGCCTAACTCTGCTTTAAGAAAGATTGCCAGAGTAAGACTTACGAACGGAATAGAAGTATCAGGTTACATTCCTGGTATAGGTCATAACCTGCAGGAGCACTCTGTCGTGCTTATAAGAGGAGGCAGGGTAAAGGATTTGCCTGGCGTAAGATATCACATCGTCAGGGGAACATTGGATGCTGCCGGAGTTGCCAACAGAAAGCAAGGTAGATCCAAATACGGTGCCAAAAGACCTAAGAAATAATATTGTGCGGATATTATATCACGGCCATGCCGTGTAAATATATATTTTGCGCACAACGGCATCATGTTTTTATACATTGCCGAGTACCGATGAATAATTAAATGTTAAGGAGGGAAGCAAAGTGCCAAGAAAAGGATTTATTCCAAAGAGAGACGTTTTACCTGATCCATTGTACAATGACAAGGTAGTTTCTAAGCTCATAAATAATATTATGCTTGACGGAAAAAAAGGTGCGGCTGAAAAAATTATATATGAAGCTTTTGAAATAATAAGAAACAAGACAGGTAAAGATCCTTTAGAAGTATTTGAAACAGCTATGAACAATATAATGCCTGTTTTAGAAGTTAAAGCCAGAAGAATAGGTGGAGCTACTTATCAGGTACCTATTGAAGTTAGAGCTGACAGACGACAAGCATTGGGGATGAGATGGCTGGTTGACTACTCCAGAAAAAGAGGAGAAAGAACCATGAAAGAAAGATTGGCAGGAGAGATAATGGATGCTGCCAATAACGTAGGCTCCAGTGTTAAGAAGAGAGAAGACACTCATAAGATGGCTGAGGCAAATAAGGCTTTTGCACATTACAGGTGGTAGTTATATTTGATGGAGAATTGTGTAATGCTGAAATATTTGGGAAACATATAAGTGATTCTTGCTATAGGGAGGAGGATTTAAGTGCCTAGGCAATTTCCGTTAGAAAAAACCAGAAACATAGGAATAATGGCCCACATAGATGCAGGAAAGACCACGACCACTGAAAGAATTCTGTACTACACAGGCAGAACTCACAAGGTTGGGGAGACTCATGAAGGCTCTGCTACTATGGATTGGATGGAGCAGGAGCAGGAAAGAGGAATAACGATCACTTCTGCTGCGACTACTGCTCAATGGAAGGGCCACAGAATAAACATTATAGATACGCCGGGGCACGTGGACTTTACTGTTGAGGTAGAAAGGTCACTGCGTGTTCTCGATGGTTCAGTTGCGGTGTTCTGTGCAAAAGGCGGCGTTGAGCCCCAATCTGAAACAGTTTGGCGTCAAGCGGATAAATATAATGTACCCAGGCTTGCTTATATAAATAAAATGGATATCATGGGTGCCGATTTCTTCAGGGTTGTTGAAATGATGAAGGATAGGCTCAAGACCAATGCTGTACCTATACAGATCCCCATTGGAAAGGAAGATACCTTTGTGGGTATCATCGATCTTGTTACCATGAAAGCAGAGATATATAAGGATGACATGGGCAAGGAAATAGAAGAAACCGAGATACCGGAAGATCTCAAAGATATATGCAAGGAATACAGGGATAAGATGATCGAGGCAGCATCAGACAATGATGAAGAACTGATGATGAAATACCTTGAAGGTGAAGAGATAACTGAGGAAGAGATCAAGTCAGCTATAAGAAAAGGCACATTGGCGGTCAAAATGACTCCCGTTCTTTGTGGATCATCCTACAAGAACAAAGGGGTTCAATGGGTTTTGGATGCAGTTGTGGACTATATGCCCTCACCTTTAGATATTCCTGCTATCGAAGGTACTACTATTGAAGGCGATGAAAAGATTGTCAGACATCCTGACGATAATGAACCTTTCTCAGCTCTGGCCTTTAAGATCATGGTTGATCCGTATGTAGGAAAGCTGGCTTTCTTTAGAGTGTATTCAGGAAAGGTAGAATCAGGCTCTTACTTGTATAACTCGACTAAGGGCAAAAAGGAAAGACTGGGCAGAATAGTGCTGATGCACGCAAATCACAGGGAAGAAGTAAAAGAGGTTTATACCGGTGACATTGCAGCTGCAGTCGGCCTCAAGGATACTACTACCGGAGATACTCTTTGCCTGGATGACTCACCTATAATCTTGGAATCAATGCAGTTCCCTGAGCCTGTTATCAATGTGGCAATAGAGCCGAAGACTAAAGCAGGCCAGGATAAGATGGGAATAGCTTTAGCCAAGCTGGCTGAAGAAGATCCGACATTCAGAACCTATACAAATACTGAAACGGGTCAGACGATAATAGCCGGCATGGGAGAATTGCATCTTGAGATAATAGTTGACAGAATGCTGAGGGAATACAAGGTTGAAGCCAATATAGGAAAACCTCAGGTAGCATACAAAGAGACCATAAAGAAAAAGGTTCAGGCAGAAGGCAAATTCGTCAGACAGTCCGGCGGTAAGGGACAATACGGACATGTTTGGCTTGAACTGGAACCGAAAGAACCGGGCACCGGCTTTGAATTTGTCAATAAGATAGTAGGCGGAGTAATACCTAAGGAATATATTCCCGCAGTTCAGGCCGGAGTAGAGGATGCACTGCAGAATGGAATCTTAGGCGGTTACAATGTAATAGACTTAAAGGTGACATTGTATGATGGTTCCTATCATGAAGTGGACTCATCAGAAATGGCCTTTAAGATAGCTGGTTCCATAGGCTTCAAGGAAGGCATGAGAAAAGCCGATCCTGCTTTGTTGGAACCTATAATGAAGGTTGAAGTTACGGTGCCTGAAGACTATATGGGCGACGTAATAGGAGATATTAACTCCAGAAGAGGAAGGATAGAAGGCATGGAAGCCAGGATGGGAGCACAGGTTATCAGAGGCTTTGTACCTTTGGCTGAAATGTTCGGCTATGCTACGGATTTAAGATCCAGGACTCAGGGAAGAGGAGTCTATTCAATGGAAATGAGCCACTTTGAAGAAGTGCCGAAAAATATTGCAGAAAAAGTATTGGCAAAATAGTTGAGACTTAAATCGGATATAAAGGAGGAAAAGTAAAAAATGGCAAAGGCAAAATATGAAAGAACGAAACCCCATGTAAACATAGGAACCATAGGACACGTTGACCATGGAAAGACGACACTGACAGCAGCAATAACCACAGTACTATCAAAATTTGGTGGAGCGACAGCAACAAAATATGATGAAATAGACAAAGCACCGGAAGAAAAAGAAAGAGGAATAACAATAAACACCTCACACGTTGAATACCAGACAGCAACAAGACACTATGCCCACGTTGACTGCCCCGGACACGCTGACTATGTAAAGAACATGATAACAGGAGCAGCTCAGATGGACGGAGCCATACTGGTAGTATCAGCAGCAGACGGACCGATGCCTCAAACAAGAGAGCACATACTCCTATCCAGACAGGTTGGAGTGCCATATATAGTAGTATTCTTGAACAAAGTAGACATGGTAGACGACGCAGAACTTATCGAACTGGTTGAAATGGAAGTAAGAGAACTATTGAACGAATATGAATTCCCCGGAGACGACACACCGATAGTTGCAGGCTCAGCCTTAAAGGCACTGGAATGCGGATGCGGAAGCGAAGAATGCCAATGGTGCGGAGCAATCCATAAGCTGATGGCAGAAGTAGACAACTACATTCCAACACCAGAAAGAGCAACAGACAAACCATTCCTGATGCCTGTGGAAGACGTATTCTCCATAACAGGAAGAGGAACAGTTGCAACAGGAAGAGTAGAAAGAGGAACAGTAAAAGTACAAGACAACGTAGAAATAGTAGGACTGAACGACACACCGAAGACAACAGTAGTAACAGGCGTAGAAATGTTCAGGAAGCTGCTTGACCAGGCACAAGCCGGAGACAACATAGGAGTACTTTTAAGAGGCGTACAAAGGACAGAAATAGAAAGAGGCCAGGTACTGGCAAAACCGGGCTCCATAAAGCCTCACACACACTTTACGGCACAAGTATACGTACTGACCAAAGAAGAAGGAGGAAGACACACTCCATTCTTTAAAGGATACAGACCCCAGTTCTACTTCAGGACGACAGACGTAACAGGCGTAATAGAACTTCCAGAGGGAGTAGAAATGTGCATGCCCGGTGACCACATAACGATGACGATAAAGCTTATAACACCGATAGCTATAGAAGAAGGCTTGAGATTCGCTATAAGAGAAGGCGGAAGAACGGTAGGAGCCGGAGCAGTTGCTTCTATAATAGAATAAAAAAGCATTGATAAAAAGGTCCTGGAGTCCGGCTTAAGCCGGACTCCCGAACCTTGTTAATGTTTTGCAAAAAAATATGCAAAAAGCTAATAATAATTATTGTCAAAGTGACTAAAATAGTTTAAACTATAATAGTTGTCAATACAAGCATGCGATGAAGCAAGAGGTTGCAAGACTATCACTGAACTAACCCGCCCTAAGACCCCCGCTTTAAAAGAAAGGCGGGTCTCAAATGGCGGCTAAGTCCAGTATGGACTCGACTAACATTTTGCTTTGCAAAATGAAGTCTCGTTCAACTTGGGAAATTCTTGCGGAGTAGTGTCTGGATCTTGAATTCGGGCGACTCTACTGCCGGTGTACTTTCGGGGTACACCAAATAAAAAAATAGAACACACCCGGATTAGTGTACGGCAGTAAGCGGTTGTACGTGAGTAAAATAGACGCGTGCGATGAAAAGGAGGGAAATAAAAATGGCAAAACAAAAAATCAGAATCAGATTAAAGGCATTTGATCACAATCTAATCGATCAATCAGCTCAGAAAATTGTTGAAACTGCAAAAAGAACAGGAGCAAAGGTGTCAGGCCCAGTGCCTCTGCCAACTCAAAAAGAAATCATAACTATACTCAGAGCAGTTCATAAGTACAAGGACTCAAGAGAGCAGTTTGAGATGAGAACTCATAAGAGGCTGATTGATATATTAAGCCCTACGCCTAAAACTGTAGACGCTTTGATGAGGTTGGATTTACCTGCCGGCGTAGATATAGAAATCAAACTGTAACGAAGGTTGTCAATTATGATTTAGTATGACCGATACTATCGGTCCTCTGTAAATTATGGAGGTGGAAAGATGAAAAAAGCAATTTTAGGAAAAAAAGTCGGGATGACGCAGATTTTCAGCAAAGAAGGAAAGGCTATCCCAGTAACAGTTATTCAAGCAGGACCTAACGTGGTTGTGCAGAAGAAAACAATGGAGAACGATGGCTACTCATCCATCCAGGTGGGTTACCAGGATAAGGACGAGAAAAAGGTTAATAAGCCTATGAAAGGCCATTTCGCAAAAGCGAAGGTTGCTACAAAGAGATACTTAAGAGAGCTCAGAGTTGAAAACGCGGAATCCTTTGAAATAGGACAGGAAATAAAGGCTGATGTATTTGCTGAAGGAGACAAGGTCGATGTAAGCGGCGTTTCCAAAGGTAAAGGAACAGCAGGAACTATAAAGAGATTTAATGCCCATAGAGGACCTATGAGGCACGGCTCCAAATTCCACAGAGCCCCTGGTTCAATGGGTGCATCTTCAGACCCGTCAAGAACCTTTAAGGGAAAGAAGCTCCCTGGAAGAATGGGTAATGAGAATACTACGGTACAAAACCTTGAAGTTGTAAAAGTAGATGCTGAAAAGAACTATATACTTGTAAAAGGCGGAGTACCCGGGATAAGAGGTTCACTGGTCATGATAAAAGACACAGTGAAGGCATAAAACGGTGAGAAAGGAGGATGTGCTATGCCTAAGGTAGCTTTATATAATATAGGCGGACAGCAGGTCGGCGATATAGAATTAAAAGATAGTATATTTGGTGTAAATGTTAATGTTGAAGCTATGCATCAGGTTGTGAAGATGCTTTTAGCGAATAGAAGACAAGGAACTCAGTCAGCTCTTACAAGAGCAGAAGTGCGCGGCGGCGGAATCAAGCCTTGGAGGCAAAAAGGGACAGGAAGAGCAAGACACGGAAGCATCAGATCACCTCAATGGACTCATGGAGGTATCGTATTTGCTCCAAAGCCAAGATCCTACAGATATACATTGCCTAAGAAAATAAGAAGAATAGCAATGAAATCTGCCTTGAGTTCAAAGGTAAATGATAATAATATAATAGTTTTGGATGAACTGAATTTTGATGCACCAAAGACAAAGCAGGTTGTAACCATGCTTCAGAATTTAAATGTTGATTCAAAAACTTTGATAGTATTATCCGAAAAGAATGAGAGCGTAGAAAAATCCGCAAGAAACATTCCCAATGTAAAGACCTCCTTGGTTAATACATTAAATGTTTACGATATTTTAAACTATGATAAATTCATCATAACAAAATCAGCGGTTGAGAAGGTTGAGGAGGTGTACGTATAATGAATGCCTACGATATCATAAGAAGGCCCGTTATCACAGAAAAGAGCATGGGCGAAATGGCAGATAAAAAATACACCTTTATAGTAGATATCAATGCCAATAAAAATCAGATAAAAAAAGCCGTAGAAGAAGTTTTTAAAGTAAAAGTCGATAAGGTAAATACTATAAGAATGATGGGCAAAATGAAGAGAATGGGCAGATATGAAGGCAGAAGGCCCGGATACAAGAAAGCCATCGTTAAGCTTACCCAGGACAGCAAGGCAATTGAGTTCTTCGAAGGGCTATAATCTGGAGCTCAGGTTTCAGAGCTCAGAACTCAGGATATTAGGGTAGGGCGCTGGAGCCGGTGAAAAGTGAAAGCGGTCGCCGATAATTACCGCTTAAAACAGGAGGAGAAATAATATGGCGATAAAGAAATATAAACCTACTTCTCCCGCCAGAAGATTTATGACGGTTTCAACCTTTGAAGAGATTTCAAAGACAGAGCCGGAAAAATCCTTGGTTGAAATAATCAAGAGCAAGGCAGGGAGAAATAACTACGGAAAGATAACAGTCAGACATCAGGGCGGCGGACATAAAAGAAAATATAGAATAATAGATTTCAAGAGAGATAAAGTGGACATTCCTGCAAAGGTTGCCGCTATAGAATATGATCCGAACAGAACAGCAAATATAGCCTTGTTAAACTATGTTGACGGTGAAAAGAGATATATAATAGCACCCCATGGTTTAAAGGTAGGAGATACTGTAATATCTTCAGAGGATGCAGATATTAAAGTCGGAAATGCATTATCCCTAAAAAACATCCCTGTGGGTACTTTTGTTCATAATATTGAGCTTAAGGCCGGCAAGGGTGGTCAGCTGGTTAGAGCAGCAGGAAACGCAGCCCAGCTTATGGCCAAGGAAGGTAACTATGCTCAGCTTAGACTTCCATCCGGTGAAGTAAGAATGATAAGGATTGAATGCAAGGCAACCATCGGTCAGGTAGGAAATCTTGAGCATGAGATCATAAGCATAGGTAAAGCCGGAAGAAAGAGGCACATGGGAATAAGACCTACGGTAAGAGGTTCCGTAATGAACCCTGTAGACCATCCGCATGGCGGCGGTGAGGGCAAGTCACCGGTAGGAAGACCCGGACCTTTAACTCCTTGGGGCAAACCTGCACTTGGTTATAAGACAAGAAATAAAAAGAAACTGTCCAACAAATTTATTGTTAAGAGAAGAAATGAGAAATAATTCTTGTAGGACATGGGTTGCGAGTTGCGAGTTAGGTTTTTACATAACCCGCAGTCGCAACAAAATAGTTGGGAAGGAGGCAAATTAATGAGTAGATCGATTAAGAAGGGGCCTTTTGTAGAAGAAAAACTATTTAAGAGAATAGTTGAAATGAATAAATCCGGCAAGAAAGTTGTTCTGAAAACATGGTCAAGAAGCTCCACAATATTCCCGGAAATGGTAGGCCATACTATTGCTGTTCATGATGGAAGGAAGCATGTTCCGGTTTATATTGTTGAAGACATGGTGGGACACAAGCTTGGGGAATTCGCGCCTACCAGAACCTTCAGAGGACATGGCAATCATACAGAAAAATCAACTTCACTTAAATAATAATCCTAATACGGAAGGAGGTACATCCCGTGGAAGCAAGAGCAGTTGCTAAATATATAAGAATTTCCTCAAGGAAAGTCAATATAGTAATTGATTTGATCAGAGGGAAAAAAGTGGGTGAAGCTTTTGCCATATTAAAGCATACTCCAAAAGCTGCATCTGTAATACTGGAAAAGCTGTTAAAGTCAGCAGTTGCAAACGCTGAGAACAATCACAACATGGATGTTGATAAGCTATATATTTCTGAGGCCTACGCAACTCAAGGACCTACACTCAAAAGATTTATGGCAAGTGCAAAAGGCCGTGGTGTTAGAATATTGAAGAGGACCAGTCATATAACACTTGTTGTATCAGAAAAAGAATAAAGAAGGAGGGATTCTTAGTGGGCCAAAAGGTAAATCCACACGGACTTAGAGTGGGCATAATAAAGGACTGGGATTCTAAATGGTATGCAAATGATAAGGATTTTTCAGACCTTTTAATAGAAGACAATAAAGTAAGAGAATTTTTAAAGAAAAAGCTGTTTGCTTCAGGCATATCAAAGATAGAGATTGAAAGAACCGCTAACAAGGTTAAGCTTAACATATTCACAGCAAAACCGGGCATGGTTATCGGCAAGGGCGGAGCAGGCATTGAAGCTCTTAGAAAAGAAGTTGAAAAGCTTGTAAACAATAAAAGCGTTTCAATAAATATATCAGAAATAAAAGTACCTGAGCTTGATGCTCAATTGGTAGCAGAAAATATAGCTGCTCAATTAGAGAAGAGAATATCCTTCAGGAGAGCCATGAAGCAGTCAATGCAAAGAACAATGAGAAGCGGTGCAAAGGGAATAAAGGCTATGACTTCAGGAAGACTTGGAGGAGCCGAAATTGCCAGAAGCGAATGGTACAGAGAAGGTACTATACCACTTCAGACATTGAGGGCTGACATTGATTATGGCTTTGCGGAAGCTCACACCACCTACGGAAGAATAGGTGTGAAGGTTTGGATATACAAAGGGGAGGTACTTCCAGAAGCTAAGAAAGTAGTTGAGGAAGGAGGAGTAGAATAATATGTTGATGCCAAAAAGAGTTAAACGTCGTAAGCAAATGAGAGGCAAAATGGCAGGTAAAGCCTTGAGAGGCAATACCATAACATATGGTGAATATGGATTGAAGGCTGTTGAGCCTGCTTGGATCACAAGCAATCAGATAGAAGCTGCCAGAATTGCCATGACAAGATATATAAAAAGAGGCGGTCAGGTTTGGATAAAGATATTCCCTGACAAGCCGGTTACAGAAAAACCTGCTGAAACTCGTATGGGTTCGGGAAAGGGTTCACCAGAATACTGGGTAGCGGTAGTAAAACCGGGAAGAGTATTATTTGAAATTGCGGGTGTATCTGAGGAGGTTGCACGAGAGGCTATGAGACTGGCTATGCATAAACTGCCCGTAAAGTGCAAATTCGTAACCCGTCAGGAAACTGAGGAAGTGGGTGAAGGTAATGAAGGCTAATAAGATCCGAGAAATGTCATCAAACGAACTAGAACAAAAGCTTTTAGAACTCAAAGGTGAACTTTTCAATTTAAGATTTCAAATGGCTACCGGTCAGTTGGAAAACCCTATGAAAGTCAGAGATGTTAAAAAGTCCATTGCACGTGTAAAGACTATTCTCAGGGAAAAGGAACTCAAAGCTGTAGAGAACAAATAGTCGAGAGGAGGTTTAGTCTGTGGAAAGAGGTAACAGAAAGACAAGGACCGGAAAAGTAGTTAGCGATAAGATGGATAAAACAATAGTTGTTGCCATTGAGACGCTGGTGCGACATCCGTTATATAAAAAATCAATAAAGAGAACAACAAAATTTAAAGCTCATGATGAAAACAACGAGTGCAAAATTGGCGATAGAGTTACAATAATGGAAACAAGGCCTTTAAGCAAAGAGAAAAGATGGAGACTTGTTGAGATAATTGAGAGAGCAAAGTAAATTCCGAAAGGAGGGTTTTGAATGATTCAACAAGAATCGCGCTTAAGAGTAGCAGACAATTCGGGCGCAAAGGAACTATTGTGCATTCGCGTAGTAGGCGGTTCATTGAGGAGATATGGAAACATTGGAGATATAATAATTGCTTCTGTTAAAGATGCAACGCCAGGTGGTGTTGTTAAAAAAGGCGAGGTTGTAAAAGCCGTAATAGTTAGAAGCAAGAAGGGTTTAAGAAGACCGGACGGCAGCTATATAAAGTTTGATGAAAATGCAGCCGTTATAATAAAAGATGACAAGCAACCAAAGGGAACCCGTATATTCGGACCTGTTGCAAGGGAGCTTAGGGAAAAAGACTTTATGAAGATCATATCCTTAGCACCTGAAGTGCTCTAAAGGAGGTGGCATTATGGAAGCTAAAAAATTGCATGTAAAAAAGGGAGATACAGTAGTCGTAATCTCCGGTAAAGATAAAGGCAAAAAGGCAAAGGTGCTTGTTGGACTTCCAAAGGACGGCAAGGTGATAGTGGAAGGCGTAAACATGAGCACTAAGCACAAGAAACCATCTCAAAAAGTTCAGCAAGGCGGCATAATACACCAGGAATCACCTATATTTGCTTCCAAAGTTATGCTTTGGTGCGATAAGTGCAAAAAAGGTGTAAGAGCAGGCAAGAGAATATTGCAAGATGGAACAAAAGTAAGATACTGCAAGAGCTGCAGTGACATGTTAGATAAATAAAAGGCTCTGAAAGGAGGTAAAATAATTGGCTAGGCTTAAAGAAAAGTACTTGAATGAAGTAGCTCCTGCTATGATGCAGAAGTTTCAATATAAAAGCGTAATGCAGATCCCAAAGCTTGAAAAGGTTGTTTTGAACATGGGTTTGGGAAATACTAAGGACAATGCAAAGGGTCTTGATGCTGCCGTATCGGAATTAGCTTTGATAGCAGGTCAGAGACCGGTAGTAGTAAAGGCTAAGAAATCAGTTGCTGCTTTTAAAGTTAGAAAAGGTATGAATATCGGTGCTAAAGTAACTTTAAGAGGAGACAGAATGTTTGAATTTGTTGATAAGCTATTCAACGTTTCATTACCCAGAGTAAGAGACTTCAGAGGTTTATCTACAAAATCCTTCGACGGCAGGGGAAATTACGCACTGGGCATAAAAGAACAACTTATTTTCCCGGAAATTGAATATGATAAAGTGGATCAAATCAGAGGAATGGACATAATTTTTGTTACAACTGCAAATACCGATGAAGAGGCAAGAGAACTGCTGAAACTCCTCGGAATGCCTTATGCAATTTAGTGGATAGGAGGGAAAAATGTGGCAAAAAAATCTATGATGTTAAAGCAACAAAGAACTCCGAAGTTCTCTACCAGGGCTTACAATAGATGCAAGATTTGCGGCAGACCCCACGGATACTTAAGAAAATTCGGAATTTGCCGTATATGTTTTAGGGAATTAGCGTACAAAGGACAGATACCAGGAGTGAAAAAAGCCAGCTGGTAAGCGTTATCGTAAAGGAGGTAAGAAATATGGTTATATGCGACCCAATTGCTGATATGCTAACAAGAATAAGGAACGCAAACACTGTAAAACATCACACAGTCGATGTTCCTTTATCAAATATAAAAAAGGCTATGGCCGAGATTCTTTTAGAAGAAGGATATATAAAATCCTTTGAGATAATTGATGATGGCGCACAGGGTATGATCAGAATCACATTAAAGTATACTCCCAACAAAGGCAAAGTTATCACCGGACTCAAGAGAATAAGCAAGCCCGGGTTGAGGGTTTATGCTAAGAGAGATGAAGTTCCCAAGGTATTAGGCGGCTTAGGCATAGCTATAATATCAACTTCAAAGGGAATCATGACTGATAAGAATGCCAGACTGGAAGGTTTGGGCGGAGAAGTACTTTGCTACGTATGGTAGCAGATCTTCATAACAGGAGGTGGAAAAATGTCTAGGATAGGTAAACTACCTGTATCAATTCCTCAGGGAGTTGAAGTTAAAATAGATGCAAAAAATGCATTGACTGTAAAAGGGCCCAAAGGACAGCTTCATAAGAAGCTTAACGAAGACATGATCATAGAAGTTGATAATGGGGTTCTTACAGTAAAAAGGCCGACAGATGAAAAAGAGCATAGAGCCTTGCACGGCTTGACGAGAGCTCTTATCCACAACATGGTGGAGGGAGTAAGCAAGGGCTATGAAAAGACTCTTGAAATAAACGGAGTTGGATATAGAGCAGCAAAGCAAGGCAATAAGCTGACTTTGACTATTGGATATTCACACCCCGTAGAGTTTGTTGATCCGGAAGGTATCACAACAGAAGTACCCGCTCCCAACAAAATAATCATAAAGGGAATTGACAAAGAATTGGTTGGGACACATGCGGCAAACATCAGGGCTGTCAGAGAGCCTGAGCCATATCTTGGGAAGGGTATCAAATACAGCTATGAGCATGTAAGACGCAAGGAAGGCAAAACCGGTAAGAAATAATGGAAAGAGGTGACTCAGATTGATCACAAAAGCCAGTAAAAATGACTTGAGAAAGAAAAGACATTTAAGAGTTAGAACAAAGGTTTTTGGAACTGCTGAAAGACCGAGACTCAATGTATTCAGGAGTCTTAACAATATATATGCACAGATAATAAACGATGATTCAGGTGTTACATTAGTCGCTGCTTCAAGCCTTGACAAAGATGTTAAGGAAAAGTTCGCAAATGGCGGCAATAAGGAAACTGCAAAGGCAGTAGGCGAGTTGGTTGCTAAAAAAGCCATTGAAGCAGGGATTAAGCAGGTCGTATTCGATAGAGGCGGTTATATTTATCATGGTAGAGTTATGGAACTTGCCAGTGCAGCTAGAGAAGCAGGACTTGAATTTTAAAGATAAGGAGGGAATTTAATGCAGCCAATTGATGCCGGCAAGTTAGACCTTAAAGAAAAGGTTGTTGCCATAAACAGAGTTGCTAAGGTTGTTAAAGGCGGAAGAAACTTTCGATTCAGTGCGATTGTTGTAGTCGGAGACGGAAACGGCTATGTAGGCGTGGGAACTGGAAAATCGATAGAAATTCCGGATGCAATAAAAAAAGGCATAGAAGATGCTAAAAAGAATATGATAAAGGTGCCTATTGTAGGAACTACAATTCCTCATGAAGTGATAGGAAAATCAGGCTCAGGAAGAGTGCTTTTAATGCCTGCTGCTGAAGGTACCGGAGTTATAGCAGGCGGACCAGTAAGGTCGGTTCTGGAATTGGCGGGTATCAGGGATATAAGAACAAAATCCTTGAGATCCAATAACCCTAGAAATATGGTCAACGCAACAATAGAAGGCCTCTCATCCCTCAAGACAGCAGAAGAAGTTGCTGAACTGCGCGGGAAAACAGTTGAAGAGATACTAGGTTAGGGGGGAAGTACCTTGGCTAAAATAAGAATAAAGCTGGTTAAGAGCATAATCGGCAGAAAAAAAGATCAGATAGATACAGTAAAAGCATTAGGCTTGAAAAAATTGAACAGCATAGTTGAACAAGATGATACTCCTCAGATAAGAGGGATGATAAGCAAGGTATCATTCTTGTTGGAAGTTGAGGAAATATAGTAAAGGAGGTGTAAACAGCCATGAAATTACATGAACTAAAACCTGCTGAAGGTTCTACAAGAGAAAGAAAAAGAAGAGGCAGAGGCACAGCCAGCGGTCAAGGAAAAACCGGCGGCAGAGGACAAAAAGGGCAAGGCTCTCGTTCAGGCGGCGGTGTAAGAATAGGTTTTGAAGGCGGCCAGATGCCTTTGTATAGAAGACTTCCTAAAGTAGGATTTACCAATATATTCAGAAAAGAATATGCTATAGTTAATGTAAGCGATCTAGATGTTTTTGAGAGCGGAGCTGTAGTCACTCCTGAAGACTTAAAAGCAGTTGGATTGGTTAAAGCAGAAAAAAGCGGGATCAAAATATTAGGAAATGGCGACTTAAACAAACAGCTAACAGTTAAGGCTCATAAGTTTAGTAAGACTGCAGAGGAGAAGATAACAGCATCAGGAGGAAAGGTAGAGGTGATTTAAGGTGTTCAATACTATTAGAAATGCATGGAAAATACCGGATCTCAGGAAAAGGATGATATTCACCCTTTTAATGCTTGTAGTATTCAGATTAGGAAGCTTTATCCCTGTACCCGGGATGAATACGGAAGCTCTAGCCAGTCTGATTGAATCAGGCGGATTACTGGGCTTCTTTGATGTGATTTCTGGTGGAGCATTTAAGAATTTTGCAATATTTGCAATGAACATAACACCATATATTAACGCCTCTATTATAATGCAGTTGTTGACTATCGCTATACCAAGCCTCGAAGCTCTTGCAAAAGAGGGAGAAGAGGGAAGAAAGAAAATAGCACAATATACAAGATACGGAACTGTTGTATTAGCATTGATACAGGCAACGGCCTTAAGTATAGGATTAAAGGGATATCTCCTTAAAACAGATTTCATGTCTGTTACTTTAGTTGCTTTATCACTTACTGCTGGAACAGCTTTCTTGATGTGGTTGGGAGAACTCATAACAGAAAAGGGAGTAGGAAACGGTATATCCCTTATAATATTTGCAGGTATTGTATCCAGAATCCCTGTTGGCGCAAACCAGATATTTCAGCTATACAAGGCCAAAACAGCTTCAATATTTGAGATCATAGGCTTTGTAATATTAGCTATAATCATTATCATGGGTGTTGTCATGATACAGGAAGGCCAGAGAAGAATACCAGTGCAATATGCAAAAAGAGTAGTCGGAAGGAAAATGTATGGTGGGCAGAGCTCACATATTCCTCTTAAAGTAAATCAGGCAGGAGTTATACCAGTAATATTTGCAATGTCAATAATTGAATTCCCGAAGCAGATCGTAGGATTCTTCCCCGGCAGCGGAGCATATGCTTTCTTTAACAAATATTTCGCATGGGGCACATGGCTTCATGGAATACTATACGCGTTGCTGATTATTGGTTTCACTTACTTCTATACTGCAGTAACCTTTAATCCCGTAGAAGTATCCAACAATATAAAGAAATACGGTGGTTTTATACCCGGCATCAGACCTGGAAAACCTACTTCAGACTTTATACAAAGATCATTGTCCAGAATAACATTGGTTGGTGCCATTTTCTTAGCTTTAATAGCGATATTGCCCATATTCATAATGGCATTTACCAATATAAAAATATTCTTTGGAAGTACTTCATTGCTTATAGTTGTGAGTGTCGCCATGGAAACTGTTAAACAAATTGAAGCTCAGATGATAATGAGAAATTATCAAGGTTTCTTGAAGTAATTTGCAGATTGGAGATGTATGTAAATGAGAATTGTATTATTGGGACCTCCTGGAGCCGGAAAAGGTACACAGGCTGTAAAATTGGTAGAAAAATACAATATACCCCATATATCTACAGGCGACATATTTAGAAAAAACTTAAAGGAAAAAACAGAATTAGGTTTAAAAGCAAAAGAATATATGGATAAGGGTCTTCTGGTTCCGGATGAATTGGTGGTTGACATTGTGAAAGACAGACTGGTGGAGGAGGACTGCGCTAAAGGGTTCCTTTTAGACGGTTTTCCGAGGACCGTTGACCAGGCGGATGCTTTGGAAACAGAATTAAGCAAGCTTGGCATAAAGCTGGACGGGGTCATCAATATTGAAGTTGAAGACGAAGTTCTCATAGGCAGGCTCACCGGAAGACTGGTATGCAGAAAGTGCGGAGCCACCTACCATTCAAAGTTTAACAAGCCAAAAGCTGAAAATGTCTGTGATTTGTGTGGAGGAGAGCTTTACACCAGAGATGACGATAAAGAAGAAACTGTTAAGAATAGACTTTTAGTATACAAAAATCAGACACAACCTCTCATAGACTATTATACGAAAAAAGGCATGCTGAAAACCATAGACGGCGAAGCAGATACCGATACTGTATTTGCAGAAATATGCAAAGCTTTGGAGTAAGCCTATGTATATTAAGTCAGATAGAGAAATTGAAATCATGAGGTCGGCAGGAAGAATAGTTGCCGAAGTTCTTGAAAAGATGAAAGAGGTAATCCAACCTGGAATTACTACTAAAGAGATAGATCAGCTGGCAGAGGAGCATATTAAGAAAAGCGGAGGAATACCCGCCTTTCTGGGATACAATGGTTATCCTGCCAGTGTGTGCGCTTCAGTTAATGAAGAGGTAGTACATGGAATACCTGGCCATAGGGTTTTACGTGACGGAGACATTATTGGAATAGATGTTGGAGCATTCTATAATGGCTACTGCGGAGATGCCGCCAGAACCTTTGAAGTCGGAAACTGCTCTGAAAAAGCCAAGAGACTTATAAAAGTTGCCGAAGAAAGCTTTTTCGCAGGAATAGAATATGCCCAGGAGGGCAACAGGCTTCAGGATATATCCCACGCTATACAAGTACATGTTGAGTCCAACGGATTTTCAGTTGTAAGATCCCTTGTAGGCCACGGGATCGGCAAAAATATGCATGAGGATCCTCAAGTACCTAATTACGGCCTGCCTAAAAGAGGGCCTAGACTAACAGCCGGATTGACATTGGCTATTGAACCTATGATAAATGAAGGAAAGTTTCATGTGAGAACTCTTTCTGACGGATGGACAGTGGTCACATCAGACGGAAGTCTTTCAGCACATTACGAGAACACAATAGTCATAACTGCCAATGGGCCTGAAATATTGACAAAGCTATAGTTGGGGTGATTGCAATGAAGAATATGCAGCCGGGTCAGATAGTCTATTCAACTGCAGGAAGAGATGAAGGAAGAAAATTCATCGTTCTCAGTATAATAGATGACAACTATGTCTATATTTCAGATGGGGACTTGAGAAAGGTGGATAAACCTAAGAAAAAGAAGTTTAAACACCTTAAGTCAACCGGTATTATAGCCGATTTAATAAAGGAAAAGCTACTTTCTAATATAAAAGTTGAAGACTGCGAAATTAAAAAATATTTAGCTCTTTTAAGTAAAAAGGAACAGGAGGTCTGATTACCTTATGTCAAAACAAGACGTAATTGAAGTTGAAGGCAAAGTTCTAGAAGCCTTGCCAAATGCGAACTTTCTGGTAGAACTGGAGAATAAGCATAGAATTTTAGCTCATATATCAGGAAAATTAAGAATGAATTTTATCAGAATATTACCCGGAGATAAAGTAACAGTTGAACTATCGCCCTATGATCTGACCAGGGGCAGAATCACATGGCGCGGTAAATGATCGAGGAGGGTTTAAAATGAAGGTTAGACCATCGGTAAAACCTATATGCGAAAAGTGCAAAGTAATAAAAAGAAAAGGCAGAGTTATGATAATCTGCGAAAACCCCAAGCACAAGCAGAAACAAGGTTAAAATCCTCCTGAGGGAGCGGCTGCATCTTTTAGGTGCCCTCAGCGGATTTTCATATATTAGATTTAACATACAGTTGGAGGTGTAGAGATTAATGGCAAGAATCGCCGGTGTTGACTTACCGAGGGAAAAGAGAGTAGAAATAGGCCTCACTTATATATATGGAATTGGTAGAAAAACATCAAACAAGGTTTTAGCTGAAGCCGGTGTTAACCCCGACACAAGGGTTAAAGACCTTACTGAAGCTGAAGTAGGAAGATTGAGAGAAGCAATAGATAAAAACCATAAGGTTGAAGGCGACTTAAAGAGAGAGGTTTCACTAGCCATAAAAAGACTTGTTGAAATCGGTTGCTTTAGAGGCGTTCGTCATAGAAAAGGTTTGCCTGTAAGAGGACAAAGAACTAAGACGAATGCAAGAACAAGAAAAGGTCCGAAGAGGACAGTCGGAGTAAGAAGAAAGAAGTAAAATGATTTCCTAAGAAAAGGAGGTATAATTTAATGGTTGCAAAGCCAAAGGCAAAAAGGACAAGAAAAAGAAGAGAACGTAAAAATGTTGAAAAAGGAGCAGCCCATATCCAGTCAACATTCAACAATACAATAGTTACCCTCACTGATGCAACAGGTAACGCCCTTTCATGGTCCAGTGCGGGATCTCTAGGATTCAGAGGCTCGAAAAAGAGTACACCATTTGCTGCTCAAATGGCTGCGGAGGTGGCTGCCAAAGGAGCTATGGAACATGGATTGAAATCCATTGAAGTTTATGTTAAGGGACCTGGATCAGGCAGAGAAGCGGCTATCAGGTCATTGCAGGCTGCAGGACTTGAAGTAAGCATGATAAAGGATGTTACTCCCATACCACATAACGGCTGCAGACCGCCAAAACGTAGAAGAGTTTAATAAACAGGAGGTGTGACGATTGGCTAGATATACCGATGCAGTATGTAGATTATGCAGAAGAGAAGGCATGAAGCTTTATCTCAAAGGCGACAGATGCTACACTGACAAATGCTCTATAGCCAGGAGAAATTATGCTCCGGGTCAGCATGGTCAGAGCAGGAAAAAGATGTCCAACTACGGACTTCAATTAAGAGAGAAGCAAAAAGTAAGAAGAATATATGGAATTTTAGAAAACCAGTTCAGATTATACTTTGAAAAAGCTGAAAGAATAAAAGGGGTAACCGGTGAAAACCTCTTGAGACTCCTTGAACAGAGGCTTGACAATGTAGTTTTCAGAATGGGTTTTGGAGATTCAAGAAACGAAGCAAGACAGCTTGTAAGACATGGACATTTCACTGTAAATGGCAAAAAGGTTGACATTCCGTCTTATCAAATAGAGTTAAATGACTTGATTGCAGTAAAAGCCGGCAGCAAAAGTTCAGATAAATTCAAGGAGCTTGCAGAAGCAGCTGCAGCAAAGACAGCTCCTCAATGGTTATCCGTCAATGCAGAAATGATGGAAGCAAGGGTAATATCACTTCCGGTAAGGGAAGACATAGATATGCCTATAGAAGAGCACCTGATTGTTGAGTTATATTCTAAGTAATGGAATTAGAATCAGTTACCCTCGCAAAAATATAAGTATGGTTAATATAAGGAGGGTTTTAATAGGATGATAGAGATAGAAAAGCCGAAAATCGAGTGCGTAGAAATGTCGGAAGACTCAAAGTATGGCAAATTTGTGGTGGAACCTTTGGAAAGAGGGAACGGGACTACCCTTGGAAATTCCTTGAGGAGAATACTTCTTTCCTCTCTTCCCGGTGCCGCAGTTACACAGGTAAAGATTGATACTGTACTGCATGAATTTTCTACTATTCCCGGTGTTGCTGAAGATGTTGTCGAGATAATACTCAACATCAAAAATCTTGCATTAAAAATGCATGGAGACAGCAGCAAGGTCATAAAGATTGATGCTCAAGGGGAAGGCATAGTAACAGCTGCTGATATTACTGCCGATCCGGATATTGAGATAATAAATCCTGATCTGTATATAGCTACACTGGGCGAAGGCTCAAGGCTATATATGGAAATGACCGTAGAAAAGGGCAGGGGCTATACTACGGCTGAAAGGAACAAACAGGCTAACCAACCTATTGGGGTGATACCTATAGACTCCATTTTTACTCCGGTCAGGAAGGTAAACTACAGCGTAGAAAATACCCGTGTAGGCAACAGAACAGATTATGACAAGCTGACCCTTGAGATTTGGACAAACGGAGCGATCAGTCCGGATGAAGCAGCCAGCTTAGGAGCAAAGATACTGAGCGAGCATTTAAATCTCTTTATTACTCTTACCGATCATGTAGGGGATGTTGAAATACTGGTGGAAAAAGAAGAAGACAAGCGTGACAAGGTATTGGAAATGACCATCGAGGAATTGGATCTTTCCGTCAGATCTTTCAACTGCTTAAAGAGAGCCGGAATAAATACTGTAGAAGAGCTCACCCAAAGGACTGAAGAAGATATGATGAAGGTAAGGAATTTGGGTAAGAAATCTCTTGAAGAAGTTCAGCAAAAACTAGAGGCACTAGGTTTAAGCTTAAAACCAAGCGACGATTAAGCGATAAGGAGGTATAGTCATGGCAGGATACAGGAAGCTTGGACGTACTAGCGATCAAAGAAAAGCAATGCTCAGAAATCTTGTTACCGCCCTTTTAGAGCATGATAAAATCATGACTACGGCTACAAGAGCGAAAGAAACTCAGAGCATAGCTGAGAAGATGATCACCCTTGGCAAAAGAGGCGATCTTCATGCTAAACGTCAAGCATTATCATATATAACTAAAGAAGATGTAGTTAAGAAACTGTTTGACGAAATTGCACCAAAATATAAGGAAAAGAACGGCGGATACACCAGAATACTAAAGGTGGCTCCAAGACGTGGAGACGGTGTTGAAGTAGTACTATTGGAATTAGTATAATTACATTGGGGCTGGGGATTAAGTCTATGCTTAGTCCCATGTTTTTTATGGATGTATTATGTTGTTCTAACTGATAACGATTGCGGAAGCTCCGAGACTAAGAGTTTGTAAGCTTGTATAGGGTTGCGTCAAAACTCGCTTCGGCTCAAACAGTTGACGCAACTTGTTCTATACTTCGCTAACAAACTCTAAGCTCCTTCACGATGCACTCTTTTATCAGTTAAAACAACTAAGATTCATAAACTGCTAAAAAGAGTTATTACAGTAGAACTTCAGAATACTGTTAATATTAAAGAGGGTATCTTAAATATGATAAAAACTGAGAATGTAACATTTAAATATTCAAATCATGAAGGCAGCGATTTTTTTGCTTTAAAGGGGATAAATATTGAGGTAAAGGAAGGCGAATTTATCGCCGTATTGGGCCATAACGGCTCTGGTAAATCTACCTTTGCCAAGCATTTGAATGCTTTGTTATTGCCCTTTGAGGGAGCAGTATACATAAGCGGAATGGATACAAGAGATGAAAAGAATTTATGGAATATAAGACAAACTGCAGGCATGGTATTTCAAAATCCTGATAATCAAATCGTTGCAACAATAGTTGAAGAGGATGTGGCATTCGGCCCCGAGAACCTGGGCGTAGATCCCAAGGATATAAGAAAAAGAGTGGACGAGGCTCTCCTTACTGTTGATATGTTTGAATACAGGAAGCACAGCCCTCACCTTTTATCAGGGGGGCAGAAGCAGAGGATTGCTATAGCAGGCATACTTGCGATGAAACCCCGATGCATAATACTTGACGAACCTACTGCTATGCTTGATCCATCAGGCCGCAAGGAAGTTATTGAAACCATAAAAAAACTGAACAAAGAAGAAAATATTACAATAGTATTGATAACTCACTATATGGATGAAGCCGTAAATGCTGATAGAATATATGTTATGGAAGAAGGCCAGGTAGTGATGCAAGGAACGCCTAAGGAAGTTTTTTCAAAGGTTGAAGAAATAAAAGCCATAGGTCTTGATGTTCCTCAAGTCACTGAGCTTGCTCATATGCTGATCGATGAAGGGATCAATTTACCCTCTGATATTTTAACCGTTGAGGAAATGGTGGTGGAACTATGCCGATTAAAGTAGAAAACTTAGTGCATATATACATGAAAGACACGGTGTTTCAACACATTGCTCTGGATAATGTATCTTTTACCATTGAAGACGGTGATTTTATCGGCCTTATCGGCCATACAGGCTCGGGAAAGTCTACATTGATTCAACATCTGAACGGTTTGTTAAAACCCACCTCAGGAAAAATATATATTGATGATATTGATATCAATTCTAAGGAAACATCTCTAAAGGTTATAAGGCAGAAAGTAGGCTTGGTATTTCAATATCCGGAGCATCAGCTTTTTGAAGAAACCGTTTATAAAGATGTAGCTTTCGGGCCTATAAATCTGAAATTAAGTGAAGATGAAGTTTTAGAGAGAGTCAAAGCTTCTCTCGGATTGGTCGGCTTGAAATACGATGAGGTCAAGGACAAATCGCCCTTTGATCTTAGCGGCGGGCAAAAGAGAAGGGTGGCAATAGCCGGTGTATTAGCTATGAAGCCTAAGGTGCTGATACTTGACGAACCTACTGCCGGCTTGGACCCAAGAGGCAGAGACGAAATACTGAACCAGATAAAATTGCTTCACAAAAAAGAGAAAATAACCATCATACTCGTATCCCACAGCATGGAAGACATCGCTAAACTGGTTGATAAAATTCTGGTCATGAATAAAGGCAAGATTCAGTTTTTGGATACTCCCCGGAAGGTATTTAAGGAAGCGGAGACATTGGAGAGGATCGGCCTCGGAGTGCCGCAGGTATCAAATCTTATCAGGGAGCTCAGAAAAAAAGGCTTCCCGATAGAAGACTGCATCTCCGTGGAAGAAGCCAAGACTGCAATTATTAATGTGATTAGAGGTAAGAAAGATGCTTAAGGATATAACAATAGGACAATATATACCTGGAGACACTCCGGTCCACAACTTGGACCCGAGAGTAAAGATCATAATAACCTTTGCATTTATTGCCGCACTGTTTTTTATAGATAAGTTTTTCGGATATCTGTTTGTTTTAGCATTTATGGTGATGTCCGTAGCTCTTTCCAAGATACCTGTAAAGCTTCTCTTTAAAGGGCTTAAGCCTCTTATAGCAATAATACTTTTGACTGTCGCCTTAAATATTTTTATGACAGAAGGGGAAGTTATTTATAGCATATGGAAGCTCAAGATCACCAAGGAGGGCCTGATACAAGCCGGATTCATGGCTTTAAGGCTCATATTCCTCATAACAGGGGCTTCATTGCTTACTCTGACTACCTCTCCCATATCCCTGACGGACGGCATAGAAAAGCTGCTGAATCCTTTAAAGATAATCGGAGTGCCTGCTCATGAACTGGCAATGATGATGACCATCGCCTTGAGATTCATTCCTACGCTTTTGGAGGAAACGGATAAGATAATGAAGGCTCAGATGGCCAGAGGTGCGGACTTTGAAACAGGCAACATCGTAAGCCGTGCAAAAGCTATGGTTCCTCTACTGGTGCCGCTTTTTATAAGTGCCTTCAGGAGGGCTGACGAACTGGCATTAGCTATGGAAGCGCGATGCTATAGAGGCGGAGAAAACAGGACCAGAATGAAACAGCTGATCCTTGAATTCCGGGATTTTGCGGCGATATGTATCACAATAGTTTTTTTTGCTGCAATACTCTGGAGCAGATATTTGGTAAGATGAGAAATATTAGAATAATTGTTGAGTATGATGGAACAAACTATAAAGGATGGCAAATGCAAAAGAATGCTCCTTCCATTCAGGAAGAGATACAAAATGCCATTTTGAAAATAACCGGTGAAAATGTGAATCTCATTGGAGCAGGCCGGACTGATGCAGGCGTTCACGCCAGAGGGCAGACCGCTAATTTCATCACAAACAGCAGAATTCCTTCTGAAAAGTTTGCATGGGCCCTTAATTCAGTTCTGAAAGATGACATCGTAATAAAAGAATCCGCTGAAGCAGCAGAAAGCTTTCACTCAAGATATGATGCCAAATCCAAGATATACAGCTATGTTATACACAGAGGGCTCTTTCCCCCTGCTATAATGAGAAGCTATGTATACCATGTGAATTGCGGCAGGCATATGAACATGCAGGAAATGAAAAAGGCAGCGGCACATTTTGTAGGCACCCATGATTTTAAGTCATGCATGTCTGCAGGCAGCACTGTAGTAAACACAGTCAGAACAATCTACAGCATAGAAGTGCAGGAAGACGGCGATTATATAAAAATTTCTTACCATGGCAATGGATTTCTATATAATATGGTAAGAATAATAACCGGAACCATGCTTTATGCAAGCATCGGGAAAATAAAAACAGAAGATATTCCGGATATTATTAAAAAAGGCAGCAGAGAGCTGGCCGGAATCACAGTACCCGCCCATGGGCTTTGTTTGGAAAAAGTATACTATGACTAAGCATAATCGACAATTATATATTGACACACTTGGTGCATTGTATTAGAATATTAGTGTTGCGAATTTTGATCCACTGCCCCGGATCTGGGTATCGACAACATTTAATTATAGACAGATATTACTGAAGCTTTGAAGGCTTTTAAGTTTCTAAGTGGGATTCGAAACTAACGCTTATTGAAGCTTGACGTTAATTTTTAAATATGTTCAATAAGTGCAGATATAATGTAATGTATTTGCAGTCGTAACTACGATACAGGGTTACGAGGATTGAAAAAAACTATTGCAAGGAGGTATAGGGATGAAGTCATTTATGGCAAAAGCCGAAGATGTTCAAAGAAAATGGTATGTTATAGATGCAGAAGGCAAAGTCCTTGGAAGATTAGCCAGTGAAGTTGCAAAAATTTTAAGAGGCAAGCATAAGCCTATATATACACCCCACGTTGATACTGGAGATTTTGTAATCATAATAAATGCAGAAAAGATTGTTCTTACAGGCAATAAGTTAGACCAGAAGATGTACAGAAAGCATTCACTTTATCCGGGAGGCTTGAAAGAGACTCCTTATAGAAAAATAATGGCCAACACACCTGAAAGGGCCATTGAAGCAGCAGTAAAAGGAATGCTTCCTCATAATAGCCTGGGCAGAAAAATGTTCAGCAAATTAAAAGTATATAAGGGTTCGGAACATGAACATCAGGCTCAGAAGCCTGAAGTGCTCGAACTCAATATATAATGTAGGAAGGAGGAAGTAGTTGTGGCGAAAGTTCAATATTACGGAACAGGCAGAAGAAAACACGCTGTTGCCAGAGTAAGACTAGTACCTGGAGATGGGAAAATAACCATAAATGGTAGAGATATTGACAATTATTTCGGGATGGAAACCCTTAAGCTTATAACAAGACAACCATTGGTTTTAACAAATACAGTAGGAAGATTTGATGTGCTCACAACTGTTGTCGGAGGAGGCTATACCGGTCAGGCCGGCGCAATAAGACACGGCATATCAAGAGCTTTGCTGGAAGCTGACAAGGAATTAAGACCTGTACTGAAGAAGGCCGGCTTCCTGACGAGAGACCCAAGAATGAAGGAAAGAAAGAAATACGGCTTAAAGAAAGCCAGAAGAGCACCACAATTTAGCAAGAGATAATCTTATCAAAATGGAAAATGTCAAAAACCCAGAAACAACAACGGTTTCTGGGTTTTATTTTGCTTAGCAGGCTTTTCCTATATCAATTGTGATTCAGTCTTCCTTCCGGCATGTTTGCTATCAATTGCATAGCAAGAATTGCACCGCATTGCATCCCGATTTCCATATAGACATCCTGTATAGTGCCGGAATAATTGTAAACCTTGCTTGTTATCTTTTCGCAGTCATCCCTTTCGGGAAATTTCTTTTCTATCATCTCAATAGCAGATTTACTGGCATCTTCTATCCGCTGTTTATAAGATTTATTGCTAATTTCAACGCATTCGACGCCATGCAGTAAAAATTCACGGATGTGCTGTATATCCAGCCTGTCAAAGATTTCAGTGATATAGCTCATGCCAGCACCTCCGAACTTTTCAAAAGCCAAACGCAGCCCTTCATATTCTGCTGATAAACAAGCTTGTTTAATTCTTCTTGGTTAGTCATAATAATACTTCCTTTCAAAATTTGTACAGCTTATCTTGAAAGAAATCACAACCCATGCTATAATATTTAGGCTGGAGCCGTCTTTTAGATAGCTGCCGGCTGGGAAGTGGCGTGTTTCTTTCCTGGAGAGCGCCACTTCCGTCTATTTTTTGTTGAGGCCGTCATGAAACTTATGGATACCTCTCCTTACAATCTCGGCTTTTGATACATTTATTTCTTTGGCACATTCGTTAAGTTTTTTTGCTGTATCATTATCAAGTCTTACTTTAAGAGATATATCCTTGGGGTTATCAGTTGGACGCCCTATTTTTTTATTCCCCAAACCAATCACCTCACTTAGTGGGGTCACTAATACTATAACTTACAGACGCCGCTAAGTCAATGGTAATTTGAAAATTCTAATTTTTAAACAGATAACGACTACTCATAAAAGCGTATTCAGTATTTATGAGGACTTTTCCATAAGATACGCATAAGATGCAAAACAAAGGAAAAGGGACCCGCAGCATATATGGAAATATATGCTTTCGGAGGGTAGTGTTGATATGATATAATTATAAGAGAATTATAATTATTCAGGCAGGGTTTGCATAAGCAGCGCAAAGCTGCTGGATAATATATTCTGGCCCAGGTAGGGTTATAAACTCCATTCGAGTTAAGAATAATTTTAACACAATGATGAATAAGCTTAAATAAAAGCTGATTTCATAAATTTTACACGAGTACAGATACTACTTTTGATTATTTAAATAAGGAGATGAATTTACATGGCAAAAGATTTTTATACTGCCGTGAAAGAAAGAAGAACCATATATGGGATAAGCAAAGAATCGCCAATTTCTGATGAGAGGCTTCAAGAGGTAATAAGGGAAGCCGTCTTACACAGTCCTTCGGCTTTTAACTCCCAAAGTGAAAGGGTTATTTTATTGCTGGGAGATAGCCATAACAAGCTGTGGGATATAACCATGGAAGCCCTGAGAAAGATTGTACCTGAAAATAAGTTCGCATCTACGGAAGCAAAAATAAATTCATTCCGAGCCGGCCACGGTTCAGTATTGTATTTCATTGATTCCAGTATAGTTCAATCACTGCAGCAGCAATTCCCAAGCTATAAGGATAACTTTCCTATTTGGTCCCAGCAATCCTGCGGCATGCTTCAGTATGTGATATGGACTTCATTGGAACTTGAAGGCTTAGGAGCATCATTGCAGCATTATAATGAGCTTATTGAGGGTGAGGTAAAGAAGCAATGGAATATTCCGAATAACTGGAAGCTCATCGCTCAGATGCCTTTTGGCAAGCCCACAGCACCTGCCGGTGATAAGGAGTTCATGCCGCTGGAAGATCGTGTTAAAGTGTTTAATAGACAAATTTAATATTAGCGGGGTAATCAGATGAGGTCAACAGAATATAGAAATGTTAGCTTGCCGAGGCTCAACAATCTAAAGCCGAGCATAGAATCCACAGCTTTAAAGCTTATGGAGGAAGCGGGAGAGCTGGCGCAGCTAATAGGCAAATACAGAGGATTAAACGGTGAAGAATGTAGAATGGAAGAATCGGTTGTCATTGACAGGATTGCCGAAGAATTATTGGATGTGGCACAAGTAGCTGTTTCAATGATGTATGTTCTGGAGGAGAACTACAATATCGACCTGGATGAAAAGCTTAAACAGCATATAGAGAAGCTTATGGGAAAGGGGTATATAAAATAACGGAGCATAATATATTTTGTTTACATCACTCATATTATTATATATAATGATATGAATAGCTGACAGAGTAGGTACTGTGCGTTAAGTGTTAGACGGATGGGAAGTTGCCGCTAAACGAAAGGTATGACCTGCGGTACAGTATCGCGTCCGCTGTCACATAGAGAAGAACAAACCCTTCTTTAGTGTGACCTGTCGAGCTAAAGAAGGAGGTAATATTATGAATAAGGCAGAAAGAAGACTGAGCACATCGTCCATGGCAGTCGGAGGATTGCTCGCCGGCATGAGCATTATTCTCACCAGATTCTTTGCTGTTTATCTGGTAGGGGGCTCTGTCAGGCTAAGCTTCGGGGATATCCCCATTTTATTAGCAGGTACGCTTTTAGGTCCTGTCATAGGGGGGCTCACCGGAGCAATTGCAGATCTTGCAGGTATGCTCATATTTGGCGGAGGAGGTTTCCTTTACTTCCCGGGGTTTACCTTAAGTGCAATGCTCACGGGAGTGATTCCAGGCTTAATATTTTACAGGACCAAATCCAATTATAGCCTTTGGAAGATTGTATTGACCATTATGATCACATCTTTATTGGTATCTTTGGGATTAGGTACCTTATGGCTTACAATACTTTTGAAGAAAGGATTTTTGGTGCTGCTGCCTGCCAGAATAATAGCAAGAGCGATTATGGCGCCAATAGAAGTCGCCGTGCTATATCTCATACTATCGAGAATAAGGTTCAGATAATAAAGCAATAGAGGGACAAAAGGATGCCGGGGATGGTTCTTTTTGTCCCTTTGCATACCAAACAGCAGAAGGAGGATTCCTATGAAAAATATCCTTGCTATATATGGCAGTCATCGAAGAGGGCAAAATAGCGATACTCTATTGGACACCTTGCTTAAGGGCATGGAAGCGGAGGCCACATCCGTAAAAAAGCTATATGTTGCAGCGCTGAAGATCAAGCCTTGCCTGGCTTGCGACCACTGCTACAAGGATGCAAAATGCATAATCAAGGATGATATGCAATCCATATATGAAGATTTTGAAAGAGCAGATATAGTGATAACTGCCACTCCTATATACTTTAATACTGTATCATCCGGTCTGAAAACATTAATAGACCGATGTCAATCTATTTGGTCCGGCAAATATATACTGGGCAAAAGCCCTATAAGCCGGAAGAAAAGGCTGGGACATGTAATATGTACTGCAGGCTCGACAATGGCAGATGAAGATTTTGACTGTACTATTAAGGTCCTCGATATGTTTTATAAATGCATTAATGCAGAGCTGACAGGAAAAACCCTGGTGGCTGATACAGACAAGCTCCATGTAAAGGATAATAAGGACTTGCTGGATGCTATGCTGGATAAGGGCAGAGATATATTGGAGGGGTTCTGATGCATTATGCGGCAATATTCAGAGTTCAGAAGCAGTTGCCCATTATATAAATATTTCAGAAGGCAGGGGGTTTGGTATGAGCAACTATTCAGACTTGAAATGGATTGAAAACACAGAAGCGAGAAACAAGCAAGGGAAAAAGGCGAAGGTAGATTTCATATCCAGAGATGTTGTATCCGGTGTAAGAGCTTTTCACAAGAGCTTTCCTCAATATGCAGCAACACCTTTGCATGATTTATCAAATTTGTCGAAAGAATTAAACGCGGCAAATATTTGGATTAAGGATGAATCTTATAGATTTGGCCTCAATGCCTTTAAGGTACTAGGAGGATCCTACGCAATAGGCAGATATATATGTGACAGAACCAATATGGGTTTGGAGAATTTGACATATAGCAATTTAGTATCGGAAGATACAAAAACAAAGCTGGGAGATACCGTTTTTATCACCGCAACCGATGGAAATCACGGTAGGGGAGTTGCCTGGGCAGCGAGAGAGATGGGACATAGATCGGTGGTATTCATGCCTAAGGGCTCTGCGGAGATGAGGCTCGAAAACATCAGAAAGGAAGGCGCAGAAGCTTCTATAACTGAGTACAATTATGACGATGCTGTGAGATTGGCAAACGAATATGCCCTCAAAAATAACGGAGTGATGATCCAGGATACGGCCTGGGATGGCTATGAAAAAATTCCCCGGTGGATCATGCAAGGCTATGCAACAATAGCAGATGAGGTTGAGGAGCAGCTTAGGGCATTAGGCTATGGAGAACCTACTCATGTATTCCTCCAGGCCGGAGTAGGCTCTTTTGCCGCATCAATGCTTGGATATTTTGCGGGCAAATATGGAGACGACAGATTCATATCTGCCGTTTTGGAGCCTGATAAGGCGGATTGCTTATATAGATCTATGGTTATAAATGATGGAAAGCCCCATGCTGTAACAGGCCATATGGATACCATCATGGCAGGCCTGGCATGCGGTGAGCCCAATACAATAGGCTGGGAGATATTGAGAGATTATGCGGATATGTTCATATCCTGTCCGGATTATGTTGCTGCAAGAGGGATGAGGATATTGGCAAATCCCATAAAAAGCGATCCCAGGATAATATCCGGGGAGTCCGGTGCTGTGGGAGCAGGCTTGATAAGCCTGATAATGCAAAAACCTGAATACAAGGAGCTCAAAGACAAGCTGAAGCTGGACAAAGCTTCAAGGATTCTGATTATCAGCACCGAGGGTGATACGGATATAGAAGGCTACAGAAAAGTAGTGTGGGACGGATATTATCCGCAGAAATTAGAATTAAAAGGCTAAGAGCAAATCTACTCGCTCTTAGCCTTTTTACAATATTCTTGTCCTGACATATCATCAACATTCCCAATTAAGGTTACTTGTCGATACTATATGAGAAGCTTCCCATCCTTATAGATCAATTCACCGTCAGCATAAATCTCTCCGCCGTCCTTCATATCGCATATCATATCCCAGTGGAGACTGGACGCATTCTTGCTCCCGCATTCCGGCATTCCTGCTCCCACTGCTATATGTATGGTACCGCCGATCTTCTCATCAAACAATATATTCTTGGTAAACTTTTTAATATCATAGTTGGTGCCTATGGCAAATTCGCCCACAAATTTAGCACCCTCGTCTATATCCAGCATCTGGAGCAAGTAATCGTCACCTTTTGCTGCCTTTGCATCCACTACTTTTCCATCCTTAAAGGTCAAAGTTATATCTTGTACTTCCCTTCCGCCATATATGGCAGGATATGTATACCTGATATAACCATTTACCGAATCCTCTACCGGCGAAGTAAATATTTCACCATCGGGGAAGTTTACCCTGCCATCGCAGTTTTCCCAGGTCCTGCCCTTTGTGCTGAGCTTCAAATGGGTATCCTTTGCGATTATTTCAAAATCCGATTTCGTATTCAATATTTTGACAAGCCTTTCCTGCTCCTCATGGATCTTGGCCCAATGAGCTGCAGGGTCGTCGGAATCCATATGACCGGCTTCATAAACAAAATCTTCGTATTCGGATAATGACATTTCGGCATCCATGGCGCTCCCATTGGTCGGATACTGAGTGCCGCACCATCTCAAGGCGCCGCTTCCCATCCTATCCATATAGATTTTGTTGTATTCAGTCATAGCCTGGGATCTCAGCTTCATCCTGGCCGGATCTACGTTGGATAGCGATTTTGTATTATCCTCGCCCCATATGGTCAGATAGGCATCCACATTTTTAATAAGATCAACGGCATAAGGCGCTATATAGGATAACTGCTCATCATTCCCATATTTAAGGAGTATTTCCCTGTCGTCTTCCAGGCTGTTAAAAATCATAGGATGCGCACCGACGAGAAGAGCTTCCTTATAGACTTCTCTTACCAGGGGAGCGCATATAATTTTTGACTGAATCATTACGGTTTCTCCTTTTTTCAGTCTCAGGCTGTAATGCACCAATAATTTTGCTAATCTGCTGATTCTAATATCTCCCAAACTAACCCCTCCTCAGAATATATATAATAAATATTATAGCATAATGAATTTTATATGAATATGACATACTTATTATTTATACCTTATTATATAAGTGTTTTTGGAGGTGGTATATTGAGGCTTATTATAGTAGATAGGAGGCTTCTGATAAAATTGGGAGCCGGAATTTTAGGACTGGTGCTGCTTTTCCTTTCTTCTACCTTTATTTGCACCAATGCAATGAATGCCTATAGGATTCCTATGAAAAATAGAGTGATAATGATCGATCCCGGGCACGGAGGCATAGATCCGGGAGCGGTAGGCAGAACAGGAGCAGTGGAAGATGATATAAACCTCCAAATAGCCTTGAAGCTCAGAAAGCTTATTGAACAGTCAGGCGGAATCGGTTTGATGATCAGGGAGGATGACAGCGGTCTATATGGCGACGGCAAAACTAGGATAAGGGATAAAAGAAATGATGACCTGAGAGAGCGGCATAAAATGATAAATGAATCCGGAGCCGATATATTCATCAGCATACATTTGAATTCCTTTCCCCAATCCCAATATTACGGAGCACAATGCTTTTATATGGCGGGTAATGAAGAGGACAAGAAATTAGCCGAGCTCATCCAGAACGAGATGATAGATGTCATTCAAAATGGAAATACGAGACAGGCTAAAAGCATAAATACACTGTATATATTGAAAAATAACAAGATGCCAGGGGTTTTGGTAGAATGCGGTTTTCTTTCAAATCCCCGGGAAGAGAAGCAGCTTCAGGAGGATAAGTTCCAGGAGAAGGTTGCCTGGGGAATTTTTATGGGTATCATGAAATATTTCGAAGGCAAAAGATGATATTAAGCTATCATAAAATATAGCGAAGCATGCAAAGCTAAGATAATATTTGTTTTCTTAGTTTTGTTTTTTGCTATTGTATAATGACACATAGAAAAGCGGATTTATAGCCTGATAAAGCTGTTGTAAATAAATAACTTGATGAGGATAGGAGAGATTTATCTATGCTATGCGTCAAGTTGTAAGAGAAAGCTAAAGAATACGATATAGATGAAACATTTAAACACTAATAAGACGTATTCACGAAAATTCATGGGAAATCAGGGAAATTAGCGATAAAACCCGCTTCCTATTAAAGTTGCTGTTATTGAATTATTAATGTAGAATTATTTATGCATCAATTTATATTCTTTTTTAAAATGCATAGGGAAGTATAAATTTTCTTAATTTGCACTTTCCCTTTAATTATTTGCACAAAGTTTTCTTTGGTTATCAAAATTTGTTAACGGAAGACTTTGTTCTAAATAAATGCTATAATTATTAATATTATCGATTTCCCAAAATTATATTATCGGGTACTTTGGAGGGAACCTAATGCGTATTATAATAATCGGAGCAGGAAAGGTAGGCTACAATCTTGCTTTGAATCTTTCTAAGGAGGACCATGATGTTACTATAGTAGATAACGATCAAGAGGCCTTGCAGAAAGCAGAAGAAAACTTGGACGTGTTGTGCATCAAGGGAAATGGTGTGAGCACCAATATACTGATGGAAGCCGGTATCAAAGAGATGGATCTTTTGATTGCGGTAACGAACAGTGATGAGGTAAACATGGTTTGCTGCCTGACCGGCAAAAAGCTGGGTGCAGTCAGCACTATAGCGAGGATAAGAGATCCTGAATATGCCCGTGAATTGACCATGCTCAAGGAAGAAGTAGGGATAGACATGGTGATAAATCCCGAGCATGCTGCTGCAGAAGAGATAGCCAGAAGCCTCACCTTCCCTTCGGCGGCAAATGTGGAAAGCTTTGCAAAAGGCAGAGTGAAGATGATCGAAGTGAAGATCACAGAGGATATGCCTATTGCAGGCGTAAAGCTAAAGGATTTGTCAAACAAAAATTTGCATCCTATTTTGATAGGGGCAGTCGTCAGAAATGGCGAGGTCATTGTGCCAAATGGAGATTTTGAGATACAGGTGGATGACAATATATATATTCTGGGTAATCCTTCAGGTATTATGAACTTTTTCAAAGGCTGGAGCCAAAGCCATACTAAGATAAGGAATGTTATGATAGTTGGTGCCGGCAGGATAGCATATTACTTGACAAAAATGCTTTATGAAATGGGCATTAAGGTTAAGATCATTGAGATAAACAGGGAGAAATGCGACGAATTTGCGGATTTGCTTCCCAACACACTTGTTATAAACGGCGACGGAACTGATGAGGAGGTACTCCTGTCTGAAAACATCGGAGAAATGGATGTATTCATATCCTTGACGGGAATGGATGAGGAGAACCTGATTTCGGCTTTGATTGCCAAGCAGAATGGAGCAAAGTGGGTTATTTCAAAAATAAGCAGGATAAACTATATGGGCGTGGTGACCAAGCTGGGTATAGACAGCGTCATATGCCCCAAAATCACAACCACCAATCAGATCTTAAAATATGTGAGAGGCAACTCCATAGAAACTCTATACAGGATAGTTGAAGGACAAGCCGAAATATTGGAATTTATACCAAAACAGGGCAGCAAGATGTTGAATATACCTCTTAAAAAGCTGAAGCTTCCCAAGGACGTGATTGTTGCTACTATAGTGAGGAAGAACCAAATCGTCATACCCCACGGGGATGATGTAATATGTAAAGATGACAGGGTAATAATCATAATAAAAAATAGAAAAATAGAAGATCTGGATGAGCTTGTCGGGGGCTTCATAGGAGGGATTCAAAGTGAACTTCAAAATGGTATTAAAAAGCTTGGGGATATTATTAATATGTGAAGCTATCGCTATAACACCCTCTCTTGCAGTTTCGGGCATATATAATGACGGGGCAATGAAATCTTTTGCCTATACGCTTCTGATGCTCATAGCAGCCGGGCTTGCACTGATAAATCTAAAGCCTCAAAGCAAAAGCATATATGCAAGGGATGGCTTTGCCATCGTAGGTTTTGGCTGGGTATTGGTGTCGTTTTTCGGTTCTTTGCCTTTTTATTTGAGCGGCTCCATACCATCGCTGGTAGATAGTTTTTTTGAAGCGGTTTCAGGCTTCACTACTACCGGTGCAAGCATTCTCACGGAGGTGGAAAGCCTTCCAAAAAGTATTTTGTTCTGGAGAAGCTTTACTCATTGGGTAGGGGGGATGGGAGTTCTGGTACTCACATTAGCCATACTTCCATCGGTAGGTGCCGGAACGCTCCAGATAATGAAGGCCGAAAGCCCCGGACCAAATCCGGGAAAGCTGGTTCCCAGAGTTGGCAAGACCGCTAAAATATTATATGGGATATATTTTGTTATAACTGTGGTCCAAATAATATTTTTAATAATAGCCGGAATGCCGGTGTTTGATGCTTGCATTCACACCTTTGGCACTGTCGGCACCGGTGGCTTTTCCAGCAAAAATATCAGCGTAGGTGCTTACAACAACGTATTTGCAGAAGTCATAATAACCGTATTCATGCTGATGTGCGGAGCTAACTTTTCTCTGTATTATCAGGTCATAAAGGGAAACTTTAAGGCCTTGTTCAAGGATGGGGAATTCAGGTTCTATATAGGGGTAGTTTCTCTATCAATAATACTCATAACTATAGACCTGTATGGAAATATTTTTTCATCTGTAGGGGAATCCCTGAGACATTCTTCCTTCCAGGTAGCATCAATAATAACCACTACAGGCTACAGCTCCACAGATTTTGATAAATGGCCCATATTCTCCAAGCTGATCTTATTCTTTTTGATGTTCATAGGAGGATGTGCCGGCTCCACTGGGGGAGGAATAAAGAACATAAGGATACTATTGCTCATTAAAGCCATGAAAACCGAGCTCATGCAGATAATCCATCCAAGGGCAGTATACCCTGTGAGGATTGGCGGTAGAGCTGTTGACGAAAGGACGCTATCGGAAATAAAAAGCTTCTTTTTTGCTTATATTTTTATTTTTGTGGCGGCTTCCCTTATAGTATCTCTTGATGATTTTGATATCGTTACTACCTTGTCCTCTGTAGCGGCGACATTGGGCAATATAGGTCCGGGATTTGCTGTTGTAGGACCTATGGGCAACTTCTCAGCTATGTCGGTGCTGAGCAAAATGACCCTTTCTTTTGCAATGCTGATAGGAAGGCTGGAAATCTATCCTATACTGCTCCTAGCTATGCCAGGCTTCTGGAAAAAGGTCAGCATATAAGTTTTATATTAAAGTCTCTGAATCTTTGCGATTCAGAGACTTATTTTTTGTGCGCCCAGCATGGGCGCAATCTAACGGGTGAAAGTCCCGAGTGCGGGTTAATAGTGCCAAGCACATAGCCAAGAGCAAGGGTGCCCATTGTGAAGTGGAATCTGAAGGAAGCTTAAGGCAAAATTCTGGTCTGACGAACAGAAACTACATCAGGCATATATATGCTGGGTAAGATTGCAAAACAAATTAAAGCCCAAAACTATTCGGAAGCATATGGTGTAAATGTAGCAGATATATGGAAGGAAAGATTGCGCTCTTACCTGGGGAGGTCTCACGGACGTATGGAAACAGAGTATGGAATACGGTTGAAATAAGATTTATCGTGAGAAGTCAGCAGATGCCATAGTACTACATGCAGCTAACGGTATGTAGGAAGGGCTGAACTTTAGGAGATGATAGTAAATGAATGTTACTGATAAAGAAATAAAGTGTTGCCAACCTCAAATTGAGGGCTTACTGCAAAGGGATAGCTCGGAAAGCGAAGTGTATGCAGGAGTGCACGATTCTTTAAGGATAACTGAAAACAACATCACCAATGCAAGCGAGTCGAGAGAAGGATTGCTTGAGGAAATATTAGATAGGAACAATTTAAATAATGCATTTAAAAAGGTGAAAGCGAACAAAGGCAGTGCAGGTGTTGATGGGATGGACTTCGAGAAATACGAAGAAAATCTCAAAGATAACCTGTACAAACTGTGGAACCGAATGAGTTCTGGAAGCTACTTTCCTAAGGCAGTCAAGGCAGTAGAAATTCCAAAGAAGAATGGTGGAACTAGAAGATTGGGGATTCCCACCATTGATGACACAATCGCACAGATGACCGCAAAACTATTGGTTGAGCCTATTCTGGAGCCACTCTTCCATGAAGGCTCCTATGGGTACAGACCCAATAAGTCTGCAATAGATGCTATAGGAATGGCAAGGCAGAGATGTTGGAAATACGACTATGTCATAGATTTGGATATTAAAGGACTGTTCGATAACATTGATCACCAATTGCTGATGAAGGCAGTGCGAAAACATGTGAAGGAACAGTGGATTCTGCTGTACATTGGGAGATGGCTGAAAGCGCCATTTCAAACGGAAAAAGGAGAGATAATTCTTAGAACTGCTGGCACACCACAAGGTGGAGTTATTAGTCCAATACTAGCGAATCTGTTCATGCACTATGCTTTTGACCTGTGGATGGCAAGGAACTACAGTCACATTCCGTTTGAAAGATATGCGGATGATGCGGTGGTGCACTGCAGGACAGAACAAGAGGCAAAGCAACTTTTTGCAGACATTGATTCAAGGTTAAAAGATTGCAAATTAGAATTACATCCTATGAAAACAAAAATTGTATATTGCCAAGATAAAGATAGACAGAAGGAATATCCCAATACTGAATTTGATTTTCTTGGATACACCTTTCGGAAAGTGCTGATAAAAGACCGTCTTGGCAGACTGCAAATGAATTTTATTGCATCAGTAAGCAAGAAGGCTGAACAGACACTAAAGGACAAAGTGAAAACCTTGGAGATACACAAGAGAACAGGCAGCAAGATTGACATGATAGCCGAGGTACTGAATCCCATCCTGCGAGGATGGATGAATTATTTTGGCAAGTTCAATCGTTCGGCAATGAAACGCACGCTAGACTGCGTGCAAAGACGCCTGATAAAGTGGGCTATGTGCAAGTACAAGAATTTCCGCGGACACCGTCGAAGAGCCGAAGAATGGCTATGCCAAGTTAGAAAAAGAGAACCCAACATGTTTGCACATTGGGCTCTCTAGGGATACTGTATGAGCGAATGATAAGAGCCGTATGAACTGAGAGGCTCACGTACGGTTCCGTGAGAGCATTGAGGTGAAACTCCTCTTTGCTACTCGACTGGAAGGTCGGGAATTAAAATAATTAATTCCCTCCTATCCGATTAGTATAAATTTTCCGTATTTATGGAGACTATTACTAGATTTATTGAGGTAAGCTTTGGGATGGTGAGCTTTATATGCAGAAGAAGCCTTGGAATATATTTATATATAAGGATAAGCCTAAAAAAGATAAATTCGAGCTGCTGGAAACCAGGGAAGATGACAGAGGTGCAGATAAGAGTGAGCACAATGGTGATGATGAAGATTCGTTCATCTATTCGATGCTTGAGAAAAATCTTGAAAGGCTTAAGAAGGATTTTAAAATACCAATGAACAGCGATATAACGGTGAGAAAGCTCAAAATATGCGGGAGCATAGACGCCTTCCTTATTTTCGTGGATGGCTTGGTCAATAGAAAGCTCCTGAATGAAGTGATCCTGAAGAACCTTATGACAGGGACCAGAGGTTTGGACCCTGAGGAAGCTGATTTGATTGATATGTTGATCAATAAAGTTGTTAATGTCAATGATGTTGCTAAAGAAAATCGGTTTGAAAAGATTGAAAATGATATACTAAGCGGCTTTTGCGCTCTCTTTCTAGAAGGCTTTGATTCTTGTGTCTTATTGCAAGTGGAAGGTTATGAAAAGCGAGGCATAGAAAAACCGGAAAATGAAATAGTGGTGAGAGGATCTCATGAAAGCTTCGTTGAGGATTTGCCCACAAACCTTTCTATTGTGAGAAGGTTATTTAAAAATAGAAATCTTATAGTAGAAACTATGATTGTGGGAGCGGAAAGCAATCTAAAATGCGCAGTCATATATCAGGATGGAGTTGTGAATCCTGAGCTTCCGAAAGAAGTAAAAAAGAGAATCGATAAAGTAAAGTCACAAGCTATATTGAGCAGCGGGATGCTGGAGCAGTATATCGAGGATAATAGATGGATGCTCTTTCCGCAGATAATCAGCACAGAAAGACCTGACAGGGCCATATCCTTCCTTTTGGAAGGAAAGGTCCTTGTAATACTGGATGGTTCGCCTTTTGCTTGTGCAATGCCTATAACCTTCTTTACTCTTTATCATACTTCCGCAGATAATAATCTTCGCTGGTATTATGGAAGCTTTGTCAGCATTATAAGGATGGCAGGGATCTTGATAGCTGTATTTTTGTCAAGCTTTTATATTGCGCTGGTATTGTTCAGCCAGGAGATGATATCCTCTGAGCTTTTGGCATCGATAGCCTCTGCCAGGGAGGGAGTGCCTTTTCCTACGATTGTGGAGCTGATTGTGATGGAATTGGCCTTTGAGCTTGTCAGAGAAGCTGCACTAAGGGTACCGGGAGTTATCAGCCAGACCCTGGGTATTGTAGGAGCTTTGATATTGGGGCAGGCTGCCGTACAGGCAGGCTTGGTGAGTCCCATTCTCATAATAATCGTTGCAGCAACAGGGATAGGCAGCTTTACTATACCGGACTACCCTCTGTCTATGGCTATAAGGATAAGCAGGTTTTTCTTCATTGCTTTAGCATATATGGCAGGCTTTTATGGTATTTCCATAGGAATGTTTATGTTTTTTGCGCTGATGTGCAGCATGAAGTCCTTCGGAGTCCCATTTTTAGCGCCTGTGACTCCAAAGCTCAGAAACAGCCCCGATGTAATTCTTGCAAAACCTATAAAATATATGAAATACAGACCTGATGAACTAAATGCTCTAAAAAAGAAAAAGAAGAATTAATAAGATCTGGCTGGATTTGAGGTGATCATGATGGAGGAAGGCAAAATAGGAAATATTGAGATGCTTTGCATCATTGTTAATGCAATGGCATGTAAAGCGTTTTTTACCAGCATTGCAGCGGTCGTGCAAAAGGTGGGCACTGCAGGCTGGTATATGACGCTGATATCCATGTCAGTTAGCTTGATAGTTTTCGGGCTGATGCTTCAATTGGTCAAAGCCTATCCGGGGAAGAACATTATGGAGATATTTGATGAAGCATTGGGCAAAAGGGTGGGGTCAGTGCTTAACCTTATATTTTGTTTAATTTTGCTTTTATCTATAAGTATCACACTGAGAGAATTTACTGACGCTACCAAGGTATATCTTCTTCATGAGACTCCCCCTGGCTTTATAGTAGGATCATTTATCATAGCCATAGTCCTTGTCAGTTTTCTGGGCCTCGAGAGCTTAGGGAGAGTGGCAAAGCTTTTTTCCTATCCTCTGATTTCGACCTTTATCATTGTAATATTATTGTCATCCAAGAGCTTTCAAGCACATAGATTATATCCCTTATTAGGCTACGGAGCAGGCACAACGTTGAAAAACGGGCTTATAAGAAGCTCGGACTATGGTGAGATAATACTTTTGGGCATTTTTGCAAAAGCATTAAATAGTACCACGGACTTCAAAAGTGTAGGCCGCAGGGGTATTGTAATATCCGGTGCAATTATTTCAACCGTATTGTTTTCCACCATACTGTCCTTTCCTTACTTTATAGCAGGTGAGCTTATGGACCCTTTATATATAATGGCCTCTCTGATTGACTATGGAAGGTTCTTTCAGAGGATAGAAGTAGTCTTTATATTTACCTGGAACTTGAGTACATTGATAGGTTTGACTGCTGTATTCTATGGTGCTGTGTCCTGCTATACCCATGTTTTTGATATGAATGATAAAAAACCTATTATTGTTTCTTTTGCATTTATAGTTTATATCCTCGCGCTTATTGTGCCTACTGTGTCCATAATGCTGGATTATGTAGTGCCTAATCTCAGACAGCTTGGCTGGATAGGCTTTTATACACCTATCTTGATTGCATGGCCTATATGGTTCTTTTTTAAAAGGAGTAAGCAAGCGTATGCTAAAAAAAATTAGTCTTATATCTATTTTATTTTTCATAGCGATTTTCTCATCCTCCTGTTTTGATGCCCATGAGGTTGATGATTATGCTTATGTCACTACCATAGGTATAGATAAAGGTGTAGCGGATAAATGGCGCTTCAGCTTTCAAATCAGCGATATGAGATCCAGCAGCAAGCCGCAGGGATTGAGTGAACAGGGGAAAACAGACTATGTTACTTTAACGATAGATGCACCGGCTTTTTTTAAGGCTACAAATGTGCTGGATACATCATTGGCAAGAATGCTGAACTTCAGACATACCAAATATCTTATAATATCCAGGGAGGTTGCGGAACGGGGTGAGTTCGGAGATGTTATGGGTCCAATAATACGCTTCAGAGAAATACGAAGAAATGTGAATGTAATAGTATCGGAGGGCACTGCGGAAAGCTTTATCGATAATCTCAAGCCCGCCGTGGGTTTGTCCATGCCTAAGATGCAGGAAGGCTTCATGGAAATCTCTAAGCAAACCGGGTTCTCTCCCCAAATTAAGCTCAACGATTTTTACAGCTCTTTAAAGTCCACCTATAGACAGCCTATTGCAATCATGGCTGGAGTCAATGATTTCAGCCATTTGCCCAAAAATGACGGAGGGGGAGACGCTGAACAGGTTTTCATAGGAGAAAGGTATGCGGGTGAGCTGCCGCGAAAGGGAGGGAACCATATCGAGCTTTTTGGGACAGCTTTATTTGATGGAGACAAGATGGTCCACAAGCTGGATGGTTATGAGACAAGGGTTATGCTGATGCTGCGGGGAGAATTTGAAAGAGGAGTTTTTTCCCATCATGACCCTCTAAGGCCTGACCTGGATGTGGCCGTTGATCTGAGCCAGCACAACGAGCCCAAGGTCAAGGTAGCGTTTGATGAAGGCAAACCTGTTATTTATGTAAATATAAGATTGGATGGGACTATACTCGCCATTCAAAGCAGAATCAACTATGAGAAAACGGATATGATCGGATATCTCGAAGGCTTGATTGAGACCACTATAAAGCAGGAAGCAGATGCCCTCATAGAGAAGGCTAAAGAATTAAATGTAGATTTTCTTAACTTCGGCAATTATGTGGTGAAACGCTTTTCGACCATACAAGAATGGGAAAAATACAATTGGCTTGAGAAATTTAAAGATATTAAGGCAGTTGTAACGGTGGATGCAAAGATAAGAAGGACAGGAACAATGATAAAGAGCTCACCGGTTCTGCAAAAAGGAGGCGGAGAATGATTAAGAAGTATTCCTTGCTATTATTCCTGCTGCCTTCAATATATGTGGGCAGCTATGCTTATATCTGCTTGAAAAAGGGTGAAAAAAAAGCAGCAGCAGGTGCCTTTATAGCTACTGCTGCGCCTTTAATATTAGCTGTAATAATGTTTTTGAGTGAATAGCCCTTAAAGCTCAATCAGCTCATATTCCCTTGTGCCCATGCCCAATTCTTCACCGTAGGAAAGCTGCATCTCTCCCTTTGTATCAGGATGCATGGCCTTAAACTTATCTTCGCCGCTTTCCATGCCGCAGCCGCAGTCGCCGATTTCGCTATGAGCATTGCCGCGCTGTTTGTTGACCAGATCATAGCTGGCCTGGTCGATTGCCACTGGATCAAAGGAAGCTAAAATGCCTATATCCGGCACTATGGGAGCATCGCTCCAGGGTACGCAGTCGCATAGAGGCGTTACATTCATAATAAAATTCATGAAAGCTATTTTATTCTTTTTTGCTGCCCATGCGCCATAGGCATATTCGGTCATTCGCTCAATAAATGCGTCCATGGCAGTCCCCCACTGAGGCCTTATCACATTATAGATGCACATGGATACACATTCTCCGCAGCCTATGCATTTCTCATCCTGTATGTATGCTGCTCCGTCAGCCATCACTATAGCATCGGCAGGGCAGTTCTTAATGCACATCCTGCATGCTTTGCAGTCCTTGCCTACTTTGGGTTTGGCTGTTGAATGCTGCTGCTGCTTGCCTGCTGCCGGTGCACAGCCCATGGCCATGTTCTTTATCGCGCCTCCGAAGCCTGCCGTCTCATGGCCCTTGAAATGGGACAGCACCATCATTGAGTCGGCATAATAAACGGCAGATGAAATCTTTACAGTATCAAAATGCTTTTTGCTGATCTGTACATCTACGGAATCCTTGCTGTAAATTCCGTCTGATATGACCAGAGGCGCATTTACTACAGCATAAGCAAAACCGTTTTCTACCGCAGTAACAAGATGATCAATCCCGTTGGCCCTGCTGCCCTTGTACAAGGTATTGGAATCTGTGAGAAAAGGCTTGCCTCCGCTTTGCTTTATTTTGTCAACTACTTGCCTGGCATATATGGGATTGATGAAAGCGTTGTTTCCTCTTTCTCCAAAATGGATTTTGATGGCTGTCAGCTTTTCGGGAGCAACTATTTCACTGAATCCTGCTTTATCAAAAAGCTTAGCCACCTTTTTTGATATGCTTTCAGAAGGCTTTCCGGCTCTCATATTAAAAAAATAAACCTTTGATTTCAAATATATCCCTCCGTATGTGTGTTTTATAAAAAATGCGAAGCATTTTTCGGTTACGTGTTGCGTAGCCTGGGGTCACTTCCATGTGGCCTTGTTACGGGTTTCGAGTATTATAGCAGGGCTTCGGGGTATTTACTCAGTGTTAATCCGTGTAAGATTCCGTGAAAATCCGTGCTCCCTGCCTCCCCGTGTTTTCCATAACCTATACAACATTATACTATTTGTTAGACCAATATTAAATATACAGGCTGCCTAATATTGAAGGCAGACCTGCCAATTGGTATAATTATTTTAATCTGTTGTGCTAACTGATAACAAGTATAAAGCTTCGAGACTAAGACTTTGTAAGCTTGCATAGGGCTGCATCAAAACTAACAAACTCTAAGCATCTTCGCGAAATACTCTTTTATCAGCCAGCACAACGAGTTAATTTATTAAAAAAATGAAATGAGGAACATATATGATGGATTTTTATAAAGAGGCGCTCGGACACAAAGAGTTATTGGTGAATATGAGGAGGGACCTTCATAGAGAACCGGAGCTGGGCTTTGAGGAATATAAAACCTCTGAAAAGATCAAAAAATTCCTTGACAGCATAGGGGTAGAATATCAAAGCATTGCTAAGACAGGAGTAAAAGCCGTCATAAGGGGAAAGGGAGATAAAATTGTAGCATTGAGGGCAGATATGGACGCCTTGCCTATCCAGGACAAGAAAGAATGCCCATACAGCTCACAAATAGGAGGCAGAATGCATGCCTGCGGGCATGATGCCCATGTGACGGTGCTTTTGGGGGCCGCTATGATCTTAAAGATCATGGAGAAGGAGCTCAAAGGCAATGTGGTGCTGATGTTTGAGCCTGCAGAGGAGACTGTTGGAGGGGCCAGATACATGATAGAAGAAGGGGTGCTGGAGAATCCTCATGTTGATGCGGTGATAGGGCTCCATGTGGATGAAAGCCTGAAAAGCGGCACTATAGGTTTGAAACCGGGTGTAGTTCATGCTGCCTCCAATCCCTTTGCGGTAAAAATAAAGGGGAAGGGCGCCCATGGAGCCCATCCGGATATGGGAATAGACCCGGTCACCATAAGTTGCAATGTTATAAATGCGCTGCAGACATTGATAAGCCGTGAAACTTCTCCTACTGAACCGGCGGCGCTGACAGTCGGGTCTATACATGGAGGCACTGCAGAGAATATCATACCCGATGAAGTGGAGATCAAAGGGACTATGAGAACCTTGAGCAAGGAGCACAGAGAACGGCTGAAGGTCAGGTTCAAAGAGGTTGTGGAAGGGGTTTCATCCTCTATGAGGGGAATTGCTGAGATCAGCATGATAGATGGCTATCCATGCCTTTATAATGACGACTCCATGCTTGAATTCGTCCGCGAAACGGCTTCAGGGCTGATAGGAGGCAGCAATATTGCCGACATTGTCAACCCAAGCCTCGGCGTAGAAAGCTTCGCTTACTTCTCTATGTCAAGGCCTTCTGTTTTCTACTTTCTCGGCTGCGGAAACAAAGATAAGGGAATAATCCATCCTGCTCACAACAGCCTGTTTGATATCGATGAGGATTGTTTGCCTGTAGGTGCCGCACTGCAAGCTGCATTGGCATACGGTTTTTTAAATAATAATAAGTAATCTCACGCTATATATTTACAGGAAAGAGGAAATACTATACAATGTAAATGCAAATAATTTGCAAATAGGAGGTATAGTATGAGAAAAACCATTTTATTCGTATCCTTGATTTTAGCATTGACGTTCTCAGCAGCAGCTTGCAGAGATGCTTCCAACGCCGCAGAAAACAGCGGCACAGAGAAGTTAAAGATATTTACAAGCTTTTATCCTATGCATTTCATAGCCAAAGAAATAGCTCAGGACAAGGCGGAGATCATGAACATGATACCTGCCGGAGTGGAACCTCACGACTGGGAACCAACCCTGAAGATCATGGCCCAGCTCCAGGAAAGCGATATCTTTATATATAACGGAGCGGGCATGGAGCGTTGGGCTGACCGAGTGATCAAAAATCTGGATTTGAAAAAGACAAAGGTTGTTGAAGCAAGCAAAGGCATAGAACTGATAAGAGGGGAAGATGAAGAGGATGGTGAAGCCCATGGACATGATGAAAATGATAATGATCCTCATGTATGGGTAAGCCCCGTAAATCTGAAGAAGGAAGCGGCCAATGTATTGGATGCCCTGATAGAGAAAGACGGCAAAAACGAAGCCTTTTATAAAGAAAACTATGATAAGCTTTCAAAAAAGCTTGATAAGCTGGATAGCGATATCAGAGAAGCCGCCAAAGGCTTTAAGGAAAATACTATTGTGACTTCCCACGAGGCCTTCGGATACTTTGCCAAAGAATATGGCTTGAGTCAAGTCCCCATAAGGGGAATTTCACCTCAGCAGGAGCCGAGTCCGGCAAAGCTGGCCGAAATAGTTAAGCTCTGCAGGGATAAAGATATCAAATATGTTTTTGTTGAGAAGTTTGTCAGCCCCAAATATTCTGAGACCATAGCCAGAGAGATCAAAGGCGAGGTGCTGACTTTAAATGCGGCCCACGGCTTGACGGAGGAAGAAGAAAAGTCGGGCATGGATTATGTATCCATCATGTATGATAATCTGAAGAATCTTGAAAAAGCTTTAGGCGGAAATAAGTAAAGGAAAGATGATATAAATGAATGTAAAGGAATTTTTTGACGGCATGGCTTTGAAATGGGACAAAATATGCACTCATGACGGCAGTAAATTGAGAAGGATCATGGAACTGTCGGCTGTGAAAAAAGGAGCAAAAATTCTTGATGTAGGCACGGGGACAGGCGCATTGATAGGCTGTCTCCTGGAGCTTGCCCCATCAAAGATAACTGCGCTGGATATTTCGGATAAAATGATAGAAGAGGCCAAAAATAAATATGATGATGACAGGGTAGAGTTTATTGTTTCGGATATAATGGATTATAAGGGAGACGGCTTTGACTATATATTTCTTTTTTCCGTTTATCCTCATTTTTTTGATAAGGACTCCCTGTTCAAGCACTTGTACGGCTTGATGAATGCAGGGGGAAAAATAATCATAGCCCATTCGAAATGCAAGGAAAAAATAAATGAAATCCATCAAAGAAATGCTCAAATAAAAAATGATATTCTGCCTTCAGGGGAAATAACTGCCGGCATAATGTCCCGGTATTTTAAAGCGGAGCTTGTCATTGACAATGAAGAGCTGTACTTCATATCCGGTATAAAAGAAGCCTGATGAATAATGAGGAATTAGCCGGATATTGATACAGCCAATATGCTATTGGAGTCAGTCATAGGATAAAAATTAGTAATAAAAATACAGGGGGTCTTATGATAAAAATAGGTGTGATTTCTGATACCCATATACCAAGAAGGGCAAAAGCACTGCCTGCTTTCGTGTTTGAAGCCTTTCGCGGCGTGGACCTCATCTTGCATGCAGGCGATTTGCTGTCCGAGGATGTTGTCACAGACTTGGAAACCATAGCTCCCGTATATGCAGTAGCAGGAAATAACGACAGCTTCGGTATATACGAGAAATATGGCGATAGGAGAATAGTAGAAGTGGGAAATAAAAAAATAGGACTTACTCACGGCTATGGCCATAACAAAACCTGTTTGAATGCTTATGCGGAATTTTTAAAGGATGATGTGGACTGCATAGTATTTGGGCATAGCCATGTGCCTTATAATGAAATTATGGAGCGCGTATTGCTCTTCAACCCGGGATCCCCTACAGACAGGAGATTTCAGCCAAAGTTTTCACTGGGCATTCTTTATGTCGATACTTCTATAAAAGGCGAAATACTATATTTTGATTAGGCTCAAATAAATGAATATACCATGTAGCCCCCTAATATATATAATATAGAACTTTTAGGGGGTGAAAAGATTGAGAAGAAAACTTTATATTATATTGGTTGTTTTATTATGCATCGCTTTGACAGGCTGCAGCAATCCATTGGCCTCTCTGAGGGAATTTTTCAACAAGAAAACAGCAATAGATATAAAGCCGCCAGAAGACGAGATTAAAGAAACAGACGATTTGAGCGAGGTATCGTCGGAACAGCCGGAAAATACAAGAGCCACCGTTTTATATTATAAAGATGCTGAAAATCTTTTAGTACCTGTCATGAGATACATACCAAAGGGCGATATGGGATTGGCGAAGGCTGCAATAAAGGGCATCATATACAGCCAGGAGCTGGCTGAGGATATAAAGCCTATAGGCCTGTCTCCGACGCTGCCCCAGGGCACCAAAATCAATGGTGCAGTAATAAAAGACGATGGCTTGGCCATATTGGATATGTCCAAGGAATTTTTAGGCTTCGGCAGTGCGGAAGGAGAAGAAATAGGGGTAAAGGCTCTGGTATATACCTTGACTGAGTTCTCCAATATTAAATCGGTGCAGATAAGGATTGACGGGAAGCAAATCGATGAAATGCCCTTCGGGACAAAAATCGGAGAAGACCTAAAGCGTTCGGAAATCAATTTGATAAAGCCAGAAAAATTAGGTGATAAATTATCCAAGGTTATGGTATACTATCAAAAGAAGGGCACCGGGCGTTATTCATATTTTGCACCTTTGACAAAGCTGGTTTCAGGATATACGAATAGCGCTGAAGCCGCATTGAATGTGCTCCTCGAAGGGCCGGACCCAAAAACCGGACTCAAGAATCCCTTCCCCGAAGGGACTAAGCTTCTTGGAGTAGAAGTAAATGATGAGGTTGCTTATGTAAACTTTTCTGAGGAAATACTCAATGTATCGGCCTTAGCAGAAGAAAGAGCAATAGTAAAAGCTGTAACACTCACACTAAGGGAATTCCCGGCTATAAAAAAAGTCAGGCTGTTTGTGAACGGTCAAACCGTAGAAAATACAGAAAGCATCGGTTCAAATGAATATCTGGACGTACCTGTGTTTGTGAACTTTTATGAATAGCAATCGATATCCACTTGGGTTAACTCAAGTGGGTTTTATTTGAAGCAATAATCAAAAGATGTTTGAAAGGATGAAGGAAATGGGGAGAATAGATGGTAGAGCACTGAATCAGCTCAGACCTGTTAAGATCACACGAAATTACCTGAAGCATGCTGAAGGCTCTGTACTTATTGAGATGGGAGATACAAAGGTGATATGCACCGCCAGTGTGGAAGAAAAGGTGCCGCCTTTCATGAAGGGCCAGGGCAGAGGTTGGGTGACCGGAGAATACGGCATGCTTCCCCGTTCTACCGAAGTCAGAAAGCCAAGAGATTCAACCAGGGGCAAGATAGACGGAAGGACTATGGAAATACAAAGACTTATAGGCAGAGCTTTGAGATCTGTAGTAAATCTGGAGGCATTAGGGGAGATTACCATTTTTATAGACTGCGATGTTATACAAGCAGACGGAGGCACCAGGACGGCTTCTATAACAGGGGCTTTTGTGGCGTTGGTAGATGCTTTGAATAAGCTTAAAGCTCAGGGGAAAATATCAAGGATACCCTTGGATAGCTTTGTAGCCGCAGTCAGTGTAGGAATAAAGGAAAGCAATATCCTGCTGGATCTAAACTATGCGGAAGATTCTACATGTCAGGTGGATATGAACATAATAATGACGGAGAAAGGTCATCTGGTTGAGATACAGGGCACAGGTGAGGAAAAGCCCTTTACAAAAGAAGAAATGGATCAAATGCTAAGACTGGGGGAACAAGGCATAAAAGAATTGATAAGGATACAGAAGGAAAGCCTTGGAGAACTGTCTGGCATAATAGGAGATGAAGGTAATGGAAGTAATAGCAGCAACAAATAATCAGCACAAACTGGAAGAAATAAGGGCTATATTGAAGGATGTGGGCTATGAGGTGCTTTCCTTGGATCAGGTAGGTATAAATATAGACATAGAGGAAAATGGGAGCACCTTTAAGGAAAATGCTTTGATAAAGGCCAGAGCCATATGGAAGCTAACGGGCAGACCGAGCATTGCAGATGACTCCGGCCTTGAGGTATTTGCCCTAAAGGGTGAACCGGGAGTTTACTCTGCGAGATACGCAGGTGTGGAAGGCGGCAAAAAAGACGCGGCCAATAACAAGAAGCTTCTGGAGAATATGAGAAGCATCCCCCAAAATGAGAGACAAGCCCGATTTGTGAGCTCTATAGCTCTTGTTTTGTCAGATGAAGAGGAAATAGTGACAGAAGGCTATATAAATGGAAGTATAGGCTTCGAGGGAAAAGGAGAAAATGGATTCGGATACGATCCGCTTTTCATAATCTCAGGATTGGACAAAACTATGGCTGAATTGACTTCAACGGAAAAGAACAAAATAAGCCATAGAGCAAATGCATTGGAAGGATTAAAGAACATTTTGATTCAAAAGAAGGCATAAATATCGCATAAATTGAACAACAACGCAGAAACTAAAAGATAGAGTAAAGAAAATCACATGATAGGGTGAATTTAAATATTGACTGTGGAAGGAATTTCTTTTATACTTAGATAAGTTTCCGCTATAACCAACCCTTTGGAAACAGTTAAAAATTGTTGTTGACAGAGCCTAAATCAGATGCTATAATCTATAAATGTCGGTAACAATTAAATAACATGCGGGTGTAGTTCAATGGTAGAACGTCAGCCTTCCAAGCTGATCGCGAGGGTCCGATTCCCTTCACCCGCTCCAAATTGCGCCTGTAGCTCAGTTGGATAGAGCAACGGACTTCTAATCCGTGTGCCAGGGGTTCGACTCCCTTCAGGCGCACCATTTATATTATGGTGGGTATAGCTCAGTTGGTTAGAGCGCCAGATTGTGGCTCTGGAGGCCGTCGGTTCAACTCCGACTATCCACCCCAAAATGACATCCTGGGGTGTAGCCAAGGGGTAAGGCACCAGACTTTGACTCTGGCATTCCGTTGGTTCGAATCCAGCCACCCCAGCCAAATTTATGACTGTTGGCTGTATAAATATAGCGACCAGGAAATGATCACAGAAAACTGAACATGCGGGATTGGCGGAATTGGCAGACGCGCTAGACTTAGGATCTAGTGTCAACGACGTGGGGGTTCAAGTCCCTTATCCCGCACCAACTAAAAACAAAGAATGAGTAAAAGAAATTTTTTGTATAAGCGGATAAGTAGATAGGACTTGAACGGGAGGAACAAGAAAATGCGGCCCTTGGAAGCATTTTTCCGACCCGGCGTGATAGCGAGCCAAAGCGAGCGGAGCAAGTCCCTTATCCCGCACCAAATACTTAGCTTTTAATGGAGTATGCGGGTGTAACTCAGTGGTAGAGTGTCACCTTGCCAAGGTGAAAGTCGCGAGTTCGAATCTCGTCACCCGCTCCATTTATTTTTGTTTTTGTAAAAAGGCTTCTAGTGAAGCATAAAAATGCGCCCATAGCTCAGTTGGATAGAGTCGCTGACTTCGAATCAGTTGGCCGGGGGTTCGAGTCCCTCTGGGCGCACCATAACCCTTGAAAATGCTGTGTTTGTATAAATTATTTTTTATGGCGAAAAATAATTTAGCCAATTTTTAACCCTTGTGAAATATTAATACATAAAATTAACCCTATCGATTCAAGATAGGGTTTTTGTTTAACGATATTTAATTGAATATGCCATTCCTCTGGTCTTCAAAACCAGCGTGGAGAATGTCTTTACTTTGACGATATTTAATTGAATATGCTATTTAAGCATTCCACTTCTTTTGCCTTTATATCTTCTAACACATGAGTATATATTTCAAAACCATTCAAATTACCGAAATATAAGCGGGAAATATCACTGTTTTGAGTATTCTCAGTCACAGACAAATCGTTAGGAGGATGTCTCCGACACGGGCATCCACAATTCCATATGGGTAGCATCTGGTGAACTGTCATAATACATTTCGGGAG
>NZ_JAJEKE010000015.1 GCF_024363565.1 Lutispora saccharofermentans | reverse complement strand
CATGTAAAACTGCCTTTGGCAGTTTTATTTTTTTTATGCTATAATTTCCATATTGATACTATTACCCAAATCGATTCGTTGCGTAGATCTGTATAATACTGTAGCAACGCAATAGATTAAATGAGGAGTAATAAATCTATGGATAATGTATTGTTTTATATTGCCTTCTCTTTATTTCTGGGCATATCACTATCTTATATAATAAATCCTGCAATGCTAGTTGTTTTAATCAGCCTTTTTTTTGCTTTGATTTTACTGTTTATATATAGAAAAAGCGAAGCAAAGCTGGCTGTTTTCTGTGTTTTGATTTTATTTATCGGCATGGGAGAATATGTCTGGTTTGCTTCTTTAGAAAGCAAGCTGGTCAGGTTTAGAGATAAAACCATAGAGATAGAAGCTCTTATTTTAGATAACGGAATTGAAAAAAGCGGCGGAATTGTTTATAACGCAGAAACAAGAGCCGTATCAGATGATAAAAAAATATATAACTATAAAGAAAGAATACTGTTTAAGAGTTATGGCAAGGCCATTTATAAAGCAGGAGATGTGGTAAGCGCAAGAGGACAAGCAGTTGGTTTTATAAGCAGGAGAAACTTTGGAGATCAGGACTATGGTTTATACAACAGGAGCATGGGGATATACAATCAATTTTTATCAAAAGATAACAAGCTTATAAATAGATCAGAAAACAATTATAAAGTGATTTTTTTATATGGCCTTAGAAATAGGATCGCACACATAATAAATTCATCTATGCCCAGGGAAGAAGCAGCTTTTCTTAATGCAGTAATCCTGGGTGATAAGCAATGGATCGATGAAAGGGACATGATCAATTTTCAAAAAACAGGTCTGTCTCACTTGCTCTCCGTTTCGGGGCTGCATGTATCCTTTATTGCCCTTATGCTTAATAAATTGTTTGATATATTAAGATTAGACAAAAAAGTCAAAGGGTTTTTAAGCGGATTCCTGATCATATATTATGTCATGCTTATAGGTGCGCCGCCGCCGGCAGTCAGGGCTTTAATAATGATGCTGGTTATTATTGCGGGCAAAAATATGAATAAGGAATATGATTTGTTGTCCTCTGTGTCATTTGCCGCAATTATAATGCTTATTTTGAACCCAATGCTTATTCATAATTTAGGTTTTATAATTTCATACGGCTGTATTTACTCAATAGTTTTTTTATATAATCCTATATATAAAAAAATAAAAAATATCCACATACCGGCACCAATCATCAAATCCGTTTCTTTGTCTGTGGCTGTCCAGATCGGGATAAGCCCTATATTGATCCATAATTTCCAATACTTTTCCGCGGTTAATGTTTTTATAAATATAATAGCTGTACCATTGACCTTTGCAATATTGGCAATAGGTTTTGCAGGTGTAGCAATAGGCATGTTTTTTCCGACACTTTCTATCTATGTATTAGCTTCGGATTATTATTTGATATCATTTTTATTGAAAATAGTAAATATGAGTGCAGATATGATTTTTGCCGGATTTTCTGTTTCTGCTTTGCCTATATATGTTTATGGCATATACTACTTATCGATTATGTTTATCATCAATAGGGACAATGGGATAGGCTATCATTTATGGAAGTGGAAATTTCATATTTATGTGGCCGCAATTTTTCTCATCACTCTTCTTTGCATAAAATATATTACAAATAAAGATATGAGAGTAGTATTATTAGATGTGGGACAGGGAGATGCAATATTGATAACTACTCCTAAGGGTAAAAACATTCTGGTGGATGGGGGAGGTTCCGCGGCCAAGGGAAGCTACTACTACGACATAGGCTCCAAGATAACGGTGCCTGCCTTGCGGAAGCTCGGAGTATGGGGGCTGGATACGGTTATATTATCCCATTGCCATGAAGATCATTTGGAAGGGCTCATCAAAGTTGCTTCTGAGTTTAAAGTGAGGAATGTGGTGCTGCCCAAAGTGAGCTTTGACAATGAAAGCCTTCGCAGCTTTATAGATATTTCGAAAAGAAAAGGTTCAAAGCTGTTTTATGTCAATGAAAATGATAAACTGATATTGGAGGCTGATGTATTCATAAATATTTTATCGCCACAACGAAATATTATGGTGGGAACTTCATCGGATGAAAACAACAACTCAATCGTTTTCAGATTGAACTATAGGAATTTTACCATGCTGTTTACAGGTGATATTCAAGAGGAAGCTGAGATGGCATTGGCGGATAAGAGCATAAATTCTGTAGTGCTAAAGGTACCCCATCATGGCAGCTCCACTTCTTCTTCAAAAGAGTTTATTGAAAAAGTCTCTCCCAAGATTTCTCTGATATCGGTGGGACAAAACACTTACGGCCATCCTTCCCACGAAGCCATGGAGAATATTGAGGAAGTCGGATCAAAGATATACAGAACGGATAATAACGGGGCGATCAAAATAATATCCGATGGATTAAAGCTAAAAATAGATAGTGTAAGATAAGATTTTACTGCAATAGCTCATTGGCGCATTTGTTGTGCTAACTGATAAAAGAGTGCAGCACTGAACTAATTCGCCCTAAGACCCACACCGCTATAGGCGGCGTGTGCCTAAGGGCGGCTAAGTCCAGTATGGACTCGACTAACATTCAGTGGAGTTGGAACCCCACTGAATGAAGTCTCGTTCAATGTGAAGGGGCTTAGAGTTTGTTAGCGAAGTATAGGAATAGTTGCGTCAACTGTTTGAGCCAAAGCGAGTTTTGACGCAACCCTATGCAAGCTTACAAAGTCTTAGTCCCGGAGCTTTCGCAATCGTTATCAGACAGCACAACAGAGATTCACAAACTGCTAAATGAATTTAGTGGAATCAAGACGATAATATACATATAAGGCAGGAGGGATAAAATGTACAGATTTTTTATCAACAGTCTTAAATCGGGAGATGTAGGCAATATTTACTTGCTGCACGGCAGTGAGACATATCTTTTAGATAAAGCAGTTGAAGAGATGACAGCTTATTTAATAAAAGATTTTCCGGAAATAAACCTTACTATTTTTGAAGAGGATAACTTTGACTTATCGGCGCTTATAAATGCATGCAGCACTATGCCCTTCGGCGGTGATAAAAGACTTATAATAGTAAAGGACTTTGCAGGGCTTGTTTCGAAATCAAAAAAAACTTCTGAAGAAGGAGCTGAAGGATCAAAGGAATCAGATAAAGCAGGCGGCTTTGGTTTTATATCCGAATTGCCGGATACAGCATGTCTTGTATTTGTAAACTATGCTGAGGCAGACAGAAGGAAAAAGCTATATAAGGATATAAATAAAATTGGGAAAATCTATGAATTCGGCAAAATCAGCAAAAGCGATTTAGTACAATGGATTAAGGGGCATTTTACAAGAGCTGGAAAAGAAATTAAGCCTATGGACTTGGAGTATTTTGCTGCTAATACAGGCTATTTGGACAAGAACAGCGATATGAACCTATATCATGTTCAAAATGAAATAAACAAGGCTCTGGCTTATATCGGTCAAGATAAAGCTGTCACCAAAGAGCATTTAGAAAAACTATTTCCCAAGAGCTTGGAGAATGATATTTTTAAGCTGATCGATGCTTGCTGGGAGAAGAATATCTCAAAAAGCTTGAAAATATATAATGATATGCTTCTGTGCGGAGAATCATCCTTCAGTATTCTTGCTATGATATCAAAAGGTATAAAAAATCTGATCAGGATAAAGGAGCTAAGAAGTCGCGGATTGGATGCAAAAAGTATATCCGAAAAGACCAAAATACATGAGTACACCGTTAAGCTGTATGTGAAGCACACTGATAAAATGAACTACACGGGCTTGGAGAAAGCTTTGGAAAGGTGTTTGACATGTGAAAAAGATATAAAGACGGGAAAATCAGGTGAGCGTCTTTCATTTGAAATGCTATTTGCTTCCTTGTTTGACGAATAAGTATGTAAAAACCCTGGCAAAATGCCAGGGTTTATATATTACATTGCAGCTTTCAACTTGTTTGAAAGTCTGGACTTTTTTCTTGCAGCAGTATTTTTGTGAAGTGAACCTTTAGCGGCAGCCTTGTCGATCATGCTGACAGCCTTTCTATAAAGGTTCTGAGCTTCCTCAAGATTTCCGGCCTTTACAGAATCTTCGAATTTTTTTATTGAAGTTTTCAAGGAGGAAATAATCATCTTATTCCTGCGAGTTTTGAACTCTGCAACTTTTATTCTTTTAATTGCGGATTTAATATTAGCCAATACATTCACCTCCTTCAAAAATCAATTAACAAATGGTATTTTATCACACGGCATGGCAAAATGCAAGGGCATACTAAAAAGTATTGTGTCATTATATTATGCATATAATACTGATAATTAATTTGTTGTTCCGGATTAGCGGAGATTAGCGTTGATTTTTAAACCCGGCAGAGGAATATATCAGCACAACAAATTAATTATATAAAAACAAACGATTTATATGGAGGGAAATAAATGATTAATATAAGAACGGACTTAGCTTTAGAGGCTAAGGAAATACAAGAGGATAAGGGTAAAAAGGACATCCCGGGAGTTACTGTAGATAATGACGGTAACGAAGATATAAAAATAACAAGGGTTAAAATTGAGGAGGAAGCCGGCTCAGAGATAATGGGAAAGCCTGTCGGAAATTACATAACGCTGGAAGTTCCCAGGCTGAAGGAAAAGGATATCGATTTGATGGAGGATGTAAGCAGAGCATTGGCTAAAGAGCTGATAAGCCTTGTTAAGCTCAATGACAACTCAGTGATTTTAGTGGTAGGCTTAGGCAATTGGAATATTACTCCCGATGCCTTAGGACCTAAAGTCATAGAAAAGATAATGGTCACCAGGCACATGACGGAATTTTTACCGGAACAAATAGATGAAGGCGTGAGATCGGTTTGTGCATTATCTCCCGGTGTATTGGGCATTACCGGTATAGAAACAAGCGAAATAATACTCGGCGTAGTCAATAGGGTTAAGCCTGATCTTGTAATTGCAATTGATGCCTTGGCTTCAAGAAAACTGGAAAGGGTCAATACTACAATTCAAATCGCAGATACAGGTATAAACCCGGGCTCGGGAGTGGGAAATAACAGGAAGGAACTGAGTGAGAAAAGCTTGGGAATACCGGTTATTGCCATAGGTGTGCCCACTGTAGTGGATGCGGCGACCATGGCAAATGACACAATAGACCTGGTCATCGATAATCTTATAAAAGAAGCCAGAAAAGAGAGGAACTTTTATGAAATGCTGAAAAATATAAACCGGGAAGAGAAGATGACATTAATAAATGAAGTCTTATCGCCCCGTATGGGAGATTTAATGGTAACGCCCAAGGAGATAGATGACTTTATAGAAGATATTTCTGATGTAATAGCAGACGGGCTGAATATTTCATTGCATCCGGGCATACACATGGATGATGTACACAGATTTTTAAATTGATCTATGTTTTTATCATAAAAGTATTTAGCCGGCATATAAGTTAGAATATAATACATTTCTCTATTTAGCTTCATACAGAGTAAAGTGGGGTGTAGACATTTGAGTTTACAAAGGAGATCTAGGAATAAAGCTTTTTGGGGGCTTGGTTTGCTTTTATGCTGTATCCTCTTGATCTTTTTGACTGTGAATAAAAGCATCGAAGAGCCTGCAGAGGTCTTTAGCAGTCAAGATGCATATAAGGATATAGATAAAAACAATAGCGACAGTTTGTTTATTTTTATTCTAAATAACTCCATACCAGCTTTGAAAGCAGCTTATGAGGGGTACAGGGGAGAAAAAGCGGCAGGAATCGACAGCTTTATTTCGGACACTGTGGCATCAATACCTGCTAAGCTCTTAGAAGACCCCTTTACCTTTTTAAAGCTGACCTATTCAGGATTTGGAGATATAGATGAAAGCTTGATTGCAGCTCAATCCATGGGAAAAAAGCTACCGGAGATAAAAAGCTTTTCTGATGCTCCTGAGGGAGATATCTTTTTCAGCGAAGAAGATGAGTATAAGGCTAAGGAAATGCAAGCAGGCGAGGATGCAAAGGCCATAGCCGGTGAAAATGAGGAATATGATGCTGATATACAATCCCCGGAAAAAGTTGAGTTATCGAATAAGTCTCCGCAAATATTGATATATCACAGCCATGCGACAGAGAGCTATATGCCCAATACGGCATCTAATTATCATACCTTGACTGAAAAATATAATGTGGTTTCTACGGGAAGTACACTAGCCAGGGTGCTTCAGGATAAATATAAGTATAAGGTAATCCATGACAAGACTTATCACGATAAAGATTCTTATGCATATTCTTATGCAAATTCTTTGATGACCATTAAAAAGCAGACCAGTAAATATAATTCGATAAAATTTGTATGGGATATACATAGGGATGCCTTTACAGTTAAAGACGACAAGCATAGGGCAGCCAGAAAAAATGACTATACTGCTACTATAAATGGCAAGAAAGCTGCAAGGATAATGCTGGTTATAGGCAAAAAAAATCCAAACTATAAGGAATTAGAGAAGTTTTCAGCATATATAAAGAAAAAAATGGATAAACTATACCCTGGGCTGTATTTAAAAACCGAAAGAGCTAACAGCAAATACAATCAATATTTCAGCAACTATTCAATGCTGATTGAGATAGGCTGTATGCTCAACACTGCAGAAGAGGCGAATTATTCTGCTGAGCTTATGGGTAATGTAATGGGAGAGGTACTTATGGAACTGCAGGAGTGAAAACTGTGAGTAGAACTGAAGAAAGATTAATAAAGAAAAAGCTTAGAAGAAAGAAAATGAGAGACGCAATGACTCTATTCATGTGCTTTGCTTTTTTTGTTATTATGATATATGTGACCGATGTAAAAACTTCTGCCATTATGGTAAAAAAAGACGGAAAGCATGCAGTGTTTTTTCAACTTGAAAATAAAGCAGATGTCAGAATAGATATTGCCGGTGAAACTTATATGTTTAATATTGAATACATCATCAAGGCTGTTGATGATGCGCTGCACTGGTCAAAAGATGCTTATAATAAAATAGTGAATGATTTAGGCTCTTGAACCCGAATGACTTCAAGGGCCTATATGTTTTATGGGATTACATATTATATACTTTTATGGTAAAATGATTTATGCTATAATTTAAAAGATTTTAAAGTATATTTGTTGAGTTGTATAAGGAGGAGTCCATATGATAAAGGACAGGCAAAAACACATAAGAAATTTTTGCATTATTGCCCATATAGATCATGGTAAATCGACCCTTGCAGATAGATTGATTGAAAAAACCGGAGTAATAGCGGTAAGGGATATGGAATCTCAGGTTTTAGATAATATGGATTTAGAAAGAGAAAGAGGCATTACCATTAAGCTTACATCTGTCAAGCTCAATTATAAGGCAAAGAACGGAGAAGAATATATATTTAATCTCATAGATACTCCGGGACATGTTGATTTTACTTATGAGGTATCGAGAAGCCTGGCAGCATGCGAGGGAGCAATAGTAATCGTGGATGCGACCCAGGGGATAGAAGCTCAGACCCTGGCGAATGTATATCTGGCTTTGGACAATAATCTGGAACTGTACCCAGTGATCAATAAGATTGATTTGCCAAGCGCAGATTCTGAATTTGTTAAGAAAGAGATAGAAGATGTAATAGGCCTGGATGCGGAAAACGCTGCTCTTATATCTGCCAAGGAAGGCATAGGGATAGAAGAAGTTTTGGAAGGAATAATAAAGTATATACCTCATCCAAGCGGAGACGAGGATGAACCTTTAAAGGCTTTGATATTTGACTCCCTATATGACAGCTATAAGGGTGTGATTGCCTATATAAGAGTTTTTGACGGTAAAATAAGCCCGGGAATGAATATAAAGATGATGTCCAATGGGGCCGTGTATGAGGTTGTAGAAGTGGGAACATTAAAGCCCGCAATGGTGCCTTGCAGCGAATTGCTGGCAGGTGAAGTAGGATATGTAACAGGAAGCATTAAAAATGTAAGAGACGTACATGTGGGCGATACTATAACAAATGCACAAAATCCATGTCTTTCACCTTTGCCCGGATATCGAAGAGTAACTCCGATGGTTTATTGCGGTATTTATCCTGCTGATGGAGCAGATTATAATGATTTGAGAGATGCATTGGAAAAGCTGCAGCTCAATGACGCGGCTTTGCTGTTTGAACCTGAAGTTTCCGTGGCTTTGGGATTTGGTTTCAGATGCGGCTTTTTGGGCCTTCTTCATATGGAGATAATTCAAGAAAGGCTGGAAAGAGAATATAATTTGGACTTGGTCACAACCGCTCCCAGCGTAATTTACCATATAGCGAAAACCAATGGAGAAATGGAGGAAGTATCGAATCCTACCAATATGCCATCTCCCCAAGAGATCGAATATATGGAAGAACCTATAGTTGAGGCCTCTATTATGGCCCCTACCGAATATGTGGGAACAATAATGGAATTGTGTCAAAACCGAAGGGGCATATTCAAGGATATGAAGTATATGGAAGAAACCAGAGCAATAATAAACTATGAACTGCCCCTGAATGAAATTATATATGATTTCTTTGACGCACTGAAGTCAAGGACAAAAGGATACGCCTCTTTTGACTATTTGCTGAAGGGGTATGCAAAATCAGACCTTGTTAAGCTTGATATATTGCTGAATGGGGAGACTGTCGATGCTCTGTCCTTTATAGTCCACAAGGAAAAAGCCTATAACCGGGGAAGGGCTATGGCTGAAAAGCTCAAGGATGTAATTCCCAGACAGATGTTTGAAATACCTATACAAGCTGCCATAGGTCAAAAGATAATAGCAAGAGAAACGGTCAAGGCGTTGAGGAAGGATGTCCTGGCAAAATGTTACGGGGGAGATATTTCCAGAAAGAAAAAGCTCCTGGAAAAGCAAAAGGAAGGCAAGAAAAGAATGAGACAGGTCGGAAGCGTGGAATTACCGCAGGAAGCCTTTATGTCGGTTCTGAAGCTTAATGATTAGGTGAATCATATGAAAAAAAGCATTGGACTATATGTTCATATACCGTTTTGCCAGAGGAAATGCATCTATTGCGATTTTAACTCATATGATGACAAGGCTATATATGAAGATGCGTACATTGATGCGTTGATTAAAGAATTAAAATATTATTCAGATCAGCAAAACTACAATTTTAAAACCATTTTTATTGGTGGGGGAACCCCCACCATTATTAATCCTAAGAATATAGCAAAAATAATGAAAACCATAGAAAAAAATATTGAAAAGGAAGCGGAGATAACAATCGAATGCAATCCCGGTACTGTTGATCAAGCTAAAATAGATATTTACAAAGCTGCAGGAATAAACAGGATAAGCATAGGCTTACAGGCCTGGCAGGATGAACTGCTGAATACCATAGGGCGTATCCATAAGCGTGAGGATTTTTTGAGAAGCTTCAGCCTATTTAGAAGCTTAGGCTTTAATAATATAAATGTTGACCTGATGTTTTCACTTCCGGGTCAAAGCTTGAATATGTGGCTTGAAACATTGGACAATGTATGCCGCCTGGGAGCTGAGCATATATCATGCTATAGCCTGATAGTCGAGGAGAATACTCCTATTCATTCTTTAATCAAATCAGGCATATTAAATGCCCCCGATGAAGATATGGATAGGGATATGTATAAAGCTGCAAAAGCTGTATTGAAGAATTATGGTTTAAAACAGTATGAGATTTCAAACTTTGCCAAAGAAGGATTTTGCTGCGAGCATAATTTGATTTATTGGAAAAACGGAGAGTATGCGGGTGTAGGCGCCGGAAGCCATTCTAAAATTGACGGCAAGAGATTTTGGAACTTCAGCGGCTTAGATGAGTATATAAAAAATATTGAGGCAGGAAAAGCAGCTGTCGAAGGCAATGAAGATATAAGCATCAGGGAAGATATGTGGGAGACAATAATATTGGGGCTGAGATTAAACTCAGGCATAGGCATATCCGATTTTAATGCTAAATATGAGATCAATTTCATTGAGGAATATGGCAATGCCCTATCTAAGTTGATTAAAGAGGGCCTTATAACAATACAAGATGATAGGGTGAGATTGACGCATAAGGGACAGGATTTATCGAACAGAGTATTTGTTGAATTCATGCAGTGAAAACAAATTTTTCAAAATGCTATTGACAAAAAAATGTTACAGTGATATTTTAAAAGCAGAATTAGCACTCAGTAGTGAAGAGTGCTAACAAGGATGGTGAGGTTTATGTCACTCGGAAGCCGGAAGCAGCTTATTCTACGGGCTATAATTGAAGATTACATCAATACTGCGGAGCCGGTAGGTTCAAGGACAGTATCCAAAAAATATCTCACAGATATAAGTCCGGCAACTATAAGAAATGAAATGGCTGATTTGGAAGATATGGGCTATATTGAGCAGCCTCATACTTCAGCCGGCAGAATACCGTCAGACAAAGGATACAGATTATACGTAGATAAATTGATGAGCCAGAAGACCATTAATCAACAGGATTATGAATTTATCAAGAAGGAGTTCCTGGATACTATAGGCGAGATTGACAGGCTTATTAAGCATGCATCAAAATTATTATCAGGCATGACTAAATATGCTTCCATTGCTATGGCGCCCCAATTCAAAAAAACCTGTTTAAAACATTTGCAGCTTATCAAGGTGGATAGCAATAATATACTGGCTGTAATTGTGACCGACGCAGGGATAATAAAAAACAGCGTGCTCAGAACTGAAACTGATATTGAAGTTGATGTTCTTGATAAAATATCCAGGATATTAAATGAGAAGCTATTAGGCTTATCGATCGAAGATCTGGTGAAAATTGATTTTACTGATCCGGATAATGGAATAAGCGGTTATGAACAGATATTTGCGAAGGTTTTGCCGGAATTATTGCAAGCTCTGAAATATTCGGAAAGAGCAGAGATATATTATGATGGAGCGGCTAATCTGCTTGAGCTGCCTGAATATAACGATATACAAAAAGCCAAGGACTTTTTAAATGTCCTTGACGAAAATGAGCTGCTGTTTGATATATTAAACGATGTATCTAAGGATACTTCTGTTATTATAGGCAAGGAAAATAAGGTTCACCAGCTGAAGGACTGTAGCTTGATCACTGCAACATACAGTTATAACGGCAGGATAATAGGATCTATAGGAGTATTGGGTCCTACCAGAATGAAATATTCCAAGGTTATTTCAATAGTGGATTGCTTGACACAAAACCTCAATGATATTTTGACACAGATAATTAAAACATAGGTAAAATATTTTTAATAATATGATTGATGGGTGGGTTGAAAGATGAAAAAAAAGCAGGACAATGATTTGAAGAATAATGACAATTTTGACATGCAAAATGAAGAAGTACATTGTGAACAGCAAAATGAAGAGTTGTCGAATGAAAATGAGAAACTGAAAGAAGAGATTAAAGCTGGAGAAGATAAGATCAAGGAATGCGAAGCTGTTATAGAGGAGTATAAGGATAAAAATTTGAGGCTCCAGGCGGATTTTGATAATTACAGAAAAAGAGTAGCAAAGGAAAGAGAAGAAATGTTCTTTAACGCCTTAGAAGATATTATGTGTCAGCTTCTTCCTATAATAGATAACTTTGAAAGAGCTATAGATTCTTTTAAAGCAGGCGATTTGGACAGCAAATATGTTGAAGGCTTAAACATGATTTATAAGGATTTTCTGATGACTCTAAACAAGAACGGCCTGGAGGAAATCAAAGCTTTAAACTGTGAATTCGATCCTAATAGGCATCATGCTGTAATGCAGGTGGAGGCCGATGAGGAAGATGAAAATCAAGTAAAGGAAATTTTTCAAAAAGGCTATATGCTCAAAACAAAAGTTATTAGACCGTCAATGGTTAAAGTAGCAATTAAGAACTAAATATAATGTAAAATTTTTTTTAGGAGGATGAATATAAATGGGAAAGGTCATTGGTATCGATTTAGGTACTACCAACTCTTGTGTAGCTGTGATGGAAGGCGGTGAGCCTGTAGTAATACCAAATGCAGAAGGCAATAGAACAACTCCTTCTATAGTTGGTTTCTCAAAAAACGGTGAAAGGCTTGTTGGCCAGGTTGCTAAAAGGCAGGCGATAACAAATCCTGATAGGACGGTTATGTCTATCAAAAGGGAAATGGGAAGCAATCACAAGGTTAATATAGATGGAAAAGATTATACCCCACCTGAAATATCGGCAATAATACTTTCAAAGCTCAAGCAGGATGCCGAAGCTTACTTAGGAGAAACTGTTAATCAAGCTGTAATCACAGTTCCGGCATATTTTAGCGACAGTCAGAGGCAAGCGACTAAGGATGCGGGCAAGATTGCAGGCTTGGAGGTATTGAGAATAATCAACGAGCCTACTGCTGCTGCACTGGCCTATGGCTTGGAAAAGGAAGAAAGCCAGAAAATATTGGTATTTGACTTAGGCGGCGGAACCTTTGATGTATCCCTGCTGGAACTTGGTGATGGAGTTTTTGAAGTTTTGGCAACCAGCGGGAATAACAAGCTGGGCGGGGATGACTTCGACGCAAGAGTCATGAATTATATGGCGGATGAGTTTAAAAAAGAATATGGAATAGATCTTAGAAATGATAAAATGGCAATGCAAAGATTGAAGGAAGCTGCAGAAAAAGCTAAAATTGAGCTTTCCAGCGTAGTTCAGACAAATATTAATCTGCCGTTTATAACCGCAGATGCAACCGGCCCGAAGCATTTGGATGTCAACTTGACAAGAGCAAAGTTTGATGAGCTGACACATGACCTTGTTGAAGCTACTATGGAACCGGCAAGAAAGGCTTTGTCAGACGCAGGTTTGTCAGTTGATAAGATCAATAAAGTGATATTAGTCGGAGGTTCTACAAGGATACCTGCTGTTCAAGATGCAGTTAAGAGACTGACCGGCAAGGAGCCTTATAAAGGTATAAATCCGGATGAGTGTGTTGCACTGGGTGCCGCAATTCAGGCTGCGGTATTGACAGGAGAGGTTAAGGATGTATTGCTGCTGGATGTGACTCCGCTATCCTTGGGTATTGAAACTCTCGGCGGAGTATTCACCAAGCTGATTGAAAGAAATACGACAATACCGACTAAAAAGAGCCAAATATTCTCGACAGCTGCTGATGGACAGACAAGCGTAGAAATTCACGTTCTTCAGGGTGAAAGGGAGATGGCTGCCTACAACAAAACTTTAGGAAGATTCCAACTGACAGGCATAGCTCCTGCACCAAGAGGAGTACCTCAAATTGAAGTTACTTTTGATATAGACGCAAACGGTATAGTTCATGTATCAGCAAAGGATCTGGGAACCGGCAATGAGCAAAAGGTGACCATAACTGCCAGCTCCAACCTGTCCAATGATGAAATAGACAAAGCCGTAAAAGAAGCTGAAAAGCATGCGGCTGAAGATAAGCAGAGAAAAGAAGAGGTTGAAATAAGAAATCAGGCAGACAGCTTGGTATATCAGACAGAAAAATCGCTTAAAGATTTGGGCGATAAAGTAAGCCAGGAAGATAAATCAAAGATTGAAGCTGAATTGAATAATTTGAAGGAAGCTTTGAAGGGTACAGATAATGGCCGCATTAAGGAAGCCACCGAACAGCTTACTAAGGTTTTCTATGACATTTCATCCAAGATATATCAGGCTGCCGGAGGTCAAGGAAGCCCGAATCCAGAGGATTTTGGAGCACAAAACGATGACGGTACTATAAATGCAGATTATAAAGTTGATGAGGATAAATAGTATTTACCCCTCTGCAAGGTGGTGTTAGCATGGCAACAAAAAGAGATTATTATGAGGTCTTGGAAGTAGATAAGAGTGCTTCTGAAGATGATATAAAAAAAGCATACAGAAGATTGGCCAAGAAATATCATCCTGATGTTAATCAAGGCAACAAGGATGCAGAGAATAAGTTTAAAGAGATTAATGAAGCTTATGAAGTATTAAGCGATAAAGACAAACGCGCTAAGTATGATCAATTCGGGCATTCTGCTTTTGATCCTAACAGCTTTGGCGGCGGGGGCTTTGAAGGCTTTGGAAACTTCTCCGGCTTTGGCGGTTTTGGAGATATATTTGACACAATATTCGGAGATGGCGGCTTTGGATTTTCTACTTCGGGAAGGAGTAGAAAATCCGGACCCCAAAGGGGCAGTGATCTGAAATATGAGCTGGAGATAGACTTTGAAGCTGCTGCTTTTGGAGTAAAGAAGGAGATAAATATCGCTAGAAATGAGACCTGTACGGTATGCAATGGCACCGGAGCCAAAGATGGAACCGGTGCAGAAACCTGCAAAACCTGTGGAGGCACAGGAGAGGTGCGGCATATTCAAAACTCGCCCTTTGGCCGTATTGTAAATGTTCGCCCCTGTGAACAATGCCACGGAGAAGGAAAAATAATAAAGAATCCATGTACCACTTGCCTTGGAAGAGGAATAGTGAGGAAAACGAGGAAAATCACCCTTGATGTACCTGCAGGTGTTGATAATGGCTCTATCCTTACCTTAAGAGGCGAAGGGGAGCCGGGGCTTAAAGGCGGCCCAAACGGGGACTTATATATATATCTAAAGGTAAGGCCTCATAAAGTATTTAAAAGGGATGGTTCAGACCTGTTCTGTGAAGTGCCTGTAACCTTTGCTCAGGCGGCTTTGGGCGGCAAGATCGATGTGCCCACATTAGAGGGGGATACTGATTATAACTTGGAAGAAGGGACCCAAACAGGAACGACCTTTAAGCTCAAAGGCAAAGGTGTGCAAAATCTGAAGCGCAACACTAAAGGCGATTTATATTTTACTGTCAAGGTTCAAATACCCAAAAAACTGAACGAAAAACAAAGAGACCTTCTTAGACAATTTGCAGACGTAAGCGGTGAGAACACTGGTGATCTGGGAAAATCTTTTTTCGGTAAAGTTAAGGATGCCTTTGGAAAATAAAGCAGCACTAGGTGCTGCTTTTTTCATAAATTTGGATTGCACTCTGATCTGAATATATTGTAAAAGAATATATAATTATATATAATATGATAAGTATTTTGAATTATTCTATTATTGAGGAGAGCAAATATGGATTACATAGAAATAAGCGTTTTTACCACTACAGAGTCCAGCGAAGCAGTGTCCTACATCCTGGAGGATGAAGGCGCTGCAGGAGTTGCTATAGAAGATCCCAATGATTTTATATCCCTGAATCATAATAAGACGGATTGGGATTATGTAGAACCTGAATTGATTCAGGCCATGGGAACAGATGTTAAAGTAAAGGGTTATTTTCCGGAAACCATATATTCGGCAGCTTTGCTTGAAACCATTCAATCGAGAGTCGATTCCTTATCTGATTTTGGCCTTGATAAAGGCAAAGGCGAACTGGCAACCAGGATTGTTAAAGAAGAAGATTGGTCGACAGCCTGGAAGCAGTACTTTAAACCCTTTAAGGCAGGAGAAAGGGTTGTGGTAAAGCCTACCTGGGAGAGTTATGACGGGCAGGACGATGATATAGTGGTTGAAATCGATCCTGGCATGGCTTTTGGTACAGGAAATCATGAAACCACATTGATGTGCATAAAGCTGTTGGAACGCTATATCAAAAAAGGCTATGAGGTATACGATGTTGGCTGCGGATCAGGCATATTGGGAATAACTGCGGCAAAATTGGGAGCTCATAGCGTTTTATGTGTAGATTTGGATGGCGTAGCTTGTAAAGTAGCTGCGGAGAACGTATCTGTCAATAAAGAAGATGATAAAATCAAGGTCAAGAATTGTAACCTCCTGGATGCAGCATCAGCGAAGGCGGATTTGATTGTTGCCAATATAATAGCTGATATCATTATGGATTTTACTCCTCAAGCATTGTTGTTCCTGAAGCCCGGGAGAGTATTCATATCATCCGGCATAATCTTAGACAGGCAGGATGAAGTGATTAAAGAATTGAAAAAGTATGGATTTGATATTTTGGAAATAGAGCAGATGGGTGAATGGTGCGCAATAGCTGCGAAGAGGGATTAATATGCATCGATTTTTTATTAGTAAGGATAATATTAAAAAGGGAAACATAATTATTACCGGTGACGATGTCAGCCATATATCGAGGGTATTAAGGATTAAGCCTGGTGATGATATAGTGGTATGTGATGGTCAAGGCATGGATTATAAGGTTGTAATTGAAAACATCGATAAATATGTGGTTAGGACAAGAATACTGGAGAGCAGAGCATCTGATGGAGAGCCTGGGATAAATGCGGTGCTTTTTCAGGGTATTCCCAAAAGCACTAAAATGGACGTTATCATTCAGAAGTGTACGGAAATCGGCGTGAGAAGGATTGTCCCCGTTGAAACTGCCCGAACCGTAGTTAAACTGTCAAGTGAAAAGGATGAAATAAAAAAGGTTGAGAGATGGCAAAGAATTGCCGAGGAAGCAGCCAAGCAAAGCGGCAGGGGCATTATACCTAAGATTGCTATACCTAAAAGCTTTGATGAGGCTTTGGCAGAAGCTGAGGAGCTTGACATATCTCTCATACCTTATGAATTGGAGAAAAATAATAATCTGAAAATGAGTATCCATGGTAAAAAAGCAGAAAGTATTGGAATCTTCATCGGACCGGAGGGTGGATATGAAGATTTCGAGATAAAGTCAGCATTAGACAAAGGCGTTGTCCCTGTTACGCTTGGACCCAGAATATTAAGAACCGAAACCGCAGGCTCTGCTGTTTTAAGCTGTATAATGTATGAATTTGATGAGATGTAAATATATTGGGGGAAAAACATTGAATAAAGTAGCTTTTTATACTTTGGGTTGCAAGGTTAATCAATATGAAACTGAAGCCATGATAGAAGCATTTGAAAATGCGGGCTATGAAATCGTAGAATATGATGGTTATTCAGATATTTATATAATAAATACATGCACTGTAACCAATATGGGAGATAGGAAATCCAGGCAGATAATAAGGAGGGCTTTGGAATATAATCCAAAGGCTTTTATCGCAGTGGTCGGATGTTATTCTCAAATCGCCCCTGATGAAATTTTAGGCATAGATGGGGTAAGGCTTGTTCTGGGAACAAATGAACGTTCCAAAATAGTACAGCTGGTGGAAGATGCTCAAAACGTTGAAGACAAGATCAGTGTTGTGGGAGATATAATGGAGATAGAAGAATTTGAAGATATGAATATTAAGCACTATAAAAGCCGCTCCAGAGCTTTCATAAAGATTCAGGAAGGCTGTGAGCAATACTGCACATACTGCATAATACCCTATGCCAGAGGTCATATCAGGAGCAGGAAACCGGATAGCATAATAGAAGAGGTTAAGATTCTGGCTGACAGCGGATATAAAGAAGTAGTATTAACAGGCATTCATGTGGGGTCTTATGGAAGAGATCTGGGAGATATCGGACTGATAGATATAATACAGATGGTCCATGATGTGGATGGCATTGAAAGGCTTAGAATGAGCTCTGTTGAGCCTAAAACCTTTGATGATGATTTTTTGAGCAGGCTTCCTCATCTGAACAAGCTTTGCAGGCATTTTCATTTGTCATTGCAAAGCGGCTGTGATGAGACATTGAAGAGGATGAACAGGAAGTACACCACACAGGAATATATGGAAGTCGTAAAAAAATTGAGAAGCATATATCCTGATGTGGGCATAACAACAGATATAATCGTAGGATTTCCGGGAGAGACGGAAGAGGAGTTTGAAAAAACTGTGCAATTTGTTAAAGATGTTTCCTTCAGCAGCATGCATATTTTTAAATTTTCACCCCGAAAAGGAACCCCGGCTGCAAAGTTTAAAGGACAGGTCAGCCCGAAGGTGAAGGAAGAGAGAAGCAAGATTATATCTAATATTGCAAAAGAAAATCAAATGAAGTTTATGAATAGCTTTATAGGTAAATCTTTAAATGTACTTTTCGAGCAAAAAATCGATGGAAACAGCAATTATTATGAAGGATTGACAGATAATTATATAAGAGTAATGGCTGAGGCTGCATATGATATTAAGGGTAAGATAATTAGCACAAAAATTAAAGGTATAAATAAAGACATGATGTTGGGCATTTTGGAAAAGATTTAGTATCTAGAAGGATTTTTAAATGTTTTGTTGAATAATTCTCTAAGCCTATTTAGGGAGGTGATATATTTTTATGGAAAACTGTATCTTTTGTAAAATAATAAAAGGTGAAATACCATGCAGCAAGGTATATGAGGATGATAAGGTGCTGGCATTTAACGATATTAACCCGGAAGCTCCGGTTCACGTGCTCATTGTCCCCAAAACTCACGTCCGATCTATTATGGATCTAAATGAAGATGGATATCTGCTGATAAGTCATGTTTTCAAGGTCGCTTCTAAGCTTGCAAAAGATCTGAACATTGATGAAAAAGGTTTCAGAGTAGTAAACAACATCGGAGAGAATGGAGGACAAACAGTTCCTCACATACATTTTCACCTTTTAGGCGGCAGGCTTTTACAATGGCCTCCCGGTTAAATTAGTCAAACCTTTTATTGACACCTGATTAGCATGTACTGTATAATAAAATATGTGTTTAATTTATCCCACTTTTTATGCAGTTAAATTTAACCTATTGATTGTTACCAGCGGAGGGAGGGTGAGTTAGATGTCTGAAATTAAAGTTGGTGAAAATGAATCTTTGGAAAGCGCATTGAGACGTTTCAAGAAAAAATGTGCTAGAGCTGGAGTGTTGGCTGAAGTTAGAAAAAGAGAACATTATGAGAAACCTAGTGTAAAAAGAAAAAAGAAATCTGAAGCAGCTAGAAAGAGAAAATTTAAATAAAGTTTTATATAAAAAGGATGGTTTAAATGTCTCTAAAGCAAGTTTTACTGGATGATATGAAGGCTGCAATGAAAGATAAAGACACCTTGAGAAAAAATGCCATCACTATGGTGAGGGCAGGAATACTTCAGATTGAAAAGGATAAAAAGACAGAACTGGACGATGAAGCTATTCTTGAAGTTATTGCAAAGGCTGTAAAGCAAAGAAAGGATTCTATACCGGAATTCGAAAAAGGCAATAGACCTGACCTGGTGGAGGATTTAAAAAGAGAAATTGATATTTTGATGGCCTACCTTCCTCAGCAGCTTAGTGAAGATGAGTTAGACAGCATTGTTTCACAAACAATATTTGAAGTTGGAGCTCAAAGCGCCAAGGATATTGGAAAGGTGATGAAGGCTCTTTTACCTAAGACCAAAGGCAGGGCGGATGGAAGATTGGTAAATGAATTAGTTAAAAAGCATTTAGATTAATTCTGATTAATAAACCTGAAATCTATAGATTTCAGGTTTTATAATAATGCATAAAAAAGTTTGGATTTCCTTAATAAGCACTGGAGCTTAAGAACTTTGCAAGAAAAGCCTTGTTGATTTGTTAAATATTTCAATGAGGCTTTTCTTTTAGCTCAAAAATATAAAACCTGTTAATCACTGAATTAAGATTCAGTGGGTGTTTAATCCCCCCTCTGAATGAAGTCTCGTTCAACTATAGACAAGATGGAGAGATAATTGTTACAATATAATTGTTAAATAATTAACTATAGTAACTGACAGGAAGTGAAAGAAATGATAGAGATTAGTGTTTGTATAGGAAGTTCATGTCATATTAAGGGCTCATACAAGGTGATAAAGAGCCTGCAAGAGCTTATAGCCAGATATTCTATGGATGATCAAGTGGACTTAAAGGCATCCTTCTGTCTCGGACATTGCGCTGATGGTGTTGTGATCAAGGTAGGAGACAGATATATCAATAGCGTTAATCCTCAAAATGTGGAAAGTTTTTTTAGGACATTTATTCTGGAGAGTGAATAATATGAACGCAATAAAATTGTCAAAGACTGATTGTAAAAACTGTTATAAATGTGTCAGACACTGCCCTGTTAAAGCAATAAGGATTAAGGATCAACAGGCTCAAATCATAGAGGATATGTGTATTGTATGCGGCACTTGTTTAAAAATATGCCCTCAGAATGCCAAGTATATTAGAAGTGACATTGGAAAAGTCAAAGAATTTATTTCTCAGGGTTTTACGGTTGTTGCAAGTCTTGCTCCATCCTTTATTGCCCTGAGCGATAACCCGAAAAGATTGATAGGAGCGATTAAAAAGCTTGGATTTTCTGCTGTTGAAGAAACTGCAGCAGGCGCCAGACTGGTTTCACAAAAATATAAAGAGATTGTGGAAGCGAGGCCTGGAGAGAATGTTATTTCTACGGCTTGCCCGACTATTAATTACTTGATTCAAACATACTATCCTGAAGTGGTCGGCAATATGGCTGAGGTAGTATCGCCTATGATAGCCCATGGCAAGATGATAAAGAAGAGATTGGGAATGGATGCCAGGGTTATATTTATAGGCCCTTGCGTGGCTAAGAAGCATGAGAGTGAAGAGCCGCAATGTGAAGGATTTGTTGATGCTGTATTGACCTATGATGAGCTTTATCAGTGGTTTGAAGAGGAAAATATAGATATATCCCAATGCCGGGAAGCGGAGCTTGATAATGAAGAACCGGGAAGCAGCAGATTTTATCCCATGCCTGGCGGAGTCCTCATGAGCATGGGATTGGATCGGGAAATTCAAAAAACTATGAGTATAGACGGAATAGATGAATGCATGGATATATTGGAATATCTCTCTTCAAGCAAAGGGCTTAAAGGTGCATTTTTAGAAATGAATGCCTGCAGGGGTGGCTGTCTCAACGGTTCAGGATGCAATAAATTAAAGAAAGGTATTCTTGAGGAAAGAAGAAAACTCATCGAATTTGCGGTTAAAAGCCGAGCTGCGAATAAAAATAAGGGTGATGAAATAAAGCTGGACAAGGTATTTTCAGGGAAATTGCCTGATGCCAAAATGCCCACTGAAGATGAGATAAGAGGAATATTGAGGAAAATAGGGAAAACCGGCAAGGAAAAGGAATTTAACTGCGGTGCATGCGGATATAATTCATGCAGAGAGAAAGCCATAGCGGTATATCAGGGGAAAGCGGAGTTGTATATGTGTCTTCCATATATGAAGGAAAGAGCAGAATCTATTTCGAACATAATAATAAGCAACACCCCTAATGTAATAATGGCAATAAACGAAGATTTTGAGATACAGGAATTTAATAAATCTGCCGAAAAGATGTTCGGCCTTAGCCGAGCTGATATAATAGGGAAAAAAGCCTATGATTATTTTGATGTATATGAATTCATATGCTTAATGGAATCGGGAGAGAGCTTGCTCTCTAAGAAAATCAGCTTTGATAATTACGGAATAAGAACCCAAGCCACAATAGTACGTTTGAACGAGCATGGGCTTATTTTAGGCATTTTTAAAGATATAACGGAGGAAGAAAAGCAGAAAGAAAAAGATTTCAAGGTCAAGAACGAATCTATTAAGCTGGCTCAAGATGTAATAGATAAACAAATGTATGTAGCACAGCAAATAGCTAGCCTTTTGGGCGAAACCACGGCGGAGACCAAGGTTTCGTTAAGCAAGCTAAAGGATATTATGTTGAAGAGTGAGGAAAGTTAAATGGCATTTTTTGTTGACGTGTCTGTACGCAGCTTAAACAAGCACAATGAAGAGCTTTGCGGTGATAAGGTTGAAGTAATAAGGACAAGGGAGTCCGTAATAATTATACTGTCGGATGGTTTAGGAAGTGGCGTCAAAGCCAACATTCTAGCAACACTTACCTCTAAAATAATTGGCACTATGCTTAAAGAAGGGGCTTCCATTGATGAAGCCGTCGATACTATTACACAGACTCTTCCTATATGCAGTGTAAGGCAAGTGGCATATTCTACATTTACCATATTGCAAATATTTAATGATGGACATGCTTATATAGTGGAATTCGACAATCCTTCCATAGCATTTTTTAGAGCCAGGGAAGCTGTTTGCCTGCCCTGGAAAGAAAGAATCGTTCATGGAAAGAGGATCAGAGAATCAGAATTGCAAATATTTAAAGAAGATATTTTTGTCATGTTCAGCGACGGCGTAGTTCATGCGGGAGTAGGCAAAATACTGAATATGGGGTGGCAATATGATAATGTGCTGGAGTATATACAAAAAAACGTTAGAAAAAACCCTTCCGTAAATATGCTGGCAGGACAGATAATAAGCGCTTGCAGCAGCTTTTATCAAGGTGAGCCGGGGGATGATACCACCATTGTGGCTGCGGAGATCAGGCAGCCAAGCCATTTGTCAATCATGGCAGGTCCTCCTTCTGATCCTTCTATGGATGCTGCTGCTGTAAAGTCCTTTATGGACTGTCCCGGAGCTAAGATTGTTTGCGGCGGAACTACTGCAAATATTGTCAGCAGATGCATAAAAAAGCCAATAAAAACTATTTTGGAATATGAAAGTCCTGATATACCTCCTATAGCATATATTGCAGGGATTGACCTTGTTACAGAAGGTATCATCACTTTAAACAAGGTATTGAAAAATCTTAAAGATATTAATAAAGGTGCTATGGAGCAATATAATCTTATATATAGATATAATGACGGTGCATCTAAGCTTACAAGAATGCTGCTTGATAGATGTACCCATATAAACCTTTATATCGGAAGGGCGGTTAATCCGGCGCATAAAAAACAAGAATTTTCAGACGCTTTAGGTATTAAGACTGAAATTCTGGAGTTGCTGGCAGAAAAATTAGATTTATTCGGAAAAGAAGTAGTAAAAATATATTATTGATAGAAATGGTTATAACACTGGTGTATAATAATATTAATATATTATAAACTTCATAATTGAGTTTATAATATACTCAACGAATCTAAAGGGGGTAAATGTTTTGTTTGGCGATTGGAATGCGCTGACGGTTTTTTTATATGTGCTTGGGTTGGTGCTGCTTACTATTGAAGGTTTGATGCCCGGTTTTGGAGTAGCAGGGGTATCAGGGATAATATGTGTTATCATCAGTGTGGCAATGATCACTTCAAGCATCTATGAGGCTTTATTGCTTATTATTGCCACAATAGCGCTATTTGTATTAGTAATTGTAATAATGTATAAATTAGGTTATGGCAGTAAATTTATGAAATTTCTTATACTAGATACAGAGCAAAAACAAGAAGAAGGCTATACGAGCTCCAAAAAGGATGATTCCTTTATAGGAAAAACAGGTATCGCGGAAACACCTCTCAGACCTTCGGGTGTAGTAATGATTGACGGCAAGAGAATTAATGCTCAATCTCAAGGTGAATTCATAGATAAAGGGGCAAAAATTATTGTGTCGGAAGTTGAAAGCATGAAAATTATAGTAAAACAATATGAGGAGGAGATTTAGTATGGATTTGTTAGCACCAATTTTAATTCTGTTTGTTATCATTTTGGTAATAACCATATTCCTGAGCTTTGTACCTATTGGATTGTGGATTTCATCACTAGCTGCAGGCGTAAATGTAGGTATATTTAACTTGGTAGGAATGAGGCTCAGAAGGGTAATTCCCAGCAGGATAGTCAATCCGCTGATAAAGGCCAGGAAAGCAGGTATTGGGGTTTCTGTCAACCAATTGGAGGCTCATTATCTGGCAGGGGGAAATGTTGATAGAGTAGTAAACGCTCTTATTGCGGCTCAGAGAGCTCAGATAGACCTGAGCTTTGAGAGAGCAGCGGCTATAGATTTGGCAGGCAGAGATGTGCTTCAAGCCGTTCAGATGAGTGTAAACCCCAAAGTTATTGAAACACCTGTAGTAGCAGCTGTTGCCAAGGACGGGATTGAAGTCAAGGCAAAAGCCAGAGTTACGGTGAGGGCCAATATCGATAGGCTGGTAGGCGGAGCCGGTGAAGAGACGATAATCGCCAGGGTAGGAGAGGGAATAGTAACGACAGTAGGCAGCTCCGAAAGCCACAAGGCCGTCTTGGAGAACCCCGATTTAATTTCCAGGACCGTACTAAACAAGGGCCTGGACTCCGGTACGGCTTTTGAGATTTTGTCAATAGATATTGCTGATGTAGATGTGGGAAGGAATATAGGCGCCCAGCTCCAGACAGACCAAGCTGAAGCAGATAAAAGGATAGCCCAGGCTAAAGCTGAAGAAAGGCGCGCTATGGCAGTAGCAAAGGAGCAGGAGATGAAGGCAGGGGTTCAGGAGATGAGGGCAAAGGTTGTGGAAGCCGAAGCTGAAGTGCCCAAAGCTATGGCGGAAGCCTTAAGACAAGGTAAAATGGGCGTAATGGACTATCTGAATATGCAAAACATTCAAGCTGATACTCAGATGAGAGATTCAATATCGAAATCTGGCAAGAGCAGTGATGCATCAATTAAAGATAAAAAGTAAATTCCTGTACGGAGTTTAGGATAAAGGCAGGGAATGCATATTGAAAAGTATATGGATCTTTATATTGATTTCTATTATTGCCAATATCATAGGCACTATAGGCAAAGCCAATCAAAAGAAGAAGCCAATGCCATCATCAGCGAAAAAAACTAAGAACGCGGACCATAAGGATCGAAATATGGCTCCGGAAGCAAATCTCCAATATAGCAGCGGTTTTGAATATGATAATAGGACAGTACTGCAGGGCGCAAGCTGGGATGATAACAGAAGCAATTCTTACAGGGCTGCAGAGGAGAATCCTATTGAAAATGAATCTTTAGGCGGGCTTGAAGAAACCTATGATGCAGGATTATCGGAGCTTCAGCATGCCATAATAATGTCAGAGGTTCTTGATAAACCGTTGGCGCTGAGAAGAAGATAAGACGATCTGATTTAAAAACACATGAGTGAAAACCTCATGTGTTTTTTGTTCTAAAGAGTGGGCTTTGTCATAAATTTATTATGAGGTGTATGTTATGAATTCAAAGTCATATAAGATAAAGGAAAAGATATCAGATGCTTTGGAGCTGCCTAAAGATATTACTTTAGACATACCTAAGATTTCAATATTGGGCACCGATAGTGTCTTAATTGAAAATCATAAGGGGGTCATAAGCTATTGCGATAATCAGATAAGAGTAAACACAGGATGTGGGGTATTGACAGTTTCGGGACAGAGACTGACTATCAAATCAATAATTCAAGAGGAGATTATAATAACAGGAAATATAAGCAATGTAAGCTATTGATGGGGTGATGCTTTGTTTATTCTGAGATTATGGAATTATTTTTGCGGATATGCTATCATAATAATAAAAGGCGTTAAGATTGAACGATTTATTAACTTAGCTGTAGTAAACGGCATATATATCTGGGATATAGAAAAAATAGACTATACGACTATAAAAGCAAAAATAAATCTTAAAGATTTCTCCAGGCTTCGTACTATAGTCAGAAAAACTGACAGCAATATTAAAATAATAGAAAAATGCGGTGTACCTTTCAAAATGAAAACAGTGAAAAAAAGGAAATGGTTTTTCTTTGGACTGGGTGCATTATTTGTTTTTTTATATCTTTTAAGTTCTTATATATGGATGATTGAGATTCATGGATTGAAAAGCTTAGACGAGCAAGCTATTATCGATAATTTGAACATCGCAGGCTTAAGGGTCGGAATAAGCAAGAGAAGGATAGACAAGCGAGAAATCGAAAATAGCATGCTGATAAAGATGCCGGACTTGACATGGATCGGCTTAGAGATAAAGGGTACAAAAGCCTTTGTAACTATTGTAGAGAAGGGACCGAAGCAGCAGCCTATAGGCAGGGAGGAGCCATGCGATATTGTTGCCGCTAAAAATGGTGTTATAGAAAAAATTCTTGTTCTCAATGGTGACGGTATGGTGAAAGATGGAGATACCGTGCAAAAAGGCCAAGTTTTGGTGTCCGGTACCATAATAAGGGGCAATCTGCCAGATCGCTATGTCCATTCCATAGCTGAGATTCAGGCAAGGACGTGGTATGAAGAGGCGGAGGAAATTCCCTTTGAACAAATCGAATATAAGAAAACAGGGAAAGCCTTTAATACCTACGCGATAGAAATAATAAAGAAAAAGTACGAGAGGAATAAGAAAATACCTTTTGAAGAATATAATAAAAGTGACAGAGAAATATATTTATTAAATTTTGGGAGTTATGTTTTCCCTATAAAGTTGATCATTACCAGGTACGAAGAGCTCAAGCCTTTAGATATACGATTGAATGAAGATATGGCAAAGGCTAGATGTGAGGAACGATTGAATGCAAGAATAAAACTGCAAATTCCTGAAGACGCGGCTATTATTGAGAGTAAAATAGACTATTTTGTTAATGAAAAATCGGTAATAGGCAAAATATATGTTGAGGCTCTGGAAAACATAGGAACTAAAGCAAAGATAAATTAGATTTACTTAAGTAGGAGGAGTATAGTTTGACAAGCGGCACATCAGAGGAAAAGGTTATATTAATGGATATGGACAAAACAAAGCTATTGTTCGGAGATTTTGATCAGAACTTATCATTAATTCAAAATGAATTCAGTGTAGACGTGATATTGAGAGATGACGAGCTCAGAATCATCGGAGATGATGATAATGCATCCATGGCTCATAAAGTTATAGATATGCTGGTAAAGAAGCTTGACGATGAAGGAGGCATAAGCAGTCATACCGTTGATTATGCGATCAGGCTGGTCCGTGACGGTGAAGATAAAAAAACAGCAGAGCTCATCGGGGTAATCATTACGACAGCCAGAGGAAAAGTAATAAGATGCAAGACCCTTGGGCAAAAGAAGTATATTGATGCAATAAAAAATAATGAAGTAGTATTTGCTATAGGACCGGCAGGTACCGGAAAGACATATTTGGCGATGGCAATGGCAATCAAAGCCTTTAAAAATAAAGAAGTAAACAGGATCGTCCTTACAAGGCCTGCAGTTGAAGCCGGAGAAAAGCTGGGCTTTCTTCCCGGAGACTTGCAAGACAAAGTAGATCCTTATCTTAGGCCTTTATATGATGCATTGTACGATATAATGGGAGTGGAAAATTTCCAAAAAAACATGGAAAAGGGCTTGATTGAGGTGGCGCCCTTAGCCTATATGAGAGGCAGAACCTTGGATGATTCGTACATCATCTTGGATGAAGCCCAAAACACTACCCCCGAGCAAATGAAGATGTTTCTGACCCGGTTGGGTTTTGGATCAAAGGCTATTATTACAGGAGATGTCACCCAAATAGATTTGCCCAGAGGCAGATTTTCGGGATTAAAGGAAGTAGAGGATATATTAAAGGACATAAACGGAATAGATTTTATTCATTTAGGAGAGAAAGATGTTGTAAGACATAAGCTTGTACAGCATATCATAAAAGCTTATGAAAAATACGAGGAAGAGAATGCGGGAAACAATGAATCCTTTATCGAATAAGCGTGGAGGTGAATTATGGATAAACAAAAGAAGCTTAAGCCAGTGAATGCTTGGACCAATAATAACCTCACGAAAGCTTCAGTGCTGATTTCCATGTTTTTAATCATATATATAGTCTTAATAATTACCGCAGCTCCAAAACAGTATATCTTGAATATTGGGGATATTGCGGATATTGATATTGATGCACCGGCTAATATGGTTGATAAGGCGGCGACAGAAATCAAGCGTAAAGAAGCCGAAAATATGGTGCAGCCTATTTATAGAGTAGATTTGACTGTGCAAATAGAGCTTGAAAAACAAATCAATATGTTCTTCAATCAGCTGGAGGAGCAAAGAAGTCTGGAAGAGTTGAGTATAGAGCAAAAACTTGAAAGCTTAGAAAATAGTCCTGCCATAGTTTTAGACAAGGAAGCCTATATATTATTGCTGAATTGCTCTCAGCAAGATTTGCTGCAGGTTAAGGAGAATGTTAAATACCTTATCAATCAGATATTGAATGAAAGGCTCAGCGAAATGCAGCTTGAAAGCAAAAAAGAGGAAATAGCCGATTTCTTTTCAAAGCTGCCTAAAAGAAGCAAGCTGAACGATGTAGGCTCAAAAATCGCTATGACTATAATAAAGCCAAATCTCTTTTATGATGAAACAGAAACAAACCTGAGAAAAAGTGAAGCCCGGGCTGATATTGATGAGATCCTGATAAAAAAAGGCACAAGGATCATAAGCAAGGGCCAAGAAGTTAACAGTCAGCAGATACAACTGCTGAAGGCCTATGGGCTTCTAAAGGATGAAAGCGGCAATGATTTAAGGATCATTTTATCATATGGGGCTTTAATAATGGTTTCCATGATAATATTTTGCTTATATGTATGGCGTTTTTGTCCCAATGTTTGGACAAGCAATTCGGCATTGCTTTTGACAAGCATTATCATTGTTATTATCCTATTGATAGCAGTTGGAACAAAACACATTTCGTTTTATATAATGCCTATACCTGCCTGTGCATTTATTATAACTATTCTCGCAGATACCAGAATAGCCATTATAGTAAACGTATTGATGACTATAATAGTAGGATTTGTCACAGATTTTAATAACGCTTTGATGATATCTATATTGCTTGGAGGGATTTTGGGCTCTATAATAGTTTCAAAAACCCATCATAGAAGCATGGTTATTTATGCCGGATTAGCGGTGGCATTTATAAATGCTTTGTCTATCTTTAGCTTCGGGCTGATTAATAATATCGAGACCAAATCCTTTATTTATGATGTCAGCTATGGTATCGTTGGCGGGATCTTTACTTCAGTGCTCACAATCGGTTTGCTGCCTTTTTTTGAATCGGTATTCGACATTATAACACCGATGAAGCTTCTTGAGCTATCCAATCCCAATCAGCCGCTTTTGAGACGGCTTTTGATAGAAGCCCCAGGGACCTATTATCATTCCATATTGGTAGGCAACCTTTCTGAGGCTGCTGCGGAAGAGGTAGGAGCGAATGCCTTGCTCTGCAGAGTCGGCTCATATTATCATGATATAGGAAAACTCAAAAGGCCTTATTTTTTTAAAGAGAATCAATTAACCCAAGAAAATCTTCATGATAAAATTTCTCCCAGCTTAAGTGCATCGATCATTATTTCTCATGTAAAAGACGGGATTGAAACTGCCAAAAAGTATAAGCTGCCGTCCAAGGTTATCGATATAATAGGGCAGCATCATGGAAATACTCTGGTAGCCTATTTTTATCACAAGGCCATAGCTTCTCAAAGCGAAGATGCGGTGGAGGAAGACAAATTCCGCTATCCTTCATTGAAACCCCAGAGCAAGGAGGCTGCCATAGTTATGTTGGCAGATTCCGCCGAAGCTTATATCAGATCCTTGAGCGAGCCTACAAAGGATGGGGTAGAAAAGGGAGTAAGGAAAATACTTTTTGAAAAAATAAATGACAATCAACTCAGCGAATGCAACTTGACCCTGAAGGATATGGAAAGCGTTGTCCAGGCTTTTGTAAAGGTTTTGGCGGGCATCTTTCATGAAAGGATAGAATACCCTGAGAACCTTAAAGAAGATTAATATCAGTGAGAATGGGAGTGGATATATTGACAGTATTAATTGATAATCGCCAGAGCATATTGAAAGCTGCTGAGGACATGGAGAGCTTTGTAAGCGGGATTGTAAAAGGCGTACTGAATTATGAGGAATGGAATGAAAACTTTGAAATCAGCATATCTTTTGTAGACAACCAAGAAATACAGTCTCTTAACAAGCAATTTAGGAATATCGATAAACCTACAGATGTTTTATCATTTCCCATGCTGGAGTTTGAAGATGAGCCTAAGGATGGCCCGGCAGATCGTTTCGAGGGGGAACGGCCGTTAGGTGACATAGTCATATCTGTAGAAAAAGCTATTGAGCAGGCAGAGGAATATGGGCATAGCAAGGAACGAGAGATCGCATTCCTTTTGGTCCATGGAATGCTGCACCTTTTGGGGTATGATCATGAAGATGAGAAAGATGAAATATTAATGTTCAAGAAGCAAGACGATATTTTGAATATATTGAAAATCAGCAGATAGAAATAAATAAACCGTTTGGATTAACTGATAGATCATCTGTTTTGTGGGAAGATTTAGCATGACAAATTAAATTAATATGAAAGAAGGGTTAGAATGAAGTCATCCTTGAGGGCTCTCTTAATAATTATTGCAATAATTGGAATATTAGCGTCTGCCTGTAAACCTAAAGCGGAACCGGCAAAGCCGGATGAGGACACGGAAACAAGCACAACGGATGAAAATGGACCTATAGAAGAACCGGCTCAGGAAAATAAATTTGCCTGTTCTCTTACCGGCTTGGGAGTGACGGATGAAGCAGAAATAAAATACAGGCCTATTGCCGTAATGATAGATAATGAGATAAGCGCCAGACCTCAATCCGGCTTGAGTGAAGCCGACATAATTTATGAAATGCCTGTAGAAGGCAATATCACCAGGTATATGGCCATATACCATCATATCTCTTCGGAGAAGATCGGACCTGTGAGGAGTGCAAGACCATATTTTATTGATAAGGCTTTAGAGTACGGTTCTATTTATGTTCACTGCGGAGGCAGCCCTCAGGCATTAAGCGATATTAAAACATTAAAAGTAGATGCATATAATGATCTGGTAGGTACTCCGGTTTTTTGGCGGTCGACTGACAGAAAAATGCCCCATAATCTATATACCAATACAAGGATGATGAGGGAGGTATCACTGAACAAAAAGCTTGAAAATAAAACCGCCCCTCAATACTTCAATTTTAACGATGATTTTGTAATACCTGATGGCGGAAATGGACAAAAAATTGTTATAAATTATGATAAAAGATATAAGGTCTCATATATATATAATAAAGAAGAAAAAGTATATTATAGGCAGATAAACGGCGATAATATGAAGGATAAGGAATCTAAAAAAGATATTAAAGCAACAAATATTATAGTCGAAAGAGCAGGGGTAAAAGTGGTGGATAAGGTTGGAAGGCTGGAAATCAGTAATATTGGCAAGAACAGAGGCTATCTCTTAACGGGCGGAAAGCTTATTGAAATAGAATGGAACAAATCCAGCCGAAGCGGCAAAACTATATATAAAAATGTAAAAGGGGAAGAAATCCTTGTCAATAAAGGCGTAACCTGGATTCAAGTAGTTCCGGAGTATGTCAAAATAGAATTCGGAGAGTGATTAGATGAGTTATGACTTTTTGATTGAGAAAGCCAAAGAAGCAAGAGAGAAAGCTTATGTAAAGTATTCCAACTTTAAAGTCGGAGCCGCACTTCTCGGTAAATCCGGCAAGATATATACAGGATGTAATATTGAAAATGCATCTTATGGCGCTACGATATGCGCTGAGAGGACAGCTTTTACAAAAGCGATTTCAGAAGGCGAGAAAGAATTTGAAGCCATTGCAATTGTCAGCAGCAGCGATGATATTACTTATCCCTGCGGTATATGCAGACAATTTATGTCTGAGTTTGGGTTGGATTTGAAGCTTATTTTTACAGATGGACATAAAATCGTAACATATAAATTGAGCGATCTTTTGCCTTACGCATTTACCGAATTTGAGGCAATCAAGGAAGTTTAGAAGAAATATCGGCAATTGATCATCCGGAACAAGGATTAAAAATAAAATGATGGAAGGAGGAGATGATATGGATAGCGTTTTTAGATCAGGCTTTGTGTCTATAATAGGAAGACCTAATGTGGGAAAATCTACACTTATAAATACATTTATGGGCGAGCGGTTAAATATTATATCCGATAAGCCCCAAACTACTAGGAATACTATAAGGTGTATATTGACGCAACAGGATCATCAGATAGTTTTTTTAGATACACCGGGAATACATAAACCCAAGCATAAGCTGGGTGAATATATGGTAAGTGCCGCTGTGCAATCCTTAAAGGGTGTTGATGTAACTGTGGTTCTGATCGATTGCTCTGCTCAGATTGGAAGCGGAGATATATTCATATTTGATACTGTTAAGAATGTTAAGACGAGAAAAATATTGGCATTAAATAAGATTGATAAAATATCAAAGAGAGAATTGGAAGGCGTTCTGGCAAAGATTACGCTATATGAAAATATATTTGACAGCATAGTGCCCATATCCGCTAAAATGGGGAATAATACAGATGACTTGATAAAGGAAATAGTGAAGTTCTTGCCTGAAGGACCTATGTATTTCCCACAAGACATGATAACGGATGTTCCTGAAAGGTTTATCGTCGCCGAATATATAAGAGAAAAAATACTTCTGCTAGCCAGAGAAGAGATTCCTCACGGCACTGCAGTTGAAGTGACTTCCATGAAAGAGAGAAAAGATAAAGACATAATTGATATAGAGGCCACCATATATTGTGAGAAGGAATCACATAAGAGGATAATAATAGGAAAACAAGGGTCTATGCTTAAAGCCATCGGAAGCAAATCAAGAGTTGATATAGAAAATTTATTGAACTGTAAAGTGAACCTGCAGCTCTGGGTGAAGGTTAAAAGAGATTGGAGGGACAGCTTATCGGCTCTAAAGGCGTTAGGTTATAATTAGAGGTGTAATATGGCAATCATTAAGACACAAGGTCTTGTTTTAAAATATACAGACATTAATGAGGCGGATAGGATACTGACTATATTGACAAGAAGCAAAGGTAAGATCAAGGCTATTTCAAAGGGCTGCAGAAGACCAAAGAGCAGCCTTTTGCCAAGCAGCGAGCTTTTTGCCTTTAGTGAACTGATATTGTACAAGGGGACTAATTTCTATCATGTAAGCACAGGAGAGCTTAGGGAATCCTTTTATAATATCAGAAATGATTTGTTAAAGCTTTCCTATGCCGTTTATTTTGCTGAACTGGCAGACACAGTGACAGATGAAGATATGCAAAGTGAAAGATTATTTCTTCTTTTGTCAAGAACCTTATATTATCTATCCAATGATGAGATCCCTATAGGCATATTATCATGTGCCTATCAGATGCAACTAATGGATTTAAGCGGCTTCAGGCCGTTGATTTTAAAATGTGCAAATTGCGGTAATGAAGAAAGCTTGTGGAAGTTCAGTGTCGACTTGGGAGGAGCTTTGTGCAGCCGCTGTTTTACAGCCGACAAAAATGCAGTTAAATTGAGTCCAGGCACTTTGGAAACATTTGGTCTTTTATTGTCCACACCTATTTCGAGATTAAATACGATGAAAATTGATAATACTATTTTTATAGAGATTGATAAAATCATCGATGCTTTTGTCCAAAAACATTTGGACAAAAGATTTAAATCTATGGATTTTATCAATAACATAAAAAATCTCGAAAGAGAATAATTATAAATGGTCAATGAAAGGAGAATGCAGAATGGATATCACGCTGGATAAGATAGACATAATAAGGGACAGGACCGGCGTTTCATATAAGGAAGCCCGGGAGGCACTAACACAAGCCGACGGCAATGTGGTTGATGCCTTAATAAGTATTGAAGAATCAAGCGGAAGAAACTGGACAGAATCAGTATCTGTAAAAGGCAGTGAAGTTATAGATAAACTGAAAACTGTGGTAAAGTCAGGCAATGTAAATCGAATAAGAGTAAAAAAGGATGACAGCGTAATCCTAGATATACCGGTGACAGCGGGGGCTATAAGTGCTGTAGTTATGCCTCAGATAACTGCCCTGGGAACTGCTGCCGCATTGCTGACCAAATGCACCATTGAAGTTGAAAGGCAAAATAAAGATACAGTAAATGTAAATAGTGTTATCAATGATGCTATAGTCAATGCAGCCGATAAAGTCAAAGATTTTGCCGAAGACGTAAAAAATACCACGCAAAATATGACCAATAGCAATACTGGTGAGGATTGCTGCCCTAAAATTGATACGGACTTGCCCTAAATGCTATTGACAAAATAACTTGGTTTTGCTAGATTATATTACAAGAATTATTTTATTGGCTGTGATGGAGAGTAGTAGCTATAACTTGAATTTTAGAGAGCTGATGGCCGGTGAAAATCAGCATTCGCTTGTGGTAAAGGCACTCCTGAGCTGAATTAACAAGAGGGCGGCATCAGCCGGCCAATAAGGGTGGAACCGCGGAAGATAACCTTTCGTCCCTTACAGGGATGGAAGGTTTTATTTTTTTTACTAAATGAGATTGTAAGGAGGAAAATTTATGACATTTCAAGAGATAATTCTCACGCTGCAAAATTATTGGGCAAAGCAGAATTGTATCATTGCACAACCATATGATGTTGAAAAAGGAGCGGGAACCATGAGCCCGTATACTTTTCTTAAAGCATTGGGCCCTGAACCCTGGAGAGTTGCCTATGTAGAGCCTTCCAGAAGGCCCGCCGATGCCAGGTATGGTGAAAACCCGAATAGAGTTTATCAGCACCATCAATATCAAGTTATATTAAAGCCTTCTCCTGATAATGTACAGGATTTATACCTGGGAAGCCTTATGGCATTGGGGATAGACCCTAAAAAGCATGATATAAGATTTGTTGAAGATAACTGGGAGGCACCGACTTTAGGAGCATGGGGTTTAGGCTGGGAGGTATGGCTGGACGGCATGGAGATCACGCAGTTTACATATTTCCAGCAAATCGGAGGATTTGACTGTGAACTGGAATCTGCGGAACTGACTTATGGACTGGAGAGAATCGCCATGTATATCCAAGAAATCGATAATGTTTTTGACATTGAATGGGTTAATGGGATAACCTATGGGGATATATTTAAGAAAGCAGAGGTAGAGCATTCGATATACAGCTTTGAGGTGGCTGATACTGATTTATTGTTCAAGTTCTTTGACTCATACGAAGCTGAGGCTAAGAGAGTTATTGGCGAAGGGCTTATACTTCCAGCTTATGATTATGTGCTTAAATGCTCTCATACCTTTAATGTCTTGGATGCAAGAGGAGCCATAAGCGTGACCGAAAGAACAGGATTCATATCCAGAGTGAGGAATCTGGCAAGGATGATTGCACAAGGATATCTGAAACAGCGGGAGGAGATGGACTATCCTCTCAAAAGCAAGGCAGCGGCCTGCGAAAAAGAATGAGAAGGAGGAGAAAAAGTTGAGCAGAGATTTGGTATTTGAAATAGGCACTGAAGAAATCCCGGCAAAGTTTATGAATAAAACCTTAGAGCAATTAAAAGAAGTTTCCGAAAAGTCTTTTACGGAAAATAGAATCAATTTTAAGTCCCTTGAGACCTATGGTACTCCAAGAAGACTTGTATTATATGTAAAAGCTTTGGATGAAAAGCAAGAAGATTTAGAAACAGAATTAAAGGGACCTTCAAAAAAAGCGGCTTATGATGCTGAGAGCAATCCCACCAAAGCCCTGTTAGGTTTTGCAAAGGGAAACGGATTAAGTCTGGAAAATGTATATATTAAAGAATTATCCGGTACAGAATACGTATACGGCAGAAAGCATGTCTCGGGCATAGCTGCGAAAGAAGTATTGAAAGAGCTGCTTCCGGAAATTCTAACCTCCATCAGCTTTCCAAAATCCATGAAATGGGGAAACAAGAGCTTTAGATTTGCCAGACCGGTGCGCTGGCTAATGCCAATTTATGGTGACGAGCTGATAGAGTTTGATAAAGACGGCATACCCTGCAGTAAATTTACAAGAGGGCATAGAGTTCTGTCGAAAGATAAGGTGGAGATCGATAGGGCAGAAAACTATTTCGATATACTTAAAAGAGAATATGTAATAGTAGATCAAAACGAGAGAAGAGAAATCATACAAAAGCAATGCGAGAAAATCGCAAAAGAGAAGAACGGAGTGCTTATAAAGGATGAGGAGCTTTTAGAGGAAATAGTTTACCTGGTGGAATACCCGACTGCTTTATTGGGAAGCTTTGAATCGGATTTTCTCAAGCTGCCTAAAGAAGCTATAATAACTCCTATGAAGGAGCATCAAAGATATTTTCCGATAGAAAATGAAAAAGGAGAGCTATTGAACAATTTTATTGCGGTCAGAAATGGCGATGACAGCTTTATCGATGTTGTGAGACAGGGCAATGAAAAGGTGCTGAGAGCCAGGCTATCAGATGCAAGATTTTTCTATGAAGAAGATAAGAAGGTATCTTTAGATGATTGTGTAGAAAAGCTAAAGCATGTGGTTTTCCAGGAAACACTTGGAACTATTTATGATAAGACAAGAAATATAATGAACAACTCAGCCTATCTGGCAGATTGCCTGAATCTAGACCGGGATAGCAAGAATAAATTAGATAGGGCAGCTTATCTGGCAAAGGCCGATTTGGTTACAAGCATGGTCAAGGAGTTTGATGAGCTGCAGGGGATAATGGGAAGAGAATATGCCCTTGTTCAGGGGGAGGATGCTAAAGTCGCAAATGCCATAGAAGAGCATTATATGCCGAGAAATGCAGGCGACGCCATGCCGGCCTCAATCATTGGTTCAGTATTGAGCATAGCCGACAGAATTGATACAATAAGCGGCTGTTTTTCAATCGGCATACAGCCTACAGGCTCTCAGGACCCCTATGCCTTAAGAAGGCAGGCTATAAGCATCATAAATATCATTCTGGATCAAGAACTTCATATAAATCTTAAGAGCCTTATTGAAAATGCAATCAAACCTTTCTATAATAAAGGGATAATTAAAGCCGAAGTATCGAATGTTATAGACGATATCAACGAGTTTTTCAAGCAGAGGCTGAGAAATGTTTTGCTGGACAGAAGATATGATTATGATGTCATTGATGCGGTTTTAAAGACCGGATTGATTGATATACAGGATGCTCTGCTAAGGATCAAAGAGCTGTCCGATTGGAAGAGCCAGCAAGACTTTCTGAGCATAGCAGGCTCTTTTAACAGGGTGAGCAATCTGGCTGCAAAAGCCGACAGTTTGGAAATCAATGGGGAATTGCTGGCTGAAAAGGCTGAAAAAGAACTGTATGAATCCTATACTGAGGTCAGCAAGCTGTTTAGAGATGCTGTGGAAAAGAGAGATTACTACAATGCATTGAAGTCATTGATGCTTTTGAAAGCCCCCATAGATAATTTCTTTGACAATACTATGGTAATGGTTGATGACAAATGCATCAGAAGAAACAGGCTCGCATTGCTTAAAAACATAGAAAGCATGATGATGAGATTTGCCGATTTATCTGTCATCGTAGTCAGCAGGTAGTTTTTTGTACAAAAGGTATGCATTTATAAAAATAAATGCGTACCTTTAATATTTATTATATACAATATTGAAATCAATATTGCAAAACAAGTTTTTTTTATGATAATATACTTATATGTGCTATATAAATATGAAATAGTATAGCACAATTAGCAAAGAAATTTAATTTCTATATTTCTATGAAAGAGGGTGAACCCTATAGAATTAACTAATAGGCAAAAACAAATAATTGAGTTAGTGAAGAAACATGAACCTATCACCAGCGAGCATATAGCTGAGCAGCTTAACATGACTAGGGCAGCCCTAAGACCGGATCTTACCATTCTTACTATGTCAGGCTTTTTGGAGGCAAGACCTAAAGTCGGATATTTGTATTCCGGCCAGTCTGTAAATAATATGATCTCTGATTTTATCAAAAATCTAAAGGTGGAGAATATAAAATCAAGCCCTGTCATAGTATCGGAAGATACAACGGTTTATGATGCAATAGTCACGCTTTTCCTGGAAGATGTCGGTACGATATATATTCATAGCGGAGGTCTGCTGACCGGTGTTGCATCAAGAAAGGATTTTTTGAAGATTGCCTTGGGAAAAACGGATATACATAAGGTGCCTGTAGGGATAATAATGACCAGAATGCCTAATATAGCCTATGTAAAGGATGACGATAGTGCCTATGACGCTGCTGCAAAGATAATTCTTCATGAAGTGGACAGCGTCCCGGTTGTAGAACAGGTGTGTGCTGAAAATGGGAAGACAGGCTATAAGATTACCGGAAAAGTATCAAAAACCAATATTACAAGACTTTTTTTCGATTTGTGCAACGATAAGTTAGGAGGATTATGATGTTAGACGAAAAATCAATAATTTATATTGTGTCAGACTCAATAGGAGAAACAGCCGAGCAGGTAGCAAGAGCTGCAGCGGCACAATATGGAGGTATCGTAAGTGAGATAAGGAGAATACCTTATGTCAGCGAAAAGCAGACAATAAAAGAAATAATAAGTGAGGCCAAGGCTCACAACAGCATTATAGTATATACCATGGTCATACCCGAACTAAAAGAATATCTGGAGAATGAAGCGAAGGATCAAGGCATTATTTATGTCGATATTATGGGACCGGTTATTGATGCCATTTCTCATATAACTAAAGCTAAACCGATATACACGCCCGGGATTATAAGACAATTGGATGAAGAATATTTTAAAAAGGTAGAGGCCATTGAATTCGCCGTTAAATATGATGACGGGAAAGACCCGAGGGGCATAAAAAAAGCAGATGTAATAATTTTGGGAGTTTCCAGAACCTCTAAAACACCCTTGAGCATGTATCTTGCAAACAAGAACTTAAAGGTTGCAAACATTCCTCTAGTGCCTGAAGTTGAGCCCCCAAAGGAAATATTTGATATCTCGTCGAAGAAAATATTCGGTCTCACATCAAGCCCTAACAAATTAAATGCTATAAGGCAGGAGCGGCTTAAAGCTCTGGGCTTGAGTTTTGAAGCAAACTACGCAAACATGGATCGCATTCTTCAGGAATTGGATTATTCAGAGAAGATAATGAAAAGAATCGGTTGTCCGGTTATTGATGTAACCCATAAAGCTATAGAAGAAACAGCTAGTATTATACTAAGGATTATGAAGGGAGAAAACTGATGAATAAACTTGTATACAGCTTTAATGAGGGTAAAGCCGCAATGAAGGATTTGCTGGGGGGAAAGGGAGCGAACCTAGCAGAGATGTCCAATATAGGCCTGCCCGTGCCTCCAGGCTTCACCATAAGCACAAAAGCATGCAATATGTACTATGAAAAAGGCCAGGAGATTTGGCCTGAACTATTGAATGAAATTTTTGAAAAATTATCTGAGCTGGAAAACAAGATAAATAAAAAATTCGGAGATAGAAACAACCCATTATTGGTATCGGTGAGATCCGGAGCCAAATTTTCAATGCCTGGCATGATGGATACCATATTGAATTTAGGCCTGAATGATGATACCGTTGAAGCCATACACAAAATTACGGGAAATGAAAGATTTGCTTACGATAGCTATAGAAGATTCATTCAAATGTTTGGCGATGTAGTAATGTCTATAGAAAAATATAAATTTGATAGTATATTGGAATCTGTAAAAGAAGCCAGGAAAGCAAAATACGATACTGATTTAGATGCTGAAGCATTAAAGGAAGTAGTATCAAAGTATAAGACATTATATAAGAATGAAATTGGAAGCGAGTTCCCGGAAGAGCCCAAAGAGCAATTAGTTCTTGCTGTTGAAGCAGTATTTAGATCCTGGAATAATGAAAGAGCAAAAATATATAGAAAAATTAACGGCATACCTGATGATTTGGGTACGGCAGTAAATGTGCAATCCATGGTATTTGGGAATATGGGAGATGACTCCGGTACGGGAGTTGCATTTACAAGGAACCCTGCAACAGGAGAGAAAAAGCTTTTCGGTGAATTCTTGATAAATGCCCAGGGAGAAGATGTTGTTGCCGGTATCAGAACTCCTCAAAGCATAGAAAAGCTTAAAGAAGTGATGCCTGAAATATACGACCAATTCGTACAGGTCGCTGATCTTTTGGAGAACCATTATAAGGATATGCAGGATATAGAGTTTACCATTGAAAAGGGCAAGCTCTATATGCTCCAGACCAGAAACGGCAAGAGGACTGCATTTTCTGCCGTCAGAGCAGCGGCAGAGATGGTCGAAGAGGGAAAGATAAGCAAAGAAGAAGCTATTATGAGAATAGAGCCGTCTCAACTTGATCAGTTGCTGCATCCTACATTTGAAGAAAAGGCTTTAAAAGCGGCAAAGCCCATAGCCAAAGGTCTCCCTGCTTCCCCCGGAGCCGCCAGCGGAAAGATATATTTTACTGCTGAAGCTGCAGTAGAAGCATCTAAAAAAGGCGAGAAGGTGATCCTTGTAAGACAAGAAACATCGCCGGAGGATATAGAAGGGATGATAGAGGCTCAGGGCATACTTACCGCCAGAGGAGGCATGACCTCACATGCTGCGGTTGTCGCAAGAGGGATGGGCAAATGTTGTGTAGCAGGCTGTGAGTCTATAAAGGTTTATGAAGAAAATAAGAAATTCATCATTGACGGCAAAGCCTACGGAGAGGGAGAATATATATCGATAGACGGAGGCACCGGAAATGTTTATGAGGGTATAATAAAGACTCATGAACCTGAAATGAGCGGGCATTTTGGCAAATTGATGGAATGGGCTGATGAAGTTCGAAAGCTTAAGGTCAGGACTAATGCGGATACACCCAAAGATGCAGCTCAAGCCGTTAAATTCGGCGCAGAGGGCATAGGATTATGCAGAACTGAGCATATGTTTTTTGATGAAGCCAGAATTCCTGCCGTAAGAGAGATGATCATTGCGGACAATATTGAGCAGAGGAAAGCTGCATTGGAAAAGATACTGCCAATGCAGAGGGAAGATTTTATTGGTATTTTCGAGGCTATGGGAGACAGACCTGTTACCATCAGATTGCTGGACCCCCCGCTTCATGAATTCTTGCCTCATGATGATGAAGATATAATCGATCTGGCAAATGAGATGAAGGTTGAACATGAAAAGTTAAAAGCCAGAGTTGAAGAATTGAAAGAATTCAATCCGATGCTGGGGCATAGAGGCTGCAGATTGGCAATAACCTATCCTGAAATCGCAGAGATGCAGACCCGGGCAATAATTGAAGCGGCTATTCAAGTTAAAAAGGAAAAAGGGATAGATGTAAAACCTGAGATAATGGTACCTCTGGTAGGTGATGTAAAAGAGTTAGCTTTTCTTAAAGAAGTTGTAACAAAGCTTGCCGATGAGCTTATAAATGATTCCGGAATCGATTTGAAATATATGTACGGGACTATGATAGAAGTGCCTAGGGCAACTTTGGTAGCAGATGAAATAGCAAAGGATGCAGAATTTTTCTCATTCGGGACAAATGATCTGACTCAGATGGCCTATGGCTTTTCAAGAGATGATGCCGGTAAGTTTATAAAAGATTACATGGATAAGAAAATATTTGATAAAGACCCATTCCAGGCCATAGATAGAAAAGGTGTAGGAAAGCTTATGAGAATGGCTGTTGAGCTGGGACGAAAGGGAAGACCAAATATCAAATTAGGAATATGCGGCGAGCATGGCGGGGAGCCTACATCTGTCGAATTCTGCCATGATATCGGACTCGACTATGTTTCCTGTTCACCATATAGGGTGCCGATCGCCAGATTATCAGCAGCACAGGCGGCGTTAGCATCGAAGACCAATCGCTAATAAAGCTTGAAATAGTTAATGACTTATGGTACTATCTTAAAAGAAAATTTTATATATTTTAATGTTTTATAGGGTTCCTCAGTTGATAAAATAACTGGACTGGTCCGAGATAAAACGCACAGTTCATCTGTGTTCACGGAAGGATAAAAGCCTGGGAGATATTTAGAGTATCTTCTGGGCTTTTAATTTTTATTTGAGAAAGGAGTAAAGGACATGAAATGGGCATTGTTAGTTATAGCAGGTCTTCTTGAAACCTGCTGGGCAGTCGGCTTGAAATATTCACAAGGATTTACAAAATTTGTACCAAGTGTGCTTACCATATTGGGGATGATAGCAAGCTTCTATTTTTTATCATTAGCTTTAAAAAATCTTCCGCTAGGAACAGCTTACGCAATATGGACAGGAATTGGCACGGTTGGGACTGTGATTTTAGGAATAATTCTGTTTAAAGAACCGGCTGACTTAATAAGGCTAGTCTTTATTGGATTTATCGTGATAGGAATTATTGGATTGAAATTTGTATCTGCTCATTAGATAATGATATTTAAGCAGTGTTAAAAGAGAGGAGATAAGCAATGTTTAGAGAAATGAGAAGAGGTAAGCAATTATTATCAAAGGAAGATACCGTGGCTGTTATGGATAGATGTACAAATGGTGTTTTAGCTTGCTTGGGTGATGAAGATTACCCATATGCGGTACCGCTTAGCTATGTCTATTTCAATGATAAAATCTATTTTCATTCAGCGAAAGCCGGACATAAAATTGATGCTATTACGAAAAACCCAAAAGTATCTTTTGCAGTAATAGATGAAGATACAATCGTAAGCGAAAGATTCACTTCATATTTTCGGAGTATTATTGCTTTCGGTAAAGTAAGATTTGTCGAAGGGGATGAATGGTTGGAGGCCATGAAGGCCTTAGTTGAAAAGTATTCGGCAGACCAGCCGGATGAAGCTAAGCATAAGGAAATATTCGGGTGTACGCAGGCTTATATGATTGCAATTGATATTGAGCACATGTCCGGTAAGGAAGCTATTGAGTATGTTAAAGCTAAAAGAAAATAAAGTGTTCTATAATGCGAAAAAACTGAGATAGGTCTATCTATGAAATTGAGTGATTTTATTGATATGTTTATTAAACTGCGGTATTTGCCATATATTTCTGGGGGTAAGGCTACTTGGGTCATGAGGTGTCAAAATAAGCCGTTAGCAGTTTTAGGTATAAAGAAATACGAGCCAGATATAAGTGAATATAAAGCAAAGCTGTTAATTGAAAACATAGAACTTTCAGAAGTGCTTAGTGCCGGCTCAGAAAAAAAGATTGGTTTCAGGTATTATGCTCAAGAAGATTATTCAAGCGTCTATAAGAAAATGAAAGCTGAATGCCGTAGGTGATATAATGTGTGAAAGCTGTAAGGATATAATTCTAAGGGATTCATTTTATAGTCCAGTCGATTACTTAAATTGTTTGGGATATCTTCAGGAATTAATCAAAGCAGGTCGTTGCAAACTTATAGAAAAATCTTGTGATTTAGATAAAGTAAAACCAGTCCCAGTAAAATATCTTGCTATATGCCAGTATGAGAATGATAAATTAATTTATGTCTTTCTCTGCAATGAGAAGCTTGAAGTCGAGCAGGACAGTGCATTCGATACTATAGAGGAAGCCAAAACGGATACTGCTTTGAAGCGAAAATTGAAAGAAGCTATTCAGTGGATAATTGGAAAAGAAGTATAGTAAAATAATCGGAGGTAGTAATGGAAAATTATGCAAAGTTGATATTAGAACATACACAAATTCCGCAAAATGTTGTTTATGAGGTGTATGAGGTGTTAATAGACAAAGAAAGCAATAATATACCTCTTAATTATATAGAAGAACATATTGATTCATTTGTGAAATAACCTGCATTACCCTGTTTTCTCATTTTGTTCAACTAGATTATCACAAATTGCTGTATAGTAGTCTTGATAAATAAGAATTTATCGGGGAGATAATTTATATAATTCTCTGTATGATGAAATATGCAGAGAATTTCTTATAACAACCAATGTAAAACGTTCTTGACATTCTTGACTTTCATATATATAATAAATGTTAAGAGTTATTTACATTCGGAGGTATATTATGAAATCATTTTTTTCAAAATTAGGCTTTCGTAAAATGGATGAAATGGAGAAGGACATTGCCCTTAAAGCACAAAGAAATGCTTTAATTTATGTTTTATTGGTTCTAGCAATATGGTCTTTCTACGAATCTTTCAAAGTGTATACACAACACACATCTCTCAATTCAGTACCCAGCTTTTTATTAGTAACTACCAGTTCTGTACTAATTTTATCACAACTCGTGTTACAAAAAAGAGCTGTAAAAGTTGATGATGAATATAAAGATGCTACTCCAATTTTTAAAATTATCGTAGTAGGTGTAATTGTCGCTGCAATTATTATTTCGATTGGCGCCTGGATAGTCTTTTCTGGGATATAAAAATGAAGAATAATATTAAGCAATTAAGAAAAGACAAAGGTTTACGACAAGAAGATATGGCTGTCTTATTAAATGTCTCAAGGCAAACAATTATTGCAATAGAAAACAACAAATATAATCCTACGCTGGAATTAGCTATGAAAATGGCTAGATTATTGGATACGACCATAGAAGAATTATTTATTTTAGAGTAACTTCTTGGTTTGAGCATAACCGGAAACTTACAAATCCCAATTTGTTTAAAAGCGTTTCATAATATGAAAAAACCGGGGATAGGCCTATTTTGCTTGCCATGGTCCAGGCGGCGATAAAGGGGTAGTTTTTAAAGCTAAAGAGAGATGTCAGGCGCAGCTTGACGGAGGGATTCAATCAACAACAGACAGGGTATTGCGCATTCAATTGCGTGGTATCCTGTTTCTATATTTTGCGCTTGACAAAATACCGCCTCGTATTATATTATACCAGTATAATATAATACGAGGTGAATAAAATGTCTTTACCTTATGGAATTCTGGGACTGCTGGCGTACAAAGAAAGCACAGGCTACGACTTGACCAAAATTTTCGAGGACTCGCTTAACAACTTCTGGCATGCGCAGAGCAGTCAAATCTATCGGGAGCTCGGTCGTTTGGAATCTGACGGACTGGTTACCTCACGAAGCGTTATCCAGGACACCCGTCCGAACAAGCGCGTTTATACCGTGACGGAAGCCGGAAGAAAAGCTTTTACGGACTGGCTGGGCAAGGCTGAGCCAGCACTGAAAAATCCGCATAATTCTTTGCTTATGCGCGTATTCTTCGGCGCGGACGACACTGAAGCGACGCTTGTTATGCTCAGGCAATGCCTGGAGCAATGCCTGAGCGAGCTTGAAGATAATTGTTCCGACATACGCAGGAATATAGAAGAATACGCGCGCGTTATGCCGGATGGGGTGGAAAAGAGCAAATATTGGCTGATGACGCTGGACTTCGGCGCAGCCAATGCGCGAGCGACGGCTGAATGGGCAAAACACTGCATCGAGCAAATTGAAAAGGAGCGATGATTATGAAGATACTTATTCTCTGCGATAGAGAAAGCGGCACAGAGAGCGGCTTCAACCTGAGCCTGCACGCGGAAGAAACTCTTAAGCAGGTGGGCTGCGAGGTACAGACAATCGTTTTGAACAGCGATGAAATAAAGCCATGCATCGGCTGCTTCGGCTGCTGGGTCAAGACTCCAGGGCTTTGTGTCATCACAAATGACTGCGCGAACGACATATCCCACATATTTATGCGTTCGGATGCAGTGGTACTGCTTACCCATATTACTTACGGCGGTTTTGCCCCTGATTTAAAGGCTTTCCTCGACCGCAGTATCCCGAATATATTGCCGTATTTTGAAATTTATCGCGACGAAATGCACCATAGGATGCGCTACGGCAGATTCCCTTGGTGGATAGCTGTTGGGTACGGAGATAGTTTGGAAAGCGAGCTTGAAATTTTTCGCGAGCTGTCCGAGCGCAACGCTCTCAACTTGCGTCCACAGAAACATTTTTGCCTTACGGCGAAAAGTGCTGGTGAATGCCAGGATGTTTTGCAGGCGCTTAAGAGAATCTTCACAGAGGAGGTGAGCGCATGAAGCGTGTAGTAGCCATAAACGGCAGCCCGAAATCGGCAGAAAGCACATCCGGCATGCTAATAAAAATACTGGAAGAATATATAGGTACCATAGTAGACACATTCCAGGCCGTTGAGCTTATACGGCGGGAAGACGCTCATAAGGTCATAGCCGATATCTTAAAGGCCGACGATTTGCTTATTGTATTTCCGCTCTATGTCGATTCGCTGCCCGCTTCGCTTCTGAAACTGCTAACGCAGATTGAGCAGGCGGCAAAAGCCTGTGGCTCATCACTTCCAACGGTTTACACCATATGTAACTGCGGCTTTTACGAGGCGGAACACAATAGCCTCGCTTTAAAAATGACCCGTACTTTTGTAAAGAGAATAGGGGCGGGCTATGGATACGGTCTCGGCATTGGCTGCGGAGGAGTGCTTGCGCAAATGAAAAAAGGACCTGTGGACAACGTATACGCCGCGCTGCGCGATATGGGAGACGCAATAACGGCTGAAAACTCAAAAGAGTGTGAAGATGTATTCGTAACACCGAAGATGCCGCGATTCCTGTACAAAATAGGCGGAAATATCGGCTGGCGTCAAATGACCAGGAAGAACGGTGTACTAAAGCAGATAAAGGCGAAGCCGCATAGCTTATAAATAAAGTCGACGTTATATACTGTTTTACCAATAAAGTGTTCCATAATGCAAAGAAAGGTCAATTGGTCTATTTTACTAGCAGCAGCCCAGGCGAATATAAAGGACAAAATGGGCGAATACAGCCAGAAGTAAGTTAAAAATTAGTGAAAAGCTTGAAGAGGCTTATATATCAAGAGTAAGGAATACTTATGGGCACAGGAATAAAAGTGATTAAATAAGGAAGGAGGACAGAGAAGATGAATTATATAAAGTTTAGTCTGTTATTTATCGTGATTCATGGAGTGTCATATATTGTTGCAGGGGTATTGGCTTTAAAAATCAGTAAAGATATTTATGAAAGTAAAAACAGACATTGTAATTTTTTAAGGGATATGTCAGACCCGGAAGAAAGTAAACATGTTCAAATAATGTTTTTGCCTGCTCAAATTTTGAGGGGACTTTTAATGTCAATTGTACTCTTTCCAGTATTAAATACTATCAGGGAACTCCCTTTTACATTAAAATTTACTTTTTTTTGCAGCCTGATGTTTATATATACTCATATAGCTGCTGTATCACCATTTATAGATAACATAGAAGGCTTTGTCTATTTTAAAAAAGATTACTTAATAAAAAAATATTTATTGAAATTTCAGATGGAAATGGTAATTTATAGTATTTTATTCGGGTTGCTTATGAGTGCATTAACTTAGTATACATATTCATCACCAGTAACAAGTGTCTGAAAGATTAAGCAAAAAAATAAAGTAAGGGTATTGCTCTTGATAATTTTAAGGGATAATACCCTTACTTTATTATTGAGAGCATTTTTGAACACTGATAATGACTTTAGTAAGAATTTGCAGGATATTATAGGCAACAAATGGATAGATTTATATTTGCTGAAAATTACTATTGACCCTACCACAATGCCATAAATAGGATGTTTATTGATTGGGTGTTTATTTTCAAGAGATGGGAACAGCCGGAACGTGAGTATCAATATCTGGCCTCGTAATTTTACAAATAAGCACAAGGATAAAATGACGCGGCTCAGTATCCGTGAAGCGAGCAAGTATATTTAGTTTTTCATGAGGTGTTCAATAATGCGAAAAAAGGTTTTATATAGATGTAAAGGAAACTTGACAAAATGATATAAAATCTTTACAATAGATGTAAAGGAACCTTGTCATAAAAAGGGGCGGTTACATGGAGAATAAAGTTGAAGAGCTTAGAAAGCTTATTGGCATTAATCAAGAAGATTTGGCAAAGGCGCTTAAAGTTTCCAGACAAACAATTAGTTCTATAGAAACAGGCAAGTATAACCCTTCGCTGGAATTAGCCTTTGCAATTTCAGCTTACTTTCAAAAATCAATCGAGGAAATATTTATTTATGAAGGGAGAGGGGAGAATGAAAAAGAGTAACTTATATATAGGGCTGATGTTTTTGTTTATAGGAATTGCTTGCTTAGTTATTGGGCTGAATTTTGAGTCAAGACTAGAAAGCCTATTATTTGGGTGGACAGGAGCAGGGATTGGCAGTGGAGCAGTTATCTTATGGAAATATTATTATTGGACCAGACCGGGAAATAAAGACAAATATCAAGAAAAAATTGAGAATGAGAAAATTGAATTGCAAGACGAAAGAAAAATAATTTTGCGGGATAAGTCCGGCAGATATGCATATATTATTGGACTGATTGTAATCTCTGTGTCGGTTGTAATCTTTTCTATAATAGGCAGTCTTAATATAATAGAAAATTCAACGCTGATAATAGCATATTTAGCCGGATTTTTTGCATTCCAATATACCATAGGGATTTTAATTTTTAACTATCTGAATAAGAAATATTAAGCAGGCTGTAAGGAGTGTTCCATAATAGATCAATCGAAAGATGGTTCAGGCTTGGTTGATCAAAGGTAGGAAAGCATTGTTACCGCATCTATAACGATTCGATATTCTTTATGTTAAAAAAGTCGAGCATAGTAAAAGCAGCTTTGGTATTATCTAGATATGAAGGAGGGAGATAATGTTAAACGAATTAAATCATGTAATTGACTATATTGAAGAGCATTTAACCGATGATCTGTCTCTTGAAATAATTTCTGAATATGCCGGGGTTTCTGACTATAACTTTAGAAAGATATTTTTTTATCTTTCAGGGTTGACCCTTAGTGAATATATCAAAAACAGAAAATTGTCGGAAGCAAGTATGGATTTATTGCATGGAGAAAAAGTAACGGATGTTGCTTTGAAATATGGTTATCAGTCAATGGACGGTTTTACTCGAGCATTTAAAAAGTGGAGTGGGCTTTTACCCTCAGATGTAATAAAAAAAGGCATAAGCAAATCGTTTCCCAAACTTTCATTCATAATAACCGTCAAGGGAGGAATCACTATGGAATTTAGAATTGAAGACAAACCAGCGTTTAATTTAGTCGGTGTAAGTAAACGTGTCCCTATACAATTTGAAGGTGTTAATAACGAGATTGTAAAGCTTGCAGAAAGCATAACGGATGAACAAAAAGAAGAAATGCATTCTCTTCAAAATATTGAGCCTTATGAAATTGTCAATGCTTCTTATGAGGCTGATGCTAATTTCTTAAAAGAAGAAGGAGATTTAACTCATCTGATAGGTATTTTAACGACTGAAAATCAAGTAAGTGATCAATTAGCAAAGGTTCCAGTCGAAGCCTATACTTGGGCAGTATTTCCAAATGAAGGATCATTCCCCTCTGCGTTACAAGAAACAATGGCAAAAATATATTCAGAATGGCTTCCTTCTTCCAATTACGAAGTAATCAATGCTCCTGTTTTTTCTTTTACTAAAATGAATGGAGATAAAAAAGATTACGCTTATAGTGAAGTTTGGATTCCTGTACGGAAGAAATAAAAACAAAAATACGAAAACTTGAAAATAAGAAACGTAAGAATTTGGGACAAAAATAATATAAATTTAGAAAGAAAAAAATTTCGTGGCGTCAACCATTTGATCCGGTTGACGTCATTTTTATGCCGGCATATTTAAAAGATAGTACGAAGTAGGATAATAAAATATGCCTTATCACAAAGGTTTCACGGAAGATACTTAAGAAGAGATTAACATAGAAAAACTTAGATATATATTATAAAAATTAATTATTTGTTAACAATCTTTTGCTTTCATTAATAACGAAACTGGTCTATAATAAATGAAATTGGTTTTTAATAAGGCTTAAATCTATATACGGTTTGGCTAGAATAAAAGCATACGGGGGAGGATTATATGTGTTCAATTCTTTATTCAAAAAAATTTTGAGCATTTTTACAGGAATCGTTCTGATAAGTTCTTTTCTTTTTACGGGTATTGCCATATATGAGGTCAGAGAAACGGTGATGCAGCAGATGGAAAATGACGGCAGAGCCATGGCTGCTTTTATACGTCAAGAGCTTTTGGAACGTAAGCTTACGGACCTTAATCGGATATCTGAGCAATTTTTCGGATTAAAGCAAGCGAGCAATGGCAATCTGCTTTATATTTCCCTTTCAGATAGTCGGTATAATGTTGTTGCTTCCTCTGATTATGGGAGTGCCAGTGGAACAGATGCAATTACCGGAGCAACTGCTTCAGGGGATACTTCTCTTGAAGCAACCTCTTCAGCTACTGGAACAAAGCCTGCGAAAGGCGGAATTGATGCTCTGACCTCCGCCACTACCGCTATTGTTTCAAGGACTGATAAGGGAGTGCCGGTGCTAAATGTATCCATTCCTTTTGAAGCTGATTTTATGGAAGCCGGCAGTGTTAATGTGGGTATTTCTCTACAGCCCCTGAATCAACGGATCAATAATACTATTATAAATATAGTAGTTTTTTCTCTGGGGATTCTGTTTGTGGCAATTCTCCTGGGAGTATTATTCGCGCGGTCCCTTACCAAGCCAATTGTCAGCGTAGTAGATAAGCTTGACAGTTTCTCTAAAGGAGACTTTACTGTGGAGTTCCGTAGTACAAGCAGGGATGAGATTAAAAGGCTTACTAATGCTATGAACCATTCGGTAAATACATTGAGGAATATGATCCTATCGATGAAAATAATAGGGGACAAGCTATATAATGTATCAGGCTCCATAAATGAGGCTAGTGAGGAAATTGCAGCTAGCGGCATAAATGTTACACAAAATATTGAGACCGTTTCAGAAAGCATAGTCGTACAGAACGATGATATTCATTATATTACTCAGGCTTTAGACAATTTTGGAGGACGTTTTGATGGTATGCTGGGGGAGACCACTGAAGTATTGGCAGGCAGCAGGATGATCAAGGATACTGTGGAAGAAGAATACCGCAGCATGCAGCAGCTTGTAGATACGGTGGAGTAAATGCGGCTATCTTTTGAAGGAGCTATAGAAGAGATACTTCTTCTTAGTGAAGATGTGGAAAAGATTAACGAAATAACGGATATAATCAACAGTGTGGCCAATCAGACCAATATGCTTGCTCTTAATGCTTCTATCGAATCGGCAAGAGCCGGAGAAGCAGGCCGGGGTTTTGCTGTTGTCGCAGAGGAGATAAAAAAATTGGCGGGGCAGGTCATGAATTATTCAAATACCATCAACGGACTTATCAGCAATGTTACATCCAATACCTTGAAAGTGGTAGAGAATACACGCACAATATCAGAACAGATAATAATAGAAAAGAAGGCAATTGATGAAACAGTGAATGCCTATGAAGATATCAGGACCACTGTAGATAAAAGCATTGACCGGGTAGGAGGAGTTTCTGCATCTGTTCAGCTTTTGTCGGAGGAGAAAGAAAGGATTATAAAGAAGGTGAGCGATTTATCGGTCATCTCAACCAAGGTGGCAGCTTCCGCACAGGAAATAACATCCAGCGTACAGAACCAGACGGCAAGCATGGAGGAGATTCTGGCTATGTCAAATGAGCTTGATGGTGCGGCTCTTCAGCTTAAACGGGAGCTTAGCAGCTTTAAGGTATAAAAATGGTTTAATAGAAAACATCGCCGATTTATCGGCGATGTTTTATTTATGACTTACTTAAATAGAGCTTGGATTAAAATTTAATAATATTAAAAAAATAACAATCATTGGATAAGCTGCTTATTTACATGTTTATTACATTTTAATATTATTTTATTTGATAATCAGCTCATTAGCCTGTTATATGGCATCATTATTGCTTGAATAAATTTATGAATAAGAATAATCGGGAGGTTTGTGTAATGAGAGAAGTTGTGATTGCATCAGCCGCTAGAACAGCAATAGGAAATTTCAATGGTAGCCTATCCGGCGTTTCAGCTGTTGATTTAGGTGTCGTTGTTGTGAAGGAAGCATTGGATAGAGCTGGCATAAAGCCTGAGATGGTCGATCAGACGATCCTTGGATGCATCCTTCAGGCCGGATTAGGCCAGGGTGTGGCAAGGCAGGTATCTGTCAAGTCGGGAATTCCTGTAGAAAAGCCGGCAATGACGATCAATATGATTTGCGGGTCGGGGCTGAGGTCTGTTCAGCTTGCAGTACAGGCGATTGTATCAGGAGAATCGGAAATAGTGGTTGCAGGCGGAACGGAGAATATGAGTGCTGCGCCATATTTACTCAAGAATGCCAGAACAGGTTATAGGATGGGCAATGGCGAAATAATAGATTCTATGGTCTATGATGCATTGACAGATATATTCAATAATTATCATATGGGAATAACTGCTGAAAACCTGGCAGAAAAATATGGTATAACCAGAGAGCAGCAGGATCAATTTTCAGCTACAAGTCAGAATAGAGCAGAAGCAGCAATAAAAGAGGGTAAGTTCAAAGATGAGATTGTTCCGGTCATCATACCGTCGAAAAAGGGTGAGGTGGTTGTTGATACGGATGAGTTTCCCAGGGCTGGAGTAACTGCCGAGTCCCTTGCCAAATTAAGACCGGCATTTAAAAAAGACGGTACGGTTACAGCAGGTAATGCTTCAGGCATAAATGATGGAGCAGCAGCGATTGTTGTCATGTCCAAGGAAAAAGCTGACGAACTAGGAATCAGACCTTTAGCAAAAGTTGTAAGCTATGCTTCTGCAGGTGTAGAACCCAGCATAATGGGTATCGGTCCGGTCCCTGCAACCTTGCTTGCATTGAAGAGAGCTAATTTGAAATTAGAGGATATAGATCTTATTGAGGCAAATGAGGCTTTTGCAGCTCAGTCTCTGGCAGTGGCAAAAGAATTGAATCTCGATATGGAAAAAACTAATGTTAATGGCGGTGCAGTTGCTTTAGGCCACCCTGTAGGAGCAAGCGGTGCCAGAATTTTAACGACTCTTCTTTACGAGATGAAAAGGAGAAATTCTAAATACGGTCTTGCTACTCTCTGCATTGGCGGTGGAATGGGAACTGCATTAATAGTAGAAATGTAAGATATGAAATAATATGAAAGCCATCGAGAATAATAATTTCGATGGCTTATATTATTTATCTTTAAATCATATCATTAAAGGAAAATACAATTTTTTGTAGTATATAAATAGTATGCTTAATCTGATCTAAGAATATTGTTGATTTTTAGGAGTTGTTTCTATGAATATCAGGCAAAGAACCGAGGAAATAGAAAAATTGATTCTTTCACCCTATGCGGTAGCATGTATAGACAGCGTGGGCAGAGATAAACCCGAGGATAAGTGCATCATCAGGACAGATTTTCAGAGAGACAGAGACAGGATAATTCACTCTAAAGCCTTCAGAAGGCTTAAACACAAAACTCAGGTATTTATATCACCTGAAAAAGATCACTATAGGACAAGGCTAACTCACACCCTTGAGGTCTCACAAATAGCCAGAACCATAGCAAGAGCTTTAAGGCTAAATGAAGATTTAACAGAGGCCATTGCTTTAGGGCATGATTTAGGCCATACCCCTTTCGGACATGCAGGTGAAGCGGTATTGGACAGCATTCATCCATCAGGTTTCAAGCATAACGAACAAAGCCTCAGGGTTGTAGAAATATTAGAAGATAAAAGAGGCTTAAATCTAACATGGGAAGTCAGAGATGGGATACTCAATCATACTGGAGACAATTTGCCCAGCACATTGGAAGGCATGGTAGTTAAATTTTCTGATAGGATAGCATATATAAATCATGATATAGATGATGCTTTAAGAGCAGATATTTTAAGCACCGCAGACATACCTGAACAATGTTTGGAGGTTTTAGGCAGTGATCATAAGAGCAGAATAAATACAATGATTACGGATATAATTACTGAGAGCTTGGATAAGCCTTATGTCAGGATGAGCGAAGGCGTTGATGAGGCTACAAAGCAATTGAGGAATTTCATGTATGATCATGTATATATTGGCTCTAAAGCTAAGGTCGAAGAGGTAAAGGTTAAGTATATTATAAGACAGCTTTATGAATTCTTTATTGCGAATCCTGAAGAAATTCCTCAGGATTTGCGCATGAAGCTGCCATGCGAGAGTATTCATAGGTTGACCTGTGATTATATTGCCGGCATGACGGATAGATATGCATTAAACAAATATAAAGCGATTTTTTTGCCTACTGCATGGCAGATTTAAATGATCATTTTAATAAAAATTGAAGGATATTTGGCTTTTATATCGAATAAGTATAAATTCAGTGTCCTAAATAGGTGGAGTATGAAAATATTAGTCGATGCCGATGCATGTCCCGTTAAAGATATTATATTAGAAATATCTCAAAAATACAATATTGAGGCTATATTCGTATGCAGCTTAAGCCATTATTCTAACTACTATGAAAAGCATGGATTAGATCCGGTATATGTAGATAATGTATCTCAATCTGCAGATCTGGCAATAATCAATAGAGCAAGAGAAGGGGATATAGTAGTAACAGGGGATTATGGACTTGCTGCAATAATATTGTCAAAGGGAGCATTTGCCATCTCTTTTGACGGCAAACTGTTTGACGACAACAATATTGATGAATTGTTAGCGAAAAGACACGAAACATTAAAATCTTTGCGCAGCGGGGGACGTGTTAAGGGCCCGGCCAAACGAAGCATAAAGGACAATGAAGAGTTTTTATGCTCTTTGGAAAGATTGATAAAGATTATATGATTTAAAAAAGGTGGTATAAGCTATGTTTTTCTCAGAAGAAATGGTTTCTGAGATAATTGAGAAAAATGACATTGTTGATATAATATCGCAATACATGAACCTAAAAAAAAGGGGGAGAAACTATATCGGTTTATGTCCTTTTCATTCTGAAAAAACCCCCTCTTTTAGCGTTTCTCAAGATAAGCAGCTTTTTTATTGCTTTGGATGCGGAGAAGGTGGAAATGTAAGTACTTTCATTCAAAAGATCGAAAGGATGACCTACCCGGAATCCTTAAGATTTTTGGCTGAAAAGGCAGGAATTAAAATAGAAGATACGGCAAACAAAGAGGATTTAGAAAAGGCTAAGAGAAAACAGCTTCTTTTTAGAATAAACAAGGAAGCTGCCAGATTTTTTTATAATAATTTGAGCGGCAATCGTGAAGCGATGAAATACTTATCCAATCGAGGCCTGAGCATGGGTACTATAAAAAAGTTTGGCCTTGGTTTTTCGCCGGATAACTGGGACAGTTTGAAGAACTTTTTGTCTTCGAAGAGTCTAAAACTTGAAGCAGCATATTCTGCGGGACTTCTGGTTAAAAAGAATAACAACGAAGGCTATTATGATAGGTTTAGAAACCGAGTCATGTTCCCGATCATAGATTTAAAGGGGAATGTCATTGCCTTTGGCGGAAGGGTGCTGGACGACAGCAAACCAAAGTATTTGAATTCTCCTGATACTCCCATATATAATAAGGGTTACAATATTTATGGGTTAAATCTCGTCAAAGGTATAAGAGATTTAAGGAACATCATTGTCGTAGAAGGATACATGGATGCAATATCACTGCACCAATATGGGATCAATAATGCAGTTGCATCGCTGGGAACGGCATTTACTGAGCATCAGGCAAGATTGCTTAAAAGGTTTGCAAATGAAATAATCATTGCTTATGATTCAGATGCCGCAGGTCAAAATGCGACTTTGAGAGGCTTATCCATATTGGAGAAGGAAGGCTGCACTGTAAAAGTGTTGAGACTTCCCAAGGGAAAAGATCCGGATGAATATATTAGGAAAGAAGGCTTGGAATCCTTTAAAAGACTGGTTGACAACAGTATGTCCTTGATTGATTACAAAATATTTAACCTGAAAAACGGCATCAATATGGAAAACATTGAAGATAGGATAAAGTTTATAAAGCAGCTCGCGAATGTTATGCAGACTATTGACAGTCCTGCTGAAACCGATGCATATATTAAAAAGTATTCAAAAGAGATGCAGATAAGCGAAGAGGCTGTTTATGATGAATTAAATAGATTAAAAAAGAAGCATACTAATGGAAATAACAGGCATAATATAGTAGACAGGACTGCTGTTGCAAACAATGCAGAATTAAAAAAATCTATTAATGGAGAAATTATAGCAGAAAAAAAACTGATTAACATATGCATTCAGAACGAAAATAAGGCAAATTATATATTTAGCCGTGTTACCGCTGATTATTTCAATCTGCCTATTCACAGAAGAATTGCTGAGATAATAAATTTAAAAATAAAAGAAGGAAAATTGATATCAGCTGGAGAAATAATAATCCATTTGGAAAATGAAGAGGACAGAAAAAAAGCCGCTGAGGTTTTCAATATTGAGATAACAAGCCATGATTTGGAACTAATGGATTCATATATAGATAAGCTGTTGCAAGCACATATCCGCAAGAGGATTGGGGAATTGACCAAGTTAATGAATGAATATTATGAGAATGGGGACAGGGATAAATCGAATGAAATATTCAAGGAAATCATGGAATTGCAAAAGAAGAAGAAATAGTTTCCTGGAAGGGAGGGGATAACTTTGAAGAGTGATGAATCTAAAATGAATTATATAAAGGAATTGGTTGAAAAGGGCAATAAGAATGGAATGCTCACTTATAAAGAAATAATGGATACATTAGAAGAAGTAGAAATGGATCCTGAACAAATCGATAAGATTTATGAATATTTGGAAGCAAAGGGTATAGATATTGTAGGCAATATCGATGCTGAAATTGACATACCTCCCATTGATGACGAAGCCGAGCCGGTTGAACTTGACCTTACAGTACCCGAGGGTATTAGCATAGATGACCCTGTGAGAATGTACCTAAAAGAAATTGGAAAGGTTCCTCTTCTTAGCCCGGATGAAGAGATCGAGTTGGCAAAGAGGATGAAGGAAGGAGATGCTGAGGCCAAGAAAAAATTGACCGAAGCAAACCTGAGACTTGTAGTTAGTATTGCAAAAAGGTATGTAGGCAGAGGAATGCTGTTTTTAGATCTTATACAAGAAGGTAATCTTGGCCTTATTAAAGCAGTAGAGAAGTTTGATTATGTAAAGGGCTTTAAATTCAGCACATATGCTACGTGGTGGATTAGACAGGCTATAACAAGAGCTATAGCAGACCAGGCAAGAACCATAAGGATACCTGTGCATATGGTAGAAACAATAAATAAGCTCATCAGAGTTTCAAGGCAGCTTCTTCAAGAACTCGGGAGAGATCCTCTGCCCGAGGAAATTGCCCAAGAAATGGGGTTGTCTGAAGACAAAGTAAGAGAAATAATGAAAATTGCACAGGAGCCTGTTTCATTGGAAACTCCCATTGGTGAAGAAGAAGACAGCCATCTGGGTGATTTTATTCCAGATGATGATGTTCCCGCTCCGGCTGAAGCAGCGGCTTTTACGCTTCTTAAAGAACAGCTGATGGAAGTGTTGGATACGCTGACTCCCAGAGAAGAAAAGGTTCTTAGATTAAGATTTGGGCTTGATGATGGCAGAGCAAGGACCTTGGAGGAAGTGGGAAAAGAATTCAATGTAACAAGAGAAAGAATACGTCAAATAGAGGCAAAAGCTTTAAGAAAATTGAGACATCCCAGCAGAAGCAAGAAACTAAAAGATTATTTAGAATAGAAATTTCTACAATATACTATTGACAATTTCCTATAAAGTTAGTAGAATATTATTTGTCAGTTTACTTTCCTCAATAGCTCAGTCGGTAGAGCATGCGGCTGTTAACCGCAGGGTCGTTGGTTCGAGTCCAACTTGAGGAGCCATGCTGGGGCCTTTAGCTCAGTTGGTTAGAGCAACCGGCTCATAACCGGTTGGTCCGGGGTTCGAGTCCCTGAAGGCCCACCATATTAAAACCTGGATGATTTCCCGGTTTTTTTTATTTTAATTTTTTAAATCAAAATCGCTTATGAATATTGGATAAGTATAGTATAATAATCATATAGGCGATTAAATGCAAAGGATGATATGTGTTGGACTTAACTCCAAGATTAGCCGTTATAGGGGAAAGCATTGACGAATGTGATGTTGTTGCCGATATCGGATCTGACCATGCTTATTTACCTATTTACTTGATAAATAATAATAAAGCTAAAAAAGCTATAGCCACGGATATCAATAAAGGCCCTGCGGAGATATCCATGAAAAGAGTTAAAAAATATGGGCTGGAACAGCACATTGAAATCAGGATAGGAGACGGCCTGTCCGCATTGAAGGATAAGGAAGCTGATATAATTGTAATTGCGGGCATGGGTGGAATATTGATACAGAATATACTCAGCGAGGGTATAGATATTGCAAGAAGTGCCGGAGAGCTTATTCTTCAGCCAATGAGGGATAGCAGGATACTGATAAAATGGCTTATCCAGAATTCCTTTGAAATATTTAATGGTGAGATCGTTAAAGAAAACGATAAATTCTATGAGATTATTTGGACGAGATATAAGCAAAATTGCTATGATGAAAAAAGTATAGATATGATAAATGAGATGTTTTATTATAAAAATTCTCCTGCCTTGCTTGAATACATAGATAAAAAAATTAGTGAGTATAGCGGAATCATAGACCATTTGGAGAACTTTACTCATAAAAACCAAAAAAGAATAGAGGAATGCAGTAAAGAATTGATACACTATAAGGAGGCGAAAAAATGGCTCAGCTTAAATGTGGAACAGTAGCAAGCTTTATGGACACCATTGCACCGAAAAAACTGGCTGAAGACTGGGATAATGTCGGTCTTATCGTCGGTGACGGCAGCAGCAGTGTAAATAAGATTATGATTTCCTTGGATTTACCTGCCTGGGTTGTTGAAGAAGCCATTGAAAACAATGTAGATATGATCGTTACACATCACCCTCTCATATTTAGCCCTCTGAAGAAGATAAATACAGATTCCGTAATTGGTAAGAAGATTATAAAATTGATAAAGAATAATATATCTGTTTATTCCTCTCATACTAATTTTGACATATCTGAAGGCGGATTGAATGACGTATTTGCAAAGCAATTAGGCTTTGTAAAAACAGAAATTATGAAGCCGGTTTCTGAAGAAAAGTTATATAAAATTATTGCCTTTGTTCCTGAAGGCTTCGAGGAGAAGGTTATGGAGCAGATGTCCCTGGCCGGAGCGGGGCATATAGGAAAGTATAGCAGCTGCAGCTTTAGGGTAAAGGGCATAGGCACTTTTAAGCCCGGAGAAGAAGCGGATCCCTTTATCGGTGAAATAGGGAAGCTGGAAAGAGTTGAGGAATACAGAGTTGAAACTGTTGTTCCTGAAGCCCTTATTAATAATGTTGTAAAATCTATGCTTAAAGCTCACCCCTATGAGGAGGTGGCCTATGATGTCTTTGAAATGAAAAATAAAGGCAAGGCCTATGGCTTAGGAAGAATCGGTCAATTAGAAAACAGCGTAACATTAGCCTCATATGCTGCCTTTGTAAAAAGAACTTTGGACATAGAAAGCATAAGATATTCTGGTTCACCAGACACAAATATAAAAAGAGTAGCGCTGTTAAATGGATCAGGCAATAGTTTCGTACGATCAGCTAAATTTTCAGGCGCAGATGTCCTTATAACGGGAGATATGCAATACCACCAGCTGGTTGAAGCTCTGGAGGAGGGAATATGCGTAATTGATGCAGGTCATTTTGGCACGGAAAAGATAATGATAAAAACAGTTTCCGATTATTTAAAATCTGCTCTTGCAAGCAATGGATATACTGTGGATATTATAGAAGCCAAATCAAATGTTGATATAACCATGAATCTCTAGGAATAGTATTTTTGCTATTCCTTTTTTGTAATGCTTTTGCAAGATAAAAGCATTACAAAAAAGGCTTTCCTTAATATAAACAGTGCTTTTGCAAGATAAAAGCATTACAAAAAAGGATTTTCTCGACATAAAGAATCTTAAAGAGAGTACAAATTAATTATGAAGGGATGATGGCTTGTGGGCTTAGAATTTCTATATGAACTACAGCATCAGGAAAATAATCATAAAAAGTTGCTTTCAAGAATATCTGAAATAAGCGATGATGCTCAAATAAACAAATTTAAAAAAGAGTATGCCAAGCTTAAGGAAGAGTATGTAAAACTATGTGAGAAAAAAAAGGAAATAGAAAAGCAGATAGCTCAAAAAAAATCTCATTATAAAAGTCTGGAATTAAGCAAAACTAATTATGAAAAGCTTATATATACCCCGGAAATAAACAGCGTAAAAAAGCTTGAGACATTAGAAAAGCAGATAGATGATGTTCAGAAAAATTTGGAATTGGAAACGCTAGGTCTGGAGAATTTAGAAAAAAGCTTAAAAGAAATGGAACTTGATATATTAAGTATTAAGAAAAAGATAGTATTCATTAAAAAGAAATATGAAACAATGAAAGCAAACAAAGAAGAAGAGTTGGATTTTTTAATGAATGAAAAGAATAATATTGAAGGACTTATTGAAGATATAAAGCTGAATGTAAATGAAGATATATATAAAGAATATATTAAAATGAAAGAAAAACTAATAAATCCAATTTCAGAAATAGAGAATAGAAAATGCAGTGGCTGCGGCGTAGAAGTTCCGGCTATGGACTATGAGTCTGTAAAAATAGGAAATCCTTTAAAATGTCAAAACTGCGGCAGAATTTTAATATATAAGAAAAATAAATAGAAGATGGATAAAAAATTACCTTTGACACCAGCGCATTTACATTATATAATTAACTTCTGCAAAGGAAAAAACGAGTAAACTGGATGGTCGCGTGCACACTGTAGAATGCATGAGGAAAGTCCGGGCTCCAAAGGGCAGGGTGCCGGGTAATACCCGGTGAAGGCGACTTCAAGGAAAGTGCAACAGAGATATACCGCCCCGAAAGGGGTAAGGGTGGAAAGGCGAGGTAAGAGCTCACCAGCGATTAGGCAACTAATCGGCTATGTAAACCCCATCTGGAGCAAGATCAAATAGGGAAGCTAATGAGGCGGCCCGCCTCGCTTCTGGGTAAGATCGCTAGAGTCTGCTGGCAACAGCAGATCGAGATAGATGACCGTCTACAACAGAACCCGGCTTATAGGTTTACTCGCAAAATTTAATGCCGCAGATTTTAAATCCGCGGCATTTGTTATTTAATTTTCTTTATTTTTCAACCTTAAGAAAGTTTACTATGGTTGCTGCAGTCTCTCCTTTAGTGAGCTTATCTTCCGGTGCAAAGCTTCCGTCTTTGCCCGACATGATATTGAGACCGGATACTATTGCAGCAAATCCTTTATTATCTTGGGAAATCTTATCTTTATCCTTGTAATTCAGGTCGAATATATCGGATTTTTTAGCAAGATAACCTAAATTCATTGCATTTACTATCATTTTTGCAGCTTCAATCCTGCTTACTTCAGCATCCAAATTTTTTTCTTTTTCAGTGATTATTTTTTTAGCTATAGCTTGCTTATAATATTCATCGTAATCTTCTGCAGATGAGTCTGATGCATAAGAAATTACCTGATAATAAGGCTGTAAGGAATTGATCAAAATTTTGATAAAGTCCTTTTGCTTGATCCTTTCATCCGGTGTAAATTCCTTGTTGTCAGCTTCTATGATATTTGCTTCAAGTAGTGCTAAAATATCTTTTTCAGCCCAATGCCCTTTTATATCTGTAAATGTCAACTCTTGTTTATCCTTTATAGCCTCACCGTTATAATTCAGTAATGCACCAGTTTTTGGGTCAAGCATGCCGGAAAAATCATCGAAGGCATAGACGAGCTTTATAACCCTGTTATCTGGATATTTGAGAGTATAATCATAATGGATAATATATTTTAGCTTGAATTCTACGTTATTATAGAGCGCTTCATATGCAGCATCTATGGATAGCAGATCATCTGCTTTTGGAAATTCTAAATCCATCCAATTGCTATAGAAATTTGTAATTTCGCCTGTATAGGCATTGACTGTTACATTCAGGTTATTTCCCGGGCAAGATATGCCGTTAACCTTTCTCACAAAATTAAAGCTATAGCTTACCGGTTTTTCAACATTGCTGTTTTGAAAAATATCAGGTCTATACTCAGTCTGAGCAAATTTTTCCGGAGCTATCATGCTTAGAAATTTTTCTGCTGCTTTTTTGGACTTTTCCATATCATATTCGGGGTTTCCATTTTTAGATGCATTATCTGTAGTGCTGTCATACTTAGATATGCTTCTGACTTCTTTTGTCACTGCATCAACAGAAATACTGATGTAAGCATATTCATTTTTCTCCGGATTGTTATAATTCCAAGAGAAGCTCCAGCTGGCATTAGTTCCGTTATAATCTGTGTAGAGGGAAGCAGCTTCCAGTTTATATTTATCCTCTACTTTTACATATTTCTTTGCTATTTCTAAGGCCTGTTCTCTCGTTATAAATTTTTTGGTATTTTCAACCTCTTTTATCTCTTCGGGTGTCAAGACAGCGGCTTCTTTTGCCATCATTGCATTGTCGGATGCGCCCATATCATATAGCGGGTTGTAATACCCGTAGTTGATCACCTCGCCGGTTAAGGCATCTATCGGCCTGTTTCCATTCTTAAAGGTATATACCAATTTGGCATTATTCTTTTTTGTTTTCTGATCATATTTGATCAGATAAGCTAATTCTATGCCGACCTTCTCATTGAAATTTTTTCTGGCTTTCTCTATACTGATAGCCTTTGATACATCGGGCAAAGCCTCTTTATTCCAGGTAAAATTATAATTATTTATTTCAAGGGTGTTTTTATCTATGCTCACATTGACTCCGTTGCCTTGAAAATCCAAATCGTTGACTTTTCTTATGAAATAGAAGTTATAGGCATTGACATCATAAATATATCTGGATCCACTATAGCTGTCATCTACAAGGTCCATCTCCTTGTATTTTTCGGGCTGAAGCTTTTTTAGAAGCTCCTCAGCTATTTTAAGTGCTTCTTCTTTTTTATATTTTGCAAGCTTTGACGGATTTGAAGATTCATTCTTCCATTGACTCATGTATAAAACATCACCGGTTTCAGCATCCACATTTATGCTTATACCATGGCTGTTTTTCCTTGAGTTCCAGTTGAACTGCCACTGCTTTGTCCCTTCAATGTTTTCATAATAGCTTTGATTGAAATCACAATCCTCTGTGTTTATATTAAAACTATTTTTTGCGATTTCAATTGCTTTCTCCAGGCTAATCTTTGTCTGGCTTTGAGATGTCTCAGCCAGAACAGGCAGCATGTTAGTAAATAATAGTGTTAGAGCCAGTACTAGTGATAAAATCTTTTTCATGTTTATCCCCTTCCGAATTATTTCTTTGCCTAATTAGACTAATTTTGGAGTTAAAAGTTTCAAGATTTATATATTAGCATTGTAGATATATTATGCCACTTAAATATGCACTGCAGAATAGGTGAAATTGCTGCATAATAAACCAATTGATGGAAATAATTATTGTGAGAGCTTTTGGGAGGTGTAGAGTTGGCAAAGAAAGAAAAAAGCAATTTACGGGTTGCATCGGATGAAATGAGCTCCTCCGAAATACACAGTATTATTTTGCGCGGTGTGCTATATACCCTGAAAAGCATATTTACCAGCTACTATGTGTCTGAGAATATTGAAGCTCTTATGAGCTATATAAATGAAAAGAAGATCATAGATCCGAAAGAATATAAGAGGCTATTGGCAGAAGCTAAGGATTTTTATCCTGTGATATTATGTGCTTTGTTCATAGCTCCTATAAAGAATGCAACAAAAAAATATAAATTGAAAAACTTGGCCAAGGATAAAAAGGATGAGCTCTTCAAAGAATTGCATAAAATTTTTATGGATTTTTTTACAGACTGGCTGTGCAATGTGGAATTAGATCCTTTACTGTATTACAGAATAGGACTTTCCTATAATAAGAGGTTTAACATTGGGCTGTATATAAAGAAGCAAAATTCATACTATCTTACTGAGCTTGAAAATCAGATCCTCAATGGGCAGATTCTGGATATACTATGCATTTATCTGATTGAGGAAGTAGCGATACAACTGGGCATAGCAGGCCTGGATTATATTGATTACTATAATATCGTGAACTGCAGCATAAATAATGAGAGCCTTCAAGATAGCATAATAATTTAAAATGGGAATCAATACCATTAAAAAACAGTTTACATAATGCTATAATACATATGTATATATAACTTGAAGGAGGCAGAAAATGTATACCAAAAGAGGCTTGTATAATTCTATGCTTATAATCTTGCTTATACTTTCCATCGCTTCTATACCGGTATTGTCAAATGCAGCAGCAGAAGTCGGTACATACACTGAAATAAGCTCGGAAAAACTAAGCAATGAACTGTTTCAACCCCAGATAACTGAGATTTTATACAAAGACGTTAAAGGACATTGGGCAGAAAACTATATGTCCGGATTAAGCGATATGGAGATATTAAAGGGCTTTGTTGATAATACCATGAAACCTAATAAGACAATAACAAGGTCAGAATTTATAACTATGATCGCAAGGGTCATGGATCTGCAGAAGGACTCTGACAAATACTCTAATTATACGGATATTCCTGCAACCCACTGGTCTTACACTTATATTAACAATGCAAAAGCTTACGGATTGCTGGATGACTTTACCGGAACAAAACTATATCCGGATAAGGTAATAACCAGAGAAGAAATGGCTGTAATAATATCCGGAACACTTCCAAGCGATTATAAAGTGGACAAGCCTATGAGCTTTAGTGATATAAGAGCTGATTATGTTAACAAAATCAGCATTGATAGAATATCATCAGCCGGAATAATAAATGGTTTGCCTGACGGAACTTTCTCACCTAAAGGCAGCGCTACCAGGGCAGAAGCTGCTGCAATGATATACAGGCTTATCCATTTAAAATCCGAGACAGAAGAAAGCGGGATTTATGATTTTGTGCAAAAATATGAGACAAGCTTGATAGAAGCAGCAAACGAAGCCGATATTGAATTGCCGGGAGCTTTGGAATATTCGATCGGCAAAGAAAAAGCATTGAATCAAAAGCGCAGAGAGGTGATCTCGAATTTAAAGAAGACGAACACAAATGTAAGAAGAAGTATAAGTGAAATGAAAGTTTACGTTCTGCAAAGCTCCTTATACAAATATGTCCTTGAAATAGATTACGTGCTTTCTGTAGAAAGCGGAGTCTTTAACAAAAGTGAATACAATATAAGAAAGAATCTCAGCGTGACAAAGCGAGACGGACACCTGGTAGTTTTTGATTCGTTGCTTGATGGCAGTCTTATAAGCAAGTCGAAAGACGATGAAAAGGTGAATTTGACCTGGCAGTATGTATATAGCAAAACACCGGATATGACTGGTGAGAAAAAGATAGCCGGGCTAAATGTTGTATCTCCTACCTGGTTTGTACTGCAGAATGAATCAGGGGCTATCATAGATAAAGGAGATATAAACTATACAAAGTGGGCCCATGAAAATGGTTATAAGGTTTGGCCCCTTTTTGGAAATGCTTTTGATCCGGACTTGACAGGAAAGATATTGGAAGACGCGGATAAAAGATCAAAGCTTGCGGACTCTATTATTGAATACAGCATCAAGTATAATGCCGACGGAATAAATATGGACTTTGAAAATATGCGTACATCAGACAGAGATAATTATACTTTGTTTATTAAAGAATTATCAGCCAAAGCAAAGGCAAAAGGCTTGATCACTTCTGTTGATGTCACTACCATCAATCAATATTCCAGCTGGTCTACATGCTATGACAGAAAAGCTTTGGCCAAGTATGCGGATTATATGATACTGATGGCTTATGACCAACATTGGGAAGGAAGCCCTGTAAGCGGTTCTGTCGCTCAGCTGAGCTGGGTTGAAAGCAGCTTGAAGAAAGTCCTTGAGGAGATTCCTCAAAATAAGCTTATATTGGCAGTTCCGTTTTATACAAGACTTTGGAAGGAAGCATATGTGGATGGAAAGACAGTTGTGACTTCCCAGGCTATATCCATGGAAACGGGGGAAAAAGTAATAAAGGATAATCAGGCATCTAAAATATGGGATGAAAAGAGCGGCCAATACTATGCAGAGTTTAAAAAAGACGGTGCTTTGTATAAGATATGGCTGGAAGATGAGAATTCAATAAGGCTCAAGGCGCAGCTTGCCAATAAATATAACTTGGGGGGAGTTGCATCCTGGAGAAAAGGCTTTGAAAAGCCGGTGGTTTGGGAGGTAATACACTCTGTTCTTAAGGCAGCAGCATCATCCTATAGCTAACCACTGCTAATTGATATAAGCGATGGTAAGCTCGCGGACAAGGTGAATTGCCCCACAGGGGCAAGAGAAGGTGCCCTGGGGTACAAGGTATTCTAAAGTTCAAGCGGAGTCATATATTCCTTCTGAACTTTAGAATACTGTTAATGATGCTGCTAAAAATTTTGATTAATATATGGTAAATAGGCAAATAATTAATGTGGGGATATTTATCAGCGGAAGGTGAAACAATTGAGGGATAAAACAATTATTGAAAATGAAATTACGGCTCCTAAAAAGAGGCGTCCAATGCTTTTTATATTTATAGTTCTGGTATTTTTTGTGATATATAAGTTTTCATTGCTGAATTATTTCGGTTTTGTCACTTACTCGGATGCAAAAAATATAATTAAGGATTTTGAAAAAAACTATTTATATAGCGAAGTATTTTTAAATAAGGAATACATTGAGCTAAAAAATAACATCTTAAAGCCGCCTTTTACCTCCAAACAAAAAATTGATACGCTTATTAAGCTTTCAGAGAAATTATCCGGAGATAATTATACTAATTTCAGCTATGCCGATCTGGTGCAGGGAAAGCTTAACTACTCATTATATAAAAAATTTGAGATGCAAAGCAAAAAAATTGATGAAAATACCGGCTATATAAAGCTTTCAAGCTTTGGGGAGAATGCAGAAAAGAAGTTTTTTAAAGCTTTAGAAAAAATGGAGGGAATGGAATACCTGATATTGGATTTAAGAGGCAATCATTTGGGTTATTATACTGAAGCCATAGAGATTGCTGATGACTTACTTCCGGGAGACTTGGAAATAGCTTCTGTAGAATTTTCAAATTCAAAGCACTATTACAGCTCTAATGATTTTTACTATGGCTTTAAGAAAATATTTTTGCTTCTGGATGAAGAAAGTGCGTGCAATACAGAGATGTTTGCACTGGCCTTAAAAGAAAACATGGGCGATAAAGTAGAGCTGATCGGCAAGAAAACCAAAGGTATAGATATAGGGCAGGTTTATAAAATCTACTACAATAAGATCAACTTCAGCATTTCGGCATACAAATGGAATGTTAAGGGCAAGACCTCTGAAAGCCTGGCAAGCTATTTAAGCAAATATAATAATATTGCCTTGAGCAGCTTGGATGATTATATAAAAGCAGCAGCGAGCATGAAGTAGTTCTTCATCTGCTGCTGCTTCTCTTTCCTTTCCCGTTTGCTTCGAATATTCATATTATCCTCCATGTTCATACTATCTGCAGCATATTATACTATAATAGTATATATATCAAAGAGTTAAATGGAAATATGCTTAATAAAGCATGATATGAAGGTGAGAAAATGATTATTGCTTCGGGCAGGATCTATTTATATGCCGGCTGGGTGCATTCGCTGAAAGAAAAAAGAATGGTGGTAAAAAGCATCATAGATAAAGTGCGGCATAGATTTAACGTGTCTATTGCAGAAATAGAAAATCTTGACATGCACCAGTCGATTGTTATAGGGATTGCTTGCGTAAGCAATAGCAGCAAGCATTCCAACAGCTGTATTCAGAATGTAATCGATTTTATAGAACAAAATACAGACGCAGTTTTGGAGAGCTTCCAAATAGAGATACTATGATTCATTGCCCATATATGCTTTGTATAATTCTTCAAAAGAATCATAGTGAATAACTTCTCTGCCGACTTTCTTATATTCATCAAGATATTTATCCATGATCTGCATAAAGCTTTCTCTGAATGCATCAAGAGCATCAGATGAAAAATATTTCATTACATTGAACTTTTTTGTTCCTCTGTCTGCTGTCATCTCATCCAGATAATCCTGAGCGCATACGGCAGTGAGAAAGGCGTAGGACTTATCCTTTGCTTGTGTACTGTTAATTACCTTATTTCTCAGATTGCACCACAGCTCTTCATATGTACCATTGAGATTATCATAGGTTGGAACCGGATGCTCTATCAGCTCGGCATACATTTTATCATAAAGCGTGGCAATATCTTTCAATAGTATGAAAGCTGCACTTCTGATTTCCACAACCGACTTAGAATTTACTATATCCATATATGTCTTTTCAAAGTTCTCCGGCAAATATTTCAATGTTCTTAACTCATCAAGGTACCTCCTCAAACCATGCTGAAAACATGTGTTATTTAAGCAGTTTATTGCATTTATGACTTCAAAAGACAGATTGCCTGACGCATATCTTACAGCACCAATTTCATCTGAAAGCAAAGCTTCAGAATAGTATTGCTTTGCCTTATTGATACACTTCTCTGCTCTTGCAAGAGATGCTATACCAATCGGTTTTGCCAGTTCATCAAGTGCTTTTTTCTGATACGCTTTCAATCTTTCCAAATATTCAGGTTTTGCACAGTAAAGCACCTTCATATTGGTAAGGCAGGATACCATGGGGCTTTCAAGATTGGCCTCTGCTTCTATCCGAGTATCCCACGGGGTACAGTAAATATCATATCCAACATCGTCCAGGATAAATGCTGATGATATTTCCCAACCTCTGTATGTATTATTGATAATAATCAAATCAAGGTCACTCTTCTCATGGAAATCTCCGGTTGAAAAGGAACCCGAGAGTCCGATAATTGCTATATCTTCTGGGAAATCACGTTTTGCACGCTCAATGACCATATTTATAAGGTTTTCATTTTTCTCAACTAATTTCTTTTTTATATTTTCATCCATAGCAATCTTCCCTTCATTTTCTTTTTCGATATTGATTTACTGCGTGCATTTTGTAATCTCAATATAACATAATAAATATACGCTTTATAGTTACTAAATGATTACATTTGTTTTTGACACAAATTTTGGGAGCAAAAATCGCTGAAATGACCGAAGGTCTGTTCTGCTTTCATAAATTGTTTTAAACCTAGCTCCAGTCATTTTTAAGGCCATTTGAATAAGCTCAACAACAAAAAATAAAGCAATTCGACATATTGCGACAAATAAAATACTATGCTATGATAACCTGCGTAACTATAATAATCTACATAACAACAAAGGAGAAGATAAAGACGTATGAAAGCAATGTTCAAAATGTTAATGGCAGCCCTTGTGATTACCAGCCTTTCAGTATTTCCTGTCAGCGCAGCAAAGGAAGAATCCGTTGATTGGGGAAATGCCGCTTATCGGATTATTGTACCCGGGTTCATCGAGGGAAGAGATGTTGAAGTAGGTGACGGCAAAACAACACCTGCGATTGTTGTTGAAAAGCCAGCGCAGAACAGCAACGGCAGGTATACTTTTTTTGAAATCGTAACAACTGATCCAGATGCTGTTTTGGTTACTTCAACTCTGTATACCGCAGAGTTTGACCAGATAGGTGATTATATGGCTGATTTAGAGGATGGCCGTGTTAAGTTCAGCCCAAACTTGATGGCGGATTTTGATGAGGTATCAGAACAACCACTATATCTTGGTTTTTCTTTCCGTAATGCAGATTTTGAAGTAATATATGAATTCCCGCTCTGGGTTGTATTTGAAGAGGGAGAGACTTCTGCACCGGCTTCTACACCAGCTCCTGCTCCGACCCCGGTTAAGGAAGTGACTGCCTTGCTTGCATCATCTAAGGTTATTGTAGATGATCAGCAAATCGCCTTTGGAGCCTATACTATTGATGGGTACAACTACTTCAAGCTGCGGGATTTAGCTCTGGCAGTTACAGGTTCAGCAAAGCAGTTCGAAGTGACCTGGGATGGAGTAAAAAATGCCATCAATCTCATATCCGGAGAAGCATATACTCCTGCTGGAAATGAGTTAACTGCGGAATCAGGAGCTGCTTCCGTTAAGGGAATTACCAATCAGTCTAAGATCTATTTAAATGGAGAAGAGATTACACTCGAATCTTATACTATTAACGGAAATAACTATTTCAAGCTGAGAGATATAGCGGCTGTATTTGATTTTGGCGTTTCCTGGGATGGAGCCCTGAATCAAATCGTAATTGATACTGCTGCCAGTTATACAGAATAATAGAATGATCTAGAGGGTGTCCTGAAACTATGAGCTTTGACTCACGGAGGAGGGACACCCTTAGAACATATACATTACTTGAGCAGATAAATTGAGGAGAAGCCTATTTTTTAATCACCGCAATCCATACTTCCTGCCGGTTTTCTTGCATATAGCATTCGATAACCGGCAGGTCTGCCAGTTCATAGCCTGAATTAGGGAGCCACTCAGTGTAAAATTGTTTGTATACCTTCTGTATTGCATTTGGTAGTTCTCCATTAGCCTCAAAAATCGCCCATGTTGCAGCAGGATAAGAGAACTCCTGCATTCCTGCAAGTGCAGGTATGTGTTCGCATTCTGGGATATCTACATGGCTTGTTACAGCTATTATGTAGTTCATTTCTTCTGAGTCTCCCCATTGACCACCAGCCGCAATCCCTAAGAATCCGGCAGGTCTGTAGTCAGGGAAATTCTCTATAAGCCTTTTCATGATTCCTTCTTTCCATGCACTTTCCCATATCTGCGGAATAACTTCAAATGCTGCAGCTGTTTTAAGCTTGTGTGAAATTCCCATTACCTTAAAAGCCGGCCATTGCTCAATTTGATAATTCATATGATTTTCCCCTTTTATAGTTATTTGAAAGGAAAGTTTAGGACAGGATTTCAGTTGTACTGTTTCATTTCTGACAATTGAAGGTAGTACACCATGAAAATTTTTAAATGCACGAGAAAAAGCATCTTGTGATTCATACCCATATTTCAAAGCAATGTCAATAATTTTTTCTGTACTGTTTAATAAATCAAAAGCTGCCAATGTCAAACGTCTACTCCTAATATATTCAGATAATGGCTTATCGGCAATATATGAAAACATTCTTTGAAAATTATAAACAGAACATTGAGCAATTTTTGAAATAGTATCATAGGATATTTCGCCTGCAAGATTTTCTTCTATGTAGTTTATCGCCTCATTAAGCTGTTTAACCCAATCCATTTTTCTCCCTCCTAGTTCAATCATATCTTTTTTAGAATTAGTCCACTCGACATTTGATGCCGTAATTTGTAGTCTAATTTCTTCATTTATTGCATCATTACTAAATCATTATACAATATTTAACTCTACTGATATAGAATATTATGGATATATAAGAAAATAATAAACTGGGAAGCATTTTAAATATAAGGAAGTGGTTTTTAGTGACCAATAATAGAGAACCTAATAGATTAATCCAGGAGAAATCACCTTATTTATTACAGCATGCATATAATCCTGTAAATTGGATGCCTTGGATACCCGAAGCATTTGAAAAAGCGAAAAGGGAAGATAAACCGATATTCTTATCCATAGGCTATTCTACCTGCCATTGGTGCCATGTCATGGAGAGGGAATCCTTTGAAGATAATGAGGTAGCGGAAATATTAAACCAAAATTACATTTCAATAAAAGTCGATAGAGAGGAAAGGCCTGACATAGATCATATTTATATGGAAGTATGTCAAATTCTCACCGGCAGCGGGGGCTGGCCGTTAACTATCATAATGACTCCTGATAAAGAGCCGTTTTTTGCAGGCACATATTTCCCTAAGCGTTCAAAATTTGGATATACCGGTCTTATAGATATACTTGCAAGAATTCACAGCATATGGGAAAAGGACAGAGGCAAAGCATTGGATTCCTCGAGAAGCATTATTGAGGCTTTATCAAGGCAGGAAATGGGAGAAACCGGTGAGGAGCTGTCAGATGACACTCTAAAAAGAGCTTATGAGATATTAAAAGGCAGCTTTGATGAAGAATATGGGGGTATAGGAGCTGCACCCAAATTTCCTACACCCCATAATATCATGTTTTTGCTCAGGTATTACGATATAACAAAAGATGAGGGTGCACTCCGGATCGCCGTAAAAACATTGGAGTCTATGTATAGAGGCGGAATATATGACCATATAGGTTTTGGCTTTTCCAGGTATTCTACGGACAGAAAATGGCTTGTACCGCATTTTGAAAAGATGCTTTATGATAATGCTCTGCTTATGTACGCCTATACGGAAGCCTATCAAATAACCAAGAGTGATCTATTTAAAGAAATTGTTATTCAAACCGGCAACTATATACTGAGAGACATGACATCGCGTATGGGAGGTTTTTACTCTGCCGAAGATGCAGACTCGGAGGGTGAGGAAGGCAAGTTTTATTTATGGGATAAGAAAGAAATAATATATATATTGGGCGAACAAGATGGTAAATTATTCTGTGAAACGTATGGGGTTACAGATAAAGGTAATTTTGAAGGGAAAAGCATACCCAATCTCATTGAGAATGAGCTGTTTGAAAAAATAAACGGGGATAAAAGGATTGAGGCTGCCAGAAGAAAGCTGTTTGCTTACAGAGAACAGCGCATACGCCCATTTAAAGATGATAAAATAATTACCTCCTGGAATGGGTTGATGATTGCAGCTATGGCCTTTGCCGGAAGAGCTTTGGATAATGATAGCTTTATAGATGCTGCGTCTTCAGCAGCGGATTTTATACTTAAAAACCTTAGAAGGCAAGATGGGAGGCTGCTGGCAAGGTATAGGGAAGGCTCCGCAGATCACTTGGCATATCTGGAAGACTACAGCTTTCTTATTTGGGGTTTGATCGAGCTTTATCAGGCAGTTTTTAATGAGAAATATCTCAATGAAGCTGCCAATCTTGCTGATGAAATGATAAGGCTTTTTTATGATGAAAAAGCAAAAGGCTTCTTTCTCTACGGATCTGATGGCGAGAAATTAATAACAAGGCCCATGAAATTATATGACAATGCCATGCCATCAGGAAATTCAACCGCAGCCATGGTTTTGATAAAGCTTTCAAGACTCACATATAAAATCGATTATGAAGATATCGCAAATGCAATGTTTGGCAGCTTTGCAGGAAGGGTTCTGGAATATCCTGCCGGATATACATATTTTCTTTCTTCCTTTATGCTTGCTGCTAAGGAAAGCATAGAAATAGTATTGGTCCAGGGAAAAAATAAAAAAGAGATAGTGGAAATGTTAGCTGTATTAAATAATGAGTTCTTACCAAATATAAGCGTATCTTTGAAAAAGGATGGAGAAGATAATTACTCTATGCTTGACGGAAAAGCTACGGCTTATGTATGCAAGGGAAATAGCTGCAGTAAACCGGTTAATGATATAGATGAATTTTGTAAGCTGATATTGAGTAAGCTATATGCATAAATATTTTTGGTATTCAGAATACAGACACTTATTGAAATGTCATAAAATTGAGAAAACAATAAAAGGAAAATATTGGAGTAAAATCCGATAGACTATTAAATCAATATTATGTATAATGTTGCAGGCAAGCTTTGATAGCCAAATGTAAAATTTGACGAGGAGGATAATTAATGAAAAAATTTGGATTGTTGCCTAGATTAATAATTGCAATAGCAATTGGTATATTAATAGGCAGTATTGCGCCTAAATGGGTGATACAAGTGTTGGCAACCTTTAATGGAATTTTCGGCAATTTTCTTGGATTTGCTATTCCATTGATAATCATTGGATTTGTAGCTCCTGGAATAGGAGATCTGGGTGCCGGAGCGGGTAAGCTTTTAGCAATAACCGCAGGCATAGCCTATGTCTCTACAATAATTTCCGGTATGGCAGCTTATTTTACATCCTCAGCAGTTCTTCCAACTTTTTTAAAGCCCGGAAGTCTTGTTGTAAATGCTGCTAACCCTGAAGAGGCATTGGTATCGGGATTTTTCTCAGTGGATATGCCGCCGATATTCGGGGTTATGACTGCACTTTTGATTGCTTTTACGATTGGTCTTGGAATTTCAGTCATTAAAGGTGATACTATAAAGAAGTTCATGAGTGAATTCCAACAAATAATTGAAAAGCTGATATCGAATATAATAATACCTCTTTTACCTGTTCATATATTGGGCATATTTGCTAATATGACTTATGCAGGCCAAGTTGCAACGATAATGTCAGTTTTTGCGAAAGTTTTTGCGATGATAATAATCCTTCATATAGTGATATTGATATTCCAATATATTATTGGAGGTACCTTGGCAGGGGGAAATCCCATAAGGCTGTTAAAGAATATGCTTCCTGCATATTTTACAGCCATAGGGACCCAGTCTTCTGCGGCGACTATACCTGTAACCCTCGAACAGGCGAAGAAAAACGGCGTTCAAGACGGGATAGCTGACTTTGTAATACCTCTTTGCGCTACGATTCATTTATCGGGAAGCACTATCACTTTAGTAAGCTGCTCTATGGCGGTAATGATGCTGAATGGAATGCCCATAAATCTTGCAAGTATGTTTCCCTTTATATTGATGCTGGGTATTACGATGGTAGCAGCGCCCGGTGTACCCGGAGGCGCTGTCATGGCTGCCTTGGGGCTTCTCGAATCCATGCTTGGGTTTAATTCGACCCTGTTGGCTTTGATGATTGCGCTGTACTTGGCCCAGGATAGCTTTGGTACAGCCTGCAATGTAACCGGAGATGGCGCTATTGCACTTATGGTAAACAGGATATCCGGCTATAGGCTTAAGAAATAATAATAGAACCTCTTTGCTGGAAATGCAAAGAGGTTCTATTATTCACTTGATGTTCCTGATAAAATCATAAGTGATCCTTGCGGTTATACCCCAAATTACTCTGCTGTCAAAAACATAGAAATATACAGGATACCTGCCCTTTGCCCATTTATAGTCCATTCCTCTTTGGATTAGATCATAAGGAAAATCTTCTCTGGGCTGCATATTGACATCTATGTAGTGGCAAAATGGATCGCTGGACAAGAAAAATGACAAAGGTACAGTAAATACTTCCTTTACTTCATTGTTAAAAGTGCCTTTATAATCTTTCACCGTTCCTATATAAGGGTATATTATAGTATTGAAAGGCGTGACAAGTATATCGGAAGCTCCGATAACCTCGATGCTTTCAGTTGCTATCAGCAGCTCTTCCGCAGTTTCCCTGATGGCCGCATTTTCTTTAGATTCGCCTTTTTCAATCCGCCCGCCGGGAAAGCATATTTCATTAGGTTGATTTTTCAGATTTTCCGACCGGATTTCGTACAGAAGGCATAGATTATTTTCGCCTTCCAATATCGGTATCAACACGGAAGATTCATTATAATGATCGCTGTCGGAAATGCTGACAGCTTTATTCTTAAATTTCGATATCATATCTAACATAACTGTAAATTTCCTCACGTATACTCTAATGGTAATTATTATTATACCATAAAAGTTTAGAAATTGGAGAACTGTACGCAATTTTATCGTTGATGTCCGCTATACACATAACATTTTTTATAATATACATATTGTCAAATTATTATACAAGTGGTAATATGGTTAATAAATATTTAGAATTAGGGCCATAAAATACAAATAACTTGATTTGTCCGCTAACGGCGAATGTATATTAATGCATTCGTTAAGGCTTCTCTGATTTCTATGATGCTTCACAAGAAGCCTTATCTTAACATCTTCAGGAAACTTACTATGTCTATTAAAAATGACATAGTTAAGATAAAAATGAATGAGGAGGAGAAAAATGAAAAAAGTTAGTTTTTTATTAGCCATTGTTCTTATTCTTTCCTTTACACTTGCTGGTTGCTCCAAGCCGGCAGAACAGACTACAGGCGGAGACGGAGAGGTGATAAAAATCGGCGTATTTGAACCTATTACAGGCGCAAATGCCGGTGGGGGAGCTCTTGAGGTAGAAGGAGCCAAGCTTGCAAACAAATTATACCCGGAAGTATTGGGGAAAAAAGTAGAGCTTGTTATTGCAGATAATAAGTCTGACAAGGTTGAAGCTGCAAGTGCTGCCGCCAGGCTTGTTGAGAAAGAAAAAGTTGTTGCCATAATCGGAAGTTGGGGGAGCTCGCTGTCTATGGCAGCAGGAGACATCGTCAAAAATGCTAAAGTTCCTGCGGTTGGCGCTTCTTGCACAAATCCGTTGGTTACGCTGAATAATGATTATTATTTTAGAGTATGCTTCATAGATCCATTTCAGGGAACAGTTATGGCGAATTATGCATTCAATAAATTGGGTGCTAAGAAAGCAGCCATAATCCAAGAAGTTTCCAATGACTATTCTGTCGGACTGGCAAAGTTTTTTGTCGATTCCTTTAAAGAGCTTACAGGAGATGCAAATTGTATAGTAGCTTCTTCAAACTACAATACAGGTGATCAGGATTTTACAGCACAGTTGACAAATATTAAAGCTGCAAATCCCGAAGTAATATTTGCACCGGGCAATTTTACCGAATCAGCTCTTCTTATCAAGCAGGCAAAACAATTGGGCATCAATGTGCCCATCATAGGCGGAGATACCTGGGAAACACCGGAATTCATAGATATCGGGCAAGCTGATGTTGAAGGAACTGTATTCTCAACCTTCTTCGCTACAGAGAAACCTATAACTGACGAGTCAGAAAAATTCCTTGCAGAATACAGAAAGGAATATAATAAAGAGCCTGCAGCGGTTACAGCTCTTGGCTACGACGCATATATACTTATATTAGATGCCATAAAGAGAGCCGGAAGCGCAGACCCAGTAAAGATAAGAGAAGAGATTGCCAAAACAAAAGATTTCATGGGAGCGGCAGGAGTTATAAGCCTTGACGAAAATGGAGACGCGGTTAAGGATGCTGTTATAAAAGTTGTAAAAGACGGCAAATTCACATATATGGATACAGTGAAGCCTGTAAATAGATAAATATAATAATTTAAAAAGATCGGATTTCCCGGTCTTTTTAAATTAAATGCTGTAATGCTGAATAATACCAGATAAACCAAGGCAATCATAATGAATGGACACAAATATATTCAAATAAGCCCATTTACTAACATTGTAATTATGCAAGCCATAGTATAAAATTATGAATGTTATTATTTTATATAGTTGAAGAGGTATGAATATGGCAGCAATAGTTTCAATTTTTATTATAACTATGCTTATAAAGCTATTATATTTTAATCATTTAATTGGAGGTACTATAAGTGCTTCTTACGGACTTTTAATGTCATCCATAGGGGCCCTGATGATACTTATTTGCTTAATTCCCATTGTTAATAAACAGTATAGGATGAAGATGCTTATCTTTTTTGATGCAATAATTACATTTATTGCTGTTGCCGATTTGCTTTTTTATAGATATTTTAATGATGTGATCACGTTGCCCATGGTAGCTCAAATAAAAATGGCGGGTTCGGTTTCCAGCAGCATATTTAATCTTTTCCATATTTCTGATTTACTATTTATTCTTGACTTTTTACTCCTTATACCATTATTAAAGAAAATCAGATCAAGACAGGAGATAACAAAACCTGATTGGATTTATAGGACATCATTATCTCTCGTGCTTCTGCTTTCTGGTATATTTCTTTCATACCGAGGCATTGTCATACTGGAAAAGGATCAGCCGAATATTTTAACCACATTTTATGATAAGGCGTATATCGCACAAAATATTGGCTTGATAAACTATCATGGTGTGGATGCGTTTAAGTTTTTTAAAGAAGGTGTAAGAGGAAAGAAGACCTTGTCAGATGATGAAAAAGCCAAAATAAATACTTGGTTTAAAGAAAAACAGGCATATATGCCTGACAAGCTTGAATATTTTGGAGCGGCTAAAGGAAAGAACCTTATTGCCATACAAGTGGAAGCGCTGCAGGAATTTGTAATAGGAAGGAAAATTAATGGCAATGAGATTACTCCCAATCTGAATAGGCTTATCAATAAGAGCATATATTTTGAGAACTATTTCTGTGAAACTGCTGCAGGCGGTACATCAGATGCAGAGTTTCTTGCAAACAACTCCCTTTATCCTTTAAAAACCGGAGCAGTTTTTATGAAGTATCCGGGCAATTACTACTTTTCTTTGCCTAAAGCGCTGAAGGAGCAAGGATATGCTACTGTTGCCATGCATGCTTATAAGCCAGGATTTTGGAATCGAAGCGTTATGTACCCTAATATGAGCTTTGATAAATTTTTCAACAAGAATGATCTTATTCCTGATGAGATAATAGGAATGGGTCTGAGTGACAAGTCATTTTTCAGACAATCCCTGGATTATTTGAAAACTATAAAGGAGCCGTATTATGCTTTTATGGTTACGCTTACAAGCCACTATCCTTATGATAATACCGAAAGCTATCATAAGGCTTTGGATGTCGGAGATTTAAAAGGGGCATTTATGGGAAATTATCTTGAGGCCATACATTATGCTGATGAATCGCTCGGTTACTTGATAGACAGACTGGAGAAAGAAGGCATGATGGATAATACTGTTGTCGCTGTATATGGAGATCATTATGCCGTCTCGAAGGATAAAAAGAATGAATTGGCCCGATTGCTTAATATTGATGACATGAATGATTATATGTGGGTAAAGCATCAGAAAGTTCCGCTTATTATTCATCTTCCGGGCGATGAAGGTGCCGGCCGCAGGTCAATAGCAGGGGGAGGCTTGGATTTTATGCCTACAATTTTAAATATTATGGGCGTAGACGGCAGAGCCATTCCAATGATGGGCAGAGACCTTCTTAACTCTCCTCATGGTATGGCGGTTATGAGAAATGGATATTTTATAGATGATGATTATTTGTGCCTCACTGCTGACGGAGCAGCCTTTAAGCTAGACAGCGGAGAGCCTTATCCGATAGAGAACTTGAAGAAAGAGATTGAAGATATGCATATGGAGCTTGACATATCTGAGAAAATAATAGAGAATGATTTGATTGAAGAAATAAGAAATTATTTGCTGAACCAATAGAGCATTGAAGACCTGTGATGCAGGTCTTTTTATATTTGTATTGAATATATAGGTATGCAAACACTATGTGAGAAGGTGATATGATGAATGTTTTGATTGTAGATGATGAAAAGCTCATAGTAAAGGGTCTTAAATACAGCTTGGAGCAGCAAGGATATAAAGTTTTTGCAGCTTATATGGGTTATGAGGCTATGGAGCTTATTGAGAAAAATACTATGGATTTTATTATATTGGATCTTATGCTGCCTGATGCGGATGGAATGATGCTATGCAAGAGGATCAGGGCCGATCACGATATACCCATTCTCATGCTGACTGCTAAAGATGGTGATTATGACAAAATCTTAGGCTTTGAGTTCGGCGCAGATGATTATATGACAAAGCCGTTTAATACTTTGGAGCTGATCGCAAGGGTAAAAGCTATCATGAGGAGAGCAGGAAAGATTGGAGAGGGCAAAGTCATAGCGTCAGGTAGTCTGGAAATCAACTGGGATGAACGGAGCGCATATGCAGAGGGCAAAGAAATAAACCTTACAGCCAAAGAATTTGATATGCTTTATTTGCTGGCAAGCAATCCTGGCAGAGTATTTACCAGGGAGGAAATCTTTAGGCAAATATGGAAGGAAGACGCCTTTGACGTAAGGACCATTGATGTTCATATCAGAAATCTCAGGGATAAAGTTGAGCAGGATGCAAAACATCCAAGGTATATAATGACTAAATGGGGGGTGGGTTATTATTTCAATAAAGGCTAAAATGCTTATTATATATAGCATAATAATAGTATCGGCATTTTCTTTCTTTGGTATAGTAGTATCGGGCAGTTATAAAAGCATAAGGATAAAGAATGAAGAGAATAGGCTGTTTCAGACCGCAAATGTTGTAGCTGATACATATAGGGCTAATAAAGAGGATCAGATATTTATCAGGACAATGGCAAAAAGCTATGGGAGGCAAGCTAATGCAAGAATACTTATATTGGATTCTCAGAAAAAGACTGTAGTAGACAGCCACAACTCTTATATCGGTAAGACTGTCGATAATGAAGAGATAAGAAGCAGCTTAGCTTCCAGACCAAAGTCCGGCATTTACGAGCTTCAAGGTAAAGAGGTTTTACAGCTATCAGTGCCCATAATGGCTCATTCAGCTAATGAGACGAAAATAGAAGGAGCTGTTCTTATATCGGCATCTTTAGAGGCTATAAGCCAAGATTTGAAGGATTTGAAGAATACGCTGCTCAAGGTTTCTGCTTCAGCCTTGTTGATCGCTTTAATATTTACCGTTATGGCTGCAAATAGTATAGCAAAACCGCTTAGCAGCTTGACGAATGCCGTGGAAAAGGTTTCATCAGGGTATTTGGGCTATAAGGTTGAAGACAGAGAAAGCGGAGAAATAGGAAAATTGATTGAGTCATTTAATGAAATGAGCGGAAAGCTGAAGCAAATAGAGAACAACCGCAAAAGCTTCATAAACAGCATATCACATGAATTGAAAACCCCGATAACAGCTATAAGAGCTCTTATAGAATCATTATCCTTGGGAAACAGCAGCCTGGAAATCTATAAAGAATATCTGGAGGACATAAATGATGAAGCCAAAAGGATGGGGCAGCTTGTCGACTATTTGCTTAGCTCAATTAAGCTTGAGGATATCAGCTTGGATCTCAAGGAAGAAGATCTAGCGGAAATAATAGAAGATGCGTTTAAGCTGATAAAGCCTTATGCGGAAAAAAATGGTGTTGATGTTGCGGTGAATGGCATTACTAGCGTGAGGACAATATGTGACAGGAACAAAGTTAAAGAAGCATTGCTGAATCTTCTTGATAACTCAGTAAAATATAAAGATCCGTATAAAAAACAAAATAATATCACGATCAGCTTGGTTAAAAATAAGAATGAAGCGTGTTTGGTCATAGAGGATAATGGTATGGGTATACGAGAGGAATATCTATCAAATATTTTCAATAGGGGCTTTAGGGTTCTGGATGCTGAAATAGCAGCAAATTCAAGAACAGAAGGCTATGGTATAGGCCTCGCCATCGTTAAAAATATTATTGAAAAGCACAATTGGCAGATAGCGGCAGATAGCAATTACGGGTCAGGCAGCAAATTCACTATAACTATATCCTTATAATTAGTTTATAAATATTTCTGCAAATCTTAATAATTCCTTAACATCTGTTTATTTTATCTTAAAAAATAAGCTGTATAATTATATTGAATAGAGAGAGGGGGTAATGTTATGAAAAAATATATATCAATATTTCTAGTCATAGTGATGGTTTTGAGTTTGGCCGCTTGCAGCAGCTTTGATAAGAAGCCCTCCAAAACTGATGAAAAGCCGGGCACTGATGTAATTGTAGAACCTTCTCCCAAAACTGATGAAAAGGAAGCAGCATTATACTTTGCGAACAAAAAGTATGTGGAAACAGGCGATGAGAAGCTAGAAAAGCTTATTTCAGAAAAGCGAATTGTGAAATATGGGGATATATCTTTAGAAGAAGCTGTTGTCAGAGAACTGATGAAAGGACCCGAAAGCTCTGAACTTGCTACAGAAATCCCATCAAGCGCTAAGCTGATAAGTGTCGAGCTAGCCGATGGCACAGCTTTTGTAAACTTTGCTCAAGAAGGCTTGTACGGAGGCTCTTTGCAGGAGACCTTTACCATCAGTCAGATAGTTAATAGTTTAATGGAGTTGGGAAGTATAAAAAGAGTCCAATTTATGATTGACGGGAAAAAGGCAGAAACTCTTATGGGCCATATTTATACTATGGGTGCTTTTGAAGAAAAGGTAGAATTCTTTACGGATTAAGATGAAGAAGAAAACAGTGAGGTATGCTCCTCACTGTTTTCTTCTTTCTTTCACTTCTTTTAGAAATTGCTGGTTTCCTTCATCGGTAAGCAATTTGTAAGCATCATCATAGTTTAGATCTATCTTATCCGAGATGTTATATTTTTTCTTTACTTTGATAATCCTTCTAAGTGACTCGTTGATGCGTTCTTCTGAAATCAATCCGTTGACGGCGCCTTCTTTTAACGCTTTCAGAACCTTGTCCTGAACTTCCTTTGTATGACCTATTACAAATATATCTGCGCCTGCATTAAAGGACTCTATTACTGATTCCTCAACAGATTGATCGCCTTCCATGAAACCGTACATTTCGATCTCATCGGTTATTGCCAGGCCTTGGAAACCTAACTCATTTCTTAAAATATCCGTTAGAAAAACTTTAGATTTTGTAGCAGGCTTTCCCGATTCATCAATTTTAGGAAAAGCAAGATGTCCTATCATTATTGCATCTATTCCTTCTTCTATAGCATTTTTGAATGGAAGAAGCTCCCTGGATTCCAAAAGGCTGCGATCAATATCAATTATCGGGAGTTTGCTGTGAGAGTCAACCTTGGTATTGCCATGGCCCGGAAAATGCTTTGCTACCGCAATTATTTTTTCTGAGGCCAGGCCTTTGATGAATGAAATCCCATGGTTGGATACCCTATCAGCATCCGTTCCATAAGCTCTCACCTTTAATAATTCATTATCCTTAATGCTTAAAATATCAAGCACCGGCGCAAAATTCAGGTTAATACCGGAGGCATAAAGCTGCTTTCCAACCACTCTTCCGGATTTTTCAGTCAATGCCGTATCATTAATGCTGCCGAAGATCTTTGCGTCAGGTATGGTAGTTCCATCTTCAGGCATCCTGGATACTGTGCCGCCTTCTTCATCGACAGATATGAAAAGTGGAAGAGGATTACCATTATTCCAATCCTTTAGTTTGGAGTTCAATTCATATAGCTTCTTGAAGCTGTTGTAATTTCTCTTGAAGAGAATGAAACCGCCGACTTTATTGTCTTTTATGAAGCTCATCAATGTTTGATCCTTTGTATCTTCAGGAAAGCCAATTATTACAAGCTGGCCTATTTTTTCATCCAGAGTCATATTGCTTATTATCTTATCCTCATAAGCCGGCTCCGATCCTTCCTCATCATCAGTTTCATTTGAGGGGAAAGGCGGTATTTCTGGTTGAATATCCTTATCAGGTTGATTTAACTTCTGGCAGGATATAAGCAGGACCAAAGTTGATAGTAATACGATTACTGCTATAATTTTTTTCATCATCCAGTACCTCATCAATATTTTATTTGGCATTTCAGTATTTTAAGCCTGATATGATTTTAATTGATTGTATATTATTTTGCAAATTAGAAAAAATATACTTATCTTGAAAAAGGGAGTGTGGATATGCCGGGCTTGAAACGCGGCACCTTGGTGATCATCGGTGGTGCCGAGGATAAGACAGCAGATATGCGAATATTAAAAATTGTATATAGATTATCTGGAGGGGATAATGGAACTGTTGCCGTGGTGACCACTGCGACAAACAGTCCATATGAAGCGGAAAAAGAATATAATGATATATTTAAAAACTTGGGCAGCAAAGCTGTGTATGGAATAAACATATCTAATAGAGCCCAAGCGGATGATCAACGGTTGATAAAGCAAATCAGAGAATGTGATTGCATTTTTTTTGTTGGAGGAGATCAGCTAAGAATATCCAGCATATTAGGAGGGACTGAATTTCACAAAGCGGTTCTGGAAAGCCTTAATAACGGCAAGGTCATAGCCGGTACCAGTGCAGGAGCATCTATGATGAGCCAGGTTATGGTAGTTGAAGGGCGAGATGATGAAGCTCCAAGGAAATGTACATTGAAAATGGCACCGGGAATGGGTTTGCTTCAAGGTGTTATTATTGACCAGCATTTCAATCAAAGAGGCAGGATTGGAAGGCTTCTGGCGGCTGTAGCGCAAAACCCTGGAGTCATAGGGATAGGAATAGACGAAGATACAGCGGCCATAGTTAATAGTGAGCTTAATTTGAAAGTAGCTGGCTCTGGTGTGGTAACAGTGGTGGATGGGAGAGATATAACTTTCACAAACACTTCAGAGCAGTATGCAGAAGAACCTTTAGCCATTACAAATGTAAAAATTCATGTCTTTCCGGAAGGTTATGGGTTTAACCTGGTTACAAAACAGGGAATAATACAAAAAGATGAAAAATAGGCTGAAGATAATAACTTAAAAACTGAGGAGGATAAAAAGTGAAAATCATAAGCAGCTATGCTTACCCCGGAAGAAATATTTACAGTCATAAACCTGTAGTTAAAATGGTAGTAGATTTAGGTGAACACTATGATACCCCTACAAAATCCATAAATGGGTTAAATGATGCTTTATTAAAGGTTCTTCCTGGGTTGGGAAGGCACAATTGTTCTAAAGGACATGAGGGTGGTTTTGCCGAGAGGCTTGAAGAAGGTACATATATGGCTCATGTTATAGAACATATGGCTATCGAGATACAAAACATTTTAGGTTATGATATAGCATATGGCAAAGCTAGCAGAAGTGATAATTTGAATATTTATAATGTAGTTTACGGATATATTAATGAATTGGCTGGCATAGAATCCGGCAGAATCGCCTTTGACTTGCTGAGCAGCCTTATCACCGGCCAGGATTTTAACTTTGAAGGCGAAATGAAAAGCCTTAAGGCCAAATGTGTCCAATCAGATATTGGAGTAAGTACATCGATGATAAAAAAAGAAGCAGAAAAAAAAGGAATACCGGTAATGAAGATTGGAGATGGAAGCTTGCTTCAACTGGGGTATGGGAAAAACAGCCGGAGGATACAAGCTACATTATCGGACAATTCCACATGTATAGCGGTTGATACGGCTTGCAATAAAACTCTGGCCAAAAGTATAATGACTGAATACGGCATACCTGTTCCTGAAGGTAAAGTAGTAAGAAGCGAGAATGAGCTTCTGCAATACTGCATGAGTATAGGTTTTCCGGTTGTAATAAAGCCGAATTTCGGCAGCCATGGAATTGGTGTATCAATAAATCTAAAAACTCCTGAGGAGGCTCTGGAGGCCTATAAGATAGCTTGTGAATACGAAGATACAATACTAGTCGAAAAGTTTATTAAGGGCAACCATTACAGGCTCTTGGTTGTTGGAGATAAAGTGGTTGCAGCTTCACTGCGCATCGCTGCCCATGTGATAGGCGACGGAGAAAGTACAATAGCAGAGCTCATAGATAGAGAAAACAGGGAAAATCCGCTTAGAGGAGAAGACCATGAAAAGCCATTGACCAAGATAGTTGTCGATAAGGTGGTCCAGGCATATCTAAAAAAACAACACAAGAGCCTGGATTATATACCTGATGAAGGCGAAAAGATATTTTTAAGAGAAAATGATAATCTAAGCACCGGCGGTATAGCAATAGATGTCACTGATGAGGTTCACCCGGAGAGTTTAAGGATGGCAGTAACAGCGGCCCAAGTCATTGGACTGGACATTGCAGGTGTTGATATCACTGTAAGCGATATAGGAATCCCTCTTGCAAAGGCAGAAGGCGCTGTTATAGAAATCAATGCGGCACCGGGAATAAGAATGCATCATTTTCCCAGTCACGGCAAAGGAAGAAATGTCGCAGGTGAAATAGTCAACCTATTATGCCCCGGAGGGAGAAGAATGAGTGTCCCGGTAATTTCTGTCACAGGCACCAATGGGAAAACTACTACTGTAAGAATGATTTCAAACATATTAAGAGGCATCGGCAATGATGTAGGGATGACCACCACAGACGGGGTATATTACAACGGTGAATGCATAAGACATGGAGACAATACCGGACCGGTAAGTGCCAGAGCTGTTTTGATGGATAAACGTGTGGATCATGCTGTATTGGAAACAGCCAGGGGCGGAATAATAAACAGAGGTCTGGGATATGATTTGGCAGATGTAGGCGTGATAACAAATATACAAGAAGATCATTTAGGTATAGATGGAGTATACGACATGGAGGATTTGGCTTTTGTTAAAGCCGTTGTAATTGAAGCGGTAAAAAAAGACGGCTACGCAGTGCTCAATGCTGACGATGAATATTGCATGATGATCAAGGAAAGGGTAAAATCACAGCTTATACTATTTTCCGCGAAATCTGATAACAAGTATCTGCAGGAGCATATAAACCATGGAGGCATTGCTTTCTTCTCGGATGGAAAGGCAATATACTGCAATGATGGAGATCAATCCCGAATGCTGGCCAGTCTGGATGAAATACCTGCAACCATGGGAGGCATCCTTAAGCACAATATATATAACGCTCTGGCTGCTTCTTCAGGAGCTTATGGACTGGGTACAGAGCTGAAAGATATAGCAAAAGGGCTTACCTCCTTCAAATGCGATGAAAAAGATAATCCGGGACGCTTTAACCAATTTGATGTAAGAGGGATTAAGGTTGTTATAGATTATGGACATAACATTGATGGTTACAAGCATGTTTTGAATTCACTCAAGGAAATGAAGAAAAGAAAGCTGATAGGCGTTATTGGCGTACCTGGAGATCGCACGGATTCAAGCACTTTGACTATTGGTGAGATGAGCGGAAACTGCTTCGATAAAATCTATATAAAAGAAGATAAAGACAAGCGGGGAAGAAAAGCCGGGGAAATAGCAGAGCTGCTGAAGCGAGGGTGCCGCTTAGGGATGATCGCAGAGTCGGAAATAACTATAGAATTATCTGAGGAAAAAGCCCTTGAAATGGCTATTGCAAATTCAGAGCCGGGTGATATAGTAGTTGTATTCTATGAAGAATACGAACCGTTGATCCGGGTTATTGAAAAAATGAGAAATTCATATGAAAAAACAGGGCTTATCATCGCATGATAAGCCCTCTGAAATTTGGCTTTTTAATAAAGCTGAGAAATACTGAGAGGATCTGCATCCCAGGATTTTATTGTAAATTTATCTCTATTTTTTCTTGAAAGCACAATCTTATACTTGCTTATATTTTTGCCTTCCTTCACTATTATCTTAGTACGTGCTTCTGTAGATGAACTTGGAGATTCGGCGCGATGCGGATCGCTCATTGCCCACAGCTCTGTTTCCCCGATCTCAAAGGAAATTTTGCTCCTGTTGTTGATTAAGTTTTCAACTATATTTCTATTGTTTTTCACAAAATCGCTATCTTCCGTTTTATCCCAGTAGCTCAATGCTTTTCCTGAATTTCCTGAAATAATGTCGTTTATATGCTTCTGTATTATGGCCCTTACTTCAGCAATCTCATTGGATTCAGGATGGGTGGAGAAGCCTGTAATAAACCAATCCTTATCGTTTTTTACCAGTTCAATTGAGTTGATAAAAAAACGTCCGATGTTGACCGAAGCCTTATTGCTCTTAATTGCAATGCTGTCAAAGCTTAATGAAGGAGGAATGTAAGACTCCTTTTGAAAATTCGGCAGAGGGGTATTAAATCGCTTAAAATCTGTCAATTTGTTGTTAAGAGCTTCCTGCGGTATTGGGTAGGCTGTATTTGTATAAACCTTCTTAGCTTGAATTTCATACTCCTCATAACTGCCATTGAAATCATAATCCAGGAGAAACATGTTTAAAATAACAGACTTGATCTTTGATAAATTTTCATCATCTGTCCTGGATATATTTTCAGTAACCTTGAAAGATTCCAGATCCACATTTATTGAATTTTCACTGTAATTGCTTACAAAATGAAGCTTATCCTCAGCAGGGCTTAAATAGTACGATGGTGTGCATAGGGGAAAAGACTTCTTTACCATATTATTGGGGTTTATTTTTACCAGCAGATACCTATCATCATCGTGAAAATTAGAGTTGAGGGTTGTGTATATTACTTCACCTGTCGATTTCAATATGCTTGCACAATATATCGGTCCGTCTTCAATCGCCTTGCTCTCTAAGGTCTTCAAGTTTACAATTTTTAATCCTTGCATCAAATCTATAGTGTAAATTAAATTTGAACTGTCTGAATCCATATAATACCCGTCGGCTATTTGTGTAAAGGTTTTATTATCAAAGTTATACAGGGTGATTATATTATCATACCTATTGTTTTTCATTTCAGCGATATAGGTATTATGGCTGTAACTCATCCTTATAAATGGAGTATAGCTGTCTGCGGCGATAGAAAGAAATTCTTTTGAAGCAATGTCAAAGATCATTCTGTTGTCGAACATCAACCTTTTAGAATCACGGGACCAGCTTATGTTATTAAACTGCCGGTAATTATATTTTTCTAATATTTTTTGAAGCTGCTCGTTTTCAACATTATAGATATAGACGCTATCTTCACCATCTATGAAAGCCCATTGCTTTCCTTCATTATCGAATTGGGAGCTTTTTATAGACATAAACTTACCTAAAGCTTTCTCGCTGCCATTGGAGGCATTGATGGCAAATAGTTCAATATACTGCATCATTTTTCCCACTATGACCATACTATTTTTTGTATCAGCTTTTTCGCTTTGTATATTTTTATAGCCGATAACGGTACTGTAATCAGGAGTAATGGCTATAGGAATAATATCTTTGGATATTTTGCTTATAGCTTCCCTATTTTTTTCAATGATGGCTTTTTGAGATATAGTCTCAAATTGCCAATCTTTGATCTTAGCAGATGAATTGCTTTTATCTTTATCATTATTTTCAAGTATGACCAGTTCATTTTCTTTAATAGCGCAAGAAGAAAGTAATGTTGTAAAGCATAGCAAAACTATAACTAATTTTTTCATGCGGCATCCCCCTGTTTTAGTCAATCATAACCTTATTATAACCTGAGTGCCTTCTCCCTTATGGCTTACCAGCTCAATGCGGGCTCCGTGCTTATCAATTATTTCCTTGACAATGGAAAGACCGAGACCCCATCCTTCTATGCTGCTGTTTCTTGATTTATCTCCTTTATAGTAAGGTTCAAATATGTTTTCAAGAGTATCAGGGTCTATTCCGGTACCATAATCTTTTATTGTCAATTCGATACCGTCCTTGTCCTCGAGAGTTATGTCTATCTTTGAAGTATCACTGTATTTAATGCTGTTATCCAGGATGTTGATTATCACCTGTTTAAACAGATCAGGATCGATAAAAGCAGATAAGTCCTGGAGCTTTAAATTAAGGCTGATGTTGTATCTCCCAAGCTTATAATGTATGGAATCGCATACCTCCTCAAGCAAAGCTTTCAGATTCGTTTCCGATTTGTTTATTTGAAAATCATAGCGCTTCAGCCTTGACAGCTCCAATAGCCTTTCAACCATATTCAGCATCCTTTTGCCTTCCGAAGTAATATGAAACAGGCTTTTATCTTTAACCTCTATGCTGTCGGTTTTCCACAGAAGCTCGGAATATCCTAATATTGTAGTAAGGGGCGTTCTGATCTCATGAGTAAAATTATCAAAAAAGTTCTTTTGTTTTTCTTTTTCATCCTTCAGCTCATGAATCATATTTCTCAAGCTGTCTGCCATTGAATTGAAGTTTTCGCCAAGCTCGCCAACTTCATCATTGCTTTTTACTTCTACCTTTTGATGAAGATCTCCCTTTGAAAAAAGCTTTGCAGTTTCCGTCAAATTTTTGATGGGACTTATTATTCTATCGGAAATAAAATTGCTGAACACCACTGAAAAGAAAGCTGCTAATAAGCCTGTTACAATAAACATATTGATGTTGTTTCTTTTCATATTATCTGCATCCGATAAATCGTATATAAACGCCAGGGAATAGTTATACCTTCCGTCAATGTTTACAGGTGTAGCATAATAAAGGGTTCGTGTTTTATTCTTTGTTATGATATAAGCCTTGTTGCCTTTAAAAGTTTCCGATACTTCAGGTCTTATAGTTTTGTTACTATCCGTTATATCTTCTGAATCTCCAAGAAGCTTATTTCCATAAAAAATTTGCACTCTGCATTTTATGTTTTTATTCAGGTATGAACAAAGATATGAGGAATCACTCTCCATAATATTCGGTACCTCAAAGATATTACCTGCCTTGCTAAGAATATATTGCTCTACGTATATGGTGCTGTTATCACCCTGGCTCTTTAGATAATTTAATATATTTGATAGATTATAATTATCGGATATCTTAATTATTATCGGCCCCAGTATTGTGAGCATAATAAACAGAGCGGCAATATTCAAAGCCAGTATTTTAAACTTAAGCTTCATAATTCACCTCAAATTTATACCCGATAGAAAACACCGTTTTGATGAAAACACTGTAATCACCAAGCTTTCTTCTGAGACGCTGAATATGCATATCTACTGTCCTGCTGTCTCCCATATACTCATAACCCCATACGGATTCAAGTATATTCTCCCTTGAAAAGACTTTTCTCTGATTTTCAATGAATAAAAGGAGTAAATCATATTCTTTGGGTGTAAGAAAAACTTCTCTCCCATCGATATGAACTTTTCTTTCCATGAGATTAATAGAAATTGGGCCGGCAGCTATAGAGGATTCATCCTTGCTGCTGTATTTATTCACTCTTCTTAAGACGGTTTTAATTCTGGCGATTAATTCTCTATTATCAAATGGCTTTGTAATGTAATCGTCCGCTCCAAGCTCCAGTCCGCAAAGCTTGTCCTTGATGGAATTTCTCGCAGTAAGGAGTATTATGGGAATATTGAGCTTTTGAAGCGCTTTGCATACTTGGAATCCATCTAAGCCCGGCATCATGATATCCAATAAAATCAAGTCAGGATTTTGAGATTTAGCGATTTTGATAGCGTCAAAACCATTGTTGCAGGATATAGATTCAAAGCCTTCAAGCTGAAGGTTGAGGTTTATTAAATCTACTATAGCTGGCTCATCATCAACAACTAAAATTTTCAAAATGTCACCTGCCTTCATATGTTTATATATATGATAGTCAATGCTTATATAGAAATTGTAACATTTATTCAAAAGAATTTCATTTATATTTGATCCCATTGTGCTACAATTGTTTATAAAAAAGTGGAATTTTGCATAAAACAGTTGCAAAATTTTATTAAATAATTTATTATATATAGTGTTACGGCAGTTTGCCTAACAAAAATTGGGGGTATAGCTCAGCTGGGAGAGCGCTTGAATGGCATTCAAGAGGTCAGCGGTTCGATCCCGCTTATCTCCACCAAAAGACGATAAAGGGGCTGTTTCAAAATTTTGGTTTTGTAGCAGCTCTTGTTTTATATACAAGACGGATGCAAGAGCCTTTCACTGATAGGATGGTGGAAGGCTCATTATATTGTTGGATTAAGCAGATGATGATATAATAATATTAAAAGTTGCTTACAACTAATATATGGAGTTAAGGGTGATAATTTTGCTTCAATTTAAAACGCTGGAGTTAGACGACAAAGAGGTATTTATGAAATATTTGGGAGATTATGATTTCAATACCTATGAATACTCATTTCTGAATCTGTACCTTTGGAGAAAATATTGCAATGTAGAATATACTATCCTGGAGGATTCGCTTATAATTAAAAAGACCGAGGAAAGCAAGGGGACTGTTTTCATGCAGCCAATCGGATACTCTGAAGAAAATTTGGAAGCTATCATTTCTAAATTGTTGGAGTATAAAGAGAAAAAAGGCGGTATGAAATTTTTATTTTCAGATATCGAAGAACCTTTTTTAAAAAAGCTTAAGGAAAAGTATGGAGACGCTGTGCAATACTATGAAGACGTTAAAAATTTTGATTATATCTATGAAGCAGACAAGTTGATAAAGTTGAATGGTGATAAGCTGAGGAAAAGAAAAAGTCAATACAACCATTTTGTGAGCAGTTACGCTTACAATGTAAAGGATATCCATGAAGATAAGGTTATAAAGGATTGTATAGATTTTTCTCAAGAATGGTTCAATGGCCAGTCCGGTAATCATCAGCTGGAGTGCGAGGTTGAAGGAATAAAGGATATCCTTTATAATTTAAAAGATTTAAACGGGCTCGGAATGGCTGTATATGTCAATAATGTTATAACAGGCTTCACCATCGGTGAGATTGTAAATAAAAATATGGCTATCATACATATTGAAAAAGGAGATATAAGCTATAACGGGATTTATGCTTTTATAAACAGAACCTTTGCTGAGCTTTATCTAAAGGACATAGTATACATTAATAGAGAAGAAGATATAGGAATCCCTGGGCTTAGACGAGCTAAACTGGCTTATGACCCCATAAAGCTTGAAAAAAAATTTATTGTTGATATACGGAGAGAATTGCAATGAGGAATATGCTTATAGGTGATAATATAAAACTTGGTTCTCTGAATATGTCAGATATGGAATATATCTCATCCTGGTTTAATGATGTTGAATTTTTAAGATATTATGATATGGTTCCTGCCATTCCTAAATCCCAAAAAGATATGCTAAAGCTTTTGGAATACTATGAGAGCTCTGAGGATAAGCAGATATTTGCAGTTAGGCTGCTCCATTCCAATACGATCATAGGTATCGCAGGTTTTGACGATATACTATGGTCGAATGGAGTTGCAACTACTTTTATTGGAATAGGCAGCAAGGAGAGCAAAGGAAAGGGCTTGGGCAAAGAGACTATGAGATTGTTGCTGGATTTCGGATTCAATGAGTTAAATTTTCATAGAATCCAATTGAATGTGATCAGCTATAATAGTGCCGCTATAAGTTTGTATGAAAGCGTTGGTTTTAAAAAGGAAGGGACTTACAGGGATTTTATCTATAGAGACGGAAAAAGATATGATTTATATTTATATGGAATTTTAAAAGAAGAGTATACCGGATAAATCCGGTATACTCTTCTAAATATCTTCAATTCTTTTAAAATAATAGACTCTTATTTTGCACTCTTTACAAATAGCTATAAATTTTATTTCACTATCTATACAATCAGGAGTCTTGCTTGCACTGATAACCCGCAAATCGCTGCCAAAGCATAAAGGGCACACATTTTTGCTATCTATAAACGCTGCTTCACGTTTGACCTTTTGAAGCTTTGCTCTATTTGCCGCTATATGTATTTTTTCGTCTGACCATTTTGCTTTCATCATTTCACCCTATCTGTTTGATAAATGTATACATAAAGATTCTATCACAAATGTTGAGAAAAGTGCTACTAAAAAAGGAGAGCACTTTTTTAGTGCTCTCGAAGCCGGTATTTATAATCCGCACATATTTCTAATTTTTTCGATGGTGCTATTTCTCAGTTCAGACATTCTCTTAAAATCCATGCTTTCGATATAATATCTCTCCAGCTCGTCGTGAAGAAGCTTAGCATCTTGAATTCTTACTATAGCTTCATCGATAAGGCCATTCATAAGCTTTTCGTTCTTTTCCAGGTATTCTTTATCGTTTTTAGAAAGATTTCTATTTTTATTATCATTCAGATCTATAATTTTATTTGCATTATTTCTAAGCTTTCCATCATTTGTGATCACCAGGCCCAACTCGTTAACTATCATTGTTTCTATCCTTTCCGGATTTAGTGGCTGATGAAAGACCTCCACATCATAACCCTTCAATATAAGGTCTGAAGACAATGAGTTGAACAGATTTGTGGCAGCAGCAAGATATCGCCCTTTTATATAGTGGCAGGTATATTCTTTTGGTACTGCGTTTTCGATAAAGTCAACTCTTCCTGATGAATTGATTGATGAATGAAACAAATGCCTTATTTCTGAATGCTTGTGCACAGATGCGAGAGGCTCAAGTATAGATTGCTTGTAATCGATCAGGGCATTATTAAAGCTTGCCCAATCGAACTCATCACCTGTCAGAGCCTCCAAGTCATCCTGGACCTCTTTTGCCGCATTAAGGAATCTGTATGACGAAACATATAGTTTCTTTAATTCCTTATTGCAGTTCAGTATTGCCTTCCTATTCTTTTCAATGCCTTCATTATCCCAGTATTCTCCCAGGTTAATTATTTCATCTACTACAGCCGGGTATTTAGGATCGGTAGTATGTGGGGCTGTGCCATCCATTACAGCAATGTTAAATGGGACTATACGAATTCCATCCAGAGAATCGTTATCTGAAGAGCAATGGTGAAGTTCCACATCAAGACCCATACTTGCAAATTCATTTGCAATTTTTTTTAAAAAAGTTGATTTGCCTGTCCCCGGTCCGCCTTTTAAGATAAATAATTTTTTCGGAATTCCCGGTACAACATATTCATAATAAGAATGAAAGCCTTTGTAGGTGTTGGCACCTAAGAAGAATTCTCTGACATGACCTTGTTTTTGCATAACACACCTCCATGAAAGCTTATACTTTAATATATTCTTGCTATTATTATATGTGACTCTGAAGCTTTTAAATATATTTCAATTGACAGAGTTTTTTGTGTCATGTAAAATTAATTTGTTCTAAATGGAAATGATATAAGAGATGATTTTGGAGAGAGGTTAAGATAAATGGGACATGTGGATGAAAAAACAATGAAAGAAATACGAAGGCGAAGAACCTTTGCTATAATATCTCATCCTGATGCGGGCAAGACGACGCTTACAGAAAAGCTTCTTTTATACGGAGGCGCCATAAGGTTGGCAGGTTCGGTAAAATCAAGAAAAACTGAAAGATATGCTGTATCAGATTGGATGGAGATCGAAAAGCAAAGAGGAATATCAGTGACATCAAGTGCAATGCAATTTGAATATGATGGTTATTGCATCAATATACTTGATACACCCGGGCATCAGGATTTCAGTGAAGATACTTATAGAACCCTTATGGCTGCCGATAGTGCAGTCATGATCATTGACCATGCAAAGGGCGTTGAGGAACAAACAAAGAAGCTCTTTCAGGTATGCAGAAAGAGAGGTATACCCATATTTACCTTCATAAACAAGCTTGACAGAGAAGGTCTCGACCCTTTTGAACTCATGGAAGAAATTGAAACAGTACTAGGTATTCAATCATACCCTATGAATTGGCCTGTCAGGTTAGGCGGCAGCTTTCTCGGGATATATGATAGAAAAATGATGCATATGGAGCTTTTCTCCGGTGGTGATCATGGCCAAAGCCTGGTGTCTTCGGTAAAGAGGTCTGTTGAAGATCAAGTTTTCAGGGATTTGCTGGGCGATGATGCTCATAATAAGCTTATTGAAGATATCAGCCTTTTAGATATGGCCGGAGATGCTTTTGAAATGAATAAAGTGCTGAAGGGTGAGATGACTCCCATATTCTTCGGAAGCGCTATGACTAATTTTGGTGTGGAGAATTTTTTGCAGGAGTTTTTGAAGATGAGCACTCCTCCGATGCCAAGGGCGTCTGATGTCGGGGAGATCAATGCGGAAAGCGATTTCTTTTCCGGCTTTATTTTTAAAATACAAGCCAATATGAATCCGACCCATAGAGACAGGATAGCATTTTTGAGAATTTGTTCAGGCAAGTTTACAAAAGGTATGAATGTAAATCATGTACAGGCCGGAAAGCAGGTAAAGCTTGCTCAGCCTCAGCAATTTCTTGCACAGGATAGAGAAATCGTTGAAGAAGCGTATGCAGGAGATATCATCGGCGTATTTGATCCGGGCATATTCAGAATAGGAGATACCCTGTGCGAAAAGAGTCCTCAATTCAGGTTTGAAGGCATACCGGTTTTTGCTCCGGAGCACTTTGCAAGGGTATATATCAAAAATTCTTTGAAAAGGAAGCAATTTATTAAAGGCATAGACCAATTATCTGAGGAAGGTGCAATACAGGTTTTTCATGAGAAGGACTCTATGGCTCAGAAATTAATCATTGGAGTAGTGGGGATTCTTCAGCTTGAAGTGCTGGAATATAGGTTGAAAAACGAGTACGGAGCAGAGATAACTATTGAGCATTTGCCGTTCAAATATATAAGATGGATAGAGACAGAAGGCTTTAATCCGGAAAAAGCAAGATTGACATTGGATACTAAAATACTATGGGATAGTCACGATAATCTGGTTTTGGTATTCCAAAATGAATGGTCTATAAGAACGGTAGAGGAGAGGAACAAAGATTTAGTTTTATCAGATATATTTAGTCTTAAAACCTGGTGACGGATGTATTTGATTTGATACCTATTGACATTGCTTCAGCCATTATATAAAATGATATTAATCAAAACGTATATATTTAAAGGGAGTAGCACCACCTTGCTTTACTGCCAACAATCTCGGAAAAGCGATATTGCTTTTTCTGGCTGTGAAGGTCCTTTCGGATGTGCAAGACTTTTAATATGCATATGCATATTAAAAGTCTTTTTTTATTGAAAATACAGGAGGATCAAATATTAAGACATAAGAACACTAATTATAGAAAAAATAATAGGGTACGACAGCGGGTTTTATAATTTCAATTAGATTATAAAAGGCAAACAAAATTAACTAGAGAGGTGTATGATTATGTGGTTTTCAAAATCTCAACAAGAAGCTTTGAAAGAACTCAATGTAGATCCAGTTGCCGGACTTTCTGGTGAAGAGGCAAAAGCAAGGCTTGAGAAGTATGGCGAAAATAAGCTTAAGGGGAAGCCTAAAAAGAGCTTAATTTCTCTATTTTTTTCACAGCTTAAGGATATGCTGATATATGTTCTTTTGGGTGCAGTAGTTATAACGATAGCGATTGGAGAGTATGTAGATGCTGTAATAATCCTATTGGTTATTATTTTAAATGCAGTAATAGGAGTCGTGCAGGAATATAAAGCTGAAAAGGCGATAGAAGCACTGCAAAAAATGACTGCGCCAAAATCTCTTGTGAGGCGTGATGGAGAGATTGAAGAAATCAGCTCAGAGCAAATAGTGCCCGGGGATATTGTGATCATTGATGCAGGTAGATATATACCTGCGGATCTAAGGCTGATACAAAGCGTAAACCTTCAGATCGAGGAATCTGCTCTGACAGGTGAATCTGTTCCGACAAGCAAGGATGCAAATGATGTTCATACAGACCCGAAAACTCCCATAGGAGACAAGTCAAATATGGCTTTTATGTCCACTCTTGCCACATATGGCAGAGGTGAAGGCGTAGTCGTAGGAACAGCCATGGAAACAGAAATAGGAAAAATAGCAAAGATACTGGATGAAGACAACGATGAAATGACCCCTTTGCAAAGACGATTAGATGAGCTTGGCAGGATTTTAGGCTTTATAGCTATCGGAATATGTGCATTAATATTCGCAATCGCTCTGTTTCAGAAGAGAGATCTGTTTGAAATGTTCTTGACTGCGATCAGTTTAGCTGTTGCGGCAATCCCTGAAGGTCTCGCTGCTATAGTTGCTATAGTGCTGGCATTAGGAGTTACTAGAATGTCAAAGATAAACGCAATTGTAAAGAAGCTCCCGGCAGTCGAAACATTAGGTTCAGTCAATATTATATGCTCTGATAAAACAGGGACCCTCACACAAAACAAGATGACTGTAGTAAAATATTATACGCTTAACAATCTAAAGCATGTACCTGCTGCAGGAACCGGCTTTGAAGCCTCTAAAGATGAAGCCGAATTGATCAAGTCCTTTGTTTTATGCTCGGATGCTACATATGAAAACGGTCAAGGCACAGGAGACCCTACAGAAATAGCTTTAGTCGTATTAGGCGATAAATATGATCTTTCAAAAAAAGATTTGAACTCAAGGCATAAAAGGCTTGGCGAAAACCCGTTTGACTCTGATAGAAAGCTGATGTCTACCTTAAATGCAGAAGAAGATGGATACAGAGTTCATACTAAAGGAGCATTGGACAATATTTTGAAGATTTCAGCTAATGCTCTGGTAGACGGTAAAGTAGTACCGTTAACTGAAGAAATGAAATCCAGCTACCTAAAAGCGGCTGAAGAAATGTCGGATGACGCGCTGCGAGTGCTTGGCGCCGCCTTTAAGGATACAGATAGAATTATAGCTCCGGAAGAAATGGAAAAAGATTTGACTGTTATTGGCTTTGTTGGCATGATAGATCCTCCAAGGATGGAGGTCAAGGATTCTATAAAAGATGCTAAACAAGCGGGAATAACTCCCGTAATGATCACCGGTGACCATAGAAATACGGCAGTTGCAATTGCTAAAGAGCTAGGGATTGCAGATTCTATTGATCAGAGCTTAACAGGTGCTGAAATAGATGAATTATCTGATGAGGAGTTTTCAAAAAAGATAAATGACTATAGAGTATTTGCACGAGTATCGCCGGAACACAAGGTAAAGATAGTAAAGGCATATAAATCACAAGGGAATATAGTATCTATGACCGGTGATGGTGTCAATGATGCTCCTTCATTGAAATATGCTGACATAGGTGTTGCAATGGGCATTACGGGGACAGATGTTTCTAAAGGTGCTAGCGATATGATATTAACAGATGATAACTTCACTACAATAGTTCATGCTATTGAAGAAGGCAGGAACATATATAACAATATAAAGAAGTCCGTTATCTTCCTGCTATCCTGCAATCTGGGAGAAGTTATTACAGTATTTGCATCTATCCTGTTTTTTTGGCCTGTACCTTTGCTGCCTACACAAATATTATGGATAAACCTGATAACTGATTCACTGCCGGCTATAGCACTGGGTATCGACCCAGGTGATAAGGATGTTATGAAAAAGAAGCCGAGAAACCCTAAGGAGAGCTTTTTCGCCTATGGTGCAGGGGTGAGAGCTGTTATCGGCGGCGTATTAATAGGCATTTTGACATTGGCAGCATTCTATTTTGGCCTGACCGAATATGGATACAGTCTTGGTTCAAAGAATATACCTGAGGAAGTATTAACTTATGCCAGAACAATGTCCTTTGTCGTACTTGCAGGCACCCAGCTGTTTTATTCATTGTCAATGAGAAATTCAACCAAATCAATATTAAGGATTGGGTTATTCTCTAATATGTACTTAATAGGGGCAATAATTGTCGGGTTTATTCTCCAGTTTGGAGTTATTTCCATACCGTTTCTTGCAAACGCATTTAGTGTCCATAATTTAAGTCTGAGAGACTGGGGATTGGTTATATTATTTGCTTTGGTCCCACTGATAGTCAATGAGATTATTAAGATGTTTATGAGAGGGGACAAAATGGAATAGAAAATAATATTCAGATATAATCATTCTTTTTCATCCCAAAATAATATATAATGGAATAGTTGTATAATATTTTGGGATGTGTTTTTTATGTTTCCATTTACCCATATCTGGTTTAGCCAAAAGGTATTAGGTTATTCAAATAATATGACAGTGCTGGGGGCAATATTTCCGGATGCACTGGTTTCAGCCACGCTGAACTACGAAGCTACTCATAAAATTGGATGGCATATTCTTGATTATTTTTATAGAGAAAAGCCGGAGCTGTTGGATTTTATTAAATCTGGCATAACTCACACCGTATATCCCAGGGGTTTGGACTTTTACGGGGATGAAGAATATAAAGGCTCAAAAGGTTTTTGCTTCCAAAAGGCTATCGAGATTGCAGAAGAGGTTATAGATGCCTGCAATATACCTAAAGAACATGGCTTATGGAAAGCTCACAATTTTATCGAAATGGCTGTCGAGTTAAATATATTAAGCGAAAATAATAATCTTCCAATGTTATTAGAAGATGCCTTGAAAGATACCGAACTGATTAAAGAAATAGAAGCAACTCTGGAAAAATTCTATGGACTTGAACCAAAAAGTTTGGGGAACAGCTTTATTAGATTTGAGAGTTTCGTTTATAAGAAGAATGTAGATAGCTTTATTCTATCAATTAACTATGATCAACATATGAAAAATAAGCATGGTATCAGCATAGATATAGATAAAGCTTCCAAAATAATTGATAAAGCTGCATTTATAATAAGCAAGGATTATGCTGAGTTTTTTGAAACCACTGAAAAAAAAGTAGAAGAAATGCTGCAGAAGAGATTGGAGTTATAAAATAATGAATATGGGATTTTTACTGTTTATATGCACTGCCGGATTTATCGCTGCCTTTGTTGATTCAATAGCGGGGGGCGGCGGGATAATAAGCATACCAGCCCTTATGGCAGCCGGTATGCCGCCGCATATTGCTTTAGGAACAAATAAACTTGGAGCATCATTTGGTGCCTTTGCCAGTACCTTGACATTTTTTAAATCAAAAAAGATTTACTTCCCATTGATAAAATGTTTAATGCCTTTTACTCTTATAGGGGCTATACTGGGAGTCAAAACAGTTCTGAGCATAGATGAGCAGAAGCTGCAATTGGTCATACTGATACTTACATTTGTTATAGCATTACATACATTTATAAAGAAAGATTTCGGCAGCCATAATGATTTCGGAGGTCTCACCAAAAAGAATATATTTATCGGGATCATTCTTGCCCTTTCTCTGGGATTTTATGATGGCTTATTCGGGCCCGGGACAGGCTCTTTCTTGATCTTTGCTTTCATAAGCGTTTATAAGTTTGATTTTTCTGTAAGTGCAGGAAATGGGAAGACTTTAAACTTCATAAGCAATATAGCATCCCTGGCAGTATTTGCGATAAATGATTCTATAGACTATTATACAGCCATTCCCCTTGCAGCATCTATGATTTTGGGTGCCTTAGCGGGAACGAAAATTGCAATAAAGAACGGGGCTAAAGTAATAAAACCTATTTTTATTACCATAGCCTTAGCCCTTACTATTAAAATGTTTGGTTCACTTTTTTAAGCTTTGAACCATTTCATCAATAATTTTTAAAAGTACTTCAGACTTTGCATCGATTATAGTTTTGTTTTTGCCCTCTATTGATTTCTTTAGATCATTTAAAGCAAATTCAAATTTGTTCATCAAATCGGATGAGCTCTTTTTTAGTTTTGGCTTTGCTGCAGACCAAACATTTATCAAATATTCAAGTGTGAGCTTCATCGAATTGTAATCATCTTTTTCAGCCACCAGCTTTACTTTTTTAATTCCATACCTTAATCTGTCTAAATCTGGCGGCTCCTTTGTTTTATAGAGCTCATAGAAATCAGGAAGGGTTTTATACAATGAATTTACTGAAAGCAAATTTACATATTCATCTTTTAACTGTATGGTATCGGTTAAATTATTCAATGCATTTTCAAAATCCTCCATGGATTTTTGAGAGGCTAAAGCAACAACAGCCTTTGGCTCAAAGGAATTCCATTTTTCATGAAGCTCCAGCACGTCTTTTTTCAAGCCCTCAAATTTCTCTAAGGTTTCTTTTCCTTTTTTTGCAAGCTCTTCCTGCAATTTAGCTTTTTCCTGTTGTTTTTGATATTCCGCAAGCTCCTCAGGCTTCATTTGTATCTGAATCTGCCCCTGGCCCATGCTTCCCTGCTGCTGACCTTGCTGCTGGCTTTGCTGCCCCTGTTGTCCTCCCTGTCCTTGCTGCTGGTCTTGCTGGCCCTGTCCGCCGCCAGATTGTGATGATATTATTCCTTGCTGTGCTCTCTTTTTTTCTTCATGCATAGACATCAGAGTTTTTTCTATATTTCCAATGCTTTTTTTTAATTCTTCCAGCTCTTTGGGAGGCTCTTTCTCCTCATCCTCATTTGAAGCTTCAGGGGAGGGCTTTAATTGTGGGGTACAGGATGAAAGACCGCCAAGCGATGCAATTATAAACAGAATGGCAATGACTTTATATAAAACACATCTTTTATTCAAAAAAATCACCTCACTTTTATTATTTCCTGTGGGTTGATTAATATTTGATAAAAAATAAACAAGATAAAAATGTATGGATTTATGATATAATTTGGTTTATAAGGCAATGAAAATTTTGAGAAATTCAGCAAGGAGCATCTTTTATGTTAAACAAGGCTTTGAGAAATATTTCATATATTATATTAGCTTTAGTTTTGCCGCTTTTTATTTTGCTTATTTCAACAGAAATTGCAGCATTCGATATCAATTATTATAGGACTGAATATGAAAAATATAATATTTCAAGAAACTTGGCTATTGAGCAAAAAGATTTAATGGATTCAACCTCAAAGCTGCTGGATTATCTTAGAGACAACAGAAAAGATCTGGATTTTCAGACAACGGTAAATGGTATAGAACAGGAATTTTTCAGTGATAGAGACAAACTGCACATGGTTGATGTAAAAAATCTATTTATTACTGGGCGCAACATCAGAAATGGTATTTTGATTTTGTTGCTGTTTATAATAATTGTACTTAGATATAATAGAAATATAAGATTTGATGTAGGGAAAGCTTTGCTGCTGTCATCAATAGCCGGTGTATTACCTATAGTTTTATTGGTTATTTTGATCAATATTGATTTTTATAAGTACTTTACTATTTTTCATGAAATATTGTTCACCAATGATCTATGGCTTCTGGACCCTAATGCCGACAGACTTGTTAATATTTTCCCTGAAAGCTTTTTTTCTGATATTGCCTTTAGAATAATAACATACTATTTGACTGCTCAGTTTATTTTATTTATACTTTCTATTATGCTTAAATACACAAAAAAAACATACTAATGCAAGATGATGGAGGCTTAATCATTATGAAAAGATTTTTAATTATTTTACTTATAATTATTTTGGGTATTGCGGGCTGCAGTGGGCCTAAAAAGGGCACTCCCCAAATAGATAATACGGTCGACAATAACGTTGAAACAGTTGAACCCGATACTGTAGAAAAAGAAATTGTGTTATATTTCGCCAATTCCCAGGCTCAATTTGTTGTACCTGAATATCGCACTGTTAAAGCAGATAAGGATATAACTGAAGAAGATTTTGCGAAATTGGTGCTGGAAGAATTGATAAAGGGTCCCAATGAAGAGAATCTATATAAAACAATACCCGGTGAAGTTAAAGTTTTGAATGTTGAGATACAGGAAGACACTATTCTTATTGACTTTTCAAGAGAAATGTATACGAAGCATTGGGGAGGAGCAGCAGGAGAAGATATGACGATCAGCTCTCTGGTGAATACAATGACTGAGCTGAAGGGTATCAAAAAGGTGCTGCTTAGCGTTGAAGGTATGGCGCTCAACATTGAGCATGTAATAGTGGATGAGCCATTAGAACGGATGGAGGATAAAATATATAGATAATTTTAATGGATGGAGGTATTGTTAATGTTTGATTCAGCGATTATTGGCGGAGGCCCTGCTGCTATGTCTGCAGCTTTGAATCTCAAAATTCGAAATAAAAGCTTTATAATGTTGGCAGGCAATGAAAAGGTTACCGGCTTGAGCAAGGCTCCAAGCATAGATAATTATTTAGGAATAAACAGCATAAGCGGGGCAGAGCTTTTATTGAGCTTTGAAAAGCACCTGCGCGATATGGAAATTGAAAAGAAGAACGAAATGGCCTACAACATCCTTAATATGGGGGATTACTTTGCAATAAATGCAGGAAGCAATTTTTATGATGCAAAGACGCTGATCATAGCTACAGGAAAGGCGAAGAACAGTTTGATTGAAGGCGAAGAGCGATATCTTGGGATGGGTGTTGGATACTGCGCTACCTGTGATGGTCCTTTGTATAAAAATAAGGCTGTTGCTATAGTGTCTGAAAACGAAGAAGGAGAGGAAGAAGCCAGGTTCTTAAGTGAAATATGCTCTAAAGTATACTATTTGCCTCTTTATAAAACAAGCTTTGAAGAAATTAATGGCATTGAAGTCATAAAAGCTAAACCAATATCAGTTATTGGAAATGAAAATAGAGTTACATCACTTTCTACTTCTAAGGGAAATATAGATGTGGATGCAGTATTTTTTATCAGGAATGTTTTGCCTGTAAACCAACTATTGGAAGGTCTTGAACTTGAGGATGGTTCAATAAAGGTTGATAGGCTGATGGCTACAAGTATTCCCGGAGTTTATGCCTGCGGTGATTGTGCCGGCAAACCCTTTCAGATTTCTAAAGCAGTTGGAGAAGGAAGTACTGCAGCTTTAAGCGCTGTTAAATACCTTGATTCAAGTGTGGAGGTGAAATAATGATAGACAAAAAAATGATAATCGATGATATCTTGTTTAAATATCCGGATTTGGAATATATTTTTAAGAACTTTGGGATTAAATGCTTCGGTTGAGGCGGGGCATTGTATATGTCTGTTGAGCAGGCTGCTCAACGATACGGGATAGACTCAGATGAGCTCACAAAAGAATTGAATGAAGCCATACCCCAATAATATTTCCGCCCTCTGGGGCGGTTTTTGTATGCCTTCAGGTTTGACAGCAGATTCAATATGATATAGAATTATTAAGGGTAATTTTGATGGAGAGGACTAATATTTATGATACACAAATATAGGATGAATGGACTAAATATTGTTTTGGACGTAAACAGCGGCTCTGTTCATGTAGTGGAAGATATAATCTATGATATTTTGGACATGTTAACAGATCCCTTTGAGGCCGATCTTGTAAAAAGACTTGAGGATAAATATGATGACAAAGAGATTAAAGAGGCGTTAGCAGAGGTCATGAAGCTTAAGGGTGAGGGCTTGCTTTTCTCTGATGATACATATAGAGATATGGTCTTATCAAGAAAGAATGATTCCCAAGTTAAAGCGATATGTCTTAACATTGCTCATGATTGCAATATAAGATGCGGCTATTGCTTTGCGTCAACGGGAGACTACCATGGTGGAAGAAAGCTGATGCCACTGGAGGTGGCAAAGAAAGCTATAGATTTTTTGATCCTTAACTCAGGAAATCGGAAAAGACTTGAAGTTGACTTCTTTGGCGGAGAGCCAATGCTTAATTTTGAAGTGGTAAAGGCCACTATAGGATATGCAAGAGAAAAGGAAAAAGAATTTGGCAAGCGTATAGGATTTACTATGACAACAAACGCAACATTATTGGATGATGCATCAATAGAGTATTTGAATGAGAATATGGATAATGTGGTTCTCAGCATAGACGGCAGAAAAACTATAAATGATGGCATGAGAAAAACTATAAATGGCAAGGGAACTTATGATATAATTTTGCCAAAGATAAAAAAGTTTTTAGAAAAAAGGGGAGATAAAAGCCATTACATTAGAGGTACATTTACTTCTTACAACCTTGATTTTGTAAATGATGTGCTCGCCCTGGCCGACGAAGGTTTTAAAGAAATTTCTATAGAGCCGGTTATTGCTTCTCCCGATATGGACTATGCTCTGAAAGAAGAGCATCTGGATACAATAATGAAGGAATATGAAAAGCTTGTGCTGAAGATGATAGAATATGAGAAGCAGGGCAAGAGCTTCAGATTCTATCACTATATGGTGGATCTGGACGGAGGCCCCTGTGTATACAAAAAAGTGGCTTCATGCGGCGCAGGCCATGAATATTTTGCTGTTACTCCCGATGGCGATTTGTACCCCTGCCACCAATTTGTGGGCAGAGATGGGTATAAAATGGGTGATGTTTACTCAGGAATCAATAATGGAGAACTTCAGGATAGCTTCTCAAACAATTCAGTATATCATAAGGAAAAATGCAGCGGATGCTGGGCCAAGTTTTATTGCAGCGGTGGCTGCCAAGCCAATGCAGATGCATTCTGCGGAGATTTGAAAGTGCCTTATGAGCTGGAATGCAAATTACAGCGCAAAAGAATAGAGTGCTCAATAATGCTAAATGCATATTATTCAATTATAGAAAATTAATTTTAGGAGGGTATTTATGGAAAAATTTATACCGGTGGCTATGTCAAACCGTCATCTTCATGTAACCAGGAAAGATTTAGACATTCTTTTTGGAGAAGGGCATGAACTGACCAATATGAAAGATCTTTCTCAACCTGGCCAATATGCATGTGAGGAAAAGGTAGATATAGTAGGACCAAAATCAACTTTAAAAGGCGTGAGAATACTCGGACCTGTAAGACCTGCTACACAAGTGGAAATATCCATGTTTGATGCAAGGACTATGGGTGTTGAAGGAATAGTAAGAGCTTCTGGAAATATTGCCGGAACTCCGGGATGCACTTTAGTGGGACCTAAGGGTCAGGTAAAGCTGGAAGAGGGAGTTATAGTAGCAGCCAGACATATTCATATGCATACAAGCGATGCTCCAAAATTCGGGTTGAAAGATAAAGATATAGTAAAAGTAAGAGTTGGCAAAGAAAGAGCAGTAGTATTTGAAAATGTAGTAGTAAGGGTTCATCCTGAATACGCTCTTGATATGCATATTGATATTGAGGAAGGAAATGCTGCCGGAATCTCTAATGGAGATATGGGGGAAATAATAAAGTAATGAATAATTTAGCTTCGTATATAGACCATACCATACTAAAGCCCGAAGCATCAGAAAAAGATGTAATAAAAATATGCAATGAAGCCTTGAAGTATGGATTTGCTTCAGTATGTATCAATCCATGCTTTGTTAAGCTAGCATACAGTATTCTGAGAGATTCTTCGGTAAAGGTTTGCACAGTAATAGGATTTCCCTTGGGTGCCAACACCTCGGCGGTAAAAGCCTTTGAAGCTGCAGAAGCAATACAAAATGGCGCAAAAGAAATAGATATGGTACTAAATATTGGGGCTTTAAAAGAGGGAAGGCTTGGCTATGTTCAAGAGGATATTGCCGGTGTAGCCAAAGCTTGTGAAGGCAAAGCACTGCTGAAGGTGATCATAGAAACTTATTTGCTAAGCGATGAAGAGAAGATTGAAGCCTGCAAAATAACAAAGCTTGCCGGTGCTGATTATGTAAAAACCTCTACCGGTTTTTCAACATTTGGTGCTACAGAAGCTGATGTGGCATTGATGAGAAAAACAGTAGGAGCGGATTTTGGTGTAAAAGCCTCCGGAGGCATTAGAGATCTTGACACCGCTTTGAAAATGATAGATGCTGGCGCTACAAGGATAGGCGCCAGTGCTTCGGTTAAAATTATTAAAGAATTGGACAAATAGGATGAATCCTATTTGTCCTTAATATTTTTTGATAGCTTTAAAATCAAATATAATGTACAATGGTATTGGAGGATGTATACATAGGATGACGGGCATAATATTTTAGGGGGTTTTATTAACTATGTCTATCAAATATGCAAAACGAATGGAATACATCAAGGGTTCTGCCATCAGAGAGCTTTTAAAACTGACGGAACAGCCTGAGATTATTTCTTTTGCAGGGGGTTTACCTGCACCAGAGTTGTTTCCCATTGAGGAGATGAAGGAGGTTTGTCTTAAGGTACTTGACACCGATGGCAAGGCAGCATTGCAGTATAGTACGACAGAAGGTTATTTGCCGCTCAGAAAGATCATCTCTGAGAGAATGAGGTATTCAGGTATTGAAATCCCAGCAGACGACATACTAATAACAAGCGGATCCCAGCAAGGCTTGGAGTTTTCAGGCAAAGTATTTTTGGATGAAGGGGATACTGTTATATGCGAAAGCCCAAGCTACTTAGGAGCTTTAAATGCTTTCAAGTCATATTTGCCTAGATTCGTAGAAGTAGAAATGGATAATGAAGGAATGAAAATGGATGAATTGGAGAAAGCATTGGAGGCTAATCCGAACGCGAAATTCATCTATACAATACCAGATTTCCAGAATCCAAGCGGAATCACCATGAGTTTTGAGAGAAGAAAAAGACTAGTAGAGTTATCGGTAAAATATAATGTACCTATTGTAGAGGATAATCCATATGGCGATCTAAGGTTTGAAGGCGAGAGAATCCCGGCTGTTAAGCACTTTGATACAGCAGGAATGGTAATATATCTGGGTACTTTTTCAAAGACATTCTCTCCCGGTCTGAGAGTTGGTTGGGTTGCTGCTTCACCGGAGATTGTAAGAAAATATGTATTGGTTAAACAGGGGGCAGATTTGCAGTGCAATAGCATGGCCCAGAGAGAGACCGCTGCATTTGTTCAAATGTTTGATATTGATAAGCATATCAATAAAATAATAGAAGTATACGGCAGAAGAAGAACATTGATGATAGAGACCATGGAAAAGGAATTTCCCAAGAATGTAAAATTTACTTATCCCAGCGGTGGCCTTTTTACATGGGTTGAGTTGCCGGAAGGCGTTGATGCAGCCGCGGTGCTAAAAAAAGCGCTTGAAGAGAAGGTTGCATTCGTACCCGGAGGTTCTTTCTATCCAAATGGCGGAAATGAAAACCACTTTAGATTAAATTATTCCTGCATGCCTGAAGACAAAATTGTAGAGGGAATAACGAGACTGGGCAAAGTTTTGAAAACTTTATAAATTAATCTAGAATTATTATCCATTTGATGCTATAATCTATGTACAATAATATCTGAAATTTAAGGAGGTATTCAAAATGGATAAATGGGTATGCACAGCGTGCGGTTATGTCTATGATCCTGAGTTAGGAGATCCGGACAGCGGCATAGCTCCCGGAACACCTTGGGAAGAAGTGCCTGAGGATTGGGTTTGTCCTCTATGCGGAGTAGGTAAGGATTCTTTTGAAATAATGTAATTGATAAAAGGTGCCTAAAGGCACCTTTTATGATTATTC
>NZ_JAJEKE010000014.1 GCF_024363565.1 Lutispora saccharofermentans | reverse complement strand
TAATAAAGGCTTCTTTTTTTCAGAAGCCTTTACTGCGGCAAAAATCTTTTCATTTTAAACAAGTATTTTCTTCAATCTCTTATAAAGCATTATTGCGATTATGCCTCCGACAGATGTCTGCACAAAGTCACCGGCCAATTCCAATGGTACAGCACCTGAACCGTATAGCAATCCTGCAGCTGCAGCATACCCTGCCATCATGAGCACAGCTCCCGCCGATACCGCAAAATATGGTTTATATCTTTTTGATAGCATACCCACAACAAATCCTTCTGCACCCTTGATCGCAAAAGTAATCGGCGCCCACACCGGATAGCCGCCCAGAACATCCGATAATGCAGAACCCACGCCGCCTATAACGGCGCCTGCAGGTCCGCCGTATAAAAGAGCCACCAGGTATATAACCGCTTCACCCAGGTTGAAATAAAGATTAAATGTAGGCACAGGAAAACGAAACACCGAAGTGGCAATAACCAGCAAGGCCATAAACAGCCCTAAAAATGCGATTTTCTTTATTTTTCCGTCCATAAAAACTTCCTCCAAATACAGCATATTTCATCATATAGAGTATTATTCATAATTTGCAGCCCCATTGACACTACAAACTTAATATATGATAATTGTTTAAATATACTATATATTATTGATTTTTCTCAGGAAAGTAAGTAATGCAAAATTTATTGAGAGGTGAATAATATTATGGAAAGTGTATCGTTACACTGTACAAAATGCCATAAGCCCTTCAGAGCGGATCAGGCAGTTTTCCGCTGCGATGCCTGCAATGAGCCTTTAGAGGCAGAGGAGATAAGCAAAGGCAGGATCAGGGAAGGAAATATGCTCAACCAAACAATTTGGGAGCGCTATGGGGATTTCTTCCCTTTCCTGGAAAGCGGCTTTAAAATATCTCTGGGGGAAGGCTTTACTCCGCTTGCAGAATCCAGGGCGCTTGCAGAGAGCCTGGGCATGCAGGGCATATACTTTAAAAACGAGAGCCAGAACCCTACCTGGTCCTTTAAGGACAGGGGAACCTCAGCCGGTATAATGCATGCAAAAGGGCTGGGATATAAAAGGATAGGGACCGTATCCACCGGAAATATGGCGACCTCGGTGGCAGCCTATGGCACCGCCTCAGGCATGGAAACCTTCGTGCTCGTAAGCAAAGGCATTTCGCAGGAAAAGATCAATCCCATAGCAATTTATAATCCTCACTTAATAAAAGTTGACGGCGATTATGGAGAATTATATTTTGAGAGCTTGAGAATAGGAAAAGAAAATGACATATATTTTGTTAATTCAGATGCGCCAATGAGGGTTGAAGGCTCAAAGACAATAGCTTACGAAATATGCGAACAGCTGGGCTTTGATATGCCGGATTATGTGATCGTTCCCACAAGCGCAGGCGGAAACATAAGAGGGATTGAAAAGGGCTTCAGGGAATTCAGGGCATGCGGCTTGATCGACAGGGCCCCGAAGATCATATGTGCACAAGCACTGGGGTGCTCGCCTATTTATGCTGCATACAAAAACGGCAGCGAAGAAATATCAAGAGCAGAAGATCCGCATACCATAGCCCACGCCATCGAAAATCCGTATCCGCCGAGCGGGAACCGGGTGCTGAAGCTTCTGAGGCAAAATGGCGGAATATCTGCCGCCGTTTCTGATGAGGAAATATTGAAAGCCCAGGCCTTGATGGCAGGAGAAGGCATATTCGGACAGCCGGCATCGGCAGTACCCCTGGCCGTCGTCATCAAATTAAAGGCAGAGGGCATTTTAAAGGGAAATGAAAAAATAGTATGCATCGTAACGGGCAGCGGCCTGAAATATACGGCTGCTCTGGAAATGCACGAGCTTAAATCGTCGGAATGCAAGCTAAAGGAGCTTGGCAATTTCATAAAAAATCTGTAGAATAATGAAGCATGAGTTATTTCTTGATCAACAAATAACTCATGCTTTAGCTTCATTTATGAAAACCTAAAAAACTTCTATGAGGACATCCATCACTCCGCCGCACACCATGCCTTCGGATTCGGCGACTTCGCCCGTCATATCCACATGCTCAATCATAAAGCCCTTGTCAGGCATAATGCTCCTTGCGCTGGATATAACACCTGCCTCGCTGCAGCCTCCCCCTATGCTACCGATGGTTCTTCCATCCTGGTAAAGGACCATTTTGGTGCCTGCCTTTCTGGGCGTAGAGCCTTTGGAGGATAATATGGTTATAAGGGCTCTGGATACCGGCGATTCTTCGGATATTTTTTCCGCCACTTCCACATCGAATTCAGGAAATACGAAGTCTTTGCCAAATTTATTCAGAGCGCTTTTGTTCTTAAAGCTGATAAGCTGTGCTGCTATGGAAACAGCTATCTCATCAGGGGTAACGGCACCTATGTCGATGCCTATGGGAGAGTTCACCGAAGCAAGCTTGTCCTTATCAAAGCCTTCGTTCAGCAATTCCTCCATCATGGCACGGACCCTGCGTCTTGAGCCTATCATTCCTATATAGCTGAGATCATGCTTTAATACCTCACGCAGCACTATGCCGTCATGCCTGTGGCCTCTAGTCACTATTACCGCAAAATCGGTTTTTCTGAATCCTGTCAAGTCAAAAGATTTTTCAAAGCTTTCACAGATAACTCTCTCCGCTTCAGGAAAACGGCCAACATTTGCAAAGAAAGGCCTGTCATCTATAACGGTAACAGAAAATCCTACTCTGGCTCCAAGCTCTGATACAGGCTTGGCTACATGCCCTCCTCCATATATGATCAAACGCGGCTTGGGTATGAAGGGCTCGATCAAGACACCTTTATCCCCTTCCGTATTTATTATCTCAAGCTTTCCCATATCTAAAGAAAGTTTGAGTTTTTCATATAAATCATCGCTCAGAGGATATGATTTTCTTTCTATATCCTCATCGGTTAGGAGTATTTTTTCTTCGATAGAACCATTTTTTCCGTCAAGCATGCTCAGAAATGTTAATACAGCACATTTGCTTCCGCCATTTACTTTATCCAACAATTCTTTATACAATGCATTATACATCTTATCACCCTTTGCTTCTCATCATTCATCCCAAACAGAAATACTGTTAATATTATACACTATTATCGCCTGCAAATTATCATCTGGATAATATTTTTTTTATTTCTTCATTATTAATTATTTCCTCAATGGAATTGATACCTAAATGCTTTAATATTTTCATGACATTCAAATTATCAAAGGGTGTCATTATCAAAGAATCCTCACCAAATTCATTGACCATCATCGCAGCCTTATGTACATCAATGTTTGTCCTTGGCCCTCCTACACATCCTCCTGGGCATCCCATCCCCTCAATAAAGTTGGCATCCACTTTTTTTCCTTGATAGAGATCGTCCAATATCTCCTTGCAGTTTTTGACACCGTCTGTCTTTTTAGCCCTGAGCATGATGACCCTGCTTGGCTCCAGCCTGTTAACAACCGTTTTGACCGAAAAGCTTACCCCTCCTGTCCTCGCATATATCCTTCCCCCAAAGGAGGCCTGATCCTTATAATCCGGCTCAAGCTCGCTCAGGTTGATATTAAGAGCATTGAATATCTCCTTTAGCTCTCTGAAATTCAATACATAATCTATGGCCCCTTTGAGATCCTGCTCTATTGCCTCTGCCTTTTTTGCTATGCAGGGAGCAATAAAAACCACCCTGGCATCCTCATAGAGCTTTTTTAGTATCCTACCCGAGGCGATCATGGGCGATACAGAGGGAGACATATGCTCGAGGATGCCGGGATAATTTTTCTTTATCATATTGAACCACACCGGACAGCAGCAGCTTGTCAGAAAGAAATCTTCTTCGCTTTTTACCAGATTATCAAACTCAAAGGCTTCTTTTATGGTCAAAATATCGGCAAACAGCGCAACCTCAATCATATCCTTAAAGCCCATCAGCTTAAAGGCAGTCCTGAGCTTGCCCATACTGACATCATCCCCGAACTGTCCGGCTATAGCAGGGGCTACAGCAGCATAGACAGGCACTTTGCTATCCTTCAGCAAATCGATGACCGGCATGAACTCTATCTTGTCGGCTATTGCTCCAAAATCACAGGAGGAAACGCAATGGCCGCAATTCAGACACTTGTCGTTCACAATGACGGGGCCTTTTCTTCTATATATTGAGGTTTCGTACCTGCATATATCGCTGCATTCGCAATTCGGTTCTTCGCAATGCTCACAAGGTCCGTCAAGCTTCGCAACAATGGGATGGCTGATCTCTCCGGCATTTTTTATTATGGTCAGCTCATGGCCGAATGCCTCGTTTCCCTTAGGGTCCAATCCCATTGCCAGCCTTATATGGTCCTTAATAAAGGGTATTTCCGCATCAGCAAAACCATATTTATCCACAATGTCCCTGACCAGGTCATCTAAATCCTCTGCGCTTTTTAGGTCTCCATTCCAATATCGCCTGACGAGCTCACTAAAAATATACATCCTCTTCTCGTTAAAATTGATATACTTTTCTCTCATATCCATCCTCCATGATAATGGTACATAATCTATGCCGCGGAACTCAGCCTCCGGCTTCACTCAGCATCCTGATCTATCAGTATCTTTTCTCATCCTTTAAATTCTTAGTCAAGTTTTTCAAATATCATTCGACATGAAATAGGCATTAAGTCCTATATTTTCTTAAATATCTATTTATTCATAATGAAACTTATTGTATAATGAAAGTCATGCAATAGGAGTAATGTAAAAACCGGGGGTTATTTTGAATGTTAAAAAATTACATAACTAATGCAATAGTGTTGGTTGCCTTCATCAGCATTATTTATCAAATATTCAGGAGTACGGGCCTCAATCCTTCACTGGCAGTGAGATACAGGCTTTTATCCGGGAGTATTTGGGGATTGATGGGAGTCACATTAATAATTTTCGGTATAGACCTTCCAAATAATCTGGTTGTTGACTTCCGCAACCTGGCAATATTTTTATCTGCAATCAGCGGGGGCTGGGCTTCAGCTATCCTATCAGCTATAATTATTTCTGTTTTCAGGCTGCTGTATTTTGGCATAAACCCGCCCTCTATTGCTACAGGGATAACAATAATCATATTAGTGGTTGTTTTCTGTATCATCGCAGGGTTAAAAATAAAAAATAGGATGAAATGGCTGATCTCTATCGGCATATCAGAAATAATAAGCAGTATCGCTTTCATAACAATAATCGATGATGTCAATTTCCGTATAAATATTATACTGTCATACTGCATCAGCCTTTCTATCATGTCATTCATATTATACTACTATGTTATATATATAGAAGGGCTTATGGAGTCTTTTAGAAGTTATATGCAGGAGGCAAACAGAGATTTCCTCACAGGCCTGAGTAATGTACGCCACTTTGATAAGGTATACAACAGCATCTTCGATAATACAAAGTTCAGATATGAAGTTATATCGCTGTTGTACATAGATATTGATTATTTCAAAAATGTGAATGACACTTATGGACATAAGGAAGGAGACATAGTTCTTAAAAAAGTAAGCGAGATATTGACGGAAACATGCCGTAATACCGATATTGTCTCGCGGAATGGCGGAGAAGAATTTTCCGTTATTTTGGGGGATTGCCCTCCCCAAATAGCTATGGAAATAGCGGAAAGGATTCGGAAAACCGTTGAAGCCACACCCATAGAATTATCAAACCAGACCAAGATAAGCATTACGCTGTCGATCGGAGTTGCTTCATACCCTAACCCTGTCCGCGACTTCAACATGCTGATGGAAAGAGCAGATATGGCGTTATATAAAGCGAAGCATACGGGACGGAACAAAGTCGTCTTTTCAAGCTAAGAGGGAATACTATGTATTCCCTCCCTCTACACCTCTATCCTGCCGTATACTCCGCCGCCGCCTACATTGATGTCCAGTTTGCCCTCTCTGGCTAGAACTATATTCCTGGCCATATCTTCCTTAACGACCTTTGCAATCTCCTCGAAGCTTGCCTCATGAATGACCTTCATTTCACTGCCAAAATGCTCTATCAGCTTATCTATGGTTTTGGGCCCTACCTTGGGAAGAAACTCAAGAGGTATCTGATAGTTGTAGGTTGGCCTGCCGGTCATATCAGGCTCATCCCTGTCTTTGATGACCTCCAGCCTATCCCGGGCCCCTACCACCACTCTGTGCTTATCCGAGGCAGGGCACTTTAATACCGGAGGCTCCCCCTTAATGACCTTATCGCATATCTCGCAATAGCTGCGATGATATTTGCCCAGTTTGGGATTCAGCCCGTAATTAGCAACGATCCTTCTTCCGTCTTTATTCCAGAGAGCCTTTAAAACTTCTGTATAGCTCGCATCCTCCATCTCAAATATATTGTACTCTCTTCCCATCTTGGGCAATGAGTGAGCATCAGAGTTGCTGATAAAGGTCTTGCCATCCAATTCGCTGAGCTGGCTTGCCATCATCGAATCTGCACTCAAGCCCAATTCTACCGCCGGTATCCTTCCAAAGGATCTGTCGTCAAATATTTCATGCAGCGATTTGCAGCAGTTGCCGTAGAAGCTTTTGTGCGGAGTAAAGGCATGAGCCGGTATGTATACGCCCCCAAACTCATCGACGATATCGAATAGCTCCTGGCCCGTCAACCGGCTCATCAGGCTGAAAGATCTGATATTTTTGATATGCTTGCTCATTTCATCCGAAAAGTCCGTGATGTGCTTCAATGTGGGGAAAAAGCATAGTGAGTGGGAGCTGCAACCATGCTTTTCGTGGGTTTCGATTTCCGCCCCCAGCATAAGACTTTGCCTGCCTCTGTACTCCATGCCTCCCCCGTTCTTTTCCACCAATTCTCCTCTTGAAACAAGGCCGTTGATATCCTCCAGTATATATGGAGATATGCAGTCAACGACACCTATAACATCTATGCCTTTCCTGTAGGATTCATAAGCTATGTTCTCAAAGGTAAGGTTATTTGCCGTTGCTTTCTTTATTTCTTTCCCGCCGGACGAACGGCCTATATGTACATGCAAATCAACGAAGTATTTATTCATCCCTGCACCACCTAAAATATATAATCATTGTCTGATAATATCATAAAGCTTACCATCTTATTATCCCTTATTATTGCTATTTTAAAAACAGCTTATTTATTGCTTTTGATCCTTGCCCAAATGAAGCAAGGGCTCTCCAATTTATGTATTTGAAGTCATAAATATTGTAATATATATTAAACTATCATAAAATCAAGTTAATCGACAAATATCGTCTGTTTTCGCTAAAGGAGATGCGCATATGAAAGAAAATATAGATAATAAGATAGCAGTGCTTTTACCATATGATGAGCTTTTAAAATTTGCACAGGAGATCGCTGATGAAGCCGATATAGGCATTATTATAGAAAAGATCAGCTCAGCCAACGTGACAGAAGTAGCACGCAGCATGAAAAAAAAGGGTGTAGAAATAGTGATCTCCCGCGGCAATCTGGCAAAAGAGATCAGAAATACAATTGATGTTGAAGTGGTAAGCATCGCTTTAACAGGATATGAGTTTTTGGAAGTGCTATACAAATATAAAGATTTTAAGCAACCAATCGGTATTGTGGAGAGCAAAGATTTCATATATGGATGTCAAAGGATCAACAAAATGCTAAAGCTTGATTTTCATTATTATCAAGTAAATAACATGAATGAATTTTCTTATCAGACACAATGCGCTATTGAAGATGGCATGAAGCTTTTGATCGGCGGAAGCTGGGGAATTGAAATCACAAAATATCTGGAAGACTATAATATTCAATACGAGATGCTTCGTTCACAAAAGCCTTCTGTCAAGCAAGCAATGGATACTGCCCTTTCTTTGTTTTATGCTAAGAGGCGTGAAAAAAACAGGCATGAACTGCTTAAGACCGTGCTGGACTTTTCAAAAAGCGGCATAGTGGTGGTAAATCATGCAGACGAAATCATCAATGTTAACCCTACAGCAGAGCAGATTTTCCGAATAGATGAAAGATCATGCGTCGGCCAGAAAAGCTGCAAAATGCTTCCGCAGTTACAATTAAACAATATAATTAAAACTAAAAAAGCTGAGTTTGGAAGCACAGAAAACTATTTTGGGGACTCTGTAATAGTTGATCGCGTTCCTATGGTGGTAAACTCCGAGATTAAGGGTGCTATTGCTTTCATTCAAAAGGCTGCAGAAATTGTGACCATGGGAAGCAATCTGAGAAGAGATTTAGCACAAAGAGGACTAACTGCCAAATACAGGTTTGATGATATTATAGGGGAGAGCTCAGCTATCCGTTATGCCATTCAGCTAGCCAAAGCATACAGTCATATCGATTCTACCGTGCTGATTACAGGAGAGACCGGCACGGGTAAGGAATTATTTGCTCAGTCTATTCATAGTGAAAGCAGACGCAGAAATAATCCATTTGTGGCTATTAATTGTTCGGCATTATCATCCAGCCTGTTGGAAAGCGAACTATTTGGATATAAAGAAGGCGCTTTTACAGGAGCAAAAAAAGAAGGTAAAGTCGGGCTATTCGAACTTGCTCACAAGGGGACTATTTTTTTAGATGAAATCGGAGAGATCGATATAAATATGCAAACCAAGCTGCTGCGCGTTTTGCAAGAGCATGAGGTGATGCGGATCGGAGATAACCGGGTGATTCCGGTCGATGTAAGGGTCATAGCTGCAACCAATAAAGATCTATATAAGGAAATGCAGAAAGGCAATTATCGTCAGGACCTATATTACCGGCTGAATGTGCTGAATCTCGGCCTGCCCCCCTTAAGGAAAAGAGAAGGCGATATCAAGATCCTGATGGAAAAGCTGAGAGATAAGATGAATAAAAAATTGAACTGCCGGATAGAAGGATTTTCCCCGGGAGTCATTGAGTTGATGGAGAATTATAATTGGCCAGGCAATATCAGAGAACTGGAAAATATAATAGAAAAATTATCGGTGCTTACAGCAAGCGGAATTGTAGGTGATGAAATGATTCCATTTATTGAAGATTGTATGCATTACGATGAAGCTAAGGAAATAGGGAAAGCTGAACAGACACTATGCATGATGGAAATCGAGGCAATAAAGGCTGCGCTGCAGCAAAATAATGGCAATAGAACCCATGCAGCACAACAGCTTGGTATCGACAGAACGACATTGATCAGAAAAATTAAAGCATATGATCTGTAGCATTCAATATTCCAAATCAAATATGGCAATATGCGACAGTTTGTGTTGTATATTGCCATATTTGATTTGGATTCTATAAAAATATGTTTATATATTTAAGCATTTACTTTTCATTTATTTAAGCAGAGAATTTGCTATTTTTCTGACAAACCATATGATCATGTGATTTACCGGACACTGTTTTGTTTTCGATTGGCATGATAATTGCTCACAATGATTATGACCGGTCAAAGTATATTATCTTCAAAAAATAGGCTGCCTATCAAAAGATATGATTTGGAGGTTTTGGTTATTATGAAAATATTAGATAGTGTAAAAAAGGTTCCTGGAGGGCTCATGGTAGTTCCATTGCTTTTAGGAGCTGTGATCAACACATTTTTCCCGGAAATCATGGCCTTGGGCGGCTTGCACAGCGCATTCTTTTCTAAAGCAGCAGCAACTCCCGCCATTGCTTTCTTCTTGGTGTGCGTAGGTGCACAGATCGATTTTAGAAATGCTCCTGAAGCTATCAAACGCGGCGGCGTTTTGCTTTTAACAAAGTTCCTTGCAGGAGCCCTGTTCGGTTATGCGGTTGCCAAATTATGCGGACCTGCCGGCTTTCTTGGCATTTCTTCTTTAGCTATTATCAGCAGCGTAACAAACTCAAATGGCGGTCTCTTCATGGCTTTGGCAGGTGAGTTCGGCGATTCCATCGACATCGCTTCCCAGGCTGTCATGAATATAAACGATGGACCGTTCCTGACATTAATTGCATTAGGTGCTACAGGCATGGCAGATATCCCGTTTATGAGCTTGATGGCAGCAATTTCTCCTATTCTATTCGGATGTATCCTGGGAAACCTTGATCATAAAATAAAAGAATTCCTTGCTCCCGGCCTCGCCATTCTAATCCCTTTCTTTGCATTTGGACTGGGCGCAGGCATCAAGCTTACTAACGTTGTTTCTGCGGGATTCTCGGGTGTCCTGTTGGGAGTTTTAGTCGTTGTTGTTAGCGGCATTCCGATGTTTTTTGCCGACCGTTATATCAACCATCGTCCCGGATATGCTGCGGCAGCAGCCTCCAGCGCTGCGGGAAATTCTGTTGCCACACCGGCTGCTGTCGCTTTGGTTGCCCCTGCATATGCCTCACTCGTGGAGATAGCCACTACACAGATTGCTGCTGCGGTTATTGTAACCACAATTTTGACACCATTGGTCACCACATTTGCTGCCAAAAAGTTTGGGTCCCCCAAGACAGGGATGGAGGCATTTGAAGCTAAATTTGGCAAGGTCGAGAAAACAGCAGAAGCATAAATATATTTATAAATTCAGTTGAAGGAACCAAGCCTGATATATTGGTCATTACTGCTGAAAGATGCAGTGCGAAAGGAGAAAACGATGAAAGCAAATTCAATCATGCTAAACAGCAAGGATAATGTTGTTACAGTAACATGCGAAATCAAAAAAGGGCAGACTATTGCATATTTTAAAGATGAAAATATGCATACGATTACTGCTGCAGATGACATTCCGATATGGAACAAAGCAGCGGTTGCCCCCATAGCCCACAAGGAAGCTGTAATAAAATATGGAGAAATTATCGGAGCGGCAACCAAAAACATTGTTGCGGGAGCTTTTGTATCTCATTTGAATATTATGAGCCTTCCGAGAGATTATGCTACAGAAATGAAATAGGAGGAATTAGTTATGATTTTTATGGGATATAAAAGACCCGACGGAAAAGTCGGTATCAGAAACCATGTTCTTATACTCCCTACCTGCGCATGTGCCAGTGAAACCAGCAGGATCATCGCTTCTCAGGTAAAAGGAAGCGTAAATATTATAATGCAGGCCGGATGCGCTGAAGTAAAAGGGAATGAAGACATCACACAGAGGGTTATTACAGGCTTTGCAGCAAATCCTAACGTTTATGGTGTAGTTGTAATAGGCCTGGGATGCGAAAACCATTCACATAAAAGTGTAAAAGCTTCAATTGAAAAAATTACAAATAAACCTGTTGTCTCTTTTGGCATCCAGGATGAAGGCGGGACTGTCAACACCATCAATAAGGCGGTCAAAGTCGCTCGAGCCATGGCCGAAGATGCTTCCAAACTGACAAGGGAGCCGCATGATATCTCTGGACTCATGATGGGCATTGAGTGCGGCGGCTCCGATGCGACTTCCGGATTGTCTGCTAATCCTGCCGTTGGCAACCTGAGCGATCGTTTGGTTGATCTGGGCGCTTCTACTATGATGAGTGAAACTCCTGAGTTTGTAGGGGCAGAGCATATTCTTGCACGCAGGGCTGCAAGCAAAGAAATTCACGACCAGATAATCGCCATCTGCCGTGATTATGAAACCCATTTAGCAGGAGCCAATCAGGATCTGAGAACGGGTCAGCCTACCCCAGGCAATAAGGAAGGCGGTCTTTCCACTATTGAAGAAAAATCCTTAGGCTGTATTTATAAAGGAGGCACAAGACCCGTTGTAGAGGTTGTCAAATATGCTGAAATCCCTACAGAAACCGGAGCCATAATCATGGATACCCCCGGATATGATATCGCTTCAGTGACTGCCATGATTGCGGGAGGATGTCAAATAATCGTGTTTACCACCGGAAGAGGCACTCCTACCGGGAATGCATTGGCACCAGTCATTAAGGTTACAGGCAATGAAGCCACCTATCAAAATATGATCGATAATATGGATATTGATGTCAGCGCTATTATCAGCGGCGAAAAGTCCATTGAGGAAATGGGCGGTATTTTGCTGAATGAGCTGGTAGAAGTAGCCAACGGCAAGATAACCAAGGCAGAAGCTTTTGGCTTTTCCGATATCTGTATCGATAGAATTTGCAGATTTATTTAATCTGCTTGATATTTGATTTGGATAGCTGGTGCATGCCGGCTGTCCGCCCTACTAAACAAAATAAACACGGAGGAAGAAAAAATGGAAAAATATATATCTGATAAATGGTATACAAGCAGTTGGAACTTTTTGGACATTGTTAGAGAAAACTTGAAATTCAAGGATAAAATCAAGATCCATGACGTTACATTGCGCGACGGGGAACAGCAAGCCGGATTAGTTATGACTGCTGAACAGAAGATAAGGCTGGCGGAGAAAATGGCCGAGGTTGGCATCCATAGAATTGAAGCAGGCATGCCTGCCGTATCCAAGCAGGATTCTGACGCTATTAAGGAAATAGTAAAGAGAAATCTGGGTCCGGAGATTTTTGGCTTTGCAAGATGTATGGTCGAAGATGTCAAACGAGCTGCAGATTGCGGTGTAAAGGGGATTGTAATTGAAATCCCGTCTAATGAGCAGATGATTCGGGAGGCATATGGCTGGACGCTTGATAAAGCAGTTGACTTATCGATAAAAGCCACCCAAGCGGCACATGAGGCAGGACTGTATACTGTGTTCTTCCCCATCGACATGACGAGGGCCAATATAGATTGGGTATTAAGCCTGGTAGAAAAGGTCGCTGCCGACGGTTATATGGATGCGCTGGCTATAGTGGATACAATGGGCGGACTGGCTCCCCATACGGTACCTTTTCTTGTAGATATAGTAAAGGAGCGAATCAAAAAGCCTATTGAATTGCATTTCCATGACGATTTCGGCCTGGGAAGTGCAAATAGCATTATGGGCCTTGCAGCAGGTGCCGATGTTGTGCATACTACAATTTCAGCCGCCGGAGAGCGGGCAGGCAACGCTTCCTACGAGGATATAGCAATGGCATTGCTTACCATGTACGATGTGAATATCGGATTGAATTACTCACAGATTTATCCTCTCTCCAAATTGTTCAGGAGCATGGTAAACTTCCCTGTAAGGGCAAATCGCGGGATCATCGGAGAAAATATCTTTAAAATTGAATCGGGAATTGTTGCCGGCTGGTATGAAAATGTCAAGAATACCAATCCGCTCTTGGTAAGTCCATATTTGCCGGAACTGGTGGGGCATGATCCTACGGAAATCGTATTGGGCAAGCACAGCGGCTCTCCTTCCATCGATCATTGGCTTGAAAAATATCATGTTTCGTTAAACGAAGAACAAAAAAATGAACTGCTTAATAAAATTAAGCTTAAGGCTTATCAAAAATGCGGATTGCTGGATGAAAACGATTTCTCCGGATTATTAAAAGAATATCTATAATATGCTTCTATGCATTATACATCGTCGTATATTATAAGAAAATATTCAACTAATACCTTTTTGCAGCAATGCAAATATTTTAACCCCTGATATCAATACCCTATAATGACCATTCTGGCATTATAGGGTATTAAACTATGACTTATATATTCCTATCATTATTCTGTTCATAACTAATGAGCTTTATGTCGGTACCGTTATTGATACCGCTTCGGCAGCCTCGGAAGGTGATGAAAGCGGCGGCTCAGCCCCATCTGCAGCGCCGGCTTGCGGCTTGCCTTTGCACCTGTCATCCTCAGAAATCCGTTTATACTCATAAGGATTCTGTTTCGGAAAACGCCTTATAATCGACCTGGCATAAAGCGCCGGATCATGCTTCATCAAATATTGATGGTCTGCCTGCGGGACTTTATCGCCTGCTGCAATCCGCCTTGAAATTTCCAAGCATGTCAGCATAACTTTCATTTTTTCTCTTTCTTCTTTTATCTGCTTGACGGAAATTTTCAGGAGCTCATTCATTCTTACCCTATGAGCTTCTTTCGCATTTCTCAATGTTTCCACGTCTTCTTCAGTCAACTCATATTTTTTCATTTCTAAAGCGTCAATCTCGCCCTCTGTTTTTTCGGGCTGCTTTATCAAATTTTGGTCAACAACATAACGATAAGGATTTATGTGCTCAATACGCATCCGTTTTCCTCTCCTAACATTACATAAATTCCCTATGGCTTTGCTTTAGTATAACACAAAATTCTACTTTTGGCTACATTAACCACTGAACTAATCTGCCGCTTCTACCTCTTCAGCGAAGATGTCATTATGCAACAATAAACAGCGTAAAGCACCCGCAGATTTTATCCGCGGGCGCTTTACGCTGTTTTTTAGTCGATGACAAGCTCCACAAAGCGGTGCAATATGGCCGATGCTTCCCCACGGGTTGCGTTGCCGGTCGGGTCAAAGGCGTTGCTGCCCTTTCCCTGCATGATGCCTGCCTGCTGGATGGCTGTTACAGCATCCTTTGCATAAGCGGCAATCTTCACGCTATCCGAGAATGTGACTGCAGCAGCGGAAACAGGCAGCTTATAGCCGGTGGCCTTGGCGTAGTTCTGCATCATAACCGCCATGTCCTGACGGCTGATAGAGAGTGCCGGGCCTAGCTTGCCGCTGCCGGTATTATAGCCGCTCACGTCTGCACCTGAAAGCTTGCCCAGCGCCATAAGGAAATCCGCGCGGGTGATGGCGGCATCGGGAGCAAAAGCAGTTGCGCTTGTGCCGGAGAGAAGGTCATAGCTGGTGACAAAATCAATGTCGTCCTTCGCCCAGTGCTTCGCCGTGTCGGTGAAGTCCGGAGCAGGTGCTTTGTAGCCTATGCCGTAAATGGAAAGGCTGTTCCTGCCGAAAATCACCCTGCCGTTGTCGTAGCTGGAGTTGGCCAGCATTTGCGGCTTGCCGTCTTTTCCGACGTACACGCCGTAAATGTTGCCGGTCTGCTCATTTCTTGCAGGGTTATATAGGATGCCCAGTGTGACCGTGCCTGTTTTGAAATCGGAAACATATTCCGTCTTGCCGTTTTTCTGATAGCTTACGGTCAGGTCGTATACAGGCCGGTTGCCGATCAGTGCCTTTGCCGCATTGGACAGCTTGGTAACAGGATTGGCCGCAATGGTGACGGTACCCGATGCCTGAGCCTTGGTTTCCTGAATGGCGATTTTGTCAAAGGAGAAGCTGACAAGCGGGGTATTCACGTCAAAGCGTTTCACGCCTTCCTTTTCCAGCAAAGCCAGGGTTTTTTCATCCAGCTTCACGCTGACGCTTTTCCCGTCTGTGTTAAACGCTATATTAAGTGAGACACCGATGCCGTCCGCTGCTTTGCCCTTGCTCTTCGCGTCTTTTTTCGCCGCATCAATCAGCTCCTTGACCTGCGCTTCGGTTATGGTAACAATTGCAACACCGTTCTTATCCGCCGCAGCGGTCAGGTTCATGGATGCCATGGTTGGCTGATCGGGCTTTTTGTATATAGTGATGTTTGATACCGGAGGCGTGGAAGGTGTATCGTTGCCGCCGCCATCGGAGCTGCCTTTATTGCCGCCAGTATCATCGCCGTTGTTGTCTTCCCTCCAATTAGCTGTAATCGTCAAATCGGAGGTCACATTGTTAAAGGCTTTGTCCCAGCCGGTGAAGGTGTAACCGCTGCGGCTTACTGTGGGTGCTGTGGCTGAGCCGCCGTGTATGACGGACTGTATCAGCTCGCCGCCGCCTGTGCGCGTACCGCCGTTTAAGTTGAAGGTAACGGTATAGGTTGCCGGTGCTTGTTCCAGCGTGAAGTTGATAGTATAAGTCTTTGTGTTTATCTTATCCTCGGCAGTTACCTCCACGGTTGCGCTGCCGGGCAGAAATGCCGCTTGTGTAATGCTTACAGCAGCTTTTGCATCATCCGCAGTTGCGCCCACTGTCGCCGCCGTGCTGCCGGGATTGGTGCCGTAGGGCAGCTCCACATCATATGAGGCAACATCAGGATCAAAACCGCTTACTGTGCTGCCGCCCACTGTCAGTCCGCTCAGATTGGCGTTGCTGCTGGGGATGTAACTATCTGCGATGTCGACGGTAAGCGTGGAAGGAGCCCCTTTGTCAAAGGATATCGTAAATTCCAGCCTGTCTCCTTCAGTGAAGCCCTGTGCTCCAAGATAGCTGTTCTTGATAATCAGCTCGCTTACGATAACGTCATAGTGGGCAGGCGTTGCCAAAGGCGTTGTGCCATATACCACATCTGTGACCGTACTGGCGCTGTTCCAGGTGATGGCGGTGCTTATGTCGCCGGGATTGCTAAGATCATAGCTCACGCCTGTGGGGCTGATTGTTGCATTGATCACAGGAGCCGCCCCTTCGATTATCGTCATGGTAAGGATCTTGCTGTCGTTTGCGCTGCCTTTACTGAGCTCAACGTTATACTGGCTGCCGCTGATGTGGCTGACAATAGCCGTTACCCCTGCGGCGTCGCCGGTAAGCAGGCTGTTCACATAGCTTTGTACCGCCGCTGTTTTATCATCCTGGGTTGCGCCGTAAGCCACATTGACAGTGCCATCTGCCAGCGCTGTTTTTGCCGCCGCTACCGCCTGCACATCCGTAATACCCGAAAAGGCTGTAGCCGTGATGGTTATGGTTTTCTGCACAGTGGTCTGGCTCTGTAAGCCCTTGGATACCGTGATGGTAAATACATAGCTCCCGTCTGTCCCGTTGGGGTTTGCGGAGGTTCCCGCAACCGGAACGGTATAGCTGAGCTTGTTGATAGTAATCGTAACGCTGCCATTGCCTATCGCTGTCTCTGCGGTGGATCTCAGCGCCATTATAATGATCGATTCGCTGGTTGCCGATTCTTGAGTCATGTTGCTGTAGCTTGCACCCTCCGCCGCTGACTTTGCCGTATCCACAATGGCAATATCCGGGTCAGGTGCTTCAGTCACCGTCATGGTAAGACTCTTACTATCGGCTGCGCTGCCTTTGGAAAGTGCAACATCATACTTACCGGTGCCGCTGTTGTAAGTGACTATCGCCTGTACCCCTGCGGCATCGCCGGTCAGCAGAGCGTTCACATAGCTTTGCACTGCCGCTGTTTTATCATCCTGGGTTGCGCCGTAAGCCACATTAACAGTGCCATCTACCAGGGCTGTTTTTGCCGCCGCTACCGCATTGGCGTTCGGAATGCCTGAAAAAGGCGTTGCGATAATGGAAATGGATTTCTGCCCGGTAGTCCGGCTCTGTGCTCCCTTTGACACGGTGACGGTGAATTCATAGCTGCCGTTTGTGCCGGATGGATTATCAGCGTCCCCCGCTGTCGGTGCGTTATAACTGACTTTGTTGATGGCAACCGTAACGCTGGCATTGTTTACCGCTGTTTCGGCTATGCTCTTGACATAATCTCTTACGGCTTCCTCGCTGCCGCATATTGCCTGGCTGACCTCAGGGTATGCGGCAGTTTCCGCAGCTATTTTTGCGGTCTCTACTATAGCGATGTCCGGGTCAGGATTTACCGTCAGGGTAAAGGTGAGCGTACCGATCTGACTGAAGCTGTTTTCCGCTTGCAGTGTAACCGGATAGCTTCCCTGCGTAAGACCGGCGGCGACATCCAATCTTTTCGCACCGTTGTTCCATGTGATCTTTTCGTCACCGGAAATTTTGGTTACTGTAATCGGTTCTGTGCCTGTAATAGTGTATGTGCCGGTAGATGTAGCAACATAGCCTTCCGTCAGGGTCATGGTTTCCGGACCGGTAATGCTTGGAGCCACAGGCGAAGCACTGACCGTTACTTTGAATATGTTGGAATAAGCCCAAATGCTGCCGCCCTTGACGCTGGCTTTGCAAAAGTAATAATAACTTCCGCCTGCCGTCAGGTCGGTCGGAATGGTAAAACTGGAGCCGGTCTGTCCGCTTAACGTATCCGGGCTTCCATAAGCAGCTAAATTCTTGAAATACCACTGATAGTCGATGGTTTCCGCCGGAGAAGCTGTTACTACAACCGACAAGGCACCGCTGATATGCCCTTGTGCCACTGTAACCTCGTCCGGTTGAGCGGCAAAAGCAATGCCGTTTCTGACAACAGGCTGGTACGCAGCCTTATTGCCCGCCTCATCTTGGACCACCACATTGAAATAATAGGCGGTATCGGCTCCCGGCCACGCAGCGTTATAGCTGCCGATATCTGTCGTTCCGCCGGTATTCTGCAGCGCTCCATATGCCTCGCAGCCCTCCACCGTCAAAATGTTGTCGAAAGTGGAGCGATAAATGTAATATTTCAGACCGGAAGGAATTGATACATTATCGGTTGCCTTCGTCCAGCTTAGAGCGATTCTTGGCGTAGGGAAAAAAATGGACTCAATTTGAATCACACCCGCAGCTCCCGGTACGGGAGCCCCTGTATCCGCTACGGCGGATACGTTCACCCTCGCCACATTGGATCGGACGGAAGTAGCCCCCGCGCTGACCTCGCAGAAATAGTAATAGGTTCCCGCTGTCAAGCCGGTGGGGATAGCAAAGCTTGCGCCGGTTGCTCCCCCAATGGTTGTGCCGCCGGAATTGGATTCCGCCGTGTTTTGATACCACTGGTAGCTCAATGACCCGGATGGTGTTACGCTGGCCGTTACCGAAAGTGATCCTGAGATGCTGCCCACGATGGCATTGGTAATAGGGGTAGGGTGCTGAGTAATGCTGATAATTGATGCGGGCGGCGCCGCACCAAAAATTTTCAGCGAGGGCAGGCTTCCTCCCGTAATATCCCATACACCGGTGTCCCAATTCAGGCCGGAGCTTCCCCATGTTGCGGCCGCAAGCCAATCTTCGGGGGCTTTGGGCGCCCCGTTCATATCATCTGCCGAGCCTCCCGCAACCGTGGAACCGTTCACCAGCATATTGCCGGAGGCATAATTGTTGACGATTTGTGCTGCCCCGGTTTTATAGCCAAACACTCTGCCGGTTTCACCGGACAAACCGATAACCGAGCCGTTTAACGCCGCACAGCCTGTGATTTGGGAGCTTGCTCCCGTGCCTCCCACAATGCCGCCCGCACGGCAGTTTGTAGTTGTCTCAGCGGTAACATTGCCTGTGACATAACAGTTTTCGATTATGCCGTTTGATACTCCCGCAATCCCGCCGACATATCCCTTGCCGGAAGCAGCTGCCGTGCTGATGCAATTTCGGATGATTCCCGGTGAATTTCTGCCTGCGATTCCTCCAACGTTGTTGTAGCCCGGCGCAGAAATTGTGCCGCTGACGGAGCAGTTTTCAATCGTGCCGTTTTCTCCTACACTTCCGACAATCCCGCCTGCATATTGTCCCCTTGCAAAGACATTAATATCATCCAGCCTGAGGTTTTTGATCGTGCCTCCGTTAACATTGCCAAATAAGCCATGGATGTTTACATCCTGTACTCCTGAAATTGTTAGACCCGTAATGGTTTTTCCGTTGCCGTCAAAGGTTCCCTTAAAAGCCCAATGTGTTCCGATAGGCGTCCAGCCGCTGCCGCTTTGGTAAGCAGACAGATCGATGTTATCGGTCAGCTTGATGGTTTTGCCTGTAAAGCCGTCTGACACAGACGGGGTCACATTTGTTAAAAGCAGCGCCAGCCCCGCAAGCTGGTCGGCAGTGCCGATTTCAAACGAGGAGGCGCTTGGATTCGCGGTGTACCAGCTTGTATCCGGTGTACCTGCCGCCAGAATCCCGCGCATCGGCAGCATTGGCGCTGTAATTTCGGCTTTCCCTTCCACCGCAAGCACGGTGGAAGAGAGCAGCCCAAACGATAGTGCAATCGCCATAACAAGGGACACGGTTTTCTTGAATGCTCGTTTCATTCCTTTGATCCCTCCTGTCATATTCCTGCACAGCAATAAGAAGTGTTTGTGCCTATGGGCGAGGCGGATAAATCCCATTGATGCAGATAATATAGTTCAGTGATAGATATGGCTGGACATTTGAATGCGGCGCATTCTGCCCGGCTGAACCTGTTGGTGACATGGCGGTATTGGCTCCTCCGGTCTTGTAGATATTGTAGGCTGTCCCCATATCATCTTCTGCTTTTGCTAAAACGGCATTCCCGCTGGGTATGTTCGTCCCTGCTTGGTCTGTGCTGGCCGGAATGGAATGGGTATGGGACGGTATCTGATTTGCGGTAAGTGTAACTGTTTCCACACCTCCGGTTTGTGCCAACATATAGTTAGAGGTTCCGGCGCTCTGCCCGGCTCCCACAATGACTCTCCCCGAAAGATTGGGGAGCATAAATGTGGTTCTGCCATCACCGCCGTATCTGTTTCCTATAAGGGAATAAAGAGCCTGATATTGAGCAATATTCAAAGTCTGCCCTTTGCAAAAAAGCCAGCCTTCCGGTGCAAAATCTATGGGCCATGCTATAATCGTTCCAATAAATGCTTCCATTCTTCATCTCTCCTTCATACTAATTAAAATTTACAACATCGTGAGCGCCAACGCTGCGCACAGAATCATGATGAAAATACGTTTCATTTTTTCCTCCTTTCACCGGGACATAAAAATCCCCCATGATAATTTTTCCATTTTATCATAGGGGAAAATCCATGCTTTTGGTAGTGACTTTTCACCCTCAAAAAGTCACGTTTTTTCGACTCACATGATGTATTTCGCAAGCTCGTTCCGACCGGATATACAGAGCTTTTCGTAAATCTCCAGCATGATGTTCTTGAGCCGTCCCACCGAAATATTGTACTGCTTGGCGATTTTGGCGTAAGGAACGCGGTGCGCCACAAGGATAGCGATATGGCATTCCCGCAAGGACAGGATGAATGTGATGTGATCCTTCGTGAACTCGTTATGAAAGGCGATCCAGTTCTTAAAGGTGCGCTTCCATTGCCCGATTACGGCGTCATAATAATCAGGGAACTCCCGCTCCAGACACCGCTCTACCAGCCCGCCCAGCAGGGTGGCGACCTCCGCAAAGGGCGTGATAAATCCGTGAGGCAGGCAGATACGCATAGCCTCCAGCAGCCAGCGTACAGCCGCATCCTCCCGCTCGAGATGATGACAGGCAATGGCACATACCACCCGCAGATAAATACCGGTGAAGGTAATCCCTTGCTCCGGCGCGCTCAAAGTCAGCGCGGTTTGCGCCACAGCCAGCATGGCTTCATATCTGTCTACACAAAAAAAATATTTGGATCGCAAATAGAGGGTATGCGGCTTTGCCATTATCGGTATAGCGCTGAAATCTCCCTCCTTCAGCCAGTCGGGAACCATATTCGGGGCCGTTACGCTCACAGCGACGCTTGCAAGCGCCAGCTCCGCGATGGCGGCCATATCGCTGCCTTGATTGGCTTCGATGCATCTCTTGAGATAACTGTCAATTTCTGTATAGGCGCGGTAATCCCCCAGACTGATGGCCGCCGCGACTGCCATCAAAGAGGCCCGGAGCCTGGCCGCGTCATCCCCCTCGGTCCTATCAAAACAGCGCATCGTCCGCTTAAAGTCGCCACGCAGATAGGCAAGCTCGCCCTCGTATTGAAGGCGAAGCCTTTCTTCGCTCACGGTATCCAAAATGGCCTCTGGATTATCATGCGGCATTGGGATAGTGGTGGAAACCAATATATTGTGCAGATCGGAAGACAGCGATTTTTGAGTCGTCCCTTCGTGGCGCCGGTTATCGGCAGGCCGCTGGGCGTCCGCTGGTATCAGCCACAGTTTCCCCTTTTTGACCGCATCGGGGATATGCCCAGCGGCCAAATGATAGTTGATCGACCGCCCGGAAACGCCCCATTTTTCTGCCGCTTCACTGGTTGTTATGTAATACATAGCACCACTCCCTGTATGATTTCTATAAGTCTATTATACTTCTTATATCGGAAAATTGTAAATAAAAGGGATATATAAAAATCTGCCGTAATATATCTAAAATTAGCGGCGAGCACACAAAAGTTATTTTCCCCTTGCTCCTGCATATACTGTATCAAGGCTCTATGAAACAATAAAGCGGGTGATATATATGGACAATAATAATTTTCGTACTTTCAGCGAATATATGAAAAAGGAAGACAATGCCCTTACAGCATCCATGGAGGATTACCTTGAAATGATATACAGGCTGGCCATGAATACCGGATTCACAAGAATCCATGAATTGTCGGACGCCCTCAACGTACAGCCTCCGTCTGCAACAAAAATGGTGCAAAGGCTGGGTGAGCTGGGCCTCTTAAAATATGAAAAGTATGGCGTAATAATCCTTGAGGAGGAGGGGAGAAAAGCAGGCGAGGCTTTAATCAGGCGTCACAACACCATCGAAGACCTTTTAAAGGTATTAGGCGTTTCTGAAAGGGCGGTCCTGCCAGAAACCGAAAAGGTTGAGCATACATTAAGCGATGAAACCATCAAATGCTTTGAGGAATATGTGGATTTCATCAAAAAAAACCCGGATGTAGCCATCCGGTTTAATGCTTTTAGAAATTCAGAAGAATGAATGATAAGTATTCTGGCATAAAAAACCCGTGAAATATTGCAGGATCTCTCCTGTATGCTTCACGGGTTTTATTTTGCCTCTCTTTCAGGTATGAGTATATACAAAGCTTTACGCCTGACTTCTCGCCATTCAGCGCCAGGCAGCTAACATCTGCTGAATATTTTCAGCAAACGCAGATAATGGTTTGCCTCTCTCAGTACATGATCTCCCAGCAGCGGCACAATAATTGACCTGATTCTGCACTCCAGCAATCCCTGTGTGCCTTGAGCCTTAAAATCACGAATAGCTAAGGTAGCTCTCAAGCTATCGCTTGTAACCTTGGATATAGGCACAGTCATGTCTATTGCTTGTTTTGCTTCGTTTGTCAGCACATCGAACTCATTCCCGAAATTATTAGCTGTGTTGAATAATTCGTTCTCTGTCGGATCAAGCAGGCCGCGGATGAATTTTGAATGCTCTGCCATGATCCTGTTCCAAAAGGCTTCTTGTTCATATGCTTCTCTTTGTATATCAATTTCTTCTCTGCTTTGAAGCCTTTGGAGCATCAGCACATAAAGCTTTGATTCCCGCATAATGTGATCGATCAAAAGCGGGTAATTGAAGGTGAACATTTTGCAGGACAAGACATTTGATAGAACCAGGGTTTTAAACTCTATTAAGGATGTGGTTAATACTATTGCCCTTTGATTCAACTCACATACCTTTTGCTCGAGTATGGGACTTACCTCCTCACATACCCCGCCCCTTAGTCCGGCTTCTTCCCGCGTTAGTTCGGTTGGTATATTCACTCCCGTATAAAATGTAGTAGCTCTTTCGGCGCTTAGTGTATATTGTGTGATCACTTCTCCGGATTGAAGCACTTCAGGATCAACAACCCCATTTGATAGTACAATTGCCTCTGCTAAAAGCCCATCGAATTCCATTCTCAGGGCATCTGCCCGTTGTGTAAAGCTTGCATCCCTCGGTGTAAACCCTACTTCAACGAAAAATGAATGCTCCTTCATAATCCTCAGGAAAAAAAGGTGCAATCCCAGTGATTGACGGACAAAGCCCGCGCTTGATAGCATTCTTGTTAACCTCCTATTATAAAATTATCATATTATGAAGGTATGTCCTTCCTGGTACCAGTCTATTAAGCAGCTGTACAAACGTTACACTTATATAGGATTATGATATATTTTTTTATCAAAGGCTATGGCAAGCGCTATTCCGTAATGCACTGCATTATTGCCCTTTCATGACCTTGAAATACTTCGACTTATACTTTTCCATACTGCTGGGCTTAGATATGGATTCAGCTGTCAAGTTGACGGACTATTCCCATCTGAAGAAACTAATTGCGGCGCCGATACAAATTATAGCCAGTATGATCATCAGAACAACCGGAAGCAAAACACCATTGACAGGTAAACCAAGGGATACTGCTTTAAGAAGTTTAATGCCCTGTGTCAGCGGCAGCAGATCCGATGCTTTTTGAAGCGCTGAGGGCATAACCTCGTAAGGCAAAGTAGCGCCTGAGAAAATGAGCATCGGGAAATACAATATGCTCGCCAGGACGCTTGCTGCCTTAATATCCGGTGCTACCCCTCCTACCAGCAGCCCTATGCTGAACATCGAAAGCATTACCAGAAAGTATGCGCCTAAGAATTGAAGCCATGAGCCCCTCAATTGGTAACCGAAAAAAGCTGCTGCCGTCCCATAAACGAGAAGAAGCGAAAGAACAGAATAAAGTGCGTAGACAGCGACATGCACCGCTAAAATGAGAGCGGGATTAATTGGCGTAACCTTGAACCGCTTCAATATTTTCTTATGCCTATAATCGGATACCACCAGGGGAAGTCCCATGACCCCACCGGCGCATATGGCAATCGTAGCCACGGCTCCGAAGGATTGCTGCAGAAAAGTGTACCCGGCCCCTTCAAAGGCAGGCCTGCTTCCGTAAATGATGCCAAGGATAACCATGACAATGACCGGCATGCATATTGCAAAGATGAACATATCCATACCGCGCAGGGATAATTTTAATTCTGTTTTAAATAAAGTTCTAAACGCTTTCATACTCTTTTCCCTCCTCATCCGTATACCAAAGATAGGCATCCTCAAATTTGTTATAAGGGCTGGCTTCGATCGCTTCCTGCACAGTTCCGTAAAAAATGCTTTTCCCGCTTTTCAAAATCATGATCTTGTCACACAGAGCTTCCACTTCGTCCATAAAATGAGAGGTCAGCAAAATAGTCAGGCCTTTGGCTTTTAAATCAGAGAGGCATTCCCAAACATCCCGCCTTGCTCTGGCATCCAGCCCTGTGGTCAGCTCATCTAAGAACACAACCTCGGGATTTGGAATAAGTGCCTGGGCAATAAACAAGCGCTGCTTTTGCCCTCCCGAAAGCTCGCTTACCTGGCTTTTCGATTTGTCCCAAAGCCCAAATTGTTTTAATAGGCCCCGATAGTCCGATGGAGCCCGGTACAGGGATTGCGTGACTTCGCATAGCTCAGCTACGGTTATTTTATCCTGATAATTTGCCTCCTGAAACTGGACACCGATCCTCTCAAACAGCTTTTTGCGGTCTCTTTGCGGATTCATTCCCAAAATGGATACCGTTCCGCTGTCCTGCTTTTTTGTGCCTAAAATACATTCGATGGCGGTGCTTTTTCCGGCACCGTTTGCACCAAGCAAGCCGAACACTTCACCACGGCAGACCGAAATATCTATGTTTTCAACTGCCTTGATAGTGTCATAGGATTTACACAATTGATTTACCTTGATCGTTGTTTCCATGCTGTAAAAGTCCTCCTATTCTTTTCTTTGTATAAAAAGAATAACACCAGAATCATGTCTGGTGTTAAAGTGTAGGGTTTGTTTTAAACTGCTTTTTCATTTTTCCAAGGTGAACCAGCATGTCCCGGGCATTATTTTCTGCATATTCCAAAGATGTAAGCAGCTTATCACATACAGAAACAATGTCATCATTTTCCCCCGGTGTATCAATTACTTCGCGTATATTGGCCCGGGAGTCGCCGGACAAAGCACAGAGCATCCGTAAGATCGCTGTCAGAGAGTAATTAGCGCATCTAAGAGAACGTATGATTTTCAGCCTGCGGATATCTTCATCCGTATATATGCGATAACCATTTTGCTTTCGTTTGACCGTCAGCAGCCCGTTCATTTCCCAGTTTCTCAAAGCGTCCATTGTTACCTGCAGATAGCTTGCCGCTTCTTTTCTGGTCAAGCAGGCTCTGTTCGCTTCTGTCCGGCTGCCTGATAATAGCTGCTCCGCAATTGCTATAGCTTCTTCGGCGTTTCTTCGTTCCTTCTTAATTTGGTGCAAATAGCCCTTTGTCAGATGAATCGCCCTGTCAAAATCTCCATCAGCAGAAGCCTTAATAATGTCAATTATCTTTTTTCGCAAGCCGTTTTGCAGAACCTCAACTTTTAGAGCGGTTCTCACAAACCTGATCTGCTCCATATGAAAATCCGTAAAAACACGGTAGCCGTTTGGTTCGCGTTCAGTCTTGGGTATCAGTCCAAGCCCCTCGTAAAGCCGCACCGTATTAGAATGGACCCCAATACTGCGGGCAATTTCGGCTGTTCTATAAGTATTCATTTGTTCAGGCCACCTCCGATCTTTTACCTATTATAGCATCCGGTAAAAGTCTGGTGTTATAGTGGAGGGTTCTAATATAAACTACGGCTAAGCTTAAAGCAGTTTTTGCAGAGAAGCTTTGATATTTTGATTGTATAAACCGCTGAAACATCGCCAAAACAAAATTTGATTTCCAATGGTATAATCTGATTCATAAATCCACCTCTCTTAACTTTCTAATGATTTCCTTGTACTCCCTATCAAGAGCCTCGATGTCATCATTTTTAGACGGCATGCTCAATTTCCCCAGTATTTCTGCCATGCGATGCTGAAGCACCATCCTGTCTGCTGATTTATCATTTTGCTGTACTGCTTCTTCTTTCTTCCGGTTGTACTCGCTGTATGTCCCGCCAAAGCATATGGTTTTCTGATTTTCAATAGATATTATATGATCGGCGATATTGCTTACAAATCTTCTATCGTGAGAAACAAATACCACAGTTCCGTTATAGTTCAGTATTGCTTCCTCTACCGCTTCCATCGAATATATGTCCAGATAATTGGTGGGTTCGTCTAAAACCAGCACATTAAAATCGCTCAGGATTATTTTTGCCAGGGCCGCTTTTACCCTTTCGCCTCCGCTCAGCAAAGAAACCTTTTTCATGACGTCTTCCTGTTTAAACAGGAGCCTGGCAAGCAGAATCCTTGCAAAGGTTTCATCATATATACTGCTTTCCATAACATTCTCCAGCAATGTCCTGCTGCTCTCTAGAATACTCATATTCTGACTGAAGTAGCCGATTTTGGCACCTATAGCTCTGTTTATTGCCGGATCCCCATTTATGATCATCTTGATAAGAGTGGTCTTGCCGCTTCCGTTTGGGCCTATCACAGCAGTTTTGCTATTGTTGAACACCTTGAACTGGGCCTCTTTGAAAACCACTTTATCCCTGAAGCTTTTATCAAGCCCGTCAGAGCTCAATATAACCTTGGAATAAAGCTGCCTGGTCTTTTGTATGTCTAAATTGATTTCCGGCAATTCCTTAGGTTTTTCTTTAGTTTCAAGCTTTTCGATCCTGCTCCTTATGGCATTAGTCCGCCTGTCAAGGGCTGCTTTTGCGGCCTGATTGCCCATCTTATGAAGCCGGGCTTCTGAATTTCCCATCCTTTTAGGAGCTTTTCGCATTGTTTTTGATTCGTTCGTCTTCTGCTCTACAGCTCCGTGCAGCCTGTTCTTTTCTAAAACATACTGATCATACTCAAATGCAGCCCGTTCTCTTTCTTTTTCTTTCAATTCCTTGTATTTAGAGTAATTGCCTTTATAAAGACGTACTTCTCCACTTTCGATCTCCAGTATCGTATTGCAAACCGTATCTAAAAACTCCCTATCGTGGGATACGACCAAGATTGCTCCATTAAACTGCACCAGCTCTTTTTGCAGCAGCTCTATCCCCTGGCTGTCAAGATTGCTTGCAGGCTCATCTCCAATGATCAAAGCATTCTCCTTGCCTAAAGCCTTGGCTATCTTGAGCCGGGATATTTCACCTCCGCTCAGTCCTTCATTGCTCAAACCGCTTACACCGAACCTGCTGGCCGCATAATCGTCTATGCCGGTTTTGTCCTCATCCCCAAGCTGGGTTATATAGGCATAAGTTTCGTAAATCTCCGATATCCCTTCACTGGGCGCGACCCTATTGGTCAGAATGTTAAGAAATGTGGTCTTTCCCGAGCCGTTTAAGCCCACTATGCCGATCCTGTCATTTTTATATATCTTAAAATCGTCAACCTTCAGTATCAATCTATCATTATAATACTTCTTGACTCCTCTCATCTGAGCTATCAACATAAAAAATCCCCTCCATGATTGCCGGAGAGGATATAGCATACTCTTATACAAACTTTCATAATACCGCACTAGAGCCCTGCTTAAAGAAGCATGCAAACAAAAAAGCAGTATTCTTACGTCATTTTACTTTTAACGCTATTGAAGAGAAAGTATTTATTAAAGGGCATAACTATCCTATCCAGCTTAATAACAAAGTTACAAATTGTGATCATCTCTAAGCAAAGAATAGGTTAGTTAATCATATCTCCTTTTATACCTTCCTTTCGAAATAATAGCAATTAGATTATATTATATTCAAAACTCTGTGTCAACGAGCTTTTCAAGGACACTCATTCGACGAAATGCGTTCTTTTCCATAAATGGAAATTATTTTTTAAAAGGGTGACTTTTTCAAAAAAAAAGGCGTCTTATATATTAGAGCTCAAATATATAAGAGCTCAAAAAAGTATTTTTTTAATATAAATGCTTGTATTTGTGATATAATTATATATTCCTAAAAAGCATTAAAACATTGCTATACAAGAATTTAAGCCACATCACAGTGAACTTTAGGAGGTGTGATCAGTGGATACTTTATTAAAAAAATTTCTTAAAAACAAAGACATGAAAAAGTTATATGAAGAGGCTAATAGTGGTAGTGAAGAAGCCCGTAAAATGATAAATAAGCAATTCAATAATTTTCTATACGAAATACATTTTTTAAGCTATATAAGCAAAACTATCTCATTATCATACAAAGAAATATATAGAAAAGTATCTAGCCAAAAAGATAAAGAGCTATACATACTTAACAAGGAAAACTTAGAAACCGGAACAGAATTAATAGATAGTATAATAGACAAAACGTCTTATTTTGAAGAGGAGATTCATAGGACAAGCAACACAAAAGAACTAAGTGATTACTTTGATGATCCATCAATAATCAAAGCAATAAATCAATTAACAGAAAGACAAAAGCTAGTTATTTTCAAACAAATTATTGAGGATAAATCATTATATCAGATTGCAAAAGAACTAGGCGTCACAAAACAAACTATATCAAAAGTGAGAAAAGCAGCGTTAGCCACTCTAAAAAAAACCTTAGGGGGTGAAAAGTGTGGAAGAGCTGATTAGCTTAATATCTAATGTTGGTTTTCCTATTGCTGTTACTGCTTTCCTACTTATTCGGATAGAAAAACAATTAGATCAAATAAACCGGATGCTTATAAATATGGTCGAATTATTATCTAAAAACGATTAATGAAAGGAGAATTCCATGGTAATAAATAAGAAATTAAAGGAAATACATACTAAATCATTAAAAGGAGATAAGGAAGCTCTTAAAGAGATAACGGATATATTTAGATGGCAATTATATAAGAATAGTTATATCAACGGTCATTTTGATGAAGATTGCTTTCAGGAGCTTAATATAAAATTATTAGAAGGGATTAAGCGATTCAAGTTTGATAAAGAGTATGATATTTTCAAACATGCATAGTATTAATCTAAAGAACCAAGCAATAGAGGTTAATGCCTGTTGTAGCTTGGTTTTTTAGATGTAATAGCATTCCAGATGATTACAATATTAATTAAACTCATAGTCCTTATAAAACCATATTCAGATCATATCACAATAATACACATTTTTGGATAGCATTTATAATCATGTATTATTGTGCTATAATCGTTTTATAAACATTAAAAGGAAGTGAATTAATGTTAAAAAGAATAATCCCAATTTTATTGGTTTTGTGTTTTGTAATAAGCGGGTGCACAAATAGTAATAGCGCAGCTAGTCAAAATCAAAATATTACCGATATCAAATTTATAATACCAAAGGGACCACTTCATGAGTGGTCTATAGATGAAAAGCCCATAAAAGACTGTACCCCTAGTATTGTGGTAGGTGAACTGCTTAAATATCCTCATATATATCCCGAAGGGACTAAATTGCTTTCTTTAGAGGTCAAAGAAAAAATTGCATACGTCAATATGAGCCATGAATTTAATTCTTATAGCCTGGGCTCTACCGGTATATGTAATATAATCTACACCATCACTGATACCTTATGTTTGAATAAATCTCTCGGCATTGACGGAGTAAAGTTTCTACTTGATGGAGAGGAGGTACCTATAATTGGAGAATTTGAGACAGATAAAGTAATTGTTCCGGATATCACATTAACAGATGACAACAAAATTAAATTACTTGAATAATAAATTTTTCTAAGGTTGACTTTTAACTCTGTTTTTTCTTCTTATAAAAATGTAAGGTAAATGATTCTGCAGAACAAAAGCCTAATAAATTATAAAGGAGAAAAAACATGAAAATATTTGTAAGATTTGGTCACGATATTCTTAGAAACGGAAGCTTTACTGGCGCTCCCGGTACTTTATTAAGTGAAAGAGATGTAATTGAAAGCTATGCTCCATGGGTAGCCCAAGAACTCTACTATGCAGGCCATGACGTAATGACATATTCAACGCTTAACCACTCTGACGATGCTTATGCAACTGCTAATGAAGCTTTGATGGCTGGTATACGAGAAGCAAAAGATTGGGGTGCCGAATTGTTTGTTAGCTGCCATGCTAACAGTACCGATGATTCTTCTGTATCATACAGCATGTGTTACTATAGAAACGATTCTTTGTCCAAAACACTTGCTACTGCAGTGAGCAAGGCAGCTGCTACAACCTTGGGACTCACAAACAGAGGAGCTGTTTATAAAAGTGGGTTAGCTGAAACAAGCAGCACAATGAATATGAGCTCAATCATCATTGAACCTCTGTTTGTAAGCAATACTTCAGATTGCCAAAAATTCTTGGACGTTGGAGGCGAAGCAGTAGGGACAGCCATTGCAGAAGCCATACTCAGCAAAATTTAATCAAGTTTATAGAATTTATAAAAATAAGTCGGTGTAACAAACCGACTTATTTTTTACATAGGATATAACAAAATCTTAGCATATGGTTTTTCACATTATCCTTTCATTATTGTGCTATAATCATTTTATAAACATTAAAAGGAAGTGAATTAATGTTAAAAAGAATAATCCCAATTTTATTGGTTTTGTGTTTTGTAATAAGCGGGTGCACAAATAGTAATAGCACAGCTAGTCAAAATCAAAATATTACCAATATAAAATTTATAATACCAAAGGGGCCCCTTGATGAGTGGTCTATAGATGAAAAGCCCATAAAAGACTGTACCCCTAGTATTGTGGTAAATGAACTGCTTAAATATCCTCATATATATCCCGAAGGAACTAAATTGCTTTCTTTAGAAGTCAAAGAAAAAATTGCATACGTCAATATGAGCCATGAATTTAATTCTTATAGCCTGGGCTCTACCGGTATAGAACATATAATCTTTACCATCACCGATACCTTATGTTTGAATAAATCTCTAGGCATTGACGGAGTAAAATTTCTACTGGATGGGGAAGAAGTACCTATAATTGGAGAATTTGAGACAGATAAAGTAATTGTTCCGGATATCACATTAACAGATGACAACCAGATTAAATTAATTGTTAATTGAATGATAGATTTTAAAGAAGATAGCTTTCTATGACCGTTTATTTTTGATAGAAAGCTATCCTTTTTTTAGGATACAAGTTGCATTTAATAGTTTAAACTCAATTATTTTAAAAAAATTTTTTTCTTATTTTTTATATATTTCTTGGTACAATGACATTATCAGTCTTGCAGTTGATCAGCTTTATTAGATCCTTAGGGGCTAATTCAATTTGATGCCCTATCTTGCCTGCGCTCACAATAAAGGTATCCATCGCATCGCAGGAGCCATCCAATACCGTCTTGTATTCTTTCTTCATACCTATCGGCGAGCAGCCTCCCCGGATATAGCCTGTAATCTTGTTAATATCCGCGACCTTGATCATCTCGACAGCTTTTTCACCTACCGCCCTTGCCGCCGCTTTCAGATCAAGTTCATCAGCAACGGGAATGACAAAAACATAGTACTCTCTGCTGGTCCCCTTTGTCACAAGGGTTTTATAGACCCTTTGAACAGGCTGGCCTATTTTGTCCGCAACCGTAATGCCGTCAACCAGGCCGTCGCTATGGTCATATTCATATGTGCTATATGAAATTCCTGCTTTATCAAGGATGCGCATAGCATTTGTCTTTATATTTCCCAAAGCTTACCCTCCTATTATCTCATCAGATATTATTCAGCAGCATTATACCACTTTATGCCATGCTTGTAAAACGGCTGTGATAAACAGGATACATCAGGCATAGTCACAATTCTATAATATTAACTCGACAAGAACATTGCTTGCTTCGGCTTTCCTTAGAGCGAGACTATATCCGCGGACTTTTATTTCAATGGGATCACCCATGGGAGCATATGCCTCAACCAGTATTTCCGTACCCGGCATTATGCCCATTTCCATCAGCCTATGCCCCAGCGCACCCTTTGAAGTAAGCTTGACCACTTTGGCCCTTGTTCCCGGCAATACAGCATCAAGCCTTTTTAATATTTTCATGCCCGATTTTGCCTTTTCTCCGCTCCGCTGCGCTTCTTCCAAAGGATACCCCAGCTGCTGCTCCACATATGATGAAAGCTTCTCCATAGTGGCAGGGCTGATGGCATGCTCCATAAGACAAGCATCATTTTCTGCAGTTGCAAGGTCTACTTTGAGCACATCCACCAAAAAACTCATCAGCACTTCATGCCTCTTTGATATTTCCCGGGCAAGGGCAGAGCCTCTTTCCGTAAGCTCCAATTGTCCGTACTTCTCATGCTTTACAAGTCCTTGATCTTTCAGCAGCTTGACCGCCTGATTAGCGCTGGATTTTGCAACGCTCAGTCTTTCTGCCAAATCGGTGATCCTGGCAGCATTCCCAGCTTCTTGAAGCTGCAGGATCACTTTCAGATAATTCTCCAGCGATGATGAAACAGATATGCTCATGCTCTTACCTTCCTTAACTTAGCCTGTTGTGCTAGTTGATAACAAGTATAAAGCTTCAAGGCTAAGACTTTGTAAGCTTGTATAGGGCTGCGTCAAAACTCGCATGCAGCGTTTATCATTACTGTTAAGATTCAAGCAAGTTATGAGATTTTCCGATTTAACAGCATATAGGCTCAAACAGTTGACGCAGCTTTTCCTATACTTCGCTAACAAACTCTAAGCCTCTTCACAAAATACTCTTTTATCAGCTACCACAACGAGTTAACTTACTGTTATAATATATATTCATTATAACCATATAAGCTACAGATTTCCACTTTGCTCTCTAAGCTTATTCCAGATCTCATCTGATCTTTCCGCCACTATGGGATCAAACTGAAGTCCCTTGTTAGCACGGACTTCTTCCCTGCATTGCTCCCAGGTCATTGCCGATCTATAGGGGCGGCGGGAAGTCATGGCATCTATGGAATCGGCAACTGCAATAATCCTTGAGCCAAGCGGTATCTGATCCTGCTTCAGCCCGGAGGGATAGCCCTTGCCATCCCATCTCTCGTGATGGTGGAGCACTATTTTTGCTATATTTTTTAAACCCTTTGATTTATTCAGGATATTAAAACCTATCTCCGGGTGTGCTTTTATCTGGGCCCATTCACCGGGAAGAAGCTTTTCTTTCTTATTCAATATATTCTCAGGAATGCTCAGCTTGCCTATATCATGCAAATGGGCCGCCATATGTACGTCCTCCAGAGCCACACCTTTAAGCCCCATGGCTTTGGCTAAATAATAGGACATGTCTGCCACCCTGGAGGAATGGCCGCTTGTATAGTGATCCTTCGCTTCCAATGCTGCCACCAAGCAGTCGATGACCTCATGATAAGCCCCCCGCCCCCAAAATCTATCCAACATATGAAACATCAATTTTATCTCACCGCTTATGCATTTTTTATTCGTGATGCTTTTATGACAATATTTCTATATAAGCACCATCCCTCTTTGACTATTCTTCTTTAGAATGCTGTTGATCTCACAAGGAGATAAATTGGCATCTATGGATTGTCATCATGCCCGCATTCACATTTTGAATGGCATCCCGAGCAGCTTCCGCCGCATGCACAGGATTCATTCTTAATCCTTTTGATGGTCTTTATCGATGCTAAAATCATCAAGCCAAATATGATCCCGCCTAAAATATAATTGATCATTATATACGCCACCTTTTAAACATTATTATTAAGTCATTCCTTTATATGATTTCTGCTTCAACTTCTGTCAAAGCGGTTTGCTTATCCGAGGCCGACCGCCCTGCCGATTTGAAACACCAATGTCCCCAATATCCATGCAAGTCCTGTCTGATATCCGATGGTTATAAAGGTCCATTTCCATGAGTTGAATTCTCTCTTCATAGCGCCGATGGCTGCAAAGCAAGGTGCTGCAACAAGAGTAAAGATCATGAATGAAAATGCGCTTAAAGCCGTAAAGCTCTGGGCAATGCCTGCAAGGAGAGTCGGATCATCTTCTGCAACCTCGCCTATTCCATGAAGTATGCCCAACGTAGCCACCACTACCTCTTTAGCAATCAGCCCCGTCACTGTGGCAACAGCAGCTTTCCATTCTCCGAATCCGAGAGGAGAAAATATCGGGGCAATAGTTTTGCCTATGGAAGCCAGCATGCTGTTTTCCGCTTCCACCATTGCAAATGAGAAATCAAAGGATTGCAGCATCCAGATGACTCCGGAGGCAGCAAATATTATTGTACCCGCTTTTATCATAAAGGCTTTGGCTCTGTTCCACATGTGGATGAGAACACTTTTCAGTCTTGGAATCCTATATTCGGGCAGCTCCATTACAAAGGGCGCCGCCTCTCCCTTTAGAATCGTATTTTTTAATATAATACCTGATAATATCGCTACTCCTATCCCGATTATATATAAGGAAGGGGCTATCCAGGCCTTATCGGAAAAGAAGGCTGCGATGAACATGGCAAACACCGGCCATTTTGCTCCGCAGGGTATGAAAGGAGTCAGCATTATCGTCATCTTTCTGTCCTTTTCATTTTCTATGGTCCTGGTGGCCATGATCCCCGGGACAGAGCATCCGGTTCCGATCAGCATGGGGATAAAGGATTTGCCCGAAAGGCCGAATCTCCTGAAAATCCTGTCCATGATGAAGGCAACTCTTGCCATGTAACCGCTGTCTTCCAGCAAGGAGATGAAGAAGAATAAAATCATCAGCTGAGGAACGAAGGTCAATACCCCTCCGACTCCGCCTATGACGCCGTCTATGATAAGTCCGCGCAGCCACTCGGCGGCTCCTGCTCCCTCAAGCCAGCCTTCCACTGCACCGCCTATGACATCTCCCACGAGCCACTCCACTTTCCCTATGGTATAGTCTCCCAGTGTAGAAATGGAAATATGATAGACAAACCACATTATTACGAAAAATATAGGTATGGCCAGTATTCGGTTGGTGACTATTTTGTCAATTTTATCGGATAGAGTGAGACCGCTGCCGGACTTCTTCTTTACCGTCTTGCCCACAATGCCGGAAATAAAATTGTACCTGTTATCAGCGATTATGGTCTCCATATCATTGTTATATTGCTTTTCAAGCTTTTCACGGCAATTCGCAACTGCCGTCAGCAAAGATGCAGGAATATCAAGCTTCTCCTTCAGCCTCTCATCATCTTCAAGAAGCTTCAGCGCAACCCAGCGGACATTATACTTGCTGTCCAGCTCTTTCGCTGCAATGGCCCCGATGTCAGAAACGCATTTTTCTATATCGTCATCATATATTTCTTGTGAGGCTTGCTCCCTTCCGGCTGCCGCTGTCTGAACCACACTCAGAGCTTTTTCCATCAGCTCCTTGACACCCTGCCCTTTGCTGGCCGAAGTAGGAACGACAGGGATTCCCAGGTATTTTTCCAGCTTTTCAATGTCTATCTTGTCCCCTCTGGCCTCTATTGCGTCCATCATGTTAAGGGCTGCAACAACGGGCACTCCCAATTCCATAAGCTGAGTGGTCAAGTAGAGATTCCTTTCTATATTTGTTGCTTCGATAATATTTATGACCAGATCCGGCTTTTCATCGATTATATAATCCCTGGCTATTATTTCCTCCATGGTATATGGAGACAGGGAATAGATTCCCGGCAGATCAACAATCCTGACATTCTCTTTAAGCTTCTTAGCCTTGCCTTCTTTTTTCTCTACGGTAACTCCCGGCCAGTTTCCGACATGCTGGGTGCTTCCCGTGATCTCATTGAACATGGTAGTCTTGCCGCAATTAGGGTTTCCTACCAATGCAAAGGTATATGACATTTTATAACCTCCCTTTAATTGAAAATCATTCTCAATTGATGCTTTAAAAAAATGCTGCTTCTCCGCAGCCTTAATCATTCCACAATAATATTTCCAGCTTCTTCTTTCCTGAAAGACAATTCATATCCCCTGATATTGACCTCGATGGGATCTCCGAGAGGAGCTACTTTGCGAATCATAACTTCCGCGCCTTTGGTCACGCCCATATCCATCAGCCTTCGGGTTGTTGCTCCTCCCCCCTTTACTTTGACAATGACAGCCTTTTCGCCGGGCTTCAGATCCTTAAGCTTCCTTTCCATATGCTTTTCCTCCTTCCATTTCTGCTTTAACACTGAAATTCAACCGTCAGTTGTTGTGCAATACCCCTATCAATAGCTATTCTTGTTCCTTTTATGCAAACGATCAGATTCCCCTTTATCTCTGAAAGCACCGAAATAGGTGTTCCCGGTATAATTCCCAATCCCTCAAGAAACTTTTTGGTTTTACCCTTTGCCCTGCATGTGTTGACCACAGCTTTTTTGCCTACGGGAAGCATTGTTAAAGGCATAATAAACACTCTTTTTAAGATTTTAATGATAATGATAATTATTCTCGCTGTTAGTTCTACCTAACATTCTAGCAGTAAAATATTTCACTGTCAACAGTTTAACAATAAAATTTTCTTTGAAGCGGCGGCCAAGGGCCCCTCTGCCATGCAGTTCCCAAAATATGCTCTCTTGCATATACTTACATTGTAACGATATTTGAAATAGGTGATCGATATAAAGCTTAGTCCGGATATAGATGTGAAAGATTTGGAGCTTATCGGCAAAGGCACCCAGGGCAAGGTATACAGGATAGACTCCTACAGGTGCATAAAAATTTTTAAGAGTAAAAAAGAGTGCAAGGATGAATTGGAAACCCTGCTGATGGCCCAATCCTATGCACATTTCCCCAGGCTTTATGAATCCGGTGCAAACTACATCATAAGAGAGTACATCAACGGCATCGAACTAGATGAATATTTGAAAAGGGAAAAAAAGCTAGCGCCTCAGATCTCAGGTAAGCTGATAGAGCTATATGAGGCCATGGCGAAGGTCGGTTATCTGAGGCAGGATGCAGCAATATTTCATATATTCGTAACGCCTTCCGGAGAGCTTAGGCTTATCGATACTGCCAAGGCGATGAAGAAAAAATCCGCAGTTCCCAGCTTGCTTATCAGCGGCCTTGATCATCTTGGATATAAAGATATTTTTTTTGATTTTTTAAAGGTCAACAGGCCGGACCTGCATATCAAATGGATGAATTACTCAAGGAAGAAATACAGGAAAAAATACTGAAGTATTGATTTTATTAATTATTTAAGGAATAAAGGGTAGTGTACTATGTTTATGAAAGCTGATCTTCACATTCATTCAACTGCATCTGACGGAGGATTTGATCCGGAGCAAGTGATAATGATAGCTAAAAGCAGGGGCATAGACACCATCGCTATTTCTGATCATAATTCAATAGATGGACTGGATAAAGCCTTTGAGGCAGGCCAAAAACACGGCATATCGGTGATTCCTGCCGTCGAATTATCCACAAGGTTTAATGATGAGAGCATTCATATCTTAGGGTATTTTAAAAATGATAAATTCAACAGCGCTGCTTTTAAGGATATTTTAAAGCAAGTAAAAAAGCATAGTCTCAGCAAGCTTAGAAAAGCCCTAGGGGTATACGGCAAGCATCCCCACTCCAATAAATACCTTTCCTGTTCTGAGGGTATTCACCTTCTGAGGACCTTTGATGCAGCGGTAGTATTAGCTCACCCCGTTAGGATATCGGAGAAAAACCTTCTCAGCATACTGAGCTTGCCCTTTGACGGCATAGAAGCAAAATACTGCCGCAATAGTCCTCAATATACGGACTTTTTCATTGATATAGCGACGAAGCAATTTTCTTTCTATACGGGAGGTTCAGATTTTCATACAGACAAACCGCGGGATTTAAAGCATTGCTTCATTGGGAATCCTTATCTTGACTCGGATGAAATAAAAAATTTTCTCGAAAGCTCCGGAGCATTGGTCAAATGCCGCTGACAACAGATAGGCGCATCCGCGTTCTGTGTCAACGGCGTTTGAATTCTTATATGCTCTTACATATACCTTTCCGCAATCTTGGCCAACGGGCTTCTTTCGACCTTGCTCAAGGTTACATGTCCGCTGATTTCAAACTGCTTCATCTTTTCTATGGTATAAACCAGCCCGTTTGAACGCTCGTCAACCAATACATTATCGATCTGGCTATCTGTCGGATCACCAAGAAAAACGAACTTGGAGCCGAAGCCCGCCCGTGTCAGCATCAGCTTTGCCAAGTGGGGTGTGATCTCCTGGGCTTCATCCACAATTACAAGGGAATCGCAGAGGGTCCTTCCTCTCATGTAGTTAAAGGTTTTCATATCTATTACGCCCTGCTCCCTGTATTGGTCTATAAAGCCTTCCACAGAAAAACCGGATTTAACGCTGTTATCTCCCTTTGATGATTTTTCTTTCTTCTTTGCCCTGGTGCCGAAAAGATTGTCTACCGCGTCATAAAAGGAGCCCATCCATGGTTTGAGCTTTTCCTGCTCGGTGCCCGGCAGAAAGCCTATATCATTGCCTGCAGCTACTACAGGCTTGACAAATATTATCTTTCTGAAAACGCCTTCCTCTATAACTTTCTGGAGAGCCACTGCCGTGGAAAGGATAGTTTTGCCCGAGCCTGCACCCCCCGCCAGGGATACAAAATGGATGTTATTATCCATGAGGAGCTCAAAAGCCATCTTCTGCTCCATATTCAGCGGAGTAAGGCCCCATGCGCTGCTGTTGGCATATTTCAGCGGTACGATCTTCTTGCCGTCAAAAATTGCAAGGCCTTCATGGCTTGTATTATCAACGCTCTTGATCTGCAAAAATTGATTGGGATATAGGGGTTCTTTGATTTTTCTCGGGGGCTTCAGGCCATTGCCATAAATCTTTTCGATATCTGAACTGGAGAGCTTTACCTCCAGATATCCCTTATAAATTTCATCAACTGTCACCTTGTCGTTCTCATAATCTTCAACCCTGATGCCCAGGCTGTTGCCCTTGATGGACATATATACGTCTTTCGTGACCATGATGGTAGGTATATCCTTATCCTTCTGCTGAAGGTTCCACGTAATGGTCAGCAGCTTGTTGTCATTTTTGGAAAGATCAAGGCCGTCCGGCATTGAATCGGCATTCATATGATCCATCTCAATCCTGAGAGTTCCGCCTCCGGGAAGCTTTACTCCTTCCAGAAGGTTTCCGCTCTGGCGCAGCTTGTTGATTTCTCTTGCGGCGTTCCTGGCATGGAAGCCTAATATTCCATCCCGCTTCTTCAGGTTATCCAGCTCTTCGATGACCAATAGGGGAATGATTATATTGTTATCCGAGAAACTATATATGCTCAACGGATCATGGACGAGTACATTGGTATCCAGCACATAATTCTTTAACATCCTACAGCCTCCACTTTCTGATCTGAAAATTCATAATATATTTCTTATGCTTTGGTAAAGCACGATTTTTTCTTGTTAAGCTTCTATATTTTTTAAAAACAAACTGTTATTACATTGCTTCGCTTTGTAATAACAGCCCGTCAATAATCCTATAAATCTCATTCCATTCTTTTACCCTTGTGATATTGTCATTCAAAGGCCCCCTGTTGTAGTTGGCATCTATCAGCAGGACTTTGAAGCCTGAGGAAGATAATTGGATTGCATTTTCGTAGTTATCTTCAACAAATACGTCGCAGTCCAACTCCCTTGCTGTATCTACTTTATAGTGGCTGCCCAGAACGAATAAACCGTCATAGGGAATCCCGTTTTTTCTTAAATATTCGTGTGTGAGCATCGTAAGGCATTTATCCCTTGCTGTGACAAAGTAAATATTATGGAGCAAGCTCAGCCTTTTGATGAATGATTTGGCATCCTGTCTTATCTTTTGCTCCCAATGCAGCTTAAACTTATACCTTTCATAGAATTCAGCATAGTCCTCTTTAGAAACGCCCAGCACTTTGTGGACATAGTATTCGGTCACATCCTTTTCGCTGATGTTTTTATCGAAATATCTATTGCACATGTCGAGCCAATAGTATGCTTCAGTTATTGTGCCGTCGATATCGATGCATATGTTTAAGTCCTTCAATTTAGCACCTCCTTGTTTTTAAGCATAACTTCATAAGGTTAAGAGCATATTAAATCCGTATTAAAATTATTTAAATTATTGTGTATTACAGGTAGATAATAGGCAGGAAATAATTGGTGTAAAATGCGGAGGCTGTTCCGATCAGCGCTCCTATCAAAACATCAGTAGGGTAATGAACCCCCAAGTATATCCTTGACATTCCTACCAATCCGGCCAGTACAAAGGGATATATCCCAAGCTGGGGAAAAATGAGCGAAATGGATGCCGCAATGGAAAAAGCAGCAGTGGTATGTCCGGATGGGAAAGAATAGTCGTATAATGAAATATCAAATGTATTGACCCTGGATAGAGAAATATTTGGCCGGGGCCTGTTGACAATCTTTTTGATGCAATGGATCAGCAGATGGCTAAATGCGAGCGATATGCTTATATTCCACCCGTAATTCCATCCATAATTCAATTCTCCGGCCCTGCCAAGCATCAGCGCCGCTGCCGCAAGACCTATGCTGACCACAGCACCGCCCAGATGCGTGACAGCAGGCATTATCAGATCCAAAGCCCTGCATTTTGCTCTATCATTGATCATATAAAATACGGCTATATCCCCTCTCTGGATATAACGAAATGCTTTGCCCATAGTCTCACCTCTTTCCTATCTCCGCCTTCATGCTAATTTTAGGATATCATGTTCATGTTAAATATGTATTAACATGATGTAAAACTTTATGCCTGTCACCGGAGTTAAGAAAGCAGCGATTCATATAATCTGACATGATCCTTTATCGCTCTGTTCCAATTGAATTCCTTTTTAACCCTATTGCTCTTATTTATTAAAGCTTCTGAATCATCACCGCTGTTCAAAGCTTCCAAAATCGCGTACTTAACCTCTTTTTCCTGCTTTGCATTCACCAGCAAAGCCTTATCGCCCACCGTCTCAATAAAGGATGCCGTATTGCTGCATATGGCCGGCACTCCGCAGCTTATGGCTTCGATTGCAGTCATCGGGAATCCTTCATAGTCTGAAAGGTTCACAGCGCATTTTGATGCATTATAAAAATACGGCATGTGTTTATATTCTACAGTTCCCGTAAAAATCAGCTCATTTTCTATCCCAAGGTCCTTTGCCAGGCCCTTTAATTCCAGATAATATTCCTGCCTCTTGCCGTCAACTTTGCCGGCAAGCACGAGCTTTAAACCTTTAAAGCTCATTTTTATTTCTCTGAATACCCTGAGCAAGGTTTCAAGATTTTTTCTAATATGTACGCTGCCCGCAAATAATATTATGTCACCTTGAATATGATAATTATCCTTTAAAAACTTCATGCAATGCTCTTTGTTCATAAGGCTGAACTGGCTTGAACAGCCGGGATATATGACATCTATCCTGTCATTGGGCAGAGCCAGGACATTGGCAAGCTGTTCCTTTATGGAATCTGAAACGGCAATTATTCTGTCCGCTTCTTCTGCAGCCTTTGGGAAAGTCTGCAAAAACCTGTTTAAATATTTCTCATCGACCATTTCGGGAATAGTAAATGCGATCAGATCATGGGCTGTTATAACATATTTGCACGCACTCTTTCCCTTTCCATCCGGCGGAATGCTCAAGCCATTGTTTGGGGAGTGAAACAAATTTATTTTATTGCCTGTGATATGATCCTTGATGGCTTTTAAACCATTTAACTCATCTCTCTTGCTTAGATTAAAGAAATTTATTTTCCCGGTGTTTTCCCATCCGTCTATATGGGAAGACTCGTCCCATATCAGATCATAGCTCGGCTGAGGATACATTTCAAACAGATTTTGGAGCAGCTCACATGTATAGGTGTATAAGCCTGTTCCATGCAATTTCGTTACGCCGATGCCGTCAATGCATATTCTCATCCCCTCATCCCTTTCATAGAAACTCAGAGTCTAAGCTCATATCGCAGCCGGTGATCATGTCAGCCTTTGTATTTTTGCCGTATTCCTTTGCCAGGGATACCTCATCAGCGATGCTGTATTTATAATCTCCCTTATCGATTCCGTCACCTTTTATTTCGAACTCGAAAAACTCAGAATCTTTAGGAACATCCTTAGAAAAGCTTCTTATGTAGGCACCCTTTTTCCCTCTTCCGCCATCATTATATCGAGCATCGATCATATAAAGGCAATAGCTATATATATTTCTTTCATCCAGCAATTGAAAATAAGCATCGGCTATAAAAAGCTTTATATTCTCGATCCATGCGCCTTGCGGCAAATCCATAAATGTATTGAAGGGCCTTTCCAGGTTCAATATTTTGGCTTTACCTTCCCCATCCTTATCGGTATAAATTATCTTCAATTTCTTTACCCCGTCAAGAACATATATTTTACCCTGAGGGGCATTGATCAATCTTTCTGATTTCAATTCCAAATCTATCATTATCTGATATATGGATTCTATTTTTATCCTTTGTTCAGGTATAAAAATGGTTTCATGATCCGAATACTCTATTATCTCCCCGCGATTCACACCGGGCAGCTCACTCTCGGGTGTTATTCCGATGATATCAATAAAATTTCTAACTATCCCCATAAGACAATCCCTCACCTTATCCTCGGCCTGTAGCTTATTTGAATATCTGCTGCGGTGGTATTGGTCAGCTGTTTCTTGCAAAAGTCCCTTAATGATATCGAATAAATGTTGCAATACCCCAATTCATCCGAAACATAATATATTTTATTTGAATCTATTCCCCAGGCCAGGTCACTGATTTTGGTTGTGCAGAAGTTCTTTGTAATATTGATTGCACATTTGTTCTTAAATTCGTACAAGTAAACATCATCGACGTCATTTTTATTGCTCTTCGCTCCGATAAGAGCTGCATATTGATTATCCGGAGAAATCCTGATAAGCTTTTTAGCGAATATATCCAAGCCTGTAAAAATCCTTTCAGCCTCCAAGCTGTTTATATCTATCACAGACGCTTCATCCTGCTTATTCCCCTTGCCCGATATGAAAACGAGCTTATCATCATCCATCCAATCAAAGTCCTTAATATAGCCGCAGGCCGTTATCTGACTGCTGTCAAGACCCTTTGCATCCGAAATCCAAATATTTAATATATTGCTTGTCGATCTGATATAAGCCATTCTCTTCCCGTCAGGCGAGCATTCGGGTCTAAAGCTTTTTATCAGTCCGTTTCCCCAGGTGATCTGCTCATATTCTGAGCCTCTGACGTCCATTGAATATATTTCCTTGCTGATGCCCTTAACGGCTGAGAATATGATCCTCCCTCCGTCAGGCGACCAGCAATAACTGCTTATTGCTTCAAAAATTCCGGCCTGGGTGAACACTCTTTTTGATGAGGTCCCGGGGTCTATAAGGCATAGCATGAATTTTCCCAAGCAATCCGACAGGCAGGCTATTTCCTGGCCTGAGGGCGACCATTTCGGCTTTATATTCTTATGATCGTCGTCATAGGTTATTTGATGAGCATGCCGGCCGTTTTCATAGGCAACAAACAAGTTGCTCCCAGAGGAGCTATGTTGATATGAGTAGCAGATCTCATAGCTTGGGATATATACAAACTCAAGGAACAGCACTATGCTCTTGAATATTTTGCGCTCATCCACCTTCCTGGCAAAGACATCTTCAACGGTTATCTTGGGCTGAAGGAGTTTATTCCTGAGCAAAGCTTCGATATCCGTCCCTTCGATCCGCTCCGGCACCACAACATAAACGCTTTGATAATGTTCCTTCTCAACTCCGTGGATGGACCGGCATATCAAGTCTGCTGCATACAGTATCTTCTGCTTTATCTTCAATTCAACAATTATCTTCTTTCCCGAAAGATTCTGCCCCTCCCGGGATCTGCCCTTTATCGTATTGATCACTTTCATCGAAAGGATCTCGGGGTCAATGATCGTAGTGACTATCTGTTCAATATCGGGTTTCGGCCTGGGTATTTCTATTTTCTCCTTTAAAACAAATTGGGTGAAACACCTTTCCTCTTTTACATTGCATTTATAGTACTTCGATATTTCATATCGGTTCGCCAAGCTTTTCTTTCTCTTTTCATCCGGTTTACCCGACCCCAAATTGAATGCAGATGAAGCTGCATTTATGAGAAGCACAATGTTTTTAAATACTTTCCTTTTGCTGATGAGCTTTACATATATGTCTTCGATATAGGGAGTGACGATCACAGGGCTGCTGCAATCTATATCATCATCCAAAACGATATAATCCGAAAAAAGCTTTTCAAACTCTGCCGTATGTACAGGCTGGCCTTCCACATCAGCTGCATATTCAATTTTTTGGATAAGCTTTCCCTGCACAATTATTTTCTTCCCTAAGAGTACCTGCCCCTCATTGGACTGGGCTATGGGGGTCTCTATGATCTGTGTTCCGGTTATCTCCGCATTTACCCTTATGCTAAGTATATGCTCCGCCTCCGGCTTGTTCTCCGGAATGCTGAAGGTTTCTTGGATTTGAAGCTGCTTAAAGCTTCCGGACTGCTCGGGAATAACGTCATCTATTCCAATGATTTCAATCAAATCATCAAGAAGATTTTTCACGGCGTGCCCTCCTATAACAACTGCTAATACTCAAACAACCTATTTGACTACTAAGATTATATGATTTATTCTCGTCCATATATTCACATTCAAGCTTTATATTGCCAATAATTTATGCATTCTCTTTTACATGATGCTCCACATCACTTGGGATGTGAAGCAATTTCATGATTTTTATAATATGTCCCAATTTCAGTAACACATTTTTAGCTTTTATATATATTAGTAATGCAAAGGGACAATTATACAACCTATTAAATTTTATTAAAGAAAGGTGGACTTTATGTCAACTACTGTTTACACTCATGAATCCCGGAAAGATCCTGATTATGATTCCATTCAGGATTACCAGAAAGAACCATGTGAGAATGTCAAGGGAAATGCTATCGATGTCGAGCTCAGACCCAATGATTGTGAGGTAAGAGCCGATATCGTCGTCGACAGGGAAAGATGCATAAGATTATGGGGGCAAATAAAGGACTGTGAGGGAAAGCCTGTCAAAGATGCACTTGTAAAGCTTTTAAAGCCCATTTGGAAATACGGAAAGATTGAATACGTTGGAGTTGCACACACAACGACAGATTGCCTTGGTTTCTACCAGTTTAATATCTGTCCGGATGAAAACAACAACAAATTCAGAGTGATTGTAAGCAAAGCCGCCAAAGGCAATGAAAGAGTCATTTATACAGGCGGCGGCAAATGCAATCCATGCGCCGATCGTCAAGAAAAACCGGAGGAACCGTGCGGCTGCTAATCTTTGTTCTCTAAATTGTCCCAATGCCCTTCAATGTAATTTTGTTTATGGAGGAGGAGTGTATGCCCAATCTTGTAAAGGACCTTATCCAATATATCGGCATATCACTGAATACCTCTGAAAGTCTGAATTCACTCAAAAAATTGAATGTCAGAAAACGCAGACGTAAAAAAATGCGCAGGAGAAGATTAAACGAAAATGCAGCAGGACTGGAAGCAAATAAAGATAATTGGGAAAACCCCATAAAGCTTTGGGGGCAGGTAAAGGATTGTTACGGCCACGCTGTAGAGAACGCCCTTGTAAATCTTCTAAAACCTGTTCCTCAGGACGGCAGCATCGAGTATATCAGAGTTGCGCACACCACAACTGATCGCTTTGGCGTTTATGAGTTTGAGCTTAGTCCGGATAACGAAAACACCAGGCTTATAGTGATCGCAAGCAAAGCCGGCAGTGGAAACGAAAGAACTATCGAGGAAAATAGCGACTTATGCAATCCTTGATAATAATAACCTTATAGGAAAAAAGGCTCCAAGGAAATTGGGTAAGGTTCCATCTCAGTCGAGATACCTTATCCAATTTTCAGGAGTATACCGAATAGCTAAGTGATTCAAGTCGTATGATGTAAAAGCAGCGGCCCCTTTTTATTCCGCTGTGACAAGGATCGTTATATTCTTGAAGATGCATCTCTTATTTATCTGCTTGGCAAATATGTCCTCAATATACCCTGTCACAATCAGAGGGCTTCCCGCCGCATAATCCCCCCCTAAAACAATAAAGGTGCAAAAAGGCATATTAAAATGTGCAGCATAAACAGGCTGGGACGGCTCATCTGCAACATATTCTATCTTTTGCCTTACCTCTCCCTCAACGATCAGCTTCCAGCCTGTTAATCTTTGGCCCTCCAGTGATACTGCCGGGTTCTCTGCAGCACCAGGAGTCCTGATTACCCTTGTACTTGTAATTGCAAGCTCTGCCATGACCTTTATGATCTGCTCGATATTTGGTTTGGCTATCGGAAGGCACACGGTCTCCTGAACACTGAACTGTTTAAAGGCTGTCGGGTGATGCGGAAATACATCTGCTATTCCGGCATATTCAATAAGATCATTAACATGATTCACCATATAGGACTGCCCCCCCATGTTTTATTATCTATAAACAATATGCTTATAAGCAATAATTTTTACCTGTTATTTATATCAATTTATTTATATTTATGGTGATATATTATCTGCCCGAAGAATATTTTATATTGATGCCGCATCTGATATGAAGCCTTGTATATGTTTTGACTTTGATTATAAATCATAAAAGATGAGCGGGCTTTCCTATATCATTTATGAGCAATAGAATTTATTAGGAGGTTAATCATGGGTTATCGTATTTCTAAGTATCAAATATGCCCCGGAGAAAATGAACAGCTCGAACTCACCGCTAAGCTTCAACGCGAGCCGAGAAGCGTAGTTCACGGTATTGTAAAGGATTGCGATGACAAGCCGGTAAAGGATGCAGTTGTCATGCTGTTTGAAATCTCAGATCCCTGCAATCCATGCTCACTAAAGCCATTAATATATACATTTTCCGATGAATGCGGCCAATTTATTTTTGGTTCCCTGATACCCCATAAAAGATATCTCATCAAGGTATGGTACGACAATGTCAAAATCGTACCTGTTATAATAAAACCCTCTGCCTATCAGGATGAACATTATGACAACCACCCTGAAGCTGTTCCAAAGGATAATTTTTTTGAAGCAGTGGAATCATGATATGCCTCAAAACTCTAAGCCTTTATGCACTCCTTTTGTTTAAGAATTTAATCACATACACTTTCTAATTTCATATTATATTGTAGGCCCATTTGTAAATTTCCTATTTACAACAGCAGCAAGGAGTGATTATTTTAAAAAGATCATTTAAAGGAACCCGCAATATAGAGCTGCCCTTTCTTTCACCTTTTATAAAAATATTTAAGTATTAAGAGTCCGCCAGTTGTAGCTTTATCCTTCGATACATAAGAAGGGTGGTGAAATTGTGGGCTGGAAACTGGAAGAATATAATTTTAAATTGACTGGAAACGAAGAAAAAGACATCTGCATTACTCTGGAGCCTGAAAAAAGGGCCGCTATCCATGGTGTTGTAAAATTCCCGAATGACACTCCGGTAAAGGGTGCTCTGGTCAAGCTGTTTATCAAAAAACCCAATAATCCCCTTGAGCTTATCCCTGTTACATTTACCTTTACCGATGAATGCGGTCAATTTTTATTCGGTGTTGAGTCAAAGGTTGACTATGTTGTCAAGGTATTCTATTACGAGCCTGAGCATCGTGTTCTTGATGAACCGGTCGCCCCTCTAGAGGAACTTTAGTTCTTTAATTGCCAGTGAAGCAGGGCTGTCAGCCCTGCTTCAGCTTCATATCTGCCTGATATTTATTTGATTTCCTGTCCTATCCCTTTCTCTCTCGCAGCTTCAAATATCCTCTGGGCTGCAAAAAGGTCAAACAAGGCCATGCCCACTGCTTTGAACAATATTGTATCCACGCTTTTGCCCTGCTTTGCATTTATCAGCTCTCCGAAATGAGATATCCTGTCTTTTTTGATCCATCCTTCATTGATGGGCGTGATCAGGTCTCCGGACTCATGCAAGGCATGGTATGTGTCTATATATACATGCCGGCAGATCTTAAAAAGGCTTTCCGGATACTCTCTCATATTCGGTTTGAAAGACCCTATGCCTATAAAGCATTTTCCTTTTAGCAGTTCTTCATCATCAGGGATCACAGGCCTATTGGAGTTAGTGGCAGTGATGACTGTCTCAGAGTCTGTCAGGAGTTCCTCTGCACTTTGGCAGTATCTTATATCCACATCATAAGGTATCTCTGGCCTGACCCTTCCTATAAAGCTATCCATGACCTCCGGCCTATTGTCATATACGCGCAAGACTTTTACCTTCCTTGCGCTGCAGGCAAAAACAGCCTGATAAAAGCCCTGGGTGCCTGCGCCAATGACCCCTACGGTGTTCGTTTTGTCATTTGCAAGGTATTTGACGGCAACTCCTCCCAGCGCACCTGTGCGCAAAGCTGTCAAAGTCTTTGCATCCATGATGGCTGTAGGCTCTCCCGTTGCCATATCGTTCAATATCATAACTCCGTCTATGGCAGGCTTGTCCGCTGCACTATTGCCCGGAAATACGGTGAGGATCTTTGTACCGAGGCCTTGAGCATTGATGCAGGGCATGAGCAGCAGTGCGTTCTGTCCCATATCCTCACGAAGTCTGGAAGGCATTTTATAGTTCCCGATTTCATAGGCTTTGTAGGCATCTTCTACAGCTTCCATTATCTCTTCATATGATGCAAGGCTCTCTAGAATATCTTCTTTGTTTAGGTAAATCACATTATCCCTCCTTTCCTTATAGATTTATGGCTTCAGGCGGAAAATAAAGCATCTTACGCTTCGCTCTCCGCCGTAGCACTTTTTTTGCTGAAGAAGCCGCCGTTATCCATGATCCGGCTGGCTTATCAGTAAAAAAAATACATTTGAGTATTTCTCTTATATTCTCCAAAGCTTGTACAAATTCATCTTAAAATGTCATATTTTTCAATTATTCTGTATCAAAACGGCAAAACAGTTTATATAAAGGCGGGGCAAAAAGGACTGCCTGTCCCCCTTGCCCCGCCTTTGCCGGTATCTTTCTATACTCTCCTTATTACCCTGCCTGCTGCATTGCCGGTATAAATTCCGTCGTTTATGGCTATCTTCCCGTTTACGATAACATAGTCAATTCCAACGGGATCTTTGAATGGGTCTTCATAATCTGCACCATCAATTACTGTATCCGGATCAAAAACAACAATGTCAGCATCCATACCAACTTTTATAATACCCTTATTATAAATATTGAATCTGGCTGCGGGGAAGCAAGTCATCTTATTTACAGCTTCCTCTAAAGACAAAGTTTTTTCTTCTCTTACATACTTACCAAGGACCCTTGGGAAAGTCCCATTAGTGCGCGGATGGCACTTCGCCCTGGGAGCTGCCGGAATAGAATCGGAAGCTATCATCGTAAATGGACTCTTCATTATATGCTTGATATCGTCCTCACCTATCATATAATAGCAAGCAGTATCCGAACCTTTATTAGCAACAATGATATCACAAAGCGCATCCAGAGGCTCCTTATGCATCATCCTGCTGACTTCCAGAAGAGTTTTTCCTTCATATTCAGGGGTCTCCGGTGTATATGAAATAAGCACTCCTTCCGCTCCGTTGCTATGCTGGTAGAAATTTTCCCAGTCATCGCCCGTATTGATTTCTTCAATTATTCGTGCCCTTATAGATGGTTCTTGAAGCCTTTCTATAATCTTCTCTATTCCGCCTTCATGCACCCATATGGGAAGACATGCTCTCAATGTGGTGCTGGATGCAGTATAAGGATATTGGTCAATGGTAACATCGACTCCTCTCTGCCTCGCCTCTTCGATTAATTTTACAGAATCTTTTACAATGCCCCAGTTCTTTATGCCCATGGCTTTATGATGGTGCACCTGAACAGCAATGCCGGCATTTTCTCCTACATTGATAGTCTCCTGAACAGATTTTAACAGATTCTTTGACTCGTTGCGCATATGAGAAAGGTAAACACCGTTAAATTCCTTTAAAGCTTTAGCAATCTCCTCAATCTCTTCGGGTTCTGAATACAATCCGGGAGGATAAATAAGCCCGGTGGTCAGTCCAAATGCACCATCTATCATGGCCTGTTTTACCTGATTTCTCATCTCCTTGAGCTCTGCTCCGGTGGGCTTTCTTGAATCAAAACCCATTACATTGATCTTAACAGTACCATGACCAACATATGCCCCGATATTTGTCCCAAGCGGCAATTTATCGATCACATCTAAAAATTCGCCCAAGGACTCCCAGTTATACTCGGGTTCCACACCTGCTTTGGCAAAGCCTGCATACTTATCCAACAAGGCAACCTTATCACTGCTTATTGGTGCTGCACTTATTCCGCAGGGACCGATCATCTGTGTTGTTACTCCCTGTTTTAACTTAGTTGACATCTCCGGATCACGTAAAAGTACAAAATCAGAATGGGTATGGCAGTCAATAAACCCGGGAGAGATGACCTGCCCCTCTGCGTCTATAGTATCATCGGCAATATATTCTCCTGACAGCTTCCCTACAAAGGAAATCTTGCCGTCCTTTATCCCTATATCTCCCCGAAACCATGGATTCCCGGTTCCATCCACAATCTTTCCATTCATTACGAGTAAATCAAAATATAGCACAAAATCACTCCTCAATCATTTTTATCAAATGCCGGTATGTTATATACACACCAGCATTTGATAAAATCCATAATCCAATATGAATTAATCGGCAATGCTCTTTGGATATGCTTTGCCAAACCAGATCATGACCACTCCTTTAGGCGGTTTACGCGTCGCTAAGCTTATAACAACTGTTAAAATACCCGATACTATTAAAGCTATAAAAATAGCATTCATGCCCATAGTTATCGGCAGGATATTGCTGGCACCAAGAATGTAGGTTATCATCCCTCCGGCCATCCCTGCCGCTGCACCATACTCATTTGCCCTTCTCCAATAAATGCCCAGTAGTAACGGCCAAAAGAATGACGAACCAAGACCTCCTATTGCAAATGTTATGAAGTATTGCAAAGCGGCCGGCGGTTTAATGGCTGCCAGAAATATGCCGATACAAATCAGCACTGTAGCAAAAATGGTTACTTTCTTTAATTTTTTACTATCTGCTTTCGGATTGATGAATGCTTGATAAGCATTTCTAATAAATGTTGAACTTATTACTATAACCATAGAGCCTACTGTTGACTGGATAGCCCCAGCAACTCCCGCCAAAGTTAACCCTGCCAACCATGGAGGTAAAACAGTCATAGCGATACTTGGAATTATTTGGTCCGGGACCGGTATGTCTGTAAATATAGTACGACCTAAGCTGCCTGTCCAAATAAGCATTAGAGTCCACAGTGTAACGAAAAAAACGCCTATAATAATTGCCTTATGCATAGCTTTTGTGTCTTTATAAGTCAGAGTCCCCATTGCTCCATGAGGAAGGCCTATATATACAAGTCCATAAACAATCCATAAAGAAAACTGATATGCAGGACTCCAATTCCATGGAGTCACTAAATTCGGGTCAATATGGATCAATTTCTCATAAACTATTTCCAATGGGCCTAAATGCATTAAAGTTGCTATAAATAGAGTGACAACTGCTATTGTCATCACTATACCTTGAAATGCTATGGCAATTGCCACGCCTTTCACGCCGCCTAATGCTGCGGTTATAAGTACAACTCCTGCAAATAGAATCAACCCGACTATATAAGGCAGCCCTGTCATAGATTCAAACAATCTTGCTCCGCCTATAAATTGGGCAACCACATAACTTCCTAAGAAAAGTATGATCGCTAAAACTCCAAAGAGAGCAATAAACTTGTTGCCATTATAACGAGAAGAAAATAAGTCAAGATATGATTGAGCATTTATTCTGCGCGAAACTATTCCAACTTTCTTGCCGATCTCCCCCAAAACAGTGAAATTCATAAAGTTTTGAGAAAATCCAGCCATCACCCATGTCAAACCGACACTATACGCAAGCCCGGGGCCCCCAAGAAATGTGCCCGCACTGCATAAAGACGCAGCAACCATCAATGCAACTACCAATGCACCCATGCCGCGTCCTCCGGTATAGAACTCGTCAACATATTTGTCGAGAGATGTCTTATCCATTGACCGCTTAGAATATAAACCCATACCAATCAAGACCATGGAATAAATTATAAAAGTGATGATTATAAACATACGAGCATTAGAACTGATTTCAACTGCCACTATATTCACTCCATTTCTAAATTTTAGTTTTTACCTTTTCCTCTATTGTCCCTTCATCTCCTAAGTCCATATCAACAAGTATGAACTTAGTAATATAAATTACTGTCCCTAAGAAAATCAGGCTTATTGATATGACAGCAAACCACCATGCGGGCAGGCCCATGATATATGTATAATCCTCAGGATTTCCTCTGCCTAACAGGTATGCAGCCGCAACTGATAAAACTGTGAATAAAATTTGAATAATAAAAACCAGCTTCATTTCCTTTTCACAAATAATAAAGCGCTCATCCATCTCAATTTCCTTAAAATCATAATTGGTATCATAATATTCTTCCTTTTTCATTGACAAAAACCCCCTTTCAAATATACAGATTAAAAAGGTAGTAAACAAAATGTCTCATGCCATGCAGTGATATGCTCTCAGATAATTCAGTTGTATTGAAGTGAAAAATTTTATGTTGATTTGCTTTGATTCATGATATCCAATGCTTGCAATATTTTGCTCTTATATTTCTTGCCTGACCTCCTTCCGTTTAAAATATCTGTCAAATAATTCTCATTAACACCTACTTTTTTAGCTAATCTTCTTTGTGTTAATTGCAATTCCACAAGCTTTTTCTTTACCTCTATTCCAAATTTTTTATTACATGCATTCCCATTAGTCTTCCCTCCTCTAAATCTGAAATAAAAACGAGAGTATAACAGTGGTACACAAAATCAAATATATGATAAAATTATAAAAAGTGGTTATATTAATATTCTAATGTCATATTGACATATTGTCAAGGTCATTTTGTCAAATTGACATACAATTTGTATTATGGGGGTATAGCAGTGGTACAGCTTGATTCTCTTGGAAAAAGAATCACTTATTTGAGAACAAAGAATAACTTGACTCAAAAAGATTTGATGGAACTTCTTAATTTTGATAACCTCAGCAGATATGAAAATGACGAACGCAAACCAAGCTTAAACATTATTATTGAATTAGCGAAACATTTTAACGTTTCTACAGACTGGTTGTTGCTAGGTGAAAGCCTTAATGAAAGTAAAAGTGATTTCTTTGATAGTAATATAAAACTTTCCGTAGAAGAACGTAATCTTCTTTGCTTATTTAACCAATTATCAGATTTGGAAAAAGGCATCATCATTGGCAGGATGGAGGAAATGATAAAAAATCATAGCAGATAACAAACAAAGTCATTTAGAAGGCTTTTATTTTTAACCCAATATGACACGATTTCTTATCTAAATTTTTTAAGCTGTCTCAAATGCTTTAAAACAGCTATGTTAGTAATCAACTTTGCAAATGAACGTTTATCTAAGCGGCATCTTTTAAAAATAGATTATTCATTTTGCATAAAGCCAAGGAGTTTTTGTTATGTCTTTAAAAGAGATTCTCAGTGAACGCATCAGAACGTTACGCATAAAGAAAAATATTAAACAGTCTGAACTGGGTGAAATTGTTGGACTTACTTACACTGCCGTCAGTGATATTGAACGAGGAAGAAGAACTACCACCTTAGAGAAATTGGAAGCTTTGGCTGATTATTTTGACATTGATGATAAAACAGACTTTATTGCATTTCGAATTTCTTCGTAACCAGTACATCTGCAGATATTCGACTGTAACCATTCTTCGATTACGTATTCATCCGCATCGGGGTGTAGTTTTGCGAGGGAATGACAAACCATTAAAAAGCCAGATGTACAATAACCGCACTGAAATCCCCAATTTTCAATGAAGGCTTTCTGAATAGGCGCATTGTTAAGCCCTTCAACTGTTGTTATTTTATGGCCGATAGCTTCTACCGCCAGCATAAGGCATGACTTGACGGGCCAGCCGTCAACCAGCACTGTACATGCACCACAGTCACCATTTTCACAGCTTGGCTTTGCTCCGGTTAACCCAAAATGTTCTCTGATAACATACAAAAGGATATCCGATGGGAAAACTGCAACATCCTTTTTTTCTCCGTTTATATCAAGTTCAATGATGCTCTTGCCTTCTATTTTAAGCATTGCGGCATCCCTCCAATGTTTCCAATGTACTGATCAATGTATTCATGAGCACGAATTTCCTGTAGCTGCTTGTGCCCGACAGATCATTCAAGATAGGTGAAGGGAGAGACTTTATTGCATTAGCTGCTCTTACTTCCAGCGGGTCATCTTTTGCATTAAGACATTCTTCCACCTGAGAGGATCTGAATGGGAAAGGGCAGACGCCGCTTGATGCAAATCTGATGCTATTATCTTTCTTTATTGCTGCAATAGATATTAACGGATAATCGATTTTCTCGTTTTTTGTCTTTTTTACATGAACAAAAGGTAATGTTGCATACTCTTTTCCTATTATAAATTGGACTATAAATTCACCTTTCGAAAGCAGGAGACGTTCATTGAAAACTTCGTGAATAGAAACTTGCTTTATCTTATTTCCTCCGGCTATAACAACATCACTGTCGGATAATAGCAAAGGCAATACAGACTCCCTATATATAATTGTTCCGCCAATATTACCGCCGAGAGTTATCTTGCACTGCATAGTATGGTCAGCTATTCTTCCGCTTGACTTTCCCAGCAATGGATATAACTTTGATTCCGATATTCTGGAAAGTGTAACGGAAGAGCCAATCACTAATTTGTCACCTTGAAATTCAAGAACATTATTCTCCGGAATCGCTTTCAGGTCAATAACAGCTCTGGTATGGATATTATGCACTCTCGCCATACTTATGATCTCTGAGCCGCCTCCATAGTAAAGAGGGTTTTTGTTTTGACAGTCCAGCTGCTTAAAGATTTGAACGGCTTCATCTATTGTATCCGGTCTGTAGTAATCAAAATTATATGGAATCATACTATGCCTCCAGTCTTTGTCTTCCAGATATATTCCGGTGTGAGAGGTAATTGGTCCAGATCAATTTGTGCCGCTAAAGATAGTGCATTTGCTAAAGCGGCTGGAATTCCGATAATTCCGTGTTCAGCTATTCCTCTTGCACCATAGGGAGAATCTATTTGAGGAGTTTCAATAAAATCAACTATATATTTTGGTTCTTCACCTATGTGCATCACTTTATAAGTACGCAGACTGGTAGTTAATACTTTTCCTTGCATATCATAGGAAAAACTTTCACGGCTCCCAAGACCAAGGCCCATGCACATTCCGCCGGTAACAAGGCCGCGTGCAGTTTTGGGATTCAGAACTCTTCCTGCATCGATTACTGTTGCTGCTTTCAGCAGTCTATATGTAAACTCCTTTGTATCAAACTCCACTTCTACGGCTTGCACTCCTACAGCCCAAGCCGGACCAGGTTTTCCCTTGCCGGTTTCCTTGTCAAGTTGAGTTATGCGGCTCATAATAAAGCTGCCACGCCCCAGAGTCTGTCCTTCTATAGCATTGCCGTTCGGGTATTTATATCCGTGAATTAAATCCTTAAATGCTATATATATGCTGGGGTCTTGTTTCAGAAACACTTTTTCCTCCGCGACAGCCAAATCTTCCGGAGGACACCTCATGGCTACGGCAGCTAAGCCTTTAAGCTGTCCGATCAAGTCCTCTGCAGCCCTTAACGTCGCCTTGCCGGCCATAAATGTCGTCATACTGGCAACAGTTTTCCAATGCTCAGGGCTGATCTGTGTGTCTACTTCCAGTTTGACATGGATTCTGCTTATATCCATTTTCATTTTTTCAGCAAGTATCTGGGCTAAAGTGGTTTTCATTCCAGGTCCGCATTCAACTGCACCACTGTTCAAGTTAATACTGCCGTCGGTGTTGAATGTCAGAAACACCCCTGATACGGCATCCGTTGGAGAATCGGATGTCTTCCAGAAGCAGCTGATACCTTTTGCCCTAATTTTATTGTTTCCTAAGTCGATCCTTGCTCCTTCATTCCAATTTATTGATTCCTTTAACTTTTGAAGGCATGCTGTAAGGTTGCCGATATTGCTTAAGGTTGTTTTAATCTGAGTTGGAGTCGTCATTTGCGGAGCAATGGCATTTTTGATTCTCAATTCCAGCGGATCCATTGCAAGTTTACGGGCTAGCTTTTCTAATGACCTTTCTATACAAAATGTATAGGCGGCATGCCCGAAGCCCCTGAAAGATGTTGAGTAAGGGTGGTTGGTATATACACAAAGCGAGTCGCACCATACGTTTTCAATATTATAAGGACCTGTACAGTCAACAGCGATAGCTTTTGCTAAACGAGGTCCGATATCGGTATAACCACCGGTATCGACAATATATATCATTTCAGCAGCCTTTAGCAGTCCATTCTTTGATGCGCCCAATTTTATTTTTGCCTCTAAGCCTAAACGGCAGGGAGAGGTGACGATATCTTCCTCCCTTGTATTTGCTATTTTAACAATTCTACCGCCAACGGATTTTGAAGCCATATAAGCAAGCATTTCAAGCTGTACAGGAGCTTTTCCTCCAAACCCTCCACCCACAAGAGGTGTTTTTACAGTAACTTTTCCTTCCTCTATTCCGAAATATTTGCTTATCATTTTCTTTACGGAATAAGGGGCTTGAGTTGAAGAACTGATCACAACCTGACCGTCGGCATGTATTTCTGCCCGGGCATTCCTGGCTTCCATAGCTATATGGTCTGACTTTGGAAGAGTATAACTGGCCTCAATAATGACTTCACTTTCAGCCCAGCCTTTAGCCATATCGCCTTTTCTTATTTTTATACGTTGCGCAATGTTTGTATTTGGTTCTGGAGAAGCCTCAATAGCCACATGCTTATACTGATATAAGTTTTCATGAATAATGGGTGCACCAGCTTTTATTGCATCTCCAGGAGAATTTACCACCTGTAATGGTTCGTATTCCATTTTTACAAGCTTGACTGCATGCATGGCTTCGCGCTCACTGCTGGCTACTATTAGAGCAACGGGTTCACCGAAATACCGTATCTTGTCTGTTGCAAGAGGGGGACGATCTTCGAGCTCCACTCCGCAAAGGATAGGAAAGCTGCTGCCTGTAATTACAGCTTGAACTCCAGAAGCTTTTACAGCTTCAGAAATATCAATTGATTTAATTTTGGCATGGGCAAAAGGACTTGTGACTAATTTAGCATATAAAATACCCGGCACAATGTAATCATCTGTGTATTTGGCAATTCCTGTCACCTTATCCCATGCTTCCTTCCGCTGTATGCTCTTACCGACGGCTGCAATAGTATGCAAAGCGTCATCCTCCTTTATGTAAAGGTATTATTAGCTAAATATATAATCTCTTAATATATTTTCCGCTAATATGCAAACTTATGCTTATCATTTCCGATATGGCTATCCTTATAAAATAGGGCAATACCGCCTTCCAATAGTTTATTTACTATTTTTAAAGGTAACAGGTATTGCCCTATTTATATTTATTCTGCTTGAAGGAAATCTAGTAAGCATTCCAGCCCATTTCGCACAGATAATACCGCTGTATCATATATAATGGATCAGGCAAAAAAAGATATTATTCCGCCAAACACCAGCATACATCCTCCCACGCGATATACAATCAAAGACAAATCAGAGGGTTCGGCATTCTTGAAATACCACCCTTTTGATATCCACCACGCACTTCTTGGCGCGCTGATAAACCAAATGCCAACGGCGACAAGAAACAAAGAGAGAATAATAGGAGCGCCGTCTGTATCATTACGACCACTATCAGAAGCTGAGGAAATGGCCCGCGCAAGTGAAAAACCGTCTATATATCCCAATTTTTCTACGGCGCTTGCATCATAATCCGCTGGAACCGCAATTCCTCCGCCTATATCCTTTTGGGAATATATATATCCATTGGGATAGACAATAGAAAGGGTTCCATCCATGGAATAAGAGAATGTATATGTTCCATTATCGGTTTTTATTTTCCCTTCCGAGAGGCTTCCTTCGAGAAATGATATCACGGCAGCTTGACCGTCAATCGTAGTAGTATAATCAGTATTCGCAGCAGTTTCCCCGGAGCAGCCGAATAGCATAAGAACTGAGCAGGCCATGATCATTGCTATTATTCTTTTCACTTAGAACACCTCCAAAATAATCTTTTCAAAAGCTCAGATAGTCCTTTTAATACAATCTAACTATCCAATCATCACCTGATTTGCTGCGTTCATACATAAATTCACTATAACAATCTGAATCAAAAACTTTTAATAAATCCATAGAATCATTCACTAATTTATAATCATTTAATGAGTCCCTATCAATCCATCTCATTTCTCCTTCATCAGAAGAAATCAAAGTGCCTTCAAATTTATCCGTTTTAAACAATAATACGATATATCGTTCATCTTCATCTGTTTGAAATTGCTTTACCCCGCATAATTTAGGCTCCCTTATCGTTAATCCTGTTTCTTCATATATCTCACGAATAACTGCCTGAATAAATGATTCTTCTTTTTCTACATGCCCTCCCGGAAACGTAAGTCCGCGCCAATCTTTTTTGACTCTGTCTTGAAGCAATATCTTATTACCATTATAAACCATACATAAAACCGTTACTATCGCCTTTTCACACTTGCTCATTTATATATCCTCCGCATAATATCCAACCCAAGTAGGGAAAAAACCCGTTTTAAGAGCAACTGTTGTTGATGCAATATTGGGGCTCCATGTAGTGTAATACGGTAATGCGCCACGTTTTTCAATTTCATCAGCTAATGTTTTCACAAGATACGCTGCCAGTCCATTGTTTCTAAATGCAGGCAAAGTATCTATACCGATTTGCCATAAGTTTAATAAACTGTCATCAGCTCCGGCTAAGGCAACAAGTTGATCTTTATGATACGCACCAAATGCAATGACATCATTTTTATAATTCAACGCATTATTAAATCCTTTTTCCTTATACAAGATATTCATATTATTTTTATCGAAAAGTTGATATTTAAAGCCAGATGGCTGATTAACAGATTTATTGTTATCTAAATACAGATATCTAACATGCTCTCCGGCAAGCTTCTTACCAAATTCGCGAAGCTTTTTTTCAATGAGAAAGAGATTTTCTCCATCCATAATCTCACATGCCGGTATTGCCGAAAAATGTTTTACACACCAATCGTAAATAGATATATCAGCTCTAATAACGGCATTCTTACCAAATGTAATTATTTCAAAAAATGACTTTGTTGATTTAATAAATACATTTTTATCGTCTTTAAAAGCTTCGGAATTGTATTCGCCAATAGCAGCGAGTCTTTCTTGTACTATGTTTATTTTACTTGCTTTATCCATAAATGCTCTCCTTTGAATTATCACAATGCTCTACCATTGACCCTGGCAAAGAAGTCTTTCCAGAACCGCAACAGCTATCGTAGTAATTACATTTGCAACTATAGTTATAAGCAATAATTTTTTCTTATCCTTGCTTTGATTTTTAAGCAGAAAATATACCAGAGGCACTTCAATACACAATGTTAGTACTAAATAAGCAAGCCTAATTATATAATTAGGACCGTTGTTGAATGCTCTTTCCCATGCATAGCCCCAGCCTGAACCATAAAATCTATTTAAAATACAAGTGCTATAAATATATGGCGCAATAAACGAAACAATATTTGCAAAAGTAACAATAATAAAGGCCTTTACTTTTCCCTTTACTTTTCCATACACGCTTACTCCCCAGGTCTCGATAGCAAGCGTTAATATTATTGCAAGGGGTAAAACTCTCATAGGACTTACTGTTACCCAATGCCATGATGAGTTTGCCAAAACCTCTGCCGGATATATGTAAAATAACAAAATGCAACATAGCAAAGTTCGTTTTACTAAGTTATATTTCTTGATATTTTTCATTTATACCGCCTCCTTTTTTTGCTGTTTTTAGCTTCATAAATTAAGAAAAAGGTGTATCGCTTTGCTATATTCTCTTTAAAGAAATACTACAGCATATTTAATGATGGATTATCTAAGCAAAGTGCATATTTAGAACTATCGGAAAAGTTTTAACTTTTTCATATAATCAATAGCCTTAGTTTTATTCTTTTTCTTAGAAACATATTGGGATTCTTCTTTTGTAGCATAATAATCGTTGAATCGTTCTATTGAAAGAGTACCTTCAGAAATTGCTTTCTTAACCGAACATTCTGGCTCAGTTGTATGAGTACAATTAGAAAACTTACAAGTTTTTGATAATTCAAGTATATCTTCAAACTCACTATCTAAGCTCTTTGCAGAATCTATTATCTCAGTTACCTTATTAAATTTATTCAATGCTTAATTCTCCTTTCAATTCTTCGTTCACAATATTCTACTACTTTTCATCTATTTTATTATACAGAATACTATTACAAACTTCAAATATTTAACATATTCTTTTATTTCTTATATCAACAAATATCCTTATCTATTCCATATAGATATTCATAGCCTTTTTAACATTTTCAATGGTTTCATTGCCTATCCTATTTGCTTTTTTGCTGCCCTCAAGTATAATATCACGCACCTTGCTTTTATGCTCTTCATAATAAACATGTTTTTCTCTGAATGGAGCAAGGAGTAAATTTATCTTTTTTGATAAAAGATCTTTGCAAGCTGTACAGCCAATATTAGCATTTCTGCACATTTCACAAATGTTTTCATATTCACTATGATTAATTGCCTGATGATATTTGCTTACTGTACATATATCCGGATTGCCTTTGTCTTTTATGCTTATCCTGTCTTTATCAGTAATTGCTGATTTTACTTTTTCATTGACATCTTCAGCAGTATCCGATAAATAGATTGCATTGCCAAGACTTTTGCCCATTTTAAAATTTCCATCTAATCCGATAAGCCGAGGAGTATTACTAATCAGGGCTTGCGGCTCTTTGACAATAATCTTTCCTTTGCCATATAAACTATTAAATCGCCTTACAATTTTTCTTCCTTGTTCTATGTGCGGAAGCTGGTCCTCTCCGACAGGGACTAGGTCCGCATCGCAAAAAGTCATATCTGCTGCTTGACTTACGGGATATCCCAAAAAGCCATAGCTCAAATCATCATATCCATACTGCTTGGCTTCCGTTTTTATAGTTGGATTATGTCTCAATGAATTCACTGAAACAAGCATTGAATAGAATACCGTTAGTTCTGCAATGGCACTTATTTTAGATTGCAAAAACATAGTTATGTTATCAGGGTCTAATCCTACAGATAGATTGTCAATTGCAACATCATAGATACTTTGGTTTATCAGCTCCGGCCGTTCAAAATGAGTTGTAAGGGCCTGGACATCAGCTAATATAATGAAAGTATCATATTCCTTTTGCAGCTTGACTCTGTTCTGAAGGCTCCCTGCATAATGTCCTAAATGTAATTTGCCGGTTGTTCTGTCACCTGTTAAAATTCGTTTCATTTCAAAAATCTCCTTTACATTATTATTTTAGAATAAATACCACCAACCATCTTTCATAAAATCATCTCCTTTAAAAAATAAAAAGCTCCTATCCCAAAAGGGACAGAAGCTTACAGTTCTGTTTAGCCACCCAAAAACAAATTATACGTACTGACATACGCTTCCATCATAACGGTTAGGATTTCCGTCAACACCTACTCGCAAAGCTTTCGAGCTGCCCTCATAAGTCCATTCAACATAGATTGAAATGCTATATTCTCACCATCAATAGCTCTCTGTATATTCAGATTCCCATGTTTACTACTCTTATTCAATGGTTTCATTTTTTTATTATATTATATATCTTTAAAAATTATTTTGTCAATTTAATAAAATAACCTTATTGATGCTACACATTGTACTAAAAGTGCGTCCTACTGCTTTCATGTATTATGGGCTTGTTGAGGTTGCTTTTTTTGAAAAATGTTATACAGCAGTATATTCTAATAATGCTTATAATCTATTGTTGTTGCACTAATATTCATTGAAACTTTTTTGCTTTATCGCTAAATAAATGGTGTCTATCACATCTACTGCAAAAATAATCTGTAATATACCATGAAGCACAAATTGTTTTGTGGTAATTATCTTGCTTTTTCGTAAAGAAAACAGTTTGGCTATTATATATGCGGATGTGCCAAGCAAGGTAAAATAAGTGTATGCAATGATAAATGGAATCATCGGCCAGATAATTATTGCAATATGGAATACCATTGAAGCAATCATCCAGCAAGCAAAATTAACTATATAGAATGGTATAAGACACAATTTGAAAATCATAACTGTTCTGAACAACAAATCTTGTGCCCGTACTATGGAATGTACCGCGGCCATGATGTTTACAGCTACCAATATACACACTGCAATCATGAGTAATAATGGAATCGTAAAAATGGCTAATTCAAAAGAATCTTTCATTCCTTTTGTAAAAATCTGATAAAAAGTCAGGAAAAGCGATAGGGGTACCATGTAGACGAAGAGTACAAGCACGGTTAATGGCTTTTTCATTGATGCACCGCCTAATATAAATTATCAGTTCTTCACAACATTATTCTGATATGCAATAAATATACCAATAATTTTCCATATGGTCAATAATTGTTATGTAGACTATTGAATTATGTACATGCAAGAAATAGACAATAAGTTCGTAATATACTACTGATGTGGCAGAATATAAGAAGATTGCTCCGTCCCCATTGGCACTTTTTATTTAAACAATTCCTCTATAAGTTTAGGTATATAAGCATTGATAGAGAGGTATTGTTTCCTGTTATCCTCATACTCATCTAATATCTCATAAATATTTCTTACTTTTGTAAAGCCTCCCCACTCAACTTCTTTCTTAAGCACTTCTTCATATGCTCTATTTGTATTATTATAAACCTCGCCATATATGCGGGCTTCTACTGCTCGTACAATATTTTCATCTGTAATACGATGCCAATCCATATGCTGATACATCTTTCCGCCATAAATTATTTTGTCTTTTCCTGTAGCCAGCCGGTCAATGAGTTGTTTTTGCTCCTCTACAGGTGGATTAATATACATATGTAAATATTCATGTATTGCAGTTTCTACACATCTATCTATATCAAAGCTTTCTATATTACTTGGCTCCTGGAAAATAGATTGATATGATACAAAGTATGTGCTATCTTTTAATCTTATCGGATAGAAGGAAGCTCCTGACGGCCTATATAATGTGATAAGCGAAATATACTTCACATTTTGATTTTCATAATACCTCTCCTTATTGCCTACATAACTTTCCATTGTCTGAATTAATGCAGCTACAGGTATACTCTTAATTTTTTCTTCTATTTCCTTATACATTTTTAACTCATATTTCTTATTGGTATCGAAAAACTTTTCCGCATTTGTATCTTTATAAAATTGCGTTAAGTCATTTAAAAACTCTTTAAATGCTTCATAATTGTGAAAAACAGGATTTTGCAACTGGTTTACTTCTTTATTTTCCAGCTCTGTTGAACACATATACATAATAATGCTGCTTATAACCCAAGGATTACTATCTCTATATTCTGTATCTACATAGTTCTCTAAACTTTTAACAAATAAATGATTCTTATATAGTGAAAAATGTTCTTTAACCTGCTGATATAGTGTATTATTATCTTCAATCATATTCGGAGTATCAAAATCAAAATAAAGGGCACAGGCTATTAAATAGGTATCCATTAATTTACTGGTGTATATAGTGTAACACTCATCATCAGATTGATTTACCTTTTCTAGGAGAATTTCTTTATGCTGAAATTCTCTAGTTTGCTTTATATTTATCGCCCCAGATTGCTTTATATTGCAACCTATTAATACAAATATGAATACGAAACTTATTAATGCAAATCTTTTTTTCATATTTATATTCATTCCTTTCATTTTATTTACGGCTGGTTAAGAATGCCTTATGAGACCCTAATACTTCTTTATATACCATTCAGTAGGAACAGGGTTATTATCTATAAAGAGATCAGGATTACGCTTTAAAAACAGAGTTGTTAAATCTGCCATACCGACTGCATCACATAAAATACTTCCGGCATCACCAATATAGCCCTTTTTAGCAATGCCCAAACACATGAAAGGCTCTAACATTTTGCCATAATGCTCTGATACATCACACAATGGGTTATAGTGTCTATGCAATGGTCTATTAATTATTTGTCCTTCTGGAGTAACAATTTTTAGTTGTTGACAGGTACTTGCCAGCCTTATTGGAATACTATTCCATTCCTCAACGCCATGCAAAAGTGTATTGCATCTTAAACTACAACCAAGAAATAATATTTTTGCTCTTCTATCATAAAGTTTTCCCCAACAACCATCACGGGGACAAGGTGTATCCCATTTTTCTTCGCCGGAAGCATATTCAATAGCATATGATCCATATGCTGCAACAGAATGGGTCGGGTGCAAAGAACGTATTACATTAGGCCTTTTACGAAAAATATTAGATAATATTCCTACACAAGAAGGTTCAGTTTCAGGGTTAAAAATATTATATTCATCATTCATTTGTGCCCATGTATGAGTAGGAAATATAAGTAAACCATCTTTCATGTATTCCATGAACGCATCAAGCACCGTATCCGCGCCATTCTCAACTATACCAACAGATTTCATTGAAGAATGGACCAATAAGGTGTCCGTCCGCTTAACACCTATATTAATAATAGAATTTATAATATCGTCTTTGCTATACATAAGAACCCCCGATAGATAGCTTAATCCCCTATTAAATTGGGCCAGGACGGCGCGTCAATCCTGAAGCACTTCACTAAATTATACCATATTATATAATAAAAGATATAATATTGACATATATCTTGTGTTCGTTCAAAAGGTCAATGCATCGTGTGCACTTCGTTCGAAAATCAGAGATAGTTCTGTACGTTGTCTGCAAGCCATTGATATTACTGGGTTTTCCCAAGTCCTATAATTTCACTCGAAAGTAAAATGGAGTGACAGGATTTATTCTAAATGTTATAATAATTACAAATTTAAGCACATAACAAATTATTTGTTGTTAGGGAGGACGGTTATGCAAGCATTAACTAAAGATAAAACAGAACTGTTGCAAGCGGTTTTTAGTGATTCTGAGGAAATTATGTCACCCTATGCCTGTAAAAACGCTAATGCCATCCGTGAATTTCCAAGCAAGTATGACGGTGATGTGATTCGAACACAGTTTGCTATAGATATTGATAAGATTTTACATAGCGCATTATACAATCGAGGGAATGACAAAACTCAGGTGTTTTCGTTCTACCGGAACGATGACATAACCAGACGTTCTACACACGTACAATTAGTATCGCGTATTAGTCGAATAATCGGTAGGGCATTGCGTTTGAACTTAGATTTGATTGAAGCCATTGCTATAGGGCATGATGTCGGCCATACTCCCTTTGGACATAAGGGGGAGGAGTTTTTAAACGGTCTTTATTTTTCCCATACCAACCGGTATTTTAATCATAATGTCCATAGCACCAGAGTCTTGCAAAAAATCTCAGGATGTAACCTTACGTTACAAACACTGGATGGTATCCTATGCCACTGTGGAGAAAAGGCTTTTCAAAAATATGAGCCTGCATCCATTTCTACTTTTGCGCAGTACAATCAGGAGGTAGAACAGTGTTATACGACAGAAAATCACATTAAAAAACTGCATCCCAGTACACTGGAAGGGTGTGTAGTACGGATTAGTGATATGATTGCATATATTGGAAAAGATCGTCAAGATGCGGCCAAGGCTAAACTAATGGTTTCTTACAAGGAAAATGCTTTAGGCAAAAGTAACCCGGAGATTATTTCCGCTATTGTGACAGACATTATTTCAAATAGTCTTGAAAAGCCTTACCTCGCAATGAGCCCTGACATTTACCAGTCAATTACTGATATGCTTCATGAAAACGGTCATCTAATTTATCAATGTGACGATGTTACCAAACCTTATTTTGAAACGATTAAACCTATGATGGAATTGATGTATAAGCGCTTCTTGAAAGAATTAATTGCAGATGACCATGATTCGTTAATATACCAGCATTATTTGCATGGAAGTATTGTCGGAAACTTTTATAGGCATCCTAAAAAGCGCTATATTCAAACTGATATTCACGATCCAAATGATATTGTCGCTGATTATATTGCCAGTATGACGGATGACTACTTTGTTGATGCATTTTCATATCTGTTTCCACATCATGAACTTACAAATAAAATTAAATACATAGAATACTTTGATAAGCCCTATACAAAATGAAATTGCCTTTTACAAATAAAATACTACTGTTGTAGCTTTGGAATAGGAGGTTTTCTATATATCCGAAGCCGCTTTTTGTTCGCATAAAAGAGCTGCCCGTAATCTCCTTCGCGTCAATTGCATCTCTATAAAATTGCGAATTAAGAACTAAATTCCATTCTAATAAATTTCCCATAACCAATAGGTGTATCCTTTTTATATGTTTCCTTTATTTTAAATCCTGCTCTTTTATAGCATTTAATTGCTCTTTCATTGAAACAGCGTACCTCCAAAGTAATTTTTTTATTTGGATATAACTCTCTACACTTCTGTTTCAATAGTTCCATTAATGTACTTCCTAATCCTTGTCCACATAGAGATGGTTTTAGTCCAATTCCAATTAAAACATACTCTTTTTTATCCTGTAATCTTATATAGCCACATAAGTTATTATAATCATTGACTACAGCAGAAAATTCCTTTTTTCTTTTATCTTCTATTGTAATAGACCATTTCTCATTAGATGCTTTATTCCATTCATGGTAATTATATATAGAATATTCATCATCATATTTCCAATCACAAATTTCTTTTGCATATGGTTCTGTAAGCTCTACTAATTTTAATTTCATTGCAAACACCTCTAATAATTTTGCTTTACTATGTATTATTCTACCGCTGTGGCAGAGTATAAGAGGATTGCTCCGTCCCCATTGGCACTTTTTATTTAAACAATTCTTCTATAAGTTTAGGTATATAAGCATTGATAGAGTGATGTTGTTTCCTGTTATCCTCATACTCCTCTAATATCTCATAAATATTTCTTACTTTTGTAAAGCCCCCCCACTCAACTTCTCTAGGGCGCGTCAGTCCTGGGGCACTTCACTAAATTATACCATATTATAGTGCGATCAGTTCAAAAAAAGCATCAGAGGGTGGCTTGTCTATAATCACCTGCTTAAACTGCTCGTTGGGTGTGGATGTGTTTAAGGAATATCGTTTCCAATGGTTATCCGATACACCACCCCAACAAATTTCAACCGAACATTCCTCCAAATTAAATATCATGCTTTTTATCGTGCCAAATGAGCATTGATAATGGCTAACCTTTAGACCATTTGGATATTCGCGCAATAAAAGGGCTTTTATGAAATCAGCAGAGACTTCTGTTTTGTGTTGAAGTGATTTTTTAATCGTTTCTAATCTGCATACCGAATTTTGCATGGCCCACGGTTCCAGCTGGCGCAATTCGGGCAAATGTATGTGGTTGGTAGCTGCAATATAGCCTTGCCGACTATTATTATCAATTTGGCAAATGGCACGGTGATTATCAAATATTTCAACCAAAGCAACATGGCCTTCTTTGTCGGCCAGCATGAGATTTATATTGCAGGTAATAGGCATATTTTTTATCCAATGAAGTGCATCGTCAACACTTTTCGTATTTTCTAAAAGGGTGCGGACAATGGCCCAGAACTGCAATCCGTCAACGACTGGACGCTTACAATTTGCAAAATTATTTACAGGACGCCCACACGCGCTCTGTGATACTGCAAACCCGTACTCATTTACTCCTTCGCCACGCCCAAACTGCATAATATTTGTTCCTAAGTGTGCGTATTTCCCAGATACCCGTGTCTTGCTTAGTACCCAATCGTCCATATCGGGGAAATAGTCATAGTTTCGGGCCAATAGAGTACAGTGCCCATCGGTTATACGAGGTATAAATACAATTTGGCTACACCCTGCGACAAGATAAGTCACTGCATAATAAATCACTTGTGATATGTCTATCTCATTTGCGTCAGCAAAGCCTTGTAGTTCTTCATTCAAGCCAGGGCAAAAGCAATCAAAAGTGCTTGTTGCTTTATGAATGTCGCTTTCGCTAAGACAGCGATTTACAGACAAAAGCCTTGATTTTAGCATATCAATATTTCTTACAGTCATGCCCATTTGAAAGCCTATCTCATAATTACTGCCGCAGAGTTCGATGTAATTTGCAACGCGATGTTCATCCACTTCACTTCCTCCTTTTGCAATTTTTTTGTTCTTTTAGATACTGCTCAACTTCGTTGGCGGAAAGCTTTCGGATCTGAGCGCTTGAAAATTCCTTGTAAGAATCTTGAGTGAATAGTGGTTCCATCTGCACACAGCTTTTGTCCGAGTTCTTTTTCAAATAATCTTTGAGTTCATCCATACACTTAAAAATCTTATAGGACCTACGCCCATTAGCACTTAGGATTTCATATATTCCGCAGGAAGTTTTTGCCGTGGCATCTGCCGTGCGAAGGTATAGTTTAGCAACTTCTAAGGACTTAAACGGGAAGTTCCAGCGCTGCAATCCCCGTTTTTCATCTTTATCAATGCAAATACATCTACCACACGTTCCACAAATATATTGCAGATGGTTTTCCAGGCAATGGCGCGGCTCTAACAGCGGCGTTACTCTACTATTATCGCTATAACACTCCGGACAAATTGTTTTCATTGTGTTTCCCTCCAAAATATGAATCAAAACAGCTTCTTCCAAACGATCTCTCCCTTACCCATATGCTAATGTATACAACTGTTGTAGAGTCAAGAGCTATTTCCTCTTGACTCTACCATAAGGGGATATACTATGCTAAAATTATATAAAAACCTTTGAAGCAACGGAGACGATAGAAATGTTACAAATTGGGGCTTTTTCTGTTTTGTCCAAAATAGGGATAAGGACACTGCGATATTATGCCAACTTTGGTTTGTTAGTTCCTGCATTTGTGGACAGCGCCACAAATTACCGTTATTACACGGAAGCTCAGTTGGTTCAAGCCAACAGAATCGAATCCCTTCGCGCAATGGGAATGAGTCTAAGCCAAATTAAACAACTACTTTGTGAATATGATAATGCTGATAAAATAAAAGCTTTTTTAGTGGACGAGATTCACAAAAAAGAGAATGAAATGCTTAAGATAAAATCACAAACAGGTTTGTTGCAATCTGCCTTAGAATATTTTGAAAAGGAAAGCTACCATTATCACTGTAACATAACGGTCAAAAAGTTTAAGGCTCAGCCAGTAATAAGCTTGCGATCTAAAATAGACGCATATTCTCAGGAATCCTTATTATGGAAAAACCTGTTTGATTTTGTGGCAACAAACAAGCTTTCTTTCCCCAGCACATCTTTGAATATTGCGATTTATCACGACAAAGAGTATCGTGACAAGGAAATTGACGTTGAGGTGCAAAAAGAAATCAGTACAGTAGTCAAAGGAAGCGAAGCAGTCCGCTGTTTTATGCGTCCTGCTGTGTTGGCTGCAACGGTAACGCTTCAAGGAGAGCTATCATTTTATAGTGAGTTAAATAGTGTTATTGCCCATTGGGTTTCCCATAATGGATACGAACTTGATGGTCCCATGTTTAACATTTACCATATAGCACCTGACGCAAATGCTGACAATCAGTCCCCGATTACAGAGGTGTGTTTTCCCATTAGAACAAAAGAGAACGGCTAAAATAATTTTGCATGTGTGCAATCCAGGCCGCGTATCCTTGGTAAACCTGCACTATTTAGCAGGCTTGATTATAATGGAAGTGAAAATTCAAAAGGGGGTAAGCTAATGTTTCGGATAGGAGAATTTTCAAAACTGACACAGATAACAATCCGAATGCTCCGATACTATGATGAGGTAGGACTTTTGAAGCCAGCAGAGATTGACCCGTGGACAGGGTATCGTATGTATTCCGTCGAGCAAATCCCTATCCTAAACAAAATAATTTATCTTCGTGATAGTGGATTTAATGTTTCAGAAATTGCGGCAGCCCTTAATATAAAGGATGATAACTCTCTTGTGGAACAGCTTGACTTGAAATATTTAGAAGTAGAGAAAGCAATTCAAGCTGAACAGAAAAAATTGAAGAAAATAGAGCTTGCCAAAAATGAAATCTTAAACAAAAAAAGTGAGATGCACTACAATATTTCAATCAAATCTATTCCGAGCTGTCAAGTTCTTTCCTTGCGTAGAACAATACCCGACTACTACGCAGAGGGCGAATTATGGCAAGAGCTATCCAATTTTGCAGCGGAACATCAAATACAAATATCAAGCAGCACATTTTCCATATACCACGACACCGGATATAAGGAAGCTGATGTTGATGTTGAGTTATGTGCTCCTGTAAAAAAACGCGGAAAGAGTATAGGCGATTTTATATTCCGCAATACTGAGCCAATACCAATGATGGCTTGCACAATGGTATACGGAGCTTTTTCAAATATAGCGGGAGCATATATAGCTTTTGCGGAATGGCTACAGAAGAACAGTCAATATAAAATGTCCGGGCAAAATCGACAAATCGTACACCGCGGACCGTGGAACGAAAACAGCCCCGAAAAATATCTAATAGAACTTCAAATACCGTTAGGAATCATATAGTTCAATGTCTTGCAATTTTGCAGATCATTTTTTTATTTCTCCTTGACTCTCACATGATGTGAGGGCTTATATTGTACTCGAAATCAAAAAAGGAGGGAAAAACATGAGTAAATTTATAGTACATCCCATTGGAAAGGTTTATAATAACGAGAATGGGACATTTATTGAGGTAGAAAAAAGCTATATTCCAGCGCTGCAAGCGTTAGATGGATTTAGCCATATCAATGTTCTTTGGTGGTTTAGCGATTTTGATGATGAACAATCCCGTTCCACATTGCAAACAAAGCAGCCATATAAAGGTGCTCCCGAAGTAATGGGAGTTTTCGCTACAAGGTCGCCGGTGCGTCCTAATCCGATTGCTTTGACCACAGTAGATATTATTCACATAGATTATGAAAAAGGCATTATTCATATTGCGTTTATTGACGCTAACGATAACACCCCTGTGCTGGATATGAAGCCCTATACTCCGAGTTTCGACAGAGTGGAGACACCCGGCGTTCCTGCATGGTGTAGTCATTGGCCGAAAAGCACAGAAGAATCCGCCTACTTTTCATGGGAAAAAGAGTTTAATTTTTAATATGGACTTACAAGACTATATTGGCATGATGGATAAGCAACAACCGTCCTACGGAAAATAAAAAAACCGTTATTGCGGCTTTGGAATAGGAGGTTTTCTATATATCCGAAGCCGCTTTTTGTTCGCATAAAGGAGCCGACCGTAATCTCCTTGGCGTCAATTACATCTCTATAAGCATATGAAGATTATGCTCATTTTCTGAATCTGTTACCTGTGTTTGCATATATAACCGCAAAAACAGCAACACAAAAAAACAGTACTAATCCTGTCCACAGAGGAGCCATACTGTTAAATAGGTCACTGGTTGCCATAATTAAAAAACAGGCAACAAATGAAAACATTATTTTGCCCATGAACCTGCAAAGGGCTTTTTCATCATATTTTGCCTTTTCCTCTTTGCTCGATGTATTATAGCCTGCAATCAAAAAAGCACCTTTTCCTCTCATGAATACTGTGCCAAGTAATAAAAACATTGACGCAACGACGATATGAACCACCCACATAGAGCCTTCCTCCATTACTTAATCTTTTTTCTTCCTGCCCACTCTAAGCTTTATAAATTGCATTAAGCCACATCCAAACAACAAAGAATATACTAAACAAAATAATATGTAACATGGGTAGAAAACTGATTAACGAAATTTTATTATTCTTCAATGTTGCACCTAACGAAATAATATATGTAACCAAATATGTACCTGCAAGCAACATAGTAATTAAGGCTGCTAATCCTTGTATACACTGACTAAACTCCGACCAATTAGTCATACCTATATTCGCAACAGATATTAAAGTTCCAATCCAAGATATTAAAGAAAATGGAGCAGGCAGTGCAAAAAGAATAAACAATATAATTATTGATGTTTTACGTTCTTTCAAAATATCACCCTAAAAATATAAATAATCAGTAGTTCACAATTTTCTAATTCTGCGGCAGAATATAAGAAGAATACATATCAGATTAATTGATTATATCAACCAGCTTTTTTAAAGAGTCTATATAAAAATCAGGAGTTACATTAACCGATACATTGTTTGTATTATATAAGCATGTCCTAATTCCTACTGCTTTTCCTCCTAAAATCTCACATTCTCTATCTCCAATTACTAATGCTGTTCCTTTACTTATCTGGTACTTTTCAATTAGGTATATAAATGCTTCTGGATCCGGTTTGCGCTTAAATCCATAATTTTTTGTGATTACTTCCGTAAAATAACACATCATTCCGTAATGCTGAAGAAATCTTAATGTTGAATCTCCTCTATGGGTAATAATATAGTTTCTGCCGCCTAAAGCAACAAATTGCCTGCAAACTTCCTCTGCAAATGGAAATGGTATAACCGTTTCTGGTTTTATGCTTTTTTTATAAGCAGTATATTTATCGATGAAATCATTATCTAATCCATATAATTCTTTGAAGTGTGTTATGGCATAACTTTCAGAAACCTTCATATAGTCTAATATATTTTCGTTTGTTTCATCTATGCCATTATCACCAAGTGCTTTCCTAAATGAATTAACTGTTCCAGGATAGGTATCGAACAAGGTTCCATCAAAATCCCATATAATGTCTCTAATCAAACTAACTCACATCCTAATCTTTGTTACCCTTGATAATTTTCTTGTGATTAATATAAGCATTAATAAAAGAGAGAACACAACAATATTTATACTCCCTGAAGCAGTATATTTAAATAGTCTGCCCCATCTTTATAACCATAGTATATCACAAATTGAATTCATCCTTCGTCAAACCTGCAAGCTAAGTTCATAGGAAAATATAAATGATTTTCATTAATCTCCCAGTCATCTCATAATGATTATTATATCAAATATTTGCATTTATGGTATCAGGAGGTATAATCATTGAAGAAAGTATTGGTTGTCAACAGAAAAATGGTGTTGTTAATTTGTTTTTTATTGCTGTTTATTTCTATAATTGCAATCAATTTTGATTTATTCCTTAAGTATTCTATTCCCACCAATTCAAAAAAGTTGCTTGACACCAAAATATATTTTGAGCCGGGTATCCCGCCAGAAGGCTCTATAGAAGAGATATATCAGGATATCTTTGTTACACTTATTCTTCCTTGCATTGAAGATGCAGTAGAAAATTACTATGGTCAGCCATTTCAAGTTGCTCCATATGATGTGAAAATCTTAAGCGTTGAAAGACCTAGCGGTTATCGCACTTTTCTATTCAGGCTGACCATAAAAGTTTCACCGTATTACGGCCCTCATATCTCTGTCGGAGTTGACCGTATTACCATCAGTTTGTCAGACAAATGCATAGTTGAAAAATTTGAACATATTAAAAGCTATGAGTTTCCATACCTTCATTGGCATTACTGAATATTTAGCAATGAATTTGAAGTTTCCTCAAATCACTTTATCGATACTTCTTTATTGCTAATATCAAGAATTGAAATAGTACATGTTCCGCCTAAATCCTCCTGTACTGTTTCTGCTAAATCTTTTAGAGCATTCTCAAATTCGTTTATTCTGCTTTCATCAATTAACTCAACGCACAAAAAAGCATTCTTTGTATTTTCAGTGAGCATTGTTCTTACCGATTCCCGCCAGTTCCAGCACCTGCATATTGCTCCTTCATTATCTTTATATACTATTTCACCTTCATATGGGGGTGCATTTTCATCCGTTCCCAATGTAACAAAATTTTCATTTCCAGCTGCCCTAGTCAGTCTTATGTCCCCGGCAAATGTATCGATATCCTCGCCGCCGCAGGGCAATCCGTATCTTAATGAAATAGAGTTGTAAATGTCAACCAGAGGATTAATAGTTCCCAAATGGTTTCCGTTATGCACTCGCTTCAGCAACGCTTCAATAGATGACCTTGCACCTTTCTTTGTTTTAAATTTTTGAAATGCCTCTCTCCATACTTTTATAACTTCGTTGCTGCTGAATTCTGCATTATTTAAATATTTTAAGGCTTCCTTTTCTGAGTTATAAATCATGTCTTTATATTTGTCTTCAGCTTTTACAGAGTTATCTATGCCGTGGCAGACAACCACACCAATCCTTGCATTGGGAAACAGGCTCCAAAAGTCATTTTCAATAACAAATTTTTTCATTAGAATATACCTCCTCAATAATGGATAATAAAAAAGCCATAGAAATATTGTTAAATATCTCCCAGATTATGAAGGCAGTTTTTGCTTTAATTTAAAGTATTCTCTTTCCATTGCCATGTCATCCCGTCATCCTCCGTCGTAAGGTATGCAATAGAATTATATTCGCCGCTGCTGCCGACACCGCCAGTGCCCATTTCAACGAAATGATACCGGCCGTCGTCCTCAAGGCGAAGTTCCACCTCGCGGTACATTTGACCCCATGTTTCGTCCCTGCCGGGACTATTACCCGTGTTTCCGGCCATCCAGAATGCGTTGCGTGCGATTGGATAGGTTGGCCTTACTGAAAATTCCACAGAAAAAACGAATGCTTTAGGCAATCCTTCTTTTGATACCTTTTTGATTTCCAGACTATCAATGACTCCGTCTGTGATACGAGCCATATTATTCTCCGGTAGTACCTTGAACATGGCAAACCATGCGTCCATCCAAGCCTGTGCTGTCTTTTCGTTGTCACCCAAATTATCAGCTATAATATTCTCTGTTTTAACAGATTGCTGCGCAGCTTCAAGAGCCTTAAAATACTCGTCTGCCGAAGAGTCCTGCGAAAAGTCAAAATGGAAGTCCCGTATGAGCGTTTTCCCGTTTTCGTCAGGCAGGCTCACGGTGATATTGAGTTCTGTAAAATCTTCTGTTATATCTAACGTATACCTTTTGCCGGGCTCCCAATTCTTCGCGTCATTAATCTCTTCAAGGTGATGTGCGCTCTGAGAAAATCCGTCCTCATGAATATGGCGGCTTGCGATTAGAATGTTCCAGTTTTCGGGCTTGTCATAGTTTTCAGGTATTACAAAAGAAACCTTGCTTCCCTTATATTCCGCTGAAAAAGCATCGAGTGCGGCCTGGGCAGTAAGCACTTTTCCATTTGTTTTATTAGCCGCAAATCCAACACTCAAGGCCGCGACAAGTACAATGGAAACGGCGGTGACCCAAGCGTCAGGCTTTTTGAAGTTCATAACGTTCTTTATCCGTCCCTTGATATTTCCTTCGCCGAATGCCAGCGGGCTGCCGTTGATAAGCCGCCGTCCCGTTGCGAGGGAGAGCAGGGATGTTGAATACGCTCCCTTAATCTCGCCGCCCATCTGCTTCAAGACGCGCTCGTCACAGGACATCTCCATGTCTTTTACGCAGCACACAAACGCCACCCACACAAGCGGATTGAACCAATGCACCGCCAGCGCAAGGAAGGCAATCATTTTCACGATATGGTCGAGCCGCCGGATATGCGTCTGCTCGTGCAGGATGATATAGCTCTGTTCCTGCTCCGACAGCGTTGACGGCAGGTATATTTTCGGACGTAACACGCCTATGACAAAGGGCGTGGAGATATGGTCGGCAAGGCAGATATTGTCCCTCATGCAGACTGCGCCGACAAGCTTCCGGCGTAGCCGTATCAAGGATACCACGCTGTATATCAGCATCGCCGCTATACCGAGCAGCCAGAGCATAGTAGCTGCTGACATCAGAAATTCAAGGGGGTCTGCAACAGTTTGCTCCCGCCCCTGCGGTAAGCTGTCGTTGATGACTTTGCTCACTCCCGGAAGCGGCAAATCAACCTGCGGGGACTCTGTGTGAACAATATCTGTGGGTATGTAGCTAATGCTGCTGTACGCGCCGTTGCCTGCCGCCGGCGCAGGTGTATTGAACAGGCCAATCAGCGAGAACTCCGATGAAAACGACACAGGACATACAAGACGGAATAATACGACGGCCCAGAGAGCGTACGAAAATATCTTCGGCACTCGTCTCAGCATCAAACGGGCAAGCAGCACGAGAACGATAACGATTCCCGCCGTCAGGCTCATATTAAGGATTTGAGGCAAAAGCGTATATGTCCACATCAGGATTCACCCCTCTTTCCATCAATAAGCCGCTGCAGCTCACTGATCTCGTTTTCGGACAGCTTCTTTCGCAGCGTAAACGCCGCTAGAAACTGCGGGAGCGATCCGTCGAAGGTCTCCTCAACGAACTTTTCGCTCTGCAGGGCGGCAAACTCCTGCTTGCTCATCAAAGAAGAAACAATACCGTCCTTATTTTGAAATATACCGCGCTGGCACAGCCGGCGCAGCATTGTGTATGTCGTTGATTTTTTCCAGGTCAGCTCCTTTTCGCAGAGCTTTACTAAGTCGCCTGAGGATATGGGCTCATTATCCCATATCAGCTCGGCGAACTTTGTCTCCATGACGCCTAACTTATAGTCTTCCATGTTATTGCCCCCAAGTCTAATATCGTTAAACCATATCAATAGTTTAATACCATTAGACCAAAATGTCAATAGCCAATCTGCGAGGATTCAATAGGGCAATACCACCTTTCAATAATTATCTTAAAGGATGATATTGCCCTGTTTATATTTATCACTGAACTAACATTCAGTGGGGGTTGAATCCCCCTCTGAATGAAGTCTCGTTCAATCTGTTTGTACGAAGCCTAGACAAGCATTTTAGCCCATTTGGCATTCAAGATAATCGAATCCAATTGGAGCAAAGATGATTTTCCCTCAGTAAGTACATCTATCATACGATTCGCTGCCGGATGATAGTACTGCCCTTTTGCTTCCGCTTCCTTTCCTGCGGCTATTGCCCGGCGTAAAATGCTCATATCCGTCAGGCGTTTTTCGGCAGGGATCTCATAAAGCAGAAGCATTTTTTTCAGTGGAAGCTCCCCGTTATAAACTCCGGTGATCTTGACAAGATCATGTTTGAACATGAAGCCGGTACAAGAAGGGCTATAACGTCCGTAAACACTCACACCGCTATCCATAAGCCAGCCGATGGTTGCAGGAATATCCAGCATATCCTTTGGAGAGGTGGAAATAAGAGCCACAGGCAAATCTCTCAGAGCCGGCAGATCCGGACAAAGCTGCTCACCTTTGATGTCTCCTATTCCGCCCATTCCTCCTGTAACCGCCAGGGGTATCCCCATTTTGGCACAAACAGCCATAGTCCCTGATGCGGTCAATGCACCCGAAAGGCCTTCCGAAAGCGCTTTATCCAGATTGAAGCAATCAATGCGCATCAATCTGGAACTTTGCTTTCGAAAAGGTATATAATCTTTTATGTTTCCTGTCTTGATCTCACCCTTCTCCACCCAGGCGAGCAAACCAATATCCTTTGGCCATATATCCACAAGAAGCTGATCGTCAACCGAATACAGCCCATGAGTGAGAAGAGCGGTTTCAATCAGGAAACCGGGCTTATTTCCAGCCATCGAAATCCTTTACGTTATCCTGAGTAACCAAAGTGATCGGGGAATATACAGGGCCTTCCACCGTCTGTCCCTGAACGAGCTTCAAGGCATACAGCATTGCAGCCTTAGTATAGATAGCGCTGGAATATGTCATGCTGCCCATCATTCCTCCGGATTCTATAGAGGCTTTGGCATCAGCAGTAAAGTCTACTCCATAAACAAGAACATCCGTTTTGCCTTCTGATTTTAACGCCTCCACAGCGGCCAATGCCATGACATCATTGCAGGCAAAGATGCCTTTAAGATCAGGGTTAGCCTGGATAAGGGCTTTAGTCGCATCATATGCAATCGTGGCATCCCAGTCACAGGGCTGTACGGCAACTAAATCTATCCCTTTGGAAGCGTCAAATACAGCTTTGGCTCCTGTGGTCCTGCCTTCGCTTTGTGCAGCGCCTGCTAGTCCCTGCAGGATCGCAACCTTTCCGCCGCCGCTGAGACGGCTTACCATATCTTCTGCGCAAAGGCGGCCCTGATCCTGGAACATAACGGTGATCTTGCCGTCAAGATGTCCGCCTGCGGCTTCCAAAGCTTTTGTATCAACGCCGGGGCCAAGATTGATGACTTTTACATTATTCTGATTGCATTGGATTATACCCGGGATCAAGTTGGTGCCGTCTATGGGAGAAACTATAATGGCATCGTAATCTTTTGAGGCCATGGTCATCAGCGTCTCCAGCTGAGAAGTGGTATCGCCTTCGGTGGTTCCCGTCAGCACTTCCACAGTAATGCCCAGGTCTTTTCCAGCCTGCTCATAGCATGTTTTCATATTAGCCCAGAAGGAGTTCGTCAAAGATATGATCAGCACTCCGATCTTCTCATTCTTCCCTGCTTCAGGCAAGGGCTGCAGTTGAGTCATTAAGGACTTTTCTATTTCCTTCAGCATTTCCTCGGCAGGGGCTGCCTGCTGTATTTCAGGAGCTTTGGCTTGAGAATCCTGTTCCGGAGCGACTGCTCCTGCATCCTGTGCCGGAGCTGAACAGCCCGCAAGCATTGAAAAACACATGATCAGTGTAAGCAATAGTACTAGAATTCTTTTCATTTTTGTTCTCTCCTTTATTGATTTTATGTATTTTATATATTAGCGATGATCTATGTTTGTATGATCGGACTAAGACAGCAGCTTATGCTTTTCCTTGATCTCTGAAAACAATACCGAAACAAGCAAAATCAAACCTATTGCAAATTGCTGGTAAAAAGAGGATATGCTCATGATCGTCAGGCCGTTGCGTATGACCCCCAGAAGCAAAACCGCAATACCGGTTCCGCATAAGCTCATCTTACCGCCGGACATCAATGTCCCGCCCATGACCACTGCGGTGATGGCATCAAGCTCCATGCCTATGCCTGCATTGGCTTCTGCACTGTTGAGCCTCGCAGTTGTTATCACCCCGGTCAAAGCAGCACAAATTCCAAGCACGATAAAAGATGATATCTTGTAAATACCGCAGTATACTCCGCTGCGGCGCAGTGCTTCTTCATTGCCTCCCAGGGCTTGAACGTATTGTCCCCATTTAGTCCTGTGCATTATTGGGAAAGCTATGACGAAAAGAACCATAGCAATAACCAGAGGCGGATTCAGTTTATCTACATCACTCCTCCCCCAAAACAGGAAGGCTGAGGGAAACTGGCTGATGGTGCTGCCTCTGGTCAGAATCAATGCCAGGCCCCTATAAATCGATGATGCAGCTAAGGTTATAATAAACGAATTTATTTTGCTGAAATGTATTATCATGCCATTTACCGCACCAAGCAAAGCACCTGAGCAAATCCCGATAAAAATAGCAGCAGCAGCGGGCAAACCGGATTTTAAGCCTAGCGCTATCAATATGCCGGAAAGGGACACCATAGATCCGGCAGAAAGGTCTATGGCCCCCGATACGATGACCAGATTCATGCCGATGGCCAATATCATCCTGAAAGCAATAGCCTCAAATATATTCTTGATATTCTTTGCCGTCATGAAAAAATCCGAATGCCAGGTCATAAATGAAGCAAGTGCCGCCAACATTGCAACCAAAAGCAATTGTGTAGAATAACGTTCGAAGAATTGACGGATCGTTTTATTCATCTGTACACCCCGTTTCTCCCTTGGCAAGGATCATGTCATTGATCTTTTGAGGGCTGCTGTCCTTGGCCGGCACTGAGCCGATGCATCGGCCGGATTTCATGATGCTGATGCGATCAGCCACATCAAAAATCTGAAACAAATTGTGGCTTATCATAATAACCGTTATACCCTGCTCCTTCAAGGAACGTATGATAGCCATAATGCGGGCGGTCTCTGCGGGGCCCATAGAAGCAGTCGGCTCATCAAAGATGATTATGCGTGATTTTTTTAATAAAGCACGCGCTATGGCAATACCCTGCCTCTGACCGCCGGAAAGGTATCCTACCGGCACTGTAACATCTTGAATCTTTATATTAAGTTCGTTCAATAGACGTTGTGTTTCCCTTATCATGGAAGGCCTGTCCAGCCAAAAACCACATTTCGTCAGCTCTCTTCCCAGAAAAATATTCCCTGTACAGTCACGCCGGTTATCCAGTGACAAATCCTGATATACTGTAGTTATTCCTTCCATGATGGCCTGGCGCGGCGAAAGATAGGAATACTCCCTGCCGTCAATTATGATACGCCCGCTGTCGGGCCTTAATGCGCCGCATAAAAGTTTTATCAGCGTGCTTTTCCCTGAGCCGTTATCCCCTACGATGGCAGTGACTTCTCCGGGAAACGCAAAAAAATTAGCTTTGTGCAAAGCTCGCACATGGCTAAATTTTTTGCATATATTCTCCATGTGAATAATTGGTTTTTGATTCATATCACTTATCCTATGCACATTCTTCTCTTATTTTTATAAGCTGCATGCAATACATTTATTGCCAGCAGAGCAACCACCCTATACCAATATCATTTTAGCATGCTGCCCTTTAAATAACCAATTGATTTATTAACTATATTTGCATCATTTATAAATTTTATAAATAAATCAATTACTTTTTCCAACATTATAGGTATAATAGTGATTGGATAAGTATTTCCATGACTTATACCGTTATATCATGCAAGAGGAGGGACCCCTATGGATTTCAGACAGATAGAGGCATTCTGCGCCGTAGTGGAAGAGAACAGCTTTTCAAAGGCGGCTCAGAAATTATGCGTAACACAGCCTACAATAAGCACGCATATAAATTCTTTGGAGAAAGAGCTGAATACACAGCTTATATCACGAACCACCAAGAGCATTGCAATCACCGATGATGGTATCAGCTTTTATGAATACGCGAGCAGCATCCTGCGCATTCGTCAGAGGATTTACCAAAGGTATGACAGCTCGGGGAATAATTTCATTCATCTTGGCGCTTCCACAATTCCGTCCGCGTACATACTTCCTGAAATACTTGTAAAATATCATGATGAATGCCCTCTGGTTTCCTTTGATATATGGCAGTCAGACAGCCTGGGCGTCATTGAAAAAGTAATAGACGGCAGTCTTGATTTAGGGATCACCGGTGTTGAAACAGCTCACAAAAGCTGTGTCTGCGAATCTTTTTGTGATGATGAGCTTATAATCGCCGCCCCTGCAACAGAGCATTATATCCGATTGAAGGAGCAGGATAATTCGCTGAATAAGCTTTTGAATGAGCCGATTATCCTCCGCGAATCCGGTTCAGGGACAAAAAAAGAAGCCGACAAGCTTCTGGAATCGCTTGGAATGAGCAATGTTTCCCTTAATGTCATAGCGCATATGAACGATCTTGAATCCATCAAAAGATCCATCGCAAGCGGACTGGGCATTTCCATCCTTTCCTACAAATCCGTTAAGGATATGATTGAGTCCGGAAAATTGATATATTTCCATATCAATGAAAAAAGGATTACCCGCAATTTTTATATCATATACAGGAAGAATTATCTGCAATCAAAGCAGCTCCAGCATTTTATTAATTTTATCAAAACGTATGTGAAAAACCAGGAAGAATAGCTAGAATGCACCTCCTTTATATTGACTTTTGGAGAGGAAAGCGATAAACTAAAGACGATTTTTTACGGAAAATGCGCGAATTGTCTTAATAAAGGCGACAGCCGCATATAAATAATTTATGAAAGGGGAGGAATTATGAACAGACAATCTAAAAAGCGTTTTTTTGCCGCATTGTTCTGCATCTGTTTTGTTATATTTTCCCTCCTGACGGCTGCTTTTATCATAACCCATGCCGACCATGACTGTGTCGGCCACGACTGCACCGTTTGTGCTCAAATTCATACATCGGCCAACCTGCTCAAGCAGCTTGGTACGGCCATCGCCTGCTCTGCATTTGCATTCGCATTCGCAGGCTTATTTGCCGCGTCAAATATCTTTCCGCCTGTCATTCTACATATAGTCTTTACTACTCCCGTCACATTAAAAGTCAGAATGGATAATTGATGTACACCTCCGCAAGGGGATAACATGTCCTTTTTAACAGGAATTTAATGTTCCCTTGTATTTTCGCACCCAAAATAAGGATAAACGGAGGTTATATCTTATGAAACGTTTCATTTCCATATTGCTCGTGCTCTTGCTTTCCGCATCCGTCTTAGCCGGCTGCGGGCAAAAAGAACAAGCAGTTTCCGGCAGCAAGATAAGCGTTGTTGCCACCATTTTTCCCCAATATGACTTTGTTAGAGAAATCGCAGGAGATCATGTTGAGCTGACCATGCTCCTTCCTCCCGGCTCGGAAAGCCATTCCTTTGAACCTACGCCGCAGGATATTGCTAAAATCCAAAATTGCGATGTGTTCATCTATGTAGGAGGGGATTCCGACGAGTGGATCAAAGGAATTTTAGAATCCATGGATACAAGCAAAATGAAGATCATATCCCTTATGGATACGGTGGATGTGGTTGAGGAAGAAATCGTGGAAGGCATGGAAGAAGAACATGAGCATGATGAGGACCATGAGCATGATGAGGAAGCTGAATATGACGAACACGTCTGGACTTCTCCTAAGAATGCAAAGCTCATAGTTCAAGCCATATCGGATGTGCTGTGCGAAGCGGATGCCTCAAACTCTTCTGCATACAAGCAGAATACGGCTTCCTATCTTGCAAAGCTGGATGAACTGGATGCGGCTTTTAAAGCGGCGGTAGATGCAGGAGCCAGGAAGACACTGGTCTTCGGCGACCGTTTCCCCTTCCGCTATTTTGCGGATGCCTACGGCCTTGACTATTTCGCAGCTTTCCCCGGCTGCTCCACAGAAACTGAGCCCAGCGCCGCAACCGTAGCCTTCCTCATCGACAAGGTGAAGGCCGAGAATATACCGGTGGTATTCCATATCGAGCTCTCCAATGAAAAAATGGCGGATACGATCTGTGAAGCTACAAATGCAAAAAAGCTTCTGCTTCATGCCTGCCACAACATTTCAAAGAGCGATTTTGAAAAGGGCGTGAGCTATTTTGATTTGATGACGGCAAATGTCGAAGCGATAAAGGAGGCGCTTAAGTAATATGGCACTTCTCACTTGCAGGGATGCTTCCTTTGCTTACGATGGCCATACTGTGGTCAGCGGCCTAAACTTTTCGATCAACAGCGGAGATTATTTATGCATTGTCGGAGAAAACGGCTCCGGTAAAAGCACTCTCATCAAGGGCCTACTGCGCCTTAAAATGCCGCAAAGCGGAAGCATTCTGATGGGCGACGGGCTTAAGGCGAATGAAATAGGTTATCTGCCCCAGCAGACAGCGGTGCAAAAGGATTTCCCCGCGAGCACATACGAGGTCGTCCTGTCGGGGCGACTGAGCAATCGCGGAATCAAGCCTTTCTACTCAAGGGCAGATAAAGCGGCGGTTGAAGAAAACCTTGCCCGCCTTGGCATAGAAGAGCTCCGCAATAAATGTTACAGAGAGCTGTCCGGAGGCCAGCAGCAGCGTGTGCTGCTGGCCCGGGCGCTTTGTGCCACGCATAGGATGCTGCTCATGGATGAGCCGGCAGCCGGGCTTGACCCCGTAGTGACCCAGGATTTATACCGGCAGATTTCTGAAATAAACCGGGAAATGGGCATCACCATCATTATGGTTTCTCACGACATACACAGCGCTGTAAAATACGCCGGCCTTATTCTTCATTTGAAAAATGAGCAAGTATTTTTTGGAGCAACCGCTGATTACATCAAATCCAAAATTGGGGCCGAATTTTTAGGAGGCGATCAGCATGATTAGCATATTGACGGAAATGTTTTCATATCCATTCCTCGTTCGGGCAGTCATTGTAGGTCTGCTGGTTTCTCTCTGTGCGGCGCTGCTCGGCGTGAGCTTGGTATTGAAACGCTATTCGATGATCGGTGACGGCTTGTCCCATGTAGGATTTGGAACGCTGGCCATTGCCACAGCAATGAATGTATCGCCCTTGACCCTTTCCATACCTGTGTGCGTTGCTGCCGCTTTCCTGCTGCTCCGCATCAGCGAAAACAGCAAGATCAAAGGTGACGCAGCCATAGCACTGATTTCTACAAGCTCGCTCGCCATTGGTGTTGTGTTTATATCTGTGACCACAGGCATGAATACGGATGTATGCAACTATTTGTTCGGCAGCATTTTAAGCATGAAGCATGCCGATGTCAAGCTGAGCATAGCACTTTCTGCCGTGGTGCTAGCAATGTTTGCACTGCTTTATAACAAGATTTTCGCCGTGACCTTCGATGAGAATTTTGCTAAAGCCACCGGCATAAAAACCGATATCTACAATATGCTGATTGCCTTTTTGACTGCAATTACCATTGTGCTCGGCATGCGGATGATGGGCGCGCTGCTCATTTCCAGCCTGATCATATTTCCCCCGCTCACATCCATGAGGCTTTGCAAAAGCTTCAAGACCGTGACAATATGTTCGGCCGTTATTTCGGTGACCTGCTTTTTCATAGGGATTGTCGGTTCATATATTTACGCAACACCTACGGGTGCCAGTGTGGTTATGGTCAATATCGCAGCATTTCTGCTGTTCTGGGTGTTGAGTTTTATTAATGCCAAGACTAATATGATCTCCGGCGCCGGAGCCTCTAAGCCGGATAATTCAAGGAGGGATTAAACCATGAAAAAGGCTTTTATCATGATGCTTGTCTGTCTTGTACTGCTTGCCGGCTGCAGCAGGCAAAGTCCTGCCATTCCCGAAACAAATGACAAAGAAGCTCAGTCAATCGGCACTCCGGAGCCTTCGGATGAGCCGGATGAGCCTTCGTCTGCAAAAGGTGCCGGCTCGGATGAAAGTCCGGCTGTGCATAATGCGCCGCCTGCCCCCGCGGACTCGGATGTGATCAAGATAAAGGAAAAAATGTTTATCGCTCAGACCAATGACATTTATATAAACGCCGAGGACTACCTGGGAAAAACCATCAAGTACGAGGGCATTTTCAATTCATTTTATAATGATGCAAACGATACGACTTATTATTACGTCATCCGTTACGGTCCCGGCTGCTGCGGATTCGACGCCAACGCAGGCTTCGAGGTGGTTTGGTCCAGCGATTATCCGAATAACAATGATTGGGTGGAAGTCGTAGGCGTATTAGAGGAATTTGAGGAAGACGGGAATAAGTATCTTCGCCTTGATCTATCCTCCCTGACGGTTTTGGATACGCGCGGCGAAGAATATGTGTACCAATAAACAGCTGGTGCGGCGATGCGGCTATATGCTTGAGATATGAATTTTACATTTGAATCACAGTCGGAATGTGCTTTGCATAGTTTAGGAAGTCATTGACGATCTGCTTTGTTCTGACCTTCATATACCCTGTTGTAGTCCCATCGCCGCATCCATACCATTCTTCTGAGAGCACATCTTTATCAAAAACTACTCGCACAAGATCGTCCTTGTCCATTAAAACGCCAAATACAGTGGCAGCGCCGATTTTTACGCCCAGAATGCTTTCCATCAGCTCCGCAGGAGCAAAGGATACGCGAGAAATACCCAGTGCATTGCTGAATTCTTTGGATTTGAATGGCTTATCCGCTGTAGTTACAAATAAATGAAACTCTGTCTTTTTACTATTGCAGAGGAACAGCGTTTTTACCATTTTCATATCCAATTTTTTATTGATCGCTATACAGTCCTCCATTGAGATTGCTTCATCCGTATCCACGCGCTCAAATGAAATCTGCAGCTTTGCCAATGATTCATACACCAGTTCTTGCAGTGAAGACTTATAACTATCCGGTGCCATTACCATAATATCACTCACAAAAAACATCCTTATATACCTTTCACCTTTCCAAATTTGAATTTTCAATAGTATTAGTATATCATATGACTATATATTACAAAAACGAATTTTCATCATGATATATATGATAAAATCAGATGCGAAAGGAAAAGAAATATGAATATCCAAAAATATATGGCATTTGTCAAAACAGTAGAATACGGGAGCTTTACAAAAGCTGCAGAAGCATTGAACTATACACAGTCTGGTATCAGCCGTATGATCAGCGATTTAGAAACGGAATGGGGTGTTTTCCTTCTTGAAAGAGGGCGTGCCGGTGTCAGTTTGACCTCGGACGGCTTAAAGTTGCTGCCCCAGTTAAAGCGGATCTGCAATGAACATGAAATCTTGATGTCGAAGATCGAAGAGCTGTACGATATGCAGTCCGGGATGATTCGTATAGGAACATTTTCCAGCGTGGCAACCCATTGGCTTCCTAACATGATTAAGATTTTTCAGAAGGACTACCCAAAGATTGATTTTGAGTTGCTGCTTGGTGATTATACGGAAATTGAAAGCTGGATTTTAGAAGGGCGCGTTGACTTCGGATTCTTGCGGCTTCCGACAAAAGCAGAGCTTGAAACTATCTTTTTGGAGCAAGACCGCTTGCTGGTAGTGCTTCCAAAAGATCATCCGCTTGCTGATTGTGATAAGTTCCCAATCGACGGATTATTGAACAGTCCGTTTATGCTACTGGAAAAGGGCGCAAAAGCTGAAATCTCTGAAATTTTTGAGAAACATCATATTTCACCGCAAGTCCATTTTACAACATGGGATGACTATGCCATTATGTCCATGGTAGAAAACGGGCTTGGAATCAGCATATTACCAGAATTGATTCTACAGCGCATTCCTTATCAAATTATAGCTAAAGAGCTTGAAGTTCCTTCTTTTAGAAATATTGGAGTGGCTATGAGAAAGCAAAAATTGCTTTCCCTTGCGGCCAAGCGATTTTTAGAATACCTGCAGTATAGAAAAAGGAAATAAATTAAATGGCAATAGTGCTCTTGACTTATAATTGTCTTAAGCTCCTTGAAGAATTCACATAAAATTTAAAGCTTAAATGGTATTCTCTCTAATAGCTTTGCAGATAATGTCTTTAGAATTCAATAAATGATCTACCAAAATCTTTTTTGTATTTTTATAATCATGTGAAAGCAGAGAATCAACAATATCCAAGTGTTGCTGAAGATTGATTCCATAATTTTCACCGGCAAAAAGTGCCCTGTGGTAAGACATAGTACAAAAAGATGCACGGCGGTGAACCTCGATTAGATAGCCGTTACCGGTAGCCTCAACAAAAGCATCATGAGGGTTGATATTTGGCTCTACTACATAATCAATCGGTTCGCCGTCCATAGCTAAAATATACTTGCGAACACTATTCAACCTCTCCAAGGGAAAACATTCGGGATGATCAGCTAAAAAATCAACGGCATAGCATTCCAAAAGAATTCTTAAATCATAAACTTCCTGAATTTCTTTTTCGGAAAATATGCGCAACGAAACGCCCTTGTTAGGAGTTTCTTCAAGAATACCTTCTAAAACAAGCTGCTTTAAAGCTTCTCTTACAGGAGAACGGCTAACCTTCAAATCCATTGCCAGATCATTTTCTTGAAGGCGCTGTCCATGGCGATATGTACCGTCAGCAATACGTCTTTTTAATATATGATAAACCTGCTGTTTCATAGTAATAATTTTATCCATAAATCCTCCCCAATAGCGGCACATCTATATTTAAATGACATCATAATCCTGCTTATTAAATCATTATATATTTTTTATCAATATTTTGCAAGGAACCATCTAGAAAACCACAATAAAACAAGCCTGCATAAATAATTGATAAAATTATGACAATAATTCTTTAAATTTAATTGACGTGCATATATCAATGTGGTAATGTTTATTTAATGTATGTTGTATACATTATACACCATACCAAAAATATAAAATGATTTATCCCCATCTGCAAATTTAGAGATAGAAAGGAGAAATGCATTAATGAAAATCATCATGAAAAAACGATTTGAGTATAAAGATCTGCCTGATATGAATGAGATTCGTAGTCAAATCGATAAGGTTGCTGCTCATACAACCATTGGCGAAACCCTGTTCTTCAAGAAGTATGGAGTTAAGTCTGAAGCCGAATTCAAGCGTAAAGCTATGAAAGAAGGCTATATTTCTAAGCATTCCCACATTGGCTGGAACTCCTGGGATGAAACCGCTAAAAACGTAGAGTATATCTACAATGAACTCGAACGCCGCGGCAGCTATATAACCCGCATGGGCTTTATATTCGACTGGGTAATGGGTGTTCCTGAAGAATATCGTTCTAAGCTGCAGCCCGGCACCGGACTAATTTTTAAAAATCCTGATGAATGGAAGGCAATAGGTCAGATCGCTCCCATTCAGCCTCATATGAGCGACCATATGATCGGATGCCCTAATGCCTTGGAAAATGCAAAGCTGGCACTTGAAGCAGGCGTTACCTCCATAGGCAATGTATCCCACTACTTTACCTATGAGTATCCCGGTCTTGAACTGGAACGTGAAAGGACTATCAATTCCCTGCTGGGCTTTGGCCTAATGGGTAAGTTCGAAGGCACTATAGTTCATTCCAACCTGGATGATGGTTACGGCAATCAGTTCCACGATCTGGCGAACCTCACAGGCTGGACCATGATAGAAAGATATCTGGTTGAAGAGCTGCTGGGCGCATCAATGACATTTGCATACGGCAACCTATTCAGCAATCCCATCTCCAGAATCGTATTCAATATGGCCTGCGATGCAACTAATGTCAAGGGGACTCCCGGGACAATGACCTTTGGAAATACAATTGACTACGGCTTGGACTTCTCAAGAAACTATGGTGCACTGTGCAATTTCTCTTTGGCAGATGCGATTTGCCAGCGCCATAAACCCACCGGCCATGCAGTAGCATCTGTACCTGTGAGTGAAGCTTGCCGCATTCCTACTCCTGACGAAATTATAGACGGGCACCTGTGCATCGATATGATGATCGAGAAGTCAAAGTTCTTTGAACCCTTCATTGATTGGAGCAGGATTGAAGCTGAGCGAGACATCCTTTTGGCTTGCGGCCGTGTATTCTTTGAACGTGTTATGAACGGCCTGGAGGATCTTGGTGTTGATATTAAGCATCCCGGTGAAGTTTTTGCAGCTTTGAAGGCTATCGGTGCCGAGCAGCTTGAAGTTAATTTTGGTGTAGGCAAGAAGGAAAAAGCAGCTATGCGCGGCCGTGAGCCTGTTAAGCCTACTGATATCGTCAAGACTTTGCAGGATAAACAAAGAAAGGTATTTGCCAGCATTGGTCATATTGACCGTGAACTTGAAAGCATGAAGGTATTGGTAGGTACTACCGATATCCATGACTACGGCAAGGAAATGATCAAGTCTATGCTTAATGTGGCGGGTGCAGATGTGTTTGATCTGGGCACTTATGTTACTGCACAGGAAATAATCGAAAATCTTATGGAAACCGAGAGTAAAGTTGTTGTCATCAGTACCTATAACGGTATCGCTTTAAGTTTTGCCAAGGAGCTTGTCAAGCTATTGAATAAAAACGGCATGGATGATGTTGTCATTATGATGGGCGGCCTGCTCAATGAAAATATGGACGGCAGCATGCTGGCGGCTGATGTTACCGAGGAGGTCAAGGCTCTGGGCATAAATTGTGACAACCTTATGGAAACCATTGTTCCCACGGTTAAAAAGATTTATAAGGGAGAGTACGTGAGATGAGTTGTCAATCCAGATATACTATCCTGATCGACTTTGGCAGCACTTATACCAAGGTGGCAATAGTGGATATGCAGGAAAAGAAGCTGGTTAAGACAGATCAATTTTCTTCTACAGTCGCATATGATGCACGGATCGGCTTGCAGCAGTGTTTTGACTCTGCACGTCAGGCGATTGGTCAAGAAGAATTCGAAGAGTCCCTGAAATTATCTTCTTCAAGTGCAGCCGGCGGATTGCGCATGGGTGTTGTCGGCCTCTCCAGGACTTTGAGTTCGGAGGCAGGGCGAAACGCAGCATTCGGTTCAGGTGCCAAAGTATTGAAGACATGCTGCGGATTGCTGACAGAAGAAGATCTTCAGGAGCTCCATAGGCTTCCTCTGGAGATTCTCTTGTTCTGCGGGGGTTATGAAAACGGAAGCTCTTCTATACTGGTAAAAAACGCAGAAATGCTGGCGAAGAGCGATATTCATATTCCCATTATCTATGCAGGCAATTCCAAGGTAGCTCCGATAGTAAGAAGTTTGTTTACTTTTAACCATAAAGAATTTTATGTCGTTAACAACATCATCCCCAATGTAGGTATGATGGACAAGAATCAGGTTGAAGATATTATTCGAGATGTTTTCCTCAAGCGCATTATCAACATGAAGGGGCTTGATAAGGTTTCAAGTATGCTTGATAGGATGGTCATGCCGACACCGGCTGCTGTGCTGCATGCAGGTGAATTGCTATCAACGGGTACAGACAGCTATAAAGGCCTTGGAGATCTGATGATCGTTGATGTCGGCGGTGCAACCACAGACATCCATTCCTATGCACAGCAAGCTTCCTATGAAGGTGCGAAGGTCATTGGGGCAGTTGAGCCATATATGAAGCGCACCGTAGAGGGAGACCTGGGCGTTAGAGAATCATCAAATTCCCTTTCCGCTGAGATCGGCATGGAAAACTTGTGCCGTGAAGCAGGCGCTTCCGAAGAAGAAGTCAATGCGGTCATCGGTAAATGGATCACACATAATCGGGAGCTGGCTCAGAAGGATATTGAAGTGAAGATTGATCATGCTCTGACATGCGGTGCGGTTCGTATAAGCGCCAGAAGGCATGCGGGCTGGATCGAACATATTTCTTCCGCCGGAGTAAAGGCTGTTCAGCATGGCAAAAACCTTTCAAATATCAGAGCCGTTATCGGTACAGGAGGTCCTATAATTTTTGGCAAGGACAGACACCGCATTCTTTCCCAGGTGCTTCGTACAAAATGCAAGGAACCGGATATCTTATTGCCCGAAGAAGCAAAGTTTTATCTGGACAAGGACTATGTGTTATTTGCCGGGGGACTTCTTCGCGAAGTGGATGAGGATGCAGCATTCTTAATAATGAAAAACAGTCTGGAAGAGATATTTGGAAACTCTGCTATGTAATTTTTCAAATATCGTGAAAAATAAAGATATCATAGGAGGTTTATTATGGAAAACTTTGTTAAAATTATAACTTTAGCAGGCGCATTTCTCGCATTCTTAATCGGCTCTGGCGTTGCTACCGGTCAAGAAATCATGCAGTATTATTCTCCCTATGGCTTTAAAGTAATCGGCACAGCAATTACCATTGCAATAATTTTGATCATTGCCAACTACGGTTTTGCATATGCAGGTAAGAAAGGTGATATCACTAAGGGCAGCGAAGTGTTCAACTTCTACTGCGGCCCTATTGCAGGCAGAGCATTTGACCTGTTTACCGTATTCTTTTGCTATATGTCCTATGTGGTAATGGTATCAGGAGCAGCTTCCACTCTGCAGCAGCAGTATGGTTTCCCGCTGATCGTTGGTGCTATTCTAATCGTTGTTTTAGCTGGTACCACTGTAGCATTCGGCCTTAACTCCATCGTTGATATCATCGGTAAGATCGGTCCCACCTTGGTTACAATGATTTTTATTATGTCCTCTGTCAGCCTCATCATGAATGCCGGCAGAATCCCTGCTAATATAGCAGCCATCGATTCCGGTTCTCTGGCAGTTACTAAGGCAGGTGCAAATTGGTTCCTGTCCGGCGCCTCTAACGGCGGTTTCTGCATACTGTGGTTAGCCGGCTTTACAACTGCCCTGGGCATAAAGGAAGACTTTAAAACTCTGATGAAGGCAAATATTCTTTCGTCTATCGTACTGGTTGTTGTAAATAGCATCATTGGTTTCGCTATCCTGGCAAAGATCGATGCTGTCGGCTCACTTCAGATTCCCAACTTATATCTGGCTTCCGAATTGTGGGCTCCCCTGGCATATATCTTTGGTATCTTGATCTTTGCAGCTATTTACACTACTGCTTGCCCGCTGCTGTGGACTGCATCCTCACGTTTCGCAACTGAAGGCACCAGCAAATTCAGAATCCTGACAGCGGTTCTGGCTGTTATTGGCCTGCTCATTGCTCTATATGTTCCCTTCAATGTCCTTATGAATTATATATATGTTATCAACGGTTACCTTGGTTTCATTGTTCTGGCTATCATGATCATAAGAATGATCATCATCATATCCAATGATAAGAAGAATAAGCAGATCGCCAGATAAATTTTGAACTTGTGTATGAATAAATTATTATAATTATTCTTGATATTGATTATGAGCATAGCATAAGCCATAATATAATCAGCCGGCAATTCCGATGAAAGGAGATGGTCAATGTGATTGGAAAGTATAGGTGGTGCCTCGCTTAGCGCGAGGAACTATCAGTCGAAAGACTTAGCTTGGGGAGGCGTTACTGCCTCCCTTTATTCTATGCTTCGATGGACCGGATGTCATGCATTGACATCCAATTCAACGGAGCATATAATATTATTAACATTTATGTTAATTCCAGGTGAAAGGAGTGTTTTTCATATGAAAATTGATATAACTCTAAGTGAGGTATTGTATCTATAACTGAATAGGGATTAGAAAAATTCTTTGATATGTTCATCCGAGCATTCGGATTTTTTGCATTGCATTTTTCTAATCATAAAAAAATAACCGTCACCTGAAATATCAAATATAAAAGTCTTAGCTGACTTTAACAGGCACGCACGATAGGTTATCGTGTTTTTTATTGCTCATGATCCCGTGGTATGGTTATTCTTCCACGGGATTTTTATATCTTAAATTTGAGGAGGTGTAAGGATGAAAACATTATTAATAAATGGAAGTGATTTGTCATTAAAAGAGGAGGTTTTCATCATTGATCTACAAAAATGGAAAGGATATTCTTCCCATTGAATTATTAGAAGAGGTGCAAAAATATATACAAGGAGAAACAATATATATCCCCAAGAAGAAAAACGAGAGAGCCCGATGGGGAGAAGTCAACGGAACAAGGAAAATTATTAAGGATAGAAATTCAGAGATTTATAACTTATATAAAAAGGGATTCAAGATAAAAGATTTGGTAAAGCTTTATAATCTTTCTGAGGACAGCATAAGAAGGATTGTATATAGTGACAATGCAAAAGCGGGGAAATGAGCTGGGATTCTTATTTTGAGAGTCTGTAAATTTTATACGCTCCTTTTTACAGATTTGTTTCACAGGCTTTTGTAGAATCTGGAGTATCAAGTTGGACATGACTAAACAAACTCAGGCATATCAAGTAATGAGATGATAAGAGGTCATTGCTTGATATGCCAAAAATCTCATATACACAGTATACAATTCTACACTTATCATTATAGCAAGTTTATTATTTCATAACTTCATTCAGTAAAGCATCATAGCTGTCTACAACTTCATATTTAACTGTATCACTACTGATCTTCTTAAAATGCTCTCTTGCACAATGAATCTTTAGTTCTTCAACTTTTCGCAGCTGCATTGAAGATAGATCTCCCTTTGTCTCTGCAACAAAATAGATGTGTTTAACTTTTTCTTCATGGAAGGCTATTGCCCAATCAGGATTATATTTGCCTACAGGAGTATTAATATAAAATCCTCTTGGTAACTTTACATAAACCGCTACTTCATCACATTTATCCAACTCTTCCGCAAATTTCTTTTCATTTTTTGAATCATAAATAATGTGGTCATAAATATGTCTTTCTACTTTAATTGCATTTACACCAAGCCTGCCTTTTAGTGTTGGAGCTGTAAAGAGGTCTGTTGAGTAAACATCTTCAAGCTTATTGTAGGTAATATGTTCAATAATGACCGTTGCTTTTTGCTCATTGATCAAATTAGTGGCTCTAACAATAAATTCTTCCGGATTACGATGAAATTGCTCAAAAGTTACCTTCTCTATGCTTCTTAATATAGTGCTTACGGTATTTCTTGTTAAGCCAGTTCCCTCGACAATCTTTCCAATTAAGTCATATTTTACACTCGTATTTATGACAGAGTTTATCTTGCCTGTACTACCAGCCACCTTTGCAAAAGCCTCACCGCTTTGCAGCGTTCCTTTAGATTTAATGATGTTCATTTCGCCATGTTCAATCTTAAAAAAAACCTGAGACACTCTCAATTCTTTATCCAAAGCTCTAACTGACTTTCGAATTAATTCATCAGTGTCAAAATCGACAACATAAGCTGACTTGGCGTTTATTTTATTCCAAAGGGCTCTAAACTCTTTCATTTGAAGTTTTGAATCATTGACCTTCAATTCTATATTATTGCTTCTAGCGTCCTCGGGCGCCATTTCTAATGGATTGTAAATTGTATCAAGGATATTTATAATGTCTTTCTTATACGGAGCAAGTTCCTCAGCAATATGCAATATGCCTGACTTAATATCATCATTGTATTTTTCCGTCAAAATATTATCGTCACTGATATATCCGTTTCTAATAAGGCTGTTTATAAGCTTATTGGCAAGCTTATAGTCGATTACTTGCTCGTTAAATCCATTAGCATCTCTTATTACTTTATTTTCAAAAAGCTCCGCTGTAACTTCTTTAGGTCTATCTGCAACAACCTCTGCTATCTCAGATTGAAGACGTTTTGCAAAGCTATCATAGCTCTCATTTGCAATAACAGTTAGAACATTTATATTATGCACGTCCCCACCAAGCACATTTGTATCCATTCTTTCACCGTTATTATTGACACATAAGCGAAGCCCTCGGCCTACCTCCTGACGTTTCCTAACATCTGATCCACTCTGTTTTAGGGTACATATTTGAAATACGTTAGGATTATCCCATCCTTCTCTTAAAGCTGAGTGAGAGAAAATAAACCGCACGGGTTCTCTTCTATCTAATAACCGCTCTTTATCCTTCATGATCAAGTCATATGCATCCGCATCATCAGAAGTATATTCTTTTTTATCTCCTATTTTACTATTGGTTATACGATTACTTTTTTTATCGATAGAAAAATAACCTGCATGTGTCTTATCAGGCTTTATCCCATTTAGGTATTTTAGGTAGTCATCTTCACCGAAGACCATCTGCAATTCGTTAAGAGCTGTTTGATACTCTTCTTCAAAAATATTTGCATATTCTCCGTTGAAGGCATTTCCCGACTCATCATATTGCTTGTATTTAGCAACTTCATCTATAAAGAAGAGAGACAATACCTTGATACCATCATAAAAAAGCTGACGCTCCCGTTCCAAATGGGATTTAACAGTCTCCCTTATCTGAATGCGGCGTATATGCTCTTCATTGACCAGACCTATTACATCTCCTGAAGAAATCACGACTCCGTTGCTAAGCTCAACCGTATTAGTCAATCCGTTGATACGGGAAACAGTATAACCCTTGTATTCATCAAGACCACCGGACTGCTCAAAAAGGTTATATCCTTCTCTGACGATTCTAGTTGATTTTCTTATACCGTTTCTCCCTTTTATCTCAAATTCCAGACTGGCAGTTGGCGGCTTATCGCTGGACAAATTGATTTTTTCCAGGTATAGATAGCTTTCTGTTGCTGTAGTTCCTATTATTGAAATTCCTTTTACGGCTATTTTTTTTACCAGTTTTTTGTTATAGGCCTCCAGAGCATCCAGTCTGTATACAAGATTATATATTGAATCCTTTTTATGAGTGGCGGAATAACGCAAGGTCATGAGAGGGTTGAATTCCTTGAGTCTCTCTTTCGTTGCGGCACCCTCTACCGACTGCGGCTCATCAATAATCAAAATAGGGTTCATTGCAGCAATGATATCAATAGGTCTTCGTGAGCGAAAACTGTCTAGCTTCATATAAATACGTCTGGCATCTTTTCCCCGGGAGTTGAAGGCCTGGGAGTTTATAATCATTACATTGATCCCGCTATCATTCGCAAATTGATCTATTTTAGTGAGGTCCTGAGAATTATATATGAAATAACGAATCTTTTTGCTGTATTCTTCAGCAAAGTGATCTTTGGTAATCTCAAAAGACTTAAACACACCCTCCCTGATTGCGACAGAAGGGACTATTACAATGAACTTACTCCAGCCATAATGTCTGTTCAGTTCAAACATGGTCTTGATATAAGTATAGGTTTTTCCTACACCGGTTTCCATCTCGACGCTCAGATTATACTTACCTTCCAGCTTGGAAGAAGGCTCGATATGATTTTGCCTTTGGACCCTCTGAAGATTGGCTTTAATGACATCATCAGAGATCAGAATCTTCTTGTTGCTATAGCCTGTGAGTTCTTCTTCATCGAAAAAGGATTGTTGCTCTGCCCCGTTCATCGCGCCTTTATCAATGATATAAGTCGACACAATATTAGGCTGACCGGCAAATACATCACACACTGCAGCTGCTGCATCTGCCTGAAATTTCTGATGCTTAAATTTTAGCTTCATTTCACCCACCACCTAAATTACCTTCACCGTTGTATTTGGAGCTAAAAGCTTAAATATTTCTTCTACATTGATTTTAGCCGGGCTGCTAATAAAGCTGCTATCTCTGAATACTACACGGAGGGGCCGGCGTTTTGCAATCTCACGGACAACATTCTCGGAGATCCTCTCAGCAAAGCATGCGATCATGGCTCCTTCGTCAACGGTGTGGACTGAAATTCCTTCTATCTCTTCAATTCTGTGCTTTAGTGATAATGGTAAACCCCAATCAAGAAGTACACCATATAGAAGATCTAAATCCGACCTATCTTCTTTTATATTAGACTCCAATTTTTCAAGCAAGAACTGGCTATATTCATTGGCGGCATAATATACATCCTTCATATTAGTACTATCTACCTTCAAGACTCTAAAACCAATATCAGGCACTGCTTTAACCTCTCCGCCAATCTTTAATCGAGCATTTTTCTCTTCAATTTCGGCTTTTATTCCTTCTCCCGCTCGGCGGATTCGTTCTTTGCCAATTTCACAAATATTCTTATACCCTGCTTTATACGCTTCAGTTTCTTTACCGCATGGTTCTTGTAACTGAACCATAATGAACCTGCGATTCCCCCCATCTTCTGCATTTAATTGCATAACCGCATGAGCAGTGGTTGCCGAGCCGGAAAAGAAGTCCAGAACAATATCATTTCCTTGCTGAGATGTTGATAACTGCAAAATCCTTTTCAATAGTTCAACAGGCTTTGGGTTATCAAACATGCTAATGCCATCAAACATTTTTTTAAGTAATTGCGTGCCATTTGTTGTAGTTTCTATATCATCCCATATGGTTTTTGTAACTTTTCCTCTTCCCTCTGCCTCCCAAATGAAACGCTTTCTCTGCGGACCACCGTCGCCGGTTTTGCCAAACACAATCCTGTTATCCTTCATCAATTCCTGGAACTTATTATAGTCATTTTTCCAACTACAATTAGCATTAGGCTTATAAACAACACCCGTATTAGGATTCATAATTTCATATTGCTGATTAGGTCTCCACCCCCCTACTTGAAATGGGTCTGCTTTCCATGGTCCGCGTGGGTCATTATCGGGATTGGAAAAGCCTTCTCCTTCTTCTGGCAATCTAAACTTCTCTCTATTTTTCACATAATAGTCCATTGATTTAAAATAAACCAGGTTATGTGTATGTGAAACAGAAATTATTGCTGTATTTGTAACTGACTTAGTTGAGTTCCATATAATATCTGCCAGGAAATTTTGTTCACCAAAAACCTCATTGCAGATTTTTTTTAGATTATCTACCTCGGCATCACTGATACTTATGAAAATAACTCCATCTTCTTTAAGCAGCCTGTGCGCTAATCTAATGCGGGGATATATCATGCTGCACCAGTCGCTATGAAATCTTCCGTTTGTTTCAGTGTTTTGAAACAGCCTGTTGTCCTTATCGTCGTAAGCACCGATTTGCTCAATATAATCATCAAGATCTATTTTAAAATTATCCTTATAAATAAAATCTTTCCCTGTATTATAAGGTGGATCTATGTATATCGCCTTTATGCTGCTTAGGTAGCTCTCCTGCAACAGTTTCAAAACATCAAGGTTATCTCCCTCAATGTATAAATTACCTGTAGTCTCCCAATTTCTACTTTCTTCAATACAAGGGCGCAGAGTTTTTCGAATAGGAGTATTTCCTTCTATAATAGCTGCATTTTTACCAACCCAGGTAAAGTTATAGCATTCCTCTCCGTCAACAACTTCTCCAGAAAGCTCCTGCTTTAATAGTTCAAAGTTTATACCTTTCTTAATGTTTCCGTTATCATCTTTCATTTCGGTTATTACATTAGGAAATAAGGCTTCTATTCTTTCAATATTTTTCTTTGTAATATCTGTACTCTCCATTCTCATTCTCTCCATGATTGCACCTCCGTCTATCTCAGATAATCGTCAAGTTCCTCCTTAACTTTTCTAACTCCCATAGATGTCACTTGCCGATTGTATTGCTTTTCGCTTTCTTTAGCCAACTTCTATTGTTTCCTTAATATCTGATGCATCTCCAAACTATGGATTGTTTCCTGTCACAGCTTTTGATCTGACAAATAATACTTATACTATTTAATTTTGTCTAGCCAAAGTGCTGTAGCCTTATTGTTTACTTCCCTAAAAAAATCTGAAAACTCATCATAGGTCATGAGGCTATCTTTTTTAATTTTTAGATACTCCAGATATTCTGGGGCACCATAGACTTTAGGTTTTTTTAAATATTCTTTAATTTTATCATAATACATATCTTCGACTATTAATAATCGAACCTCATTCTCCCATTCAGGAACTGTAGAATAGTTAACCAACCATAATTCTCCCTTTAAAGCATTCGTTATTTCAAATAGCGAAGCAAATTTCTGCCAGTTTTTGGGATACCTAAATGGATGGCTTTTATAAGGCTCCACAGTATCACATTTTAATAGTTCTATAATTCGCCACTTTCCGTCTAAGTAATAAATACTATCAATATCAAATCCATGAGTTTTTTGACTGCCTAACATTTTAATTATCAGCTTTTTCCCAGATTCGTCTGTTTTTCCGATCCTTTTACTTTCCATATCTTACCTCACTATAATTTTATACCCTCGCGCTTAATGGATAAAGAGGAAACATTTGCCCAAATTATATCATATAATTAATAAAATTATTTATAGTCTCTAGCTTATACGTTTAATAACCTTTACTTTAATATTCTAGCGATTCTTTGCCGTTTGCTTTTCAGAGGTTTCCGTACCACTTACGCTCCCGGTACATCATGTTTTTGCGTAATGTCTATTTCAACTTAACCGGTTTAAAAGTGCTCAACTCTTCTTCAGTTGATGGAACAATAATTTCCCCTTTAATTATTTTCACTTTATATTTCTCAGCAACTTCAGCAGCTTTGTCGGATACATTTCTACCATAGTCGCTATAGCCTACTCCATCCTCCAATAATCCCATGCATTTCTCATATCCGCCTCTAAAAGTACCTTCTGCTAAAGATCTTGCTAAATAATGAGTTGCAACATCTACCCTCTTTACCATGGAGCAGAGGACCTTATTTTTCTCAGAAAAAATTGCCTGGTCGCTGTCCATTCCTATGGCCCAGAAGTCGTATTGGTCTGCAGCCCAAATAATCCCTATCCCACAGGCACCTGAAGCGTGATATATAACATCAGCCTTTTGATTATGCTGAGAAAGTGCGGCTTCCCAGCCTAACTCAGGATTAGCAAAATCACCTGTATAGCTTATAAGCACCTTAGCATCCGGATTTACAGATGCAACTCCGGCTCTAAAGCCTATCTCATACTCCTTTATGATAGGAATATCCATCCCGCCTATGAACCCTACAGTATTTGTTTTTGTTGTCATCCCGGCAATAACGCCCACTAAGAAAGATCCCTCATTCTCTTTATATGTTATAGACATTACATTAGGCGCATCGATTACTGTATCAATAATGCCGAACTTTTTATCCTGATACAAATTAGCAGCTGCTTTCATTGCGTTTTCCATAAGAAACCCAATTCCTATTGTAAGGTCAGCTTTTCTTGTCATCTTGATCATATTTATCAGGTAGTCTTCCTGACTTCTTGACTGTATGACCAAAGGTTCTGATCCAAGTTCTTTACCTGCCTTTATTAGTCCGCTCCATGCCCAGTCGTTGTAGTATTTATCTCCAAGCCCTCCTATATCAGTTACCATACCAAAGGATACGTTTGATTTTACCGGTGCCTCCGTTTTCATTATGCTTACCATATGAGATTTCTCATCCCAAATAACATTATTGCCGAACAAAGTATCATACTTCTCAATAAATTTCATTGAAACTTCAGAGTAAGTCACAGGTATATCCATTTCAACCTCTTCTTGATTTACAATCGCATAATTGCTTCCAACATTAAGTATTATTATGTTTTTCCCTTTTGTAATGGTATAAGTACTGTTTTCCAAGCTTACTTTGGCTCCCAGCTTATCAAAAATATAGTTTATCGAAATAGTATATTTCCCATCTATTTGAGTAATTTTTGTATCATAGTCAGCATAAGCATTTATTTCTGGAATCATACCACCCAATACAAGAAGTATAAGCATAAAGGCCATTATTAATTTTTTCACGCTATATCTCCTCTCTTTACTTTATTTGAGGTGCCGGATACCGATCTTATTAGGTTATTGCACTTATTTATTTGTGTGACCTAAAAGCCTTTGTACCTGACACCTATTGAATTTAATGAATCTAACTGCCCAGAAGATTTTCTACACCTTGCATAAACTTATGCCAATTCACATCTTCCATATAAATAACGAACAATAACTCATTTATTCCTTTGTCCTCTATAAACTGCACTATATTTTTACCCGTTACGCTTTTACTATAAAATCTCGCATCTACAACATAAATCTCCTCATAGTGGGGAAGCAGGAACGGTATCAAGACATTGCCAAATGAATCCTTCACCACCATTATCTTTTTCCCGTTGTTGACATCAGTTTTAACTACGCTCCAGGTAGCTCCCCCTGTACTCATAAATGCTAAATACTTATTTTTTATGTCATCGGCATATTTCATATCGATAATATCTGCTTTTTTCTCATCAGTTCCGGAATACATAAAGTATTCATTATCAGTAAAAGGCTTGTAGGCTACCACATTATCCGGATTTTTTTCAAGACTCTTGTCCAATGTCTTTGTATATGAGCTTCCCAGATAGTCACCCAGATTTATTGTCTCATACTGTTCCAAAGCTACAGGTTCTTCTCCCATAGTTTTCATTAGGGAAGCATAAGCATAATATGCTCCAAGAGCTGTCCAGTGATGATCAGTCCTAAAGTATATATACTCTTCCTTATGCTCGTTAAGCGGATCATAAACATTTACAAAAGAAATATTCTCATCTAGCTTGCTTTTCAAAAAAGCAAGGGCATCATTTTGTGAATCAGTAATCCCCTTGTATCTTTTTAGTATCATAAAATTCGCCGCAGTTGGAGGTATCATTGAATATATCTTCACATTGCTTCCCAGCTTCTCGCTGAATTTATTAAGAACCTGGGAATAGTATTCAAAATTTTCTTTATTGAACTTAAACAGTTGAACAGCCTTACCGTCCACTACCAACCAATAGCCAACATCTTTCCCGTCCCCGAAATCTTTCTTTAATTCTTCCTCAGCTTTTGGTTTTGGAATTGACGATTCTGTTTGTGAAGGAGTGCTCTTACCATCAGTTATAGATTGTGCAGTTTCGGGATGTAAGAGTTCTGCATTTTCTGCTGCACTCACTTTATATTCATCATCCTTCTCCTCAGGCATCTGAATATCCTCGTAGGCAGTTACCAAGGAAATATCCGAACCTAGGAATTCTATGGCATATCGCAGGTCTCTGTTAATCTTTAACAGGTTGTCCCTTAGGATAAAAGTATCGCTGTAATATTCCTCAAAATCCTTCAAATAGCTGCCTCTAAACAGTTCTGCCAATGAAAACTGGGGCTTACGCTTAAGAGCTCTGTTTTCCAGTTTGGAAATCGAAGGCTTATCAAAATTAAGCAGATTTGATATGCCCAAAATTGAAATTATTATTATAAACAGTATTGTGTCAATTTTGAACCTTTTCATATATTCTCCTCCACAAAATTATGTCAATTATTCTCAAAACATCAAATAATCTTAATGTATTCATTAAAACCTAAAATATAAAAATGGGTTGTATGATTGTCCCACCAAAAAAATAATGGACAGTATCAATACACATACATTAAAAATCGGCTTTACAAAGGATTCTAAAACCAGAATACCTTTGGCATTTTGAACAAATGAGTTAACTCTTTGATAGAGCAACTTCAGCGCAGGTGTACATCCAATAAAGGCAATAACAAGAAATACAGCATTGTTCCGTAAACAAATACTTACTTCCGGTGTGGAAATAGGTGCATTGTTTGCACCGAACATGATTCCAATAAAATGCACAGCCTGGCTTAAATCGGTATGATAAAAGAATACCCACCCCACCAGCACTGCAATCCACAGATATATTGCTGAAAAAATTGCCGGTATTTTTCCAAGCAGCTTATTAAGAAATAATTTTTCGATAAATAGCAAAATAAAATAGTACAATCCCCAGATGATAAAATTCCAACTGGCTCCGTGCCAAAATCCCGTTAACAGCCAAACAATAAATAGATTTCTAAGCTTATGCCTTCTATTTCCGCCTAAAGGTATGTAAAGATAATCCCTGAAAAAGCTGCTTAGTGAAATGTGCCATCTCCGCCAAAATTCAGTCACTGATCTTGATATGTAAGGATAATTGAAATTTTCCTTATATGTGAATCCAAACATTTTGCCCAGTCCTATTGCCATATCCGAATAACCGGAAAAATCAAAATAAATTTGAATAGCAAAAAGCAATATGCCGAACCAAGCCCCTAGTACGGGGAGTCTTGTATAGTCTGTTCCCATGAAGGCTTCTGCAGTCTTTCCGGCAGTATTGGCTATGATTACCTTCTTCCCAAGACCCATTATGAAACGGCTTACTCCATAATTAAACCCCGCTGCTGTCTCAACCCTATTATCAATATCTTCCGCAATGTCTTTATACCGCACAATGGGTCCCGCAATAAGCTGAGGAAACAATGAAACGTAAAGCAGCAGTTTGAAAGGAGATTTTTGTGCATCTACTTCTCCTTTATAAACATCAATTACATATGAAATAATTTGAAAGGTATAAAAGGATATACCTATGGGAAGGTTAATTTTCACCATATGAAGGCTTGTACCAAAAATACCATTTACATTATCTATAATGAAACCTGAGTATTTGAAAAAGATCAAAATCAGGAGAGATGTGGTCACTGATATGGCAACTGATATCTTGCCCTTCCGGTTCTCCCTATTTTTCTCCGCTGCCAGCCCTATGAAGCAATTCAGGAATGTCAAAAAAATCAGGATAGTGACCCATATAGGCTCACCCCACGCATAAAACAATAATGAAGTAAGAATTAATATACAGTTTCGGTAGGTTCTGTTCTTTATAATATAATAAATACCTAAACTAATAGGCAAAAAAACGCAAAGAAAAAATAAGCTGGAAAATACCACTAACGCTGCCCCCTAACATCCATTTTTCATCTGTTATCTTTACCATATTGTCTATTGATTGTGTATAACACCTATACATTCTCACAAGCTTCAAGATATACCTTCTTTAATTATACACCTTATTTTACTAGACGCATAACCATATTGATAGTTCTCTAAAAAGTATGCAGCAGGATAAAACTTTCAATTCTCGTCATGGTTTAGCATGTGTTATGACATCAATAATAGTTTAGCACTTGATATGGATTAAAAAGAGCAGTTCCATCGGGTTTTACTCCGACTTTCCTGCTCCTTGAAAAACTTTATTTTTCAGTGAAGATATAAATATATCTGTATTTCTTCATTTTTATAAACTCTCTACATCTTGTCGCTAAATGCCACTGCTTCGATCTCCACCCTGGCACCTTTCGCTAAAGAATTTACCACTATGCATGATCTGGCCGGCTTATGCTTTGGAAAATACCTGAGATAAATATCGTTCAGACTATCAAATTGGCCTATGTCAGTAATATAAATTGTTACCTTGATTACATTATCCAAATCAAGCATTTCTGATTTGAGTATCGCTCTTATATTCTCCAGAGCCTGTGCAAATTCATCTTCAAAGGTCAAATTTTCCATCTCATCGTTTGACCTGTTCAAGCCGAGCTGTCCTGAGGTAAACAGGAATTGACCGGCAATAATCCCTTGTGAAAACAATGGACTGGAAGGAACGGATTCAGCAGCAATATACCTTATGCTCATACTTAAACCTCCTATGAAATTACAGGTATCTCTTCACTCATTTCAGATTCTGTAAGAATCTTGGGACCATTTGGCGTGATCTGTATCAAATCTTCTATATGATATGCATACCCTCCATATATAACAAGAGGCTCAACATTTATGATCATATTCTCTTGGAGCTCTTCCTCATTCAGAGGATTTATTATAGGATGCTCGTGCAAATCCACCCCAAGGCCATGGCCTATATGAGGCATAGAAAAGGGAAGATGGTTCTTTTCGAACAGCTCCTTACATTTGTTGTACACATCACAAAACCTCACGCCTATCTCCATGCTCTCTATTACTTCTCTTTGGATATTAGCCAGCTTCTTAAAGGTGTCAGCCTGTACAGTCGACGGTTTCCCTATGACGGCAGTACGTGCCAGGTCTGATTGGTACCCGGATAGTATACCTCCAAAATCCACCCTGATGATATCTCCAGGCTCCATCGGTATATTTGAAGGTGTAGAATGGGTAAGCATGGTCCTTCTGCCTGTTCCCAGCACCATAAATGACCAGTCCAGCCCTTGCTTCATAAGATTGGTCATAATCTCAGTGGAAAGATGCCTTTCCGTATCTTTGGGCCTGGCGGTAAGGAAAGCAGCATCTACAGCCTTCCTGCTGGCCTTTGCTGCCTGGGCAAGGAGCTCTATCTCCTGGGGTTCCTTTATCATGCGAACCTTGTCAAATATACCTCTGCACTCGTGAAACTTAGTATTTGGCAGATACCCTATCAATTCCTTATAAAATGTGCTGCTCAGGTAGTGAAGCTCAATGCCTACCTTCTTTCTGTCCAGGCCTTTTTCCGCCAGCACATCTGCTAGAAATTTTATCGGAGATTGCTTGAATTCCACATAGGGCCTGATATCCTCGATCCAGCTTTCATCCCTTGCCAGGCTTTCCTCAATGCCGCACACTACGAATACAGCATCTCCATCCTTGGGGATTATGCTTATCTCAAGCCTGTCTCTCAGGCTTCTCTGGGTTATTATGTACGCTCCCGTTGAATACAGCACGTTCTCGGGAGATATTGCTACCAGTACATCCATATCCTCATGGATCATAAGCTCTCTCAGACGCTCTGCTCTCTTTTCTAAAATTTTTTTATCCATTCTTCTCTCTCCTTATAATTTTTTATTTTAATAATCCTAAACTCCGAAAACAAGATGGGGAATGTACGTGACCAATGACGGAACATAAGTGATGAGGAACAAAACTGCTACCATTACAGCCACAAAGGGCCATATGGTAACCTTGCTGATAGGCAGCTTGGCAATGGAGGATGCGATATAAAGCTGCAATCCCACAGGCGGAGTGACGGTACCTATCAGTATGGTAATTATTATGACCAATGCAAAGTGGATTGGATCAAAGCCCATCTGATTTCCGATAGGAAATAGTATGGGGGAGAATACGATAATGGCTACACTGCCGTCCACAAACAATCCTATCAGGAAGAGCATCAGAATTATCATGAAGTACACCACATGAGGGTTTGTTGATATGCTCATGAATATATCGATGACGGCAACTGCAAAGTTCTCCCGTGCAAGTATCCATCCGAAAATAGCGGAACAGCTAATAATGATCGACGGCACTGCGGTGCTCATGCCTGCTTTGGCCAGTATCGCGGGAATTTGCTTTATATTTATCTCTTTATATATGAAAAGACCGACTACCAATGCGTATATAACGGCAATCACCCCTGCTTCCGTCGCGGTTATGACTCCCGACATAATTCCGAAAAGGATTATAACCGGAGCTATCAAAGCCCATATCGCATCTTTTAGTGACGATAATATTTCCGATAATGACGCCCTTTCGCTTCTTTTGAAATCATACTTTCTGGCGTAGAACCACACCAATGCCATCAAACCAAGCCCTATTAAAAGTCCGGGTATGAAGCCTCCGAGAAACATAGAGCCTATGGATACCCCTGTTATGGCACCATACATCACCATGGTTATGCTCGGCGGTATGATGGGCCCTATACAGGATGCGGATGCGGTTAGTCCTGCCGAAAATCCGGGAGGGTATCCATCATCCACCATCGCTGGGATCATTATGGAGCCTATGGCAACAGCATCAGCCGTTGCAGAGCCGGAAAAGCCCGCCATTATTATATTTGTCAGCACATTTACATAGGCTAATCCTCCGCGGAATTGGCGAAGCAGCGAGTCAGCGAATCTGACGATGCGGCGTGTGATGCCGCCTGTGTTCATAAGCTCACCTGCCAGTATAAACAAAGGTATGGCCAGGAAAGGAAAGCTGTTCAATGCCAGAAACATCCTCTGGGGCACAAGTATCCAGGATACATTACTGAGTCCAAACAGAGCCAATGTACCGGATATAGCCATGGCAAAAGCTACAGGCATACCAAGTAAAAGCAAAAGGATAAAAGATATTATCATTAACGCTATCATTGTAATTTCACTCCTTTCCTTCCGTTTTCATATCTTCGGATATCGCACGCAGGATATTTATTATCATCAATAACGCTCCCACCGGGACGGAAGCATATGCTATGCCCAGGCTGATGACGTTCGTGCTGTATGCCGGATTGCCCATATTATTTATGGTATATTGGAGACCATACTTAAACACTAGGAATAGAAATAGGATTATCACGGCATGGAAAAAACGATTAAGGCGGATTTGTAGTTTATGAGGCATTTTTGGGGTGAATACATCCACAATCAAATGACTTTTATTTTTAAATGCTGCGGCAGACCCCAGGTAAACGATCCATATAAATGTATATCTTCCTATCTCATCGGTCCACATAATAGGGAAATTAAATGCATAACGTGATATTACCTGAGCAAAAAGGCTGATTATCAAGAAGCCCATCAGAACAGCAATTGCCTTTTCAATCCAGGAGTCATATAGTTTAAAAAACTTTTCCAAAATCATACCTCCTTTGAAAAGCTTTATTTTTTAACCTCTTCCCGCAGCATTTTGATCAATTCCACAGCCCCGTGTTCTTTACCCCATTTATCTATTACAGGCTCTATGGAAGCTCTCATTATCACCGCGTCTTCCTCGGGCAGCTCATGAAATACCATTCCCTTTTCTTTCAGGAAGTCTATGGATTTCTTTTCTTCCTCTTGGGATACCTTATTGGCGTATACGCTTGCTTCTTTGCCCGAATCTATAATAATCTGCTGAATGTCTTGAGGCAGGCTTTGAAAGAATCCTTCATTGATGACAAGATTGAATGTGCCCCACATATGATTCGTCAAAAGGCAATATTTCGCCACTTCATAGAACTTCATATCCTTCATGCTCGTAGTAGGACTTTCCATACCGTCTACAACATTTGTCTGCAAGGCGGTATAGGTCTCTCCCCAGGTAATGGGTGTAGGACGGCATCCTAAGGCATTAAACATGCCGACAAAGAGGTCGCTTTCCGGTGAGCGCATCTTCATTCCTTTCATCTGACTGACTGATTTGATATCTTTATCAGTAAAAATCATATGCCTGCCGCCTAAGGCTATCCATCCCAGTATTCTGCCGTTTTGCTTCAAGAAACGGCTTTCAAGCTCCTCTCCTACCGGCGAATCGGTAAAAACCTTCATAATGGACTCATAGCTGTCGAACATGAACGGGAGCATATCAAGACCAAAGCCCTTGATCAGGTTGTTATATGCGGTTGTACTGACGCCGCTCATTTGCTGCGTACCCATCAGTATCCCTTCTGCAGCTTCATTTTCTTGACCTAGCTGAGCTCCGGGATATACATCCACTCTAATGCGTCCATTGCTCTTGGTGTCGGCCAGCTCAGCAAACTTTTTACAATAAAGATCAACAACCCCATCAACATTGTGATGATGTCCCAGCTTGATAACTATCGTATCTTCTTTTTTATCCTCCTTGTCAGTCGGCTCTGCTGAGTTGGCTGAATTTGCGGGCTTACTGCTGCATCCCGTTGCTACAGCACTTGTGATAAAAGTTAAAAGCAGTAAAAAACTAAGAAGTCTTTTCATACTGATTTTTTTCATATTCCAGACCCCCTTCTTTAATGACTCTCTCATTCTTCGATAATTCAGTTGTTGATTTGCCTAATACACTATAGTATTATAATAATTAGAGTTGCTGTCTCAGGGTCTTGGCCAAAAAATGCGCGTGCCAGAACCCTGAGCTAAAGTTATTGGTTTTATACTGTTGTAATTCATTATCACCTGCCTTTAATATTTTTGAGAAATAGTAAAAAGCTATTAACAAATAGTTACAATGAAGAATTGACCACAGTTAATATTTTATGCTATAGCATGTATTTTCTCAACATTTCATACGCGCTATAGCGAATGCTTATAGCCATTTTTCTTCCCTATACTGCGTATATCTTGATTTTTCTTTCTTTTGTAACTTTTGTTAGGAATACTATGACTTATAAGGAGTTTTCTTTATGGACATTGGATCTAAGATAAAAGAATTAAGAATAAAGCTGAAAATGACACAGAAAGATTTCGCTAAAGCGTGCAATATTTCCACTTCTTATCTTTCAGAATTAGAACGAGGCCTAAAAAGGCCAACTTTTGATATAATACACAAAATTTCTATTGCAACTAACGTTAAAATTTCCGATCTTGCAGAGGAGTCTAACGGTACTCCTTTAACCCCCGAACTTAAAGAAATTGTAGAAACACTAAGAGGTTTTAATCCTGAGCAGATAAAATTATTAAAAGACTTTTTAGCAAGCTTGAGAATTTAATAATATATACTTTTGTTTAACAAGCCTTCTCAAAATACATTCTGCATTAAGCAAATTTAGCTATACTTCATGCTGCTTATTGCAGGATACAGGGGATTTTCTGTATGTTTTCAAAAGAACTTTTTTCTGAGCGTGTCAAAATGCTTCGTATAGCCCGCAATCTTAGCCAGATTGAGCTCGCAAAAGTCGTTGGATTTTCTTACAGCAGTGCTATTGGGGATATTGAAAGAGGTAGGAGAACAACTCCTATAGATAAGATTGTTGCACTGGCTGACTATTTTGGAGTATCCGTTGATTACCTAATAGGTAGAACTGATAACCCAAAGCTTTATAAATGATCCTTTATTCTTTTGCTTTTAAAGCAATTTAGATTTAAACTCCGTAAGAGTATACAAGGGGTTTTTGTTTATGTTTTCAAAAGAGATTTTCGGAGAGCGTGTAAAAGCATTGCGAATAAAGAAAAATATTAAGCAGTCCGAGCTGGGTGAAATTGTTGGGCTTACTTACACTGCTGTCAGTGATATTGAACGAGGCAGAAGAACTACCACCCTGGAGAAATTGGAAGCTCTGGCTGATTATTTTGATGTGTCTGTTGATTATCTGATGGGTAGGACCGATAATCCAAAGATTAATAAGTGATATGTTATTGTGGTAAGTAAACCCGTATCTCCCTGTTAAAGTAGGGAGATACGGGTTTCATCTTACTATTTTCAAGAGGTTTCATCCTAAACCTGGTGTTTGGCAATAGCAGCAGGGCTCTGGCTTCTTCATTTTCAAAGAATTCATCCGGAACCCGCCTAGTTGTCGTATGCACCTCCTTGTTCCACTCCCGTATAAAGTTTTTCCCTCTTATGTAAAGTAAATGAAAATGTAAAGTGAAACCATAGACCCAATGGAATACAGCAAATTTTAGTTTAATCACTTTACATTTTCATACTACTTTTACTTATTGAATGACTTCAGCCATTCAATAAGATCTTGGTTACCTTCTCATTGTGGGTTTGTATCAGAAATCACATCTGTATAAGCCTGTTCGATATCATAAACAGCACGAACCCGCATGGCCAGCTGCTCCATATGGCTGTGATCCGTGCCGCAACAACCGCCCAGAATTTTTAGGCCGTAATCCCGATACAGCCGCATCATGTCGTCAGCCCAATCTTCGGCAGGGCTGGAATAAATCGCTGCGGCATTATCCAGTTCCTCCGGGCTCAGATCTGAGCCATTAGCTTCTAACCCTCGAAAACGAGTTCGGACGAGCTCGGTGCGGTTTGGGGTTTGATCCAGACATTTGATCATGTTGCGTGGATGAACGCAGTTGACCTGATAAAATAGAGGCGGCCACTTCTCGGTCTTACTGTCGATGTATGCGATTGCATCATGCAACCAGGTGCCGTCCAAGAGCTTACCGTCTTTACGGACCAGAAAACTGACGAAATAGGGTATGGTTGTCTCGCTCAACGCGCGGGCGGCGCCGGCAGCTTCGGGCAGAGTGGGAGTAAGTCCGGTACGGGCGTGGTCGTGCTCCAACAAATCCAACACTTTTGCGGTCCGGGAGTGAAATGCGTACGCTTCCTCTTCCGGAAGCCCTGTTTCCGGCAGGTAAGGATCGCCTGAGAAGCCTAGAGTGGTGCCAATAAATATTTTTTCGCGGATGGAAGGATAACCGTCTACAATGGAACGGCAATGATTAAAGTTATCGGCCGTGATATTCCGGTCTTCATAGTAGGCCCCTTTGATTATCTCACGGTCGATTACTTTGCAATAGGGATGCAGCATCATGGGCACATCATATTTCTGGGCAATTCCGGTATAATCATGAAATGCGGCATCCAGTCCACGGTGTCCGTCTTCGGTATAATAAAGCCCGGACAGCCCCAGTGGCTTTGGAGGATTACGATGGGTGAAATTGCGCTTAATGCGTTCTCCAACCGATCCCTGCACCATAAAAATGGGCACTTCCTCCAAGGTTTTAATAAAAAGCGCGCGCCGCTGCTGAGTTGTCATATCTTAATTCCTCCTGCGCATATGTTTTCTATCATTGTACTATAATCTTGCGAGCTTTTGCAATGTCGGCAATGTCAAAATTGGATTTAAACAAAGCAAAAACAGACCAAGAATCAAAATTCCCAGTCTGTTAATTTATATGTATGTCTAATAACTATAATTTTGATATAAATTAACCTCTTGTGCTAATTAATTTGATTTAATCGAAACGAATATTATACCAATTGATTAGGGTATAGTATCCCTGCCAAACTAAGATACTTTGATGTGGATTGATTATCCAAATACTAACTCTTTGATTCTTGAATATACCTCACGACCCATAAGCTTATTGATGTAGTAACAAAGATTATACGCCAACAACTTGGTTTTAATCCTTCTCCTTAGTCTAAAGATGGTTTGCCTCAATACTTTGGGGAATTGAATTTTGCTATAGACACTGGTTAAATCCCAAGCTGCTGTTCTGTCATCTATGTTTGCTGGAGTGATTACGGCATCAGTTATGAAACCATCTATAGTTGCAAGCATGTGCAGCTTATACCCCAAGTATGTTTCCTTCTTGGAAGCACATTTACCATAAGCAGCGCCAAACCCTTTAAATGTCTTATGAAAATGAGCTCTTCCAAACTTGCATACTGGAATAGGTATTTGGAGTTTTTCATTCGAAAGCTTTGGTAAATTAAAACCTAGCACAAGAGGTTAATTTATTATAATTATTTTTGATTAGGTGGTGCCTCGCTTAGCGCGAGGAACTATCAGCCCAAAAGACTCAGTTTGGGGAGGCTTTACTGCCTCCCTTTATTCTATGCTGTCATGGATCTGATGCCATGCATTGACATCCAATTCAATGGGGCATATAAGGATTAGAAAAATTCTTTAATATAATCATCCGAGCATCCGGATTTTTTGCATTGCATTTTTCTAATCATAAAAAAATAACCGTCACCTGAAATGTCAAATATAAAGGACTTAGCTGACTTTAACAGGCATGCACGATAGGTTCTCGTGTTTTTTATTGCTCATGATCCCGCGGTATGGTTATTCTTCCACGGGATTTTTATATCTTAAATTTGAGGAGGTGTAAGGATGAAAACATTATTAATAAATGGAAGTGATTTGTCATTAAAAGAGGAGGTTTTCATCATTGGTCTACAAAAATGGAAAGGATATTCTTCCCATTGAATTATTAGAAGAGGTGCAAAAATATATACAAGGAGAAATAATATATATCCCCAAGAAGAAAAATGAGAGAGCCCGATGGGGAGAAGTCAACGGAACAAAGGAGCTTATTAAGAATAGAAATTCAGAGATTTATAACTTATATAAAAAGGGATTTACGATAGAAGATTTAATAGGGCTTTATAATCTTTCTGAGACAGCATAAGAAGAATTGTATATAGTGACAATGCAAAAGTAGGAAAAAAATAACCTTCAATGATGCCAGACGTTCAAGTGCACCTCCCGACCTGGATAGCTACAAAGCCTTAATGTCGGGAGGTGCACTTGAATGCCGCTAAGCAATATGTTCGTGGAGGCTTATCTTAAAATGCTTCTGAATCAGCGCTTTCTACCCATTTATTTTTATATAAAAGCCAACCGGCAAAACCTCCTATTATAGCAGGAATTATCCAAGAAAAACCAATGGAGGCTAAAGGAAGTTTCGCGATAAGGTTGCCAACCGTACCTATCTTAATCCCAAAGGCAGGCAAGGTTTCTAAAATGCTGATTATCAGAGTTGTATAAACAGCACCTGCATATAACCCTTTTTTTGTTTTTGGCAAGAATTGATTGAACATGCCAAATATAATCAAAACAATCAATACGGGATAAATAATTGAGAGAAGCGGACCCGCGAGGTTTGCAATCTGTTCAACCTTTAATGAAGAAATGATAACTCCTATAATCGCTGAGATGATGACGATTTTCTTATATTTAATCCTATGATTTGTTACTCTTTCAAAGAAACCGGCCGCTCCTGCCATGGCACCGATTGCCGTAGTCAAACAAGCGAATGTAACCGCAAGGCTGAGAATTGTAGTTCCTGTATTGCCTAGCAATTTATTTACTAATCCGGTTAACAAAGCGGTTTTTTCCACATCTGCCGGGAACAAATCAGTTCCGGTAGCTCCAATATAGAGCAATCCGCCGTATATAATTAAGAGCCCCAATCCTGCAACCATGGCGCATGAGAAAGCAATTTTTCTCCGTTCTTTTATATCTGCATATTCTTTTCCTTCTATGGCTGAGATAATAGCCCCGGAAAAAGCAAGGGCGCCAATTGCATCCAAAGTCTGATATCCGGCAATAAAGCTATTTTTAAATACATTGGTCGCACCCAAGTCTGCAGGCGTGCCAATAGGAGTGATGATGCCTTTTATTACTATAATTGCCATCATAACAATTAGAACAGGCGTCAGATATTTCCCAATCTTGTCAATGGCACTGCTTTGATTTATTGAAAAAAATACTACAATTGCAAAATAGATTAGAGATACAATGAATTGGGGAATATTTGGTAAGAATGGTGTGATTCCAATTTCATAAGTGGTAGCTGCAGTTCTCGGTATTACAATAAGTATGCTGCCGCAAAGCATGATAATACCCACGAATACTTTAGAGAATATGGGACCTAATTCTTTTGCAATACTTTCTTCTGTACCATCTGCCTTGGATACTGCTAAAAAAGAACACAAAGGTAGGATAATGCCTGATAGAACAAATGCCGCCAAAGCTATTAACCACTGATTTCCGGCGATTATACCAATTGATGGCGGAAATATCAAATTTCCTGCTCCGAAAAATGATGCAAACAAGGCAAAGCCAATGATAATAATATTTTGCATGTTTTTA